>CP070732.1:1912304-1966470 GCA_020347565.1 Methanobacteriota archaeon | reverse complement strand
CAGATGAATCGCTTGCAGTCGTTCCAGCTGCCTCGTCGTACTTGCTCCATAACTCGGGCTCTTCACTAACGAGCACCTCTACAGTATCAGTATCAAGTCTAAGTCCATTCGGTGGAGTCAAGTGGTCAAAATATTTCAAGACGACTTTCCAAGTTCCCGTAGGGTCCGACTGTTCAGTTATGAAAGTCTCCGTCGTTTCAAAGCCATCCGAATAGAAGTCCTCTTCGTACTGAGTACCTCCTTGGCTATCGGTCACTCTACAATTGAACCGTGGCCCAAGTGCGCCTGCACGGTCGTTGCATTTGATGTAGATATATACGGTTTCACCAAGGTAGTATTCTTCCGCGTCTGACCCCGACGCCGTTCTGAACTCAACGGTCCCCCTTGCATCAAGCGGCTTAGCCGCAGCCTCGTCGGAAACGCCTACAAAGCATGTCAGCAAGAAGAGCGCACAGCAGACAATCGATAATATACTTCTCCCCCGAATCACTTGACCACCTAAGTCAGTGAACGCGACGACGCTATTTCAGCCTTGCGGACTCGCCGACGCTAACATTGTTGACTGAAATCAGAAAGTGAAAGGGTTTGGTGCATTCTCCGAAACTCCAATCTCTGCTGATTAGACATTGAGCCAGACAGGTCAGAATCAAGTCCGACCTATCCGGTTCTTGTAGCAGTCGCAACGCACTCTCAAGTGGGGCCGCTCGGTCCATCGCTCTTCGGCTTCCGTCTCCTCATCAAGTATACTGCCAAAACCAGCACAGCGACAGCCACTAACACGCCCGCCAGGCCAAGCGTCAGCACCTCGCTGCTTATTCCTCCGTCACCAGACTCCACAGTTATCGACAGAGTCTGAATCTCCTCGTTGCCGGCGTAGTCCCAGACAGATATCGTGACCTCATGATCGCCCACCGACAGATCCGGGATCACCGCCCATGAACGATCCGCGCAATCGACGAATGCACCACCGTCTACCGAGTACTCAACGCTGTAGACTCCGCTGCAGACGTCCTCGCAGACCCACGAGATGTTGACGTCGTTTACCCTGAACTCCGCTCCATCGGCGGTCGTCATGGTCAGTTCCGGAGCTGTCTTGTCTATCTTGATTTCCAGCGTGCGCACGTCCTCCTCGTTGCCTTCGGAGTCGACGCAGTATCTCTCGAGCGTGTGAACGCCATCTTCGGAGATCACGAATGGGTCAACGTAGGTCTGCCATTCCCCGTCGTCTACTCTGTAGGATATATGGTCCAACAGTGCGGATGAAGCCAGAACGGGGGATGCATACGAATCGGGGTCATCGTCCCCCGCTGAAGACAGCGCGGTCCCGTAGCCAGACGGTCTGAACTCGATGAGAGGAACCCCGTAGGGCAGGATGCCAAGTCGGTCCCACTCATCCGAGAGCCATTCATGGGCAATCTGATCATGGGACCAAGTCCACATATCGATCGGGCCAGTGAAGCAGATCTGCCGTGCCTCTTCGTCTATCGTGATGGACTCCGAGAAGTCTGAAGGCATCGGTTCGGCGTACTGCACGGTCATGTTGGCCAAGAACTCGAGCGTACCATCCACAATCGTCCCCGTTCCGAGCTCGTCGATGTCGTGAGCGAAGAACCACACTTCCTCTTCCGGCCACTCAAACGTTAGCGTCTCGTTCTCCAACAGATTCCACGCGCCCGGCGTGTAGTCGTACGGCATCATGGAGCCGTACCAGTCGCTTCCAGGCGCCCGGTTCAGGTAATCAAGGTCGGCATACGGGTCGAAGTCGGAGTACGGGTGCAGCAGTGTGGACTCGATGTAATCCTGCAGCATCGCCTCCCATACCCAGCATGGAGTGCCGTCCTCGACGGACTCGTATGCGTACAGCGCGTACTGGACCGCGGCGTCGAAGTGCATGTCGGCCGTCTCCGGTCCGATGGTCGCGCTCAGGTGCATGTCCTCCATGTACCACTCGGTCGGCATGAACGCCTCCCGGAGCCATCTGAACATGAGCGCTTCCGCGCCCCAGCTGACCGCGTCGAATGTCACGACGACCTCGTCGCCCACCTTATCGGCATCCAGCTCGAAGTACAGGAACTGGAGGTCGTAGTCGTAAGCATTGTATATCGCGAGGCGGTCGTTGCTGGCCTCGTCAATCATCCATGCCTTCCAGGCCAACTTGACGTCCAGGCCGTTCGCCGTCCACCACGTCTCGAAGTCGTCGAACCCCTGGTCCGTGATTCCCAGAACGGTCTTTGCCGCCTGCTCGTCCAGGGTCGTGTTCCCCATGAGCTCGCAGAACCAGCCGTCGAACCATGACATCGCACCTTCGGACAGCTTCGCATCCGCCTCGTCATAGGTCAGATAGTCCATGTGCCAGTCGAGCACGGCCGTGCCGCCGCGCGTCGTGCCGAGATACGGCAGGAACTCCGGGTTCGCGTTCATGCTGAGCTCGGGCATGTCACTTCCAGTGACGTTCAGACGGGAGAATGTGTGGATATACGTGTTGCCTGGCGGCGGTCCCTCCCACATGTACAGGTAGGGGAACTCGTTCGTCAAGCGCCATTCGTCCTGTGAGGTGTTGGCCCTCCAGTCGTAGTGCTCGCCGATTGGATGGCCGAACATGTCGTACCAGAGATAGTCTACAGAACGGTTCGTGCCCGGCAGGATTATGTTCACAAGGAACCAAACTGAATCCTCCGCCGCGTTGCCAGCCTCGTCATACGCCCTGACGTCGAGCGTATGGTTGCCTTCCGACAGGCCGGTGAGGACCACATGATCGATGGCGCACTCGGCATAATCGCCTCCGTCCAGCGAGCGCTCGCAGTACCATATCCCGCTGACGTCATCGTAAGATGACAGATCTATCGACGCCGTTGGGGAGCTGAACTCGTGCCCGTCAAAGAGGTCGATCGACAGAGTGGGCGAGGTCAGATCGATGTTCGCTGACACGGTCTTCTCATGCTCCTCATTCCCTTCCTCGTCGACAGAGTAGTACGCGATATCGTGAGCGCCTTCTCCCGAGATATCCAGGGCGGTTGAGTACACGCTCCAGGCGCCATCATCAATGGAATAGTACGTGGCGCTCACTCCGCTGAAGTCGTCGTACGCGGTCAACTCGACCGTCACCGGTGACAGAAACCATCCGTTATCACCCGATGTGCCTGAGACCGTGGCACTCGTTATCGGCGCAACGGTGTCGTCAATCAGGCTGAACGCGTCGAGCGTCACCGTGACGTCGGAAACATACCACCCGTTCTCCCCCTCTGTTCCATTCAACTCGGCCGAACTCACGAACACGCATGTCTCTTCGGGAGGCACGTAGCCCGCAGGCGTCAGGTCGAAGTACAGCGGATTGCCGCCCCAGAACGCATCGATGCTCCTCCCGGGATTCGCTTCCCAATCGCCCCATCCCGAGAAGGTGTCCGTTCGCCAGGCATATGTCTGGCTAACATAGTCCAGGATGATATAGCCAACATCGCGGTAATGCTCCCTCTGGCAGCCATCAACGTATGACTGTCTCATCGCCACGTCGAGTTCTCGTACGGACCTCGTGTAGTTCTCGTCGTATTCGGGGCTGTAGTACATGTTGTCGCTCCACCCGTGCCAGGCTGCCTTCGATTGACAGAAGAGCATGTAGTTCGGGTCAGGGTCTGACCACCAGCACCACATCGCCGTGTCATATGAATAACCGTAAACGACCGCGCCGAGAGCTGCCTCCGTCATGAGCGCGTAGTTGATCTCGATGCCGATCTTCGCCCATTCCCACTGGAGGTATATCGCTATGTCCTTCTCCTCAGGATACTCATGCCTGAGGGCCATTTCGTAGGTGAGCGGCGTTCCTTCAGGGACGAGGCCCGCCTGGTAGGCGTAGCTGTCTGAGGTGCAAACCCTCACGTCCGGCGACTCTGCCGTGTACCTGTATCCGCCCGCCTCGAGAAGTTCGTTAGCCGCCTCGAGGTCGTATACGTAAAGCTCCGACGCCATTGGCTCGTAATGCCATTCCTCGTTCACCGGCGATATCAGCGTCGACCCTGGCGCTCCAAGACCGAGGTAATGGTTGTCGTTTATGTATTCCTTGTTCGTGGCCATTGCCATGGCCTGCCTTATGACTGGGTCCAAGCGAGACGGGTTGGGCCCTGCATTGTTGAAGTTGATAAGGATGTGCGTCCAGTATTGCGTGCACGTGGGCCCGTCATAAGTCTCGATGTTCGGCAGGGTCCCGCCCTCCACCTTGTTCTTCAAGGTCGTGTACTCGCGGGGTGGAAACCGCGCGACGTCGAGGTCGCCAATCTCCAGAGCGAGTGCCATCGCGGTCGCGTCGTTGAAGAAGTGCAGTTCGAGCTTATCGAACTTGACCTCGGGGCTGCCAGGCTTGTCCGTCTTCCAATGGTAGTAAGGGTTCTTCACTAGCGTGAGCTTGTCCCCGACGAGCCAATCGTCATGGATAGCCTCTGTCGCCATGAACGGTCCAGTGCCGACGATCGGCGGATTGGAGCCTTCGAACACTCCCGGCCAGTTGAAGCTTATGTCCGTTGGCGTCATGGAACTCATCAAGTGCTTCGGCAGTATTGGAATGAACATGGATGAACCGAATGCAACCGCCATCGGGTCGGCTGTGGCTCTATCGAAGAAATGCACCCTGACAGTGTGGTCATTGATTACCTCGGCGTAGCTCATGTAGTACGCGTACGGCTGGTAGGCCCACATCGTCACGTAGTTCTGGCAGTTCAGGTTGAAAGTGAACGCGACGTCGTCCGCAGTGAACGGCTCTCCGTCGTGCCAGAGAGCGTGTTGGGTGAGGTTGTAATCCCATGCTGAGCCGTATGGCTCGAAGTCTTCCGCAACTCCCCATCCAAGCGCCAGGTTCGACGTGGAGCTGAGATCTTCATCAACGGTCATCAGGCAGTCGTAGACGAGGCCGTAGAGCATGCGAGACGCATCCGCAAGCCCGATGTTCGGATTCAAGCTGTCGACCTTCTGCATGAATCCAATGCGGAGAACCGTCTCCTCCGCCGTCGCACCATCCGCTGAATCGGCTGTGAAGATTGTTCCGATCATGCTAAACGAGATTACTACTGCAAGAATCACCGACACATGTGATGAACGGCCACTCACACTGAACATAACCATTCTAGTCCCTCCGATCCATCGAAACTTCGAACCTGGCTAGTGTCCTCAACACATTTGCAGCTATAAATGTGTTAGCTCGGAGTTGGCAACCCTGTCAATCCATGCTTCCAAGCTCATACCATCTGAAACCCGTGTCTCTCATCTCGACCATCCTCCTCCTTGGCCATCATTGTAGGCAGGTCACGATGCCGCTGCCACCCAAGTCGACAATGTGTGTCAGCGCCTCTGATCTGTACTCTCTCATATATTGCCCAGGTCTCCCGCTCGCCCTCTCTGCTCCAGTAAGCGTAACTCCAGGGGTTAGAGAAAGAATGAAAGGGTTTGTTGCGTTCTCCCGCGTCTCAATCCGGCCTGATTGAATTACAGCCAGTGAATCGGAAGCGGAGTCGACCTACCCCACTAGAAACCTTCCCACACGGAATGACCGCATCGCCGCAGTGAATGAGCACATTGGGCGAATCCTTCACAGTCTCACCGCTCTTGTGGCTCGAGTGCGAGCCCCCTCCTTCGGTCGTGAATCGACACGTGGCAATCGCAACGACAGCGCAGGCGGCAGACATTCCGATGGAGGAAGCATGGCCTTCGATGCTGCTTCTACATTCATCGTCGGACGTTGCCTCGAATGTCAGAGCTTCAACTACCTCAGTCCTGAAGCTCGATGTGTCTGCCAATCACCTCATCAAGTCTTGAGAGGAACTTGTCTCTGATCGTCTCGCTATGGACGGCTTCGCTCACGCTGACCTCGCAACTGTCCTCGGAAACGTACCTGTCTGGCTCTACCTGCAGCACATAACTGTTTGCACACCGGTCCCAGAACCAGCCAGCACTGCCGAACTGGATGTAGTCGGGGCCAACGTTTTGCACTGAACGGAGGTCATTAAGGAAACTCCGGCCGAAGGGGTCGTTCTGGACACAGAACGCCACATAGGCGATTCGATAGCGGACGACAGAGTCCGGTGCGCAAAGGCACAGGACCGACTTCATGATAGTCTCCTCTCTGCCGCCCGCGGTCACGAAGTGTCCGCAGCAGCTCTGAATGGTGAAACAGCACGGGATGCGGGCAAAGCGTCTCATCAGGTCGGCTATCGGCTCATCAATGGAATTCGTCGACAACAGCTCGTCGAGTTCGGTTATCGATCTTCTACGCCTCTCTTCGTAGGCAGGGTCCGGCACGAGTGACCTTGCCTCGGCAAAGGTCTCCACACCAGCTCGTGAAGACATCCTGTGACATTAAGGCTGCGAGAGACGGTCGCATGGGAGCGCAGACGGCTCCGTCGACTACGTGGACCTGTTACTATTATTACATAGAAGGCGTCTTGACCGCAGAATCGAAATAGAATGATAAGGAGAAAGGGTTTCGGGCGTTCTCTCGCGGCTCGCCCCAGAGGCCATCCACTTCATCCGCGGAGGGACGCCATGTTCCTTCACAGAAGGCTGCGCGTCTGTCTTTACGGCTTTCCCCCGCCAGGGTAGCCGTAGATGAGCCATCTCGAATCGTAGTACACATCAACGAGGGTCATCCATAGGGTCTCCTCAGTGAAGTCCAGGCCGATATCCTGATACATCTCCGGGCAGTCGATGCAGTAGTACTCTGCCGGAATCAGCACTTCAATGCCAATCCAGACACCGATGCCAGAGTAAGTATACGTCATCGGCTTGTTGAACAGGTCGCTCCATTCATCGTCTTCGTCCCACTGAAGCCAAGTCGGCGGGAACCAGATGTTGAGTCCGTGCGGGAACGAATTGCCCGAGCGGTCCAGTATATGGCACTGAGACACCCAAACAAGGGCGCCTTCGCCGGTCAGGCTGTCGGGGTTCCAAATGCCGCGGTATATTCCAGATTCCACGTAGCCGAACGCTTCCATGAAGTCCTCAAGCAGCATTCGGATGAACGGGTCCTTCAGCTCGGTCAGTTCGGGTCTCAAGGGCGTATCGCCGCTCGGCGGGATAGAGTCGCCGTATGCGTCGTAGTTCGTCAGCGCAGACATGCTCCACAGCCATGTGTACACGTCCGGAAGCCACTCAAAGCCCTGCTGATCGTTCATCTTGCCAATGAGGGCCACATCCCTTGCCGACGAGATGTTGTTCCTGCCCAACGGGATCCACGACCAGACCAACTCGCCAGTCGTCGGGTCAGGATACATCCACTGATCCAGCTTGGCCGAGACGTCGATTCCCAGGCCTTCCGCCTCTGTCACGATTGCTTCAGGAAGCTCCCCATAGAGCATATAGTCCAGATAGGTGTTGAAAGACTCAACAACGGCCTCGATCTTCTCTCCGCCTTCACCCATTCGGAAGGCTGCTGCCGTGACTGCCATCTGAGAGTTGGCTATCAGCTTGTCGTAAAGCGTCTTCTTTCCTTCCGTGTTGTTGTAGAAATCCACGTAGTCCTTGACCACCCTTATGCAAGCCTGTTCCGGAGACATATCGGGCGCGTTGACCAGGTCAGACATGAACAGGTAGTAGGGCATCCCCTCGAGAGGTATCTGCTGTTGCGAGCCTACGAAGTAGTCTGTCACCTCTCTCAGCTCGTACGCCACCTCTATGGAGCCCATGTTGTCACCATCGAACATGAGAACGTCGATCCAAGCGCCCTCGACGTCGTCGTACACCGTTTCAAGGGCGCCGGCGAGGCCATCAATCGGCATCAGGAGCTTCTCGTTCCCCGTGTTGTCGTTGTCCGGGCATATTCCACACCAAGCATGACCGTTCTTCAGCACAAGCATCGAACTCTCTGCAGGAAACTCCAGAAGAGCGTAATCGAGGAATTCGATCATCGTCTCTGGGTCGGTCATTGTTCGTTCTGCATTGCCGGTGCCAAAGGCCGAGTGGGTGATATCTACCCGCCCGTCCTTCGTGAGTTCGTACACCTTTGTGTCCCCATTATTAGGACCATCCACCAGCGCAATAACGACCACGCTTGCCGGGTCAGCTTCCGTCTCCTCCAGAGCCTTCAGTGTCTGCTCGACACAGAACTCGGTGGCTTGGTAGTAGTCGTTGTCTGCTCCGAAATACATGTAGACTGCCCATTCGGCCGTCGATCGTTCCGTGGCAGAGGCCATGCTGCCGACAGGCAATGCCACACAGAACGCCAGGACGAGAGCGAGCAGTATACTTCTTCCTTTCATTTCCAGTATTATTCCAACCCCCCTCAGGAATAGACTCATGCTACCTGACTGACTGTAGCGCGTGTAATACGATGAAACAGGACGAATAGATTCGCTTGAAATCGGTTTCACATGTGATTATTTCGTCACTGACGGCCGTCGACGTTCCGTCTGTCGGCTATCGGATGAGCCGAATTCGATTCGTCATACCTTGTCTTTCGCGTACGACGAGTCCCCTCTTCTCAAGCTTGTCCAATAGCCGCGTGACCTTTGCCTTGGAGAACTTCTTCGACGACACTATGTGCATCTGGAGCATCTCCCCTCCGGATTCGGAGATCATTTCGTACAGTCTACTCTCATCCTCACTCATCGGACTTATGAAGGTTGTCTCCCGCTCGGGTCTGGAGTGTGCGACCTCGGCGGACTCCTCCAATGCGGGTTCAGCGACCTCGGCCGGCTGCCGTTTCACCTGCGACCTCCAGCTCAGTCTGAATAGATAAGAGCCCAAGGCCATGAATGCAACCGAAAGGACCAGCATCGCATCCCTGCCTTCGAAAGCGTCGAAACGGACTCCGCCGTCGAGCTTCATCGATGCCTGGAGTACAATTAGAAACACGGTCGCAGCAATGCAGACCGACGATGCCTCCAACACAAGTTCGAGCGTCCTTCTGTTCACAGGATTGTTGAATGAAGGGGTTGATATTTCACACTTCCTCATTCGAAACCAATTGCAGATTTCAAGCGAGAGTCAGTCGGCGTGGAAACGACAATCGTGTTGCGAAATAGTATTTAAGCGTTTCGTTCCAGTGGCAGAAAGTGATTTCTAGCGGGATTGGGAATCACTATCCACTGGGCGGTCAATCCATCGGGGGAGGAAATATACCGATTATTCCCAAGAGTCTCGGGGGCAACGGCGTCATGTCAGCCGCAGCAGTGCTTCTGATGTCGACAATCATACTTTTCTCCTTCGCCATTGCGAGCCCGGCGACATCCCCAACGAAGGCATCCGGGGATATCGACGGCGACGGTGTGCCGAATGACATTGATGCGTTTCCATCGGATCCCAGCGAGTTCAGGGACTCTGATGGAGACGGCATCGGCGACAGTGCCGACGTGTTCCCCCATGACCCCTCC
The DNA here is from genome assembly GCA_020347565.1 of Methanobacteriota archaeon. Classification (GTDB taxonomy): domain Archaea; phylum Thermoplasmatota; class Thermoplasmata; order UBA10834; family UBA10834; genus UBA10834. The sequence goes on along the minus strand of CP070732.1, from coordinate 1,957,120 downwards.
GAGACGGACGATTCAGATTCAGATGGGATAGGCGACAACGCCGACTTCTTCGACGAAGGGAATGGGGGAGTGCGGATATCTGTAACGCGGTTCGAATTCGAGGGCTATGATTCGAGCTGTTATCGAATGGAGTACTATCCCGACGTGCGGTTTCAAATCCTGGTCTGCTACGACGGCGATGCCTGCTACGAATACACATTCTGCAGCGAGGTCTTCCCCAGCGCTGAGCGACTGGAGTGCTGCTTCGACGCACTGGTGGATTTGAGTGAGAGGGCGCAATCAATCAGGCTCTCCATCCTTGTGTACGACGTCTGGAACGTGAACAACAACGACATGGCGGAAGTGGTGTTGATGGACTACATGCCCATGGATGGCGTTCGCGCGGACGAACAGACCCTGTCTCTCCCCTGTGACTGCACCTTCTTCAACACTGGAGAGGGCGACTTGGACGGGCCTGACTGCTCTCTGGAGTACTCCATTTCGACGGCAGCGATATGAGCCTTCCGGATCACGACTCCAGGGCGGGCTTCCAAATGCGCCCTCCCGTACCAGTGGATCCGTGCTGAAGTCCGAGCCAGCCCTCATGCAGAAGACCGGCGAAGACCGGCGTCGTTCAGCAGGGTCTCCTGCCGAACCAGGCGCACGATGTGGACTCACAGGAAACCGTCGTCGTCAGGAAGCGCAGTTCGTCTACCTGGTCCGCCTGCGCATTATGGCAAATGCCGCTATCAGCGCGAGCACGGGGAGCAGCAGAGTAGGGAACTCCGGTATCGGCTCGCCTATGACTTCGACCTGAACCGTCGTCGACGAAGTCAGACCGTTGACGTCGCGCACCTCCAAGGTCACTTCGTACCACCCCGAGACGGCGAAGACATGATCCGCCGTCTTCTCCGTAGACCACTCTGTGTCCCAACTGCCGTCTCCCTGCCAATCCCAACGCACCTCGATCGACTCCCATGCAGACTCGGAATCGCTGCTCCAGGATGCGTCGAACGAGAACAGAGTTCCGACATCGCCGGACATGGGGTACGCCACGAACGAAGCCGTGGGTGCAGTGTTGACGAGGACGTCAACCGAGGCGGTGTTCCACCCGGGTGAGGAATGAGAGACGGCGTCATAAGCCGTGACCATGACGACATAGGGTGCTTCGTCGCCCTCTGCATACGAGTGCTGTACCGAGACGGTCTCTGGTCTTCTCGGCTCGGTGCCAAACCAATCTACGATGTGCAGGTCGCCGTCGCCCATGTCGAAGACGAGCCTGACGTCGTCACCCTCCTCGTCGCGAAGCGTCATGTTGACCCAGACCATGCTTCCAGGCTCGTGATACTGTGCCGATGGCTCCACCTCCAGGGCCGTTATCTCCGGCTTCTGGTTCTCGTCGACCACCGTCACTGTCGACGACTCGCTGACGTTGACAGCATAGCAGTCTTCCATGTAGACCACGAGGTCATAGTCGCCCATATCAGTGTATGCGTGCGATGCAGAGTATGGGGCTGTGGCGTCGCCTGGCCCCTCGGCGCCGTCTCCCCAGACGTACCAGAAGGACACATTCCCTCCCGCCGGGTTGCTCACATCGAGCGGCGTCACAGTCAGGGGCACGTCGTACACCACCTCATAGCTCTGCTCCAAGGAGAAGGCCGGTATCGGTGCCACAACAGACAGCGAGTCTATCCACGCTGTATCCTGCAGCGAGTCCGCCGATGGATCCTTGGAGTAGTTCCAAAGCAGCGTGTGTGAGCCGGGGCCTATCGCGAAGGTGACCTCCTCCCAGCCCACGTCCCCGCTCGCAACCTCCTCGAAGTCTGAGTCGACGACAGAGAAGGACAAGACATCGCAGCTCGATTCCGAAGACACCTTCCAGAGGAACGATAAGTTGGCAGGTCCGTCGACCTCCACCTGCAATCTCGAGCTCTCCATGTGGCTGATGTCCCCTGACTGCATAGAGTCGTAACCGTCGTGCGAATCATGGTCGACGGCCACCCAGGGCGCCGCCCCCGCCGACAGGAACTCAAGCTCTGCGGCGTCCATCGCCTCGGCAGCCGTGATGTGGGCGTAGTACTCCAGGGAATTGGTTGCCGTGCACGGATTCATCACCGGAACGGCGGCCGACTGCCCCGATGAATGGGTGGGGCTCCCGGGAACGAACCCTGTCTCATGCAGCCCGACCTTGAACGAAGACAGATATCCCTTAGATTGCGATATGCCGACCGAGACGTAGAAATCCTCCACGCCCACGTCGTAGTGGTGCGAGAACTCACTGACGTCGAGGCACATGAAGTCCGGGTAGAGGTGCGATGCAAAGAGGTCCTGAGTGAAGAACGGCACCTTCGTCTGCGCCGGGGCTGACGGCGACCCGATACCGACCTCCAATGAGGCGCTCCTCGAAGGTCCCGGGTCGAAATGCCAGGTGAGCACCATGCTCGGCACGTAGTCCGCCACGTCGGTCACGTAGTTGAGCACTGCGAGGCTGCTATTGCCCAGCTCCATCATTGCGTCGTAGGTGAACCAGTAGTATCCGCTGTCGGCGAAGGAATCTCCCCACGAGTTGACGACCCTGAAGGCGCCGATCTCGTCGTCGCCCGTCACAGAGTCATCGAACCCTACGATCGTCTGGGCATGGTTCAGCACCGTAGAATTGTACTCCACAGAAGTGATGACAAAATCACTGATGAGAGCCGGATAATACTGGTTCGCGTCGATGGCGAAAGTCACGGGCACTCCGCCCGTCACGAGCGTCTTGATCTGGTCAATCGTCGATTGGCCACTGTAGCTGATCGTGAATACCTCGGCTGCCCTGTGTGCAGGGGCTTCCCGGAACGCATCTGGAGACCCCCAATCGAGGTGCTCGTACTCGTCATATGGCATCATCGCCAGAGTGGCAGCGCCCCAGTTGACGATAACCATCATGTTCTCGTCCATGGAGGACCCCATGTCCCTGCCGTTGTTCGACCTGCTGTATGTCCACGCGGGAGATATCAGCTGGTTCTCGGCCCCTTCGCCTGCCTGCTCCCAACCCTGGTCTGCAGCCTCCTGGAATCCATAGGCATAGTAGGCTGCCGCCCATGCGGAACAGGAGGGCTGCGTTCTCTGGTTGCCCACGGCGGGGAAGGTCGGGAGTAGCGACAGGTCGAACGATGACGGTAGCTCCCCTAGACTGTGCTCAATCGAGTCCAGGACTCTCGTTGTGCCCACCATGGACAGCCATCCCTCTTCCGTGGGCGGAGCGAGGCCCGTTCCGAACCCATCTACGATGACGTTGTAGTCAACTGAGGCGTCCCTCACTCCCAGCGCGTCGCGCAGTTCGATCATCTCTGACGTGGTCATACTGTGTGCGGAGAACCGCAGGCTTTCCGCGGGATCGTCCGCATAGGTGGAGGGCTGTTCCGACGCGACGTCTGCGCAGAGATTTGGTATCGAAGAACACATCAGAACGCACATTACGAAAGCGGACAGCCTGGCAGCGTGATTGGGAAGGACTGACATCGGCCTCAGGCGATGATACGGACCTTACTCTATTATTACCTTTTGCGCCTCACGCGTTGCTGAAGGGCGCAACACGAGCGCTCTGGGCCTTCATTTATCGTCCCGAACCCCTGCCCTTGTAAGTGAAGCACGACTATCTACTAAGCGGAACTCCGCTACTCGAAGACGCGCGAATGTGCCTTCGAGGGAGACGGACGATGACAGACCTTGTCGGGCTGGAAGAGGTTACGAAGGAGTACGAGACGGGACCCAAGGCCTTCCGGGCGGTCGACCACGTGACGATGACAATAGAGAAAGCAGAGCAGACATGGCGAAGGCCGTGTCCAGCGGAAGGTTCGGATGAGCGGAACGACTGACGAGCGTGCATATCCCACGCCCCTTCCGGAACAAACGTATTTATCAGACGACAGATTACTTCGGCAACAGAGGCAGGTGTAATCTAGTCTGGTCAGGATTTTGGCCTTCCAACTCCTCCATGGAGAACTAAAAATGGAGAGGGACGAAAGCCAACGGCCCGGGTTCGAATCCCGGCACCTGCACCTTCAGTCCCGTGAGTCCGGCCTGGTGCGGGCCGCCGTTCCGCGGAGGCACGAGGCCCTCCGACTCTTCTCCAAGAGTGGAAGCATGCGCCAAGGCGACCGCCCAATCGAGCTTCATCGTCCCCTGCTAGAGGGCGTGAGGCGGAACAGAGCGATGTGGCGCGAATGCCTGCGCGACCGAAGGGCGAGGATTCTTCCTCCGCCTCATTTCGAAGGCGTGCTCAAACGCCTTCATTCATCCAGCCGCCAGCTGAACGGTCTCCTCCTCCGAGCAGAGGCCTGTCTCGATCTCCCTGATCTCATCCAGTAGATCGACGATGTCTTGGACATCTTCTCCATGGGCTCTCATCTCATCGGCGAGGTCGCTCAGGTCTTGAACGGTGTGGGTGCGGACCCAGTCGATCGCTCGGGCGTTCCGCGCCGCGGCCTGCGCTGTCTTCCTGTTCAGCATTGCATCCCATCTGAGCTTATCGTCTGACGTTTCGTCAGCAAACCTCCTATAATGTTGGTTATATTATATAAAATCAATGCTTCCTGCCTCCGAACTCAGTTGAATCGTCTGACGAACTCTGGCCAGCGGCACGAGGACGCGCGACCAAGATGTCGCTCTGGCTGCCGCTTCCTCCCGTCCGCCCCTCGCATCGGCCGCAGTAGTTCGTCAGACGGAGAGCTGGAGACGCACGTCGGAACGTAGCTTCGACCAATTGGGGGTTCTGCAAAATGCTTTATGAAGACAAACCATTCAAGTCACACCGTACCAGGGTGATGGGACTTTGGGCCTCTTTGACTCTCTCTTCAATAAGGAGAAGAAGCTGCTGGGCAGGGCCAACAAGGACCTGGCCAAGATAGACGCCCTCATGGACGCCGGAAAGCAAGACGCCGCCCTCTCCGCGATTCGGAAGTTGATCTCGGCACAGAAAGAGAACCTGGCGTTCATCGAGAAGATGAAGCCCGACTTCTCCCTGATGTTTTCCAAGGTGGGCGCGAGGTCGGCTGAGATAGGGAGGTATGCGATTGCTGAGGACTCGGCCAAGGTGGCGCTGCAGCTCGATCCGCGAAACCCAGAGGCCATGGTCGTCCTTGGCGGGGCCGCGCTGAAACAGGGGAGGGGCGAGGAGGCGATATCGTGGCACAAGAAGGCCGTCGGACAGGCACCCGAGTCGCCGAAGTTCTGGTCCAAGCTCGGCACCGCGCACGAGGAAATCGACGAGATATCTGACGCGATGGAGTGCTATAGGCACGTCCTGGAGCTCGACCCAGACAGCATAGAACACTACGACATGATACTCAAGCACGAGCCCAAAGACCTGAACACGATCAAGAGGAAGGGCTCAGCACTGACCAGGAACGACAGATACCACGAGGCGGTGGAGACCTTCCAGTCGGGCATCGACATAGACCCCAAAGACAAGGAACTGTGGATCGGCAAAGGGGCGGCGCTCAACTACGACGGGAGCAGCGAGGAGGCAATCGACGCGCTCAAGAAGGCGCTCAAGCTGGACCCGAAGGACGTCTTCGTTCTGGACAGCATAGGCAGGATCCAGCACAAGCTCGGCAACAGGAAGGAAGCGTTAAAGAGCTTCTCGAAGGCCGCAGCGCTCGAGCCGACGAATCCTGTGCTGTGGAACGAACTCGGGGTCGTCCAGGAGGAGCTGGACATGACGGACGAGGCCATTGCCTCGTTCGACCGAGCCCTCGAGATAGACGCTGACAGCCTCAACGTGCTGGTGAACAAGAGGAAGACGCTGATGAGAGCTGAGCGCTTCGAGGCCGCTGTCGAGGTCTGTGACAGGACCATGATACTCGACCCGAGAGACGACGAGGCAGTCCTGGACAAAGCTCGAGCGCTTTACGCGCTCAAGAGGTATGACGAGGCGCTCACGTTCGCGGAGACCTCTCTGGCGATTGCGGCTGGCTCCTATCCGGCGATGAGGCTGAAGAAGGATGCGCTCAAAGAGCTCGGACGACACGCGGAGATCGTGTCTTGGTCGAACAGGATGTTGAGCGTCAACCCGAACGATCACGAGACGATGCACGACAAGGGAACAGCCTTGATCAAGATCGGCAAGCCCCACGATGCCGTGAAGGCCCTCGACAGAGCGCTGAAGTCGGCTCCGGAGAAGCGACCGGTCCTCGACAGCCTGAAGGAGGCCTATAAGCAGCTTCAGAAGGACGGAGAGGTCGTCCGCGTGTGCGATGAGGTGATCGCCGTTGACCCATCGAACAAGGGGGCCCACTTCGACAAGGCAGTCGCCCTCGACAGGCTGAACAGGCCGGACGAGGCGATCGCGGCCTATCTGCTCGCGCTGAAGCACGACCCGAAGAACGGCGACGTGTTCCACAACCTCGCGTCCCTCTTCATGAGGGTGGGAAAGCCAAAGGAGGCCCTAGACTACATCAAACAGGGCCTGTCGTCGGAACCGGACAGTGCCCCTCTCTGGCGGCTCAAGGGGAAGGCCGCGTCGGCGCTTGGGAACCGCGATGACGCCGTGAAGTCGTTCGAGAAAGCCCTCGACATAGAGCCCGAGGACGCTCCGACTGCGAAGCAACTCGGACGCGCCCTGGTCAAGCTCGAGAGGTACGAGGAGGCGCTCTCCAGGTACGAGGACATTCTGAAATCGAACCAGAAGGACCAGGAAGCCTGGACGCTCAAGTCCGAGGCACTCGAGGCTCTTGACCGTGACGAGGAGGCCCTGGCGGCCGTGCGCAACGCCATCAGGATCGTGCCTGGGATGCCGGCCCTGAGGCTCAAAGAGGGGCGGCTACTCGTTGGACTCGGCAGGAAGGAGGAGGCGCTCTCATCGCTCGACGCGGCGCTCGGGCTCTCATCGAAGGACATCGAGACCCTGAACGAGAAGAAGCAGGTGCTGAAGTCGCTGAAACGTCACGCCGATGTGATACAGACATGCGACGAGATACTCTCCGTTTCGCAGAGCGACAAGGAGGCGTACATCGACAGAGGGAGCGCAGCCCTCTCGCTCAGGAAGCCCGCCGACGCTCTGTTCTCGTTCAACAAGGCGTTGGCGATAGACGCCGACGACATGAACACGCTAGACCTGAAGAAGATGGCGCTCAAGGAAATCGGAGACAACGAGGCCGTCGTAGACGTGTGCGACCGCCTGCTGGAGCTCAGCCCCAAGAACAAGTCCGCGCTGGCCGACAAGGCGGGCGCGCTCGAGAAGCTGGGCCGCATCGACGAGGCGCTGGCGAGCTATGAGAAGGCGATTGCGATCGACCAGAAGGACGTCTTTCTCTGGAACAGGAAAGGGCTGTTGATGCTGCACGCGGGTAAGGCGGCCCAGGCGGCGGAGGCTCTCGACAACGCCCTGAAGCTGGATGCGAAGCAGCCGTTCGTGTTGAACAACCGTGGGAAGGCATACCTGGAGCTGAGGAGGTACGACGAAGCGCTGGCGGACTTCCAGAAGTCCATCGAGATACTGCCGAACATACCCGACTTCCACGTGGACCACGGCAGGGCGTTGGCCGCCAACGGCAGGTACGAGGAGAGCATCGACTCGTTCAACGAGGCCCGGAGGTATGCTCCGAACGACGTCTCCGCCCTGAAGTACATGGGCATGGCCCTGCTGAAGGTCAACAGGGTGTCAGAGGCGCTGGGATGCTTCGACGAAGCGATACGAAGCGGCGCCGTGGACAAGGACCTGTGGACGAGCAGGGCGAAGGCTTGCGAGGCCAAGGGGGAGAAGCAGGAGGCCGTGAGGTCGTATCTCAAGTCGCTAGAGATCGATCCCGACGACAGAACCGCTTGGTACCGGCTCGGAGCCCTGTACGCGAGCATGGAGATGTTCGCCGAGGCAAGCGAGTGCTACGACAAGTCGCTCGAGATCGACGATTCGGACTCGAAGGTGTGGACGAGCAAGGGCCAGGTCATGGAGAAGCTCGAGGCGTACGACGAGGCCGCATCCGCCTATGACAGCGCCATCGGTCTGGATTCGAACGACAAGGAGGCCTGGAAGAGCAAGGCCTACGCGATGCTGCATGTCGGGAACCCCGAGAGCGCGCTCAGGTGCTTCGACCACGCCCTCACGATCGATCCGTACTTCGAGCCCGCAGTCGAGGGCAGGAAGACGGCGGAGGAGGAGATCCGTAGGACGAAGATAGAGGACTATGCTCGCTCGGTGCTCGAGTTCGAGTACGCTCACGGCAGGCCGGTGTCCAAGGAGGAGGCGTTCAGGGTATGCGGGATACCGTACGCGTTCCTCAACGACGTACTCGACTACCTCAGCCAGACGGAGGAGATCTCCCTCCCGGACCTGTCGGCGACTGCCTTCGACAAGTACGAGAGGCTTTCACGCGAGGTGCTCGTCACCGTCATGCTGAAGAGGGACCTCTCGGCACACGGCCTCCGACTGTGCGACATCACAGTCAACTTCCCGGACCTGAAGGTATCGAGCGCGAAGCGGATCCTCAGCTACGTCAGGGCGGTCGAGGAGTACAGGTTCAGCACCGAAACGGCCGACCAGCGCACGGAAACCCTGCTGAGGCGGGCGCTCGACCTTCCTGCGGACCAGAAGAACGTCCTCGGCCTAATACGCAGTCTCGACGTGGGCGCCTACCAGGCGAGACAGCTTGTGACGATACTGATGACCTTCCACGAGGGCGGCGTCGAATCGCAAACCGTGACGCTCAGCTCCATCGTCAGCGAGAGCTTCGGAGAATACTCCGCCTACGAAGGCGACGATTCCGACGCACAGCCGGTCATCGCGCGCGCGACGCGAGAGCGCGAAGAAGGCTACGACGTGGAGGAGGAACCCGAAGAGGAAGAGGAGGTCGAGAGACCGAGGGCGAGGACTCGCCCGAGGAGCACTGCCGGACGGAAGCCCAAGGCGAAGCCTCCTGGGCGCAAGACCGAGAGTAGGAAGGTCAGGGGCAGGGATGACGAGGAGGGTGAAGAGGAGGGCTCGGACCTCGTCGGCCGACGGTGTCTCTTCCATGGCGGCGTGGCGGTCAGCAGGTGCATGAAATGCAAGGCGGTCCTGTGCAAGGAGTGCATCAGGAACTCCGATAGGTGCCCTCGGTGCAATGCGCCCCTCAAGGGGGCTCCTGAGGGGGAGCCTGAAGAGGACGATGAAGAAGAGGAAGCAGAGGACTCTCACCGGCGCCAACCACCTCCGAGGAGGAAGCCCAGGCACAAGGGCGACGACAGCGCCAAGCTGGAGGACCTCACCCGGCTGTGACGACTCCGCCGGTCATCCGTGCAGGCGTTTGGCCAGTTCCGCGACCCTCTCTCCGTATCTCCTGCAAACCGCCTCAACCCTCCTGTTCGGCTTTCCGATCGATACGGGGCCGTAGTGGTCGCCGTCAGGGTCGCCGCACACCACCATACCGTGGATTAGAAGAGATTCGAGTATCGCCATGATGGTCGTCTCGTTACCTCCGCCAACGTTGTAGCTCGACGAGAACGCCCCTCCGACCTTCCCGTCGAGCCGCCCGTGATACCTGATGCTCTTGTCTAGCAGCGCTTTCACCTCGGCGGACATCAGGCCGTAGTACGTCGGAGAGCCTATGACCACGCAGTCGTACTTCAGGAGTGCGGCGGGCGTGACGTCCTTGACATCCTTGACGTCCACTTCGACGCCCGTCGGCCTCGCTCCCTTCTCTATCAGGCGGGCCATCTTCCTCGTGTTGCCTGAGCGCGAGTAATAGCATATCAGCATCTTCACCATGTTCCGCACCGGCCCCGTCATCCACCCACAAGCCCTTAGAGGTTGCCACGGGGCGAGGCAAGGTCGTTCCGCCTCACATCCCGTGCCGTGCAAAAGATTGAAGTGCTACCCACCGCCTTTTCCCAGGCGAAAGAGGGAGCACTGGCACGATGAGGATATGCAGACGATGCTCGCAGGAGACCGAGGAGACTTTCTGCCCCACCTGCAAGGTACTGACATCCGTCCGCAGGGACCTGCGCTCCCCGTCCGCATCGGCGAGAGGAGACGTCTTCGACTGCATAATCTGGCAAGGGCCGAGCCGGTCGAGGGGGATAGAGGTCCCCGTAGAGCACAGGGAGAAGTACTTCTCGAAGGACCACGAGCTGATCGTGCTAGACCTCGAAGGAACGAGGACCATCGCGAAGCTAAGCGCTGGCTTCTGGAAGAAGCCGGCCGTGATCAAGAGGGCGATCGGCGACGACGGGAAGGACCATCTCTACAAGTTCATCTCCAAGCACCATCTCCTGACCCCGGATCAGTCCCTGAAGGAGAAGGGCATCGTGGACACCGTGACCTTCACGGTGGTCACCCCGGGAGAGGAGTTCAAGGTGTCGGTGGCCGAGAGGTCAGCCGAGGGGGGAGAGCGCGAGTAGGCTCAGACCAGGTCGAGTTCCTTGCCTATCTTCTCTATCGCGGACAAGGCCTCGTCGAGATCATCGCGCGTGAGTGCGGCGTTCATTATGGTACGTATCCTGGCGCTGTCCCTGGAGACCATCGGATAGACTATCGGCAGCGCGAACACGCCCTCCTCGAACAGCCTTCCGCTGAACGCCTTGGCATCCCCGCTCTCTCCTATAATGATGGGTATGATCGGCGTCTGACTCTTGCCGGTATCGAAGCCCAGGCGGCCCACCTCCTTCCTGAAGTACTCGGTGTTTTCCCACAAGTTCCGCACATGCTGAGGCTCCGTCTCCAGCACGTCGATGGCGGCTATCGTCGCGGCCGCCACGGCCGGCGGGTGAGAGCCGCTGAGGAGCCAAGTCCTCGATCTGTTGAGGGCGAAGTCGACCAGGTCTCTGCTCCCGGACACATGACCGCCCACGACGCCGAAGGCCTTCGAGAACGTGCCCATCTCGACATGGACCTTGTCGCGCGCGAGCCCGAAGTGGGACACGATCCCTCTTCCGCCGTCACCGAGGACGCCCTCACCATGTGCGTCGTCCACGTACACCATCGCTCCGTGCTCGGCGGCGGACATCGATAACTCGTCGAGGGGGGCGATGTCTCCGTCCATGCTGAACACGCCGTCGGTGATGACCAGGATCCTCCTATACGCAGGAGCGTGGTCCTCCGCCTCGCGCAACTTGTCGGCAAGGTCGGACCCGTCACAATGTCGGTAGACCAACCTGTCGGCCTTCGACAGCCTGACACCGTCGATTATGCTTCCGTGGTTGAGCTCGTCGCTCACCACGAGGTCGCCCGCGTCGACCAGCTGCGGGATCAGCCCAGCGTTCGCCGCGAAGCCGGTCTGGTACACAAGGGAGGCCTCGGCCCCCTTGAACGATGCCAGCCGGCGTTCCAGCTCCACGTGCAGGTCCATGTTGCCTGCTATCGGCCTCACGGAACCTGAGCCGGCGCCATGCGTCATGACGGCCTTGGCTGCGGCCTCCTTGACTCTCGGATGGTTGCTCAGGCTCAGGTAGTTGTTCGAGCACAGCATGATCACCTCCCTGCCGTCCACTACGCACCTGGGGGTGCTCGGTCCCTGCAGCACCCTCAGCTTCCAGTCGAGGTCGCCCTCGACCAGTTGCCTGTACGCCTCACCGAGGAAAGCGACGGGGTCTCTTTGAGCCATATCATCACCACTCCGGCACCAGCGACACCTTGGCCGACTGCTTCGAGCGTATCAGCTCCATCCCGTCCACTATCTCCCGCATGGGCAGCGTGTGGGATATGATGGAAGACAGTTTCGACCTGAAATCCTCGTCCGCCAGGATCCTGTACATCTCCTCCCACGTGTCGAACATCTTTCGCCCTGTTATGCCATATACCATCGCCGACTTGAATGTGATGGCGTTGTTGACATCCATCGTCACCGGGTCGGGGTAGAGGCCCAGTATGGACACGCGACCCCCTGGCGTCAGGGCGTCGAAGACCTGGCCGAGGGCGGACGGCGCCCCTGACATCTCCAACGACACGTCAACGCCGTTCCCTCCGGTCTCCTCCATGACTGAAGCCACGAGGTCGTCCGGCTCCACGGAGGCGTCGAGGACCACATCGGCCCCCATCCTCTTCGCGAGGCCGAAACGCACATTCTCGCTTGCCAGCTCCGATGCGATGACCTTGTTCGCGCCGAGCGCCTTCAGGATGGCGATGGCCATGAGGCCGATGGGGCCGCACCCAGCGACGAAAACGTTCTTGTCTCGAACCCCTTCTGCGCACTCGTCCGGAAGGACGGTGAACGTCGCGTTGCCTAGCGGCTCCAGCAACGACCCCAGCTTAGGGTCGAGGCCCTCGGGCAACTTCCTCGCGTTCATCTCGGGCAGGCTTATGTACTCGGCGAACACGCCGTCGGCGTCCACGCCCAAGATCTTGACATCTCTGCAGATGTGCATACGCCCGGTCCTGCACTGATAACACTCCTCGTCCACTATGTGCGTCTCAGCAGCAACGAGGTCGCCGACTTCTACGGAGCGCACGTCCTGGCCGACCTCCACCACCTGACCGCAAGCTTCGTGACCGAAGATGATGGGCAGCTGCTTGAGGCGGCGCTCGGCCCAGTGGTTCCAGTACCAGATATGAACGTCCGTGCCGCATATGGAGCTGTGCCTCATCTCTATCAGAACATCGCGCTTGCCAATCGCGGGCTTGTCGACCGATTCGATCCTCGCCCCTGGGGCCCTGTTCCTCTTGACGACCGCCTGCATTTGAACCCTCTGAGACCACTTCGAGCGGACGGCATACTCGTTATTAAGTGATTGGATTTTACCAACAACTCGCGACGGCAAGCGCGGAGCCGTCACCTGTCGACGTCCTCGCCACCCTGGAGGGCCATCTGCACTGCGGCATAGATGTCGGTCATACCCTCCCAAGTGTCCGAGCTGACGAAGCTGAGAGGCATGCCGGCGCCAAGAGCGTCGATGGCCTGGAGGAACTCCAGGCTGACCTGCGTCTGAGCGCTCGTCGGGCTGTCGCAGAGGGCGGCCCACAGCGACTGGAAGTCGCTGCTCCAGCTACCGATCATGTCCTGTTCGGCCTCCGACAGCAGATCGGACTTGGAAAGCACGGGTATGAACGACAGCTGGAGCCTTAGCCGGACCGTGGTGGATAGCAGCATCGATGTGACGAATCCGTTCGGATCCTTCGAGAGCACGGGATCGAACAGGAAGGCCGCCGCGGAGGATTCGGGGCTGAGCGCCTCCACGACCACCTGGCTGCTCTTCCTGAAAGCGAACAGTTCGAGCTGGCCGGGCGTGTCGATCAGGGCGTAGTCGGTGTCGAATCCGTCTATTACGTCTACCACCTCGGCGATATTCAGGGCGAGCATGTCAGAGGCCAGCACCTGCGCTCCGTTCGGCCCCAACCCGTACTCCTTCATGACCTCGGACAGGCGGACCCAGTCACGAATGTCAACGTCGACCTCGTAGGGCAGCGAATCAGCACCGGGGTCCAGGTTCACGGTGATGCAGTCATAGCCCTCGTTGGTGACCCACTGACCGAACGCACCCGTAAGCGCGCTCTTCCCGGACCCGGCAGTTCCCACGAAGAAGAGCCTGCTGCACGTCACGCACGACCCCTCCTCTGACCGCGATACATCCAGCCCATAACGACTCGCACTCCTCAAGAGCATCGACGGCCCCGGCATTAACCTTTCCTCGGACCATGCGGCCCGAAGTAGCGGTCGACCGTGGCAATCGCAGCAACGGGATCGCAGAGGGGTCGGAGAATGGCGGGCTCGAAGGGATTCGAACCCTTGACCCACCGGTATCTCCTGAGAGAACCGATGGTCTTCGCAGTAAGAGCCGGTTGCTCTACCTAGCTGAGCTACGAGCCCGCAAATCCGCAGTATATGCTTGCCGTTAATAAACCTATCGAGGTGTGCGAGGGATTTTCGACAGCCTGGCTCATCCGCGATCCGGGACGATGCAGTCAAGACGGGGAGCGCGTAACGGCTCGCTGCTGGGAAAGGTTTTAACACCCTCCTATGTATAGAGTCGAGCGGATGCACGATTCATTTGTGGCGGTGCTCAGCAGTGGCAGCTGCGGCAACTCGGTGTTTGTCCGCTCACGCGATGCGGGCATTCTCGTCGACGCTGGGATATCATGCCGCGAAATCGAGCGACGCCTCGGCATGTTCGGCGCGGAGCCCGCCGAGGTCGACGCCGTGCTGTTGACACACGAGCATACGGACCACAACAGAGGGGCGAGGAGGTTCTGCTCGGTCCACGAGGTGCCCATGTTCGGTACCGAGGGCACTCTCTCGCTCACCCCGCACGACGGCGCGCAGACGGCGGTCTTCCGCGCAGGCGGTGACTTCGCCATCGGAGACATAGACATCCGCTCCGTGCCGGTGGACCACCTCGCCTCCGACCCTGTCGCCTTCACAATCAAGACGGACGGGCGCAAGGTCTCCGTCATATCCGACCTCGGCCGCGTCACCGCTGACCTCAAGCGTTCCGCTGAGGACTCCGACCTGCTCATGGTCGAGGCCAACTACGATGAGGAGATGCTTAGGAGCGGCACCTACCCTGAGTTTCTGAAGAGGACCATCCTCAGCGAGAACGGCCATCTGTCCAACGAAGACGCGGCTCGGCTCTGCGCGGACGCGGCGTGCGAGAGCACGGCGCGTGTTGTGCTGCTCCACATGAGCAGGGAGAACAACCAGGCGGAGCTGGCGGAGGGCGCGGTCGTCGAGGCCCTGAGACACAAGAGGCTCCGGCCGAAGGTCGAGCCCACGGAATACGGCTCCCACAACGGTCCGTTCGGCCTATGATGGCTCGATGAGCTTTATCTTCCCATGGGCCGCCAGAGCGTCGGCGACGTTCTTCGGAAGGGAGACGACGTCCTCCTTCCTGAGCGTGTAGTCCCTGTCGACGCCTGCGAATGTCGGAACATCCTCCATGACTCGCACGAGCGCGAACCCGGCGGCGCCCTTCGCCTCGCCCTGGTCCCGTCCCGCAGCCTCCTCGCTCTCTTCTACGGCCTCGGGCGCCTCGACGATCTCACCGTCGGTGGCGCTCGCGTCAGGAGCATCCAGGTCCGCGTTCCGCCCCCTGTGGGCCGTCAGCACGGACACGAGGCTGGAGAACAGGACCAGCTCGTCGGGCGTGAGGTTGCCCGTCTCCGGGCTGTCACCAGCGACCTTCCTGAGAGCGAGAAGGGCTATCTTCCGCTGGCGGAGCTCGTAGACCCTCTTCGCCTTGTCCGTGGACTTCTTAAGCTGATCGTTGAGCATCATGCTGGCGGGGGAGTTGGGACTCTTCGCGATCTCCTTCTCGTTCTCCTTGCGCAGGCTCCTGACGTACGCGCCTATCTTCTGATAGAGAGCAGGGTCGACCTTGGTCAGCTGCTGAGAACGGTACTCCATCCTGAAGAGCGTCATGATGTCCTCGTACCCCATGTCCCCTCTCTTGTCCGCCATCACGTCGCGCATGCATGAGTCACCTATTTGATGTTTGTGAGGAGCGGTCACGGCAAAGGATTTTACGGAGACGACCATTCTAACGGTTTGACTCGGAATGTCGGCGAAGGGGTTCATCAAAGCGGTTGCGGGCGGCTGCCATATAGTCGTGATAGCGTCACCCGGCGCGGCGAAGACGGCAATGGAAGGTGTGGACCCGTGGAGGCACGCGCTCAGAATAAGGGTCGGAGCGGCGGCCGAGCACGGCAGGGCGAACGACGAGCTCATCAGGTTCCTTTCGGAGGCGTTGTCATTGAAGACGAGTGATGTCGATATCGTGCACGGCGACAGATCCCGCCGAAAGGTCGTCTTCGTCCCGGTCCCTGCAGAGGATGTCGCGAGGATGCTGGAGGTCGACTGATTGATAACGCCGAAGGACCGGCTCGAAAGCATAATCGAGGTCATCGAGGAGCTCGAGGAGTGCAGCAGGGACTGCCCGATCGTAGTCGAGGGCATCAGGGATGTGGAGGCGCTGAAGCAGCTTGGGATCGTGAAGAACGTGACCAGCCTCAGCAAGGGCATATCCCTGTTCGCCTTCTGCGAGGAGCTATCCAGGGATTGGGACCGGGTCATCCTGCTGACCGATTGGGACAGGAAGGGAGGGAGGATCGCCAGGAGGCTCAAGGACGCATTCGAGGCGAACGGCGCGAGGGCGGTCGAGGATTTCAGGGCACGCCTCGCGGCGCTCACCAAGAAGGAGGTGAAGGACGTCGAGAGCCTGCCCACATACATAAGGCGGCTCCGGAGCCTCACCGGCACACGATGACTCAGCAGGAGGACACCGGCGCAAAAACCCTTTTAGAGTAGGATTTCTATGAAACGGCCGCATGCGACGCTCTGAGTGTTCTGCAGAGATGATGACGAGACTCGGTCTGCGGTCCGTGGAGGACCTGTTCAGGGACATACCGCAAGGATTGCGGACGGACGGCCTCGACCTTCCGGAAGGAGTGGACGAGATGGAGCTGAGACGCAGGCTCGAATCGGTCCTGTCTAGCAACGAGCCCGCGTCGAGGTGGCTCAGCTTCCTTGGCGGAGGTGTGTACTACCACCACATACCTGCCGTCGTCAGGGCCGTGGCCTTCAGGTCCGAGTTCGCGACCTCGTACACCCCGTATCAGTCCGAGGTGAGCCAGGGTATGCTGCAGGCCCTGTTCGAATACCAGTCGATCATGGCCGAACTCACCGCGATGGACTACGTGAACTGCAGCGTGTACGACTATTCCACCGCTCTTGGCGAGGCCGTTCTCATGAGTCACAGGCTTCGGGGGGGCGACCGGTTCCTCGTGAGCAGGGCCACGAGCCCGGAGAGGACGGACGTCGCCAGGGTGTATGCTCGCGGCGCGGACATAGACATCGATGAGGTCGGATACGACCCGGAGTCGGGGGCAGTGGACGCCGAGGATCTCGAGTCGAAGATGAGCGACGACGTATGCGGATTCTACTTCGAGACGCCCAACGTATTCGGCGCGCTGGAGGAGGGCTGGAAGCGGATACGCGACATCGTTGGCGACAGGGTGCTTGCTATCGGCTCGAACCCGTTGGCGCTCGCGCTCATCCGGCCCCCTGGCGAGATGGGGGCGGACATCGTAATAGGTGACGCCCAGCCCCTGGGCGTCCCCATGAGCTTCGGCGGACCATCGATCGGCGTGTTCGGCTGTCGCGAGGAACACGTCCGCAAGATGCCCGGCAGGATCATAGGCATGACGGAGGACGAGGATGGGAGGCGTTCGTTCTGCATGACGCTCCAGACGCGCGAGCAGCACATAAGGAGGAGCAAGGCCACGTCCAACATATGCACCAACGAAGCGCTGTTGGCCGTCGCAGTTGCCGCGCACGTCGCGACGCTAGGAAGATCAGGCCTGAGGAGGATGGCGCTGAGGAACATACAGAACATGAAGGCCCTCTCGGAAGGCATCGATGCCCTGGAGGGATTCGAGGCACCGGCCTTCCAGGCCCATCACTTCAACGAGTTCGTCGTCAGGAGCAGTGTCGCGCCTGAGGACGTCAACCGCGCGTTGCGAGATGCCTCGATACACGGCGGCTTCCCTCTGGGACGATGGTTCCCCGACCTGAAAGACTGTTCGCTGGTGGCTACCACCGAGATGCACTCGCCATCCGACATAAGCAGGCTCACGGAGGCCCTGGAGGGAATCCGATGAGGTACCACCAGGCAGTACACGACGTGCCCCTCATGTTCGAGGGATGCGAATCCGGGCCGGATGATGACCTGGAGGACGAGGTGCGGGCCGCCCTTCCGGAGTATCTGCTGCGCACGAGCCTCATGCTTCCTGACCTTGCTGAGCGCGAGGTTGTGAAGCACTTCGTCAACCTCTCACAGATGAACTTCGGGGTGGACAACGGCTTCTATCCCCTCGGCTCCTGCACGATGAAGTACAATCCCAAGATATGTGACGAGGTCTCGGCGTGGGACACAGTCTCGAACTTGCACCCGTTGCAGGACGTCTCGACCGTTCAAGGGGCGCTGCAGGTGATGGCTGAACTCGAGGACATGCTATGTGAGATCGGAGGCGTCGACGCCGTGACGCTCCAGCCTGCGGCGGGCGCCCACGGAGAGTTCACCGGCATGCACATCGTCAGGGCATATCATGAATCGAGGGCGGAGGTGCGGAAGGAGGTGATCCTGCCTGAGACGGCGCACGGGACGAACCCGGCCTCAGCTGCGATGGTGGGATATGACGTCCTCGACCTGCCATCGAAGGACGGATGCGTCGAGATCGAGGCGCTCAAGGCCGCGGTCTCCGACGACACAGCTGCGTTCATGCTTACCAACCCCAACACGCTCGGGCTGTTCGAGAGGGATGTCGAGGAGATAGCGAAGATCATCCACGAGGCGGGGGCGTTGTTGTACTACGACGGCGCGAACCTCAACGCCATCATGGGAAAGACCTCCCCTGGGAAGATGGACTTCGACATAGTCCACTTCAACCTTCACAAGACCTTCGCCACACCGCACGGGGGAGGAGGTCCGGGGGCGGGACCGGTAGGTGTGAAGAAACTCCTGGAGGAATTCCTGCCTGTTCCCAGGATCGTGCGCGGCGACGGCGTTTACAGCCTGGACCACGACCGCCCGAGGAGCATAGGAAAGGTGAAGTCGTTCTTCGGCAACTTCGCCGTGCTCGTGAGGGCCCATGCGTACATAGTGATGAAAGGTGGGAAGGGGCTGGAGCGCGTCTCAGAAGAGGCTGTGCTCAATTCCAACTACCTGAAGGAGCAGCTGAAGGACCTCTTCGACATGCCCTACGGAGATCTCAGAAAGCACGAGTTCGTCCTCAGTGGAAGCGTTCTCAAGAAGAGGGGCGTGAGAACCATGGATTTCGCGAAGAGGCTGCTGGATTACGGCTTCCACGCCCCGACGGTCTACTTCCCACTGATAATCGACGAGGCGTTGATGATAGAGCCGACGGAGAGCGAGACGAAGGACACGCTCGACGCCTTCGCCGAGGCGTGCAGGCGGATCATGTCTGAGGACCCTGAACTCCTAAGAAGCGCCCCGCACAGCGCAGCCAGAAGCCGCATAGACGAAGTCAAGGCTGCGAGAGACATGGTGCTCAGCTGGAGGGGGTATCTGAAGAAGTCGGACGCGACGATTAGTCGCGCTTGAATCTGGCGCAGATGAGCGTCCTTGACCCTGTCACGCCTTTGACGCTGCGGACCTTCTGCAGTACTACGTCGCACAGCCGGTCGTAGCCCTCCGTCTCCATGCGGGCTATTATGTCGTACTGACCGAACAGCTGGTGCGCCTCGGTCAGTTCGGGGAGGTCTCTGATGTGCTCGAGCACTGAGTTCTCCTTCCCGGTCGCCGTGGTAATCAGTACATACGCCACTACCAGCGTATCACCTTGGAAGCTGTGTAAGCGCCTTGGCTCTACTTATACTCTGCCAGCAGACCCAGCAGACGCGGGTGTACACATTTCGCCAAAGCGCGAGGCCGTGTCGGCTGGCGGGCGTCTGGCTGCGCACGCGCGCTCGTGAACGCCTTCCAGCAAAGAGTTATCTACGGCAGGCGTCCATCAGAGCGGCCGCACATGGCGCGCTTCATCGTGGTGGAAGGGATAGACGGGTGCGGCAAGAGCAGCGTCGCGGCCAGTATCGCCGAGTCGATGGGGGACGACGCTGTACTGACGCGGGAGCCGACCGATTCCTGGATAGGCAAGGCCGTGAGAAAGGGAGAGAAGGGCGATGTCAGCCCTTACCTGGACGCCCTTCTGTTCATGGCCGACAGGGCGCAGCACACGCTCGAGATCAACGGGCTCCTGGAGCAGGGAAAGACCGTCGTATGCGACAGATACTACCACTCCACAGTGGCGTATCAGACCGCGCATCTGAGGCTCTGGTCGCTTGGGGACAATTTCAACTGGCTCCTCGACGCGAACCTGAGGATCTCAGCCCGTCCCGATGTCACCCTGCTCCTGCTGGTGAGCCCCGAGACCGCCTTCCGGAGGATAGGGGGAAGGGGCTGGACGTCGAGGTTCGAGCAACTGGACTTCCTCAAGGACGTCCAGGACAACTACCGGAGACTGGCGCGAAGCGACGATACGATCGTCCAGATAGACGCCGAGCGTCCCTTGGCGGAGGTTGTGGAGGACGCCTTGGCCGCCGTGGAGCGCAGCAACGTTTAATAGCGGCAGATGCGTGGGACATAGTCCAATGCACCCTGCGGACCAGATCAGATGCGCGAGCAGTGAGAAGCTGAAGGGGCGGAGGATCGTCCTTGGAATCACAGGTAGCATAGCTGCCGTCGAGTCGGTGAGGCTGTGCAGGGAGCTGATTAGGCACGGCGCGGCAGTGCACGTGGTTCTCTCTAAGGACGCCGCCAAGGTCGTCCATCCATATGCTATGGAGTTCGCCTCGGGCAACCCTGTCATAACCGAGATAGACGGTGGCGTGCAGCACGTGGCGCTGTGCGGGGATGTGCCCGACAGGGCTGACCTGCTGCTCATAGCCCCGACCACGGCAAACACCATATCCAAGATGGCCTGCGGGATCGACGACACCACGGTCACGACTTTCGCCACGACCGCGATCGGCGCGGGGATACCCGTCGTGGTCGTCCCCGCCATGCACGGTTCGATGATCAACCACGGGATCGTGACGGCCAACATCAGGAAGCTCAGGGAATCCGGCGTCGTCGTCCTCGAGCCCAAGATGGAGGAGTCCAAGGCCAAGATGCCGGACATCGACAGGATACTCTCGGCGGTGCTTTCGCGCATCGGCAAGGGAGACCTCCGCGGGAAGAAGGTGCTCGTGATAGCCGGCTCCACGGAGGAACCTTTCGATGACATACGGGTGATCACGAACAGGAGCTCAGGGGAGACCGGCATCGAACTGGCGAAGGCCGCTGCTGAACGCAGCGCGGATGTCGAACTCTGGCTGGGAAGGATCGAGGCCCCGGTGCCGACATACATGAGGACACGGCGCTTCACGAGCGCCGAGAGCCTGGGGAAGATGATCCGCGAGGCGGACGAGTGGGACATAGTCCTCTTCCCGGCCGCCGTGTCGGACTACTCGCCAGAAAGGGTCGACGGCAAGGTATCCTCGCAGGAGGATTCGCTCAGCATGACGCTCAGGAGAAATCCGAAGCTGATTGATGAGGTGCGGGCGAAGGTGCTCGTCGGGTTCAAAGCTGGCTCGCGCGTCAAGGATTCCGAACTTGTCTCGGAGGCCGTCGCTTTGATGGAGAGAGCGGGATGCTCCTTCGTCGTGGCGAACGACATCCGCGACGTCACCCCTGGAAAGACGCGCGTCATAGTCGTCGAGCGCGACGGCTCGTCCCAGAAAGTGGTCGGGACGAAGGCGGACGTCGCCGACGAGGTCCTGGACCGCGCATCCAAGGGATGATCGTATGAAGTCAAGGGCGTTCTGCCCGGGCCATGTCACGGGCTTCTTCGATATACGGCGGACCGATAATGTCTTGTCGACTGGGTCGAGAGGAGCGGGCATGTGCCTATCGCTCGGTGCCGTGAGCGACGTGGAGGTCGATAGCTCGGACGAGCCGGTGTTCGAGGTCGATCTGAACGGCTTCAGAAGCGATGCGCCCGTGACCAGAAGAGCCGTGGAACTGCTCATCGGCAATAGACCGCTCTCTGTTTCCGTCGTCACATCGCTCGATCTCCCTGAGAGACAAGGGTTCGGTATGAGCGCTGCAGGGGCGCTGTCTGCCAGCCTCGCGCTGTGTGACGTGCTCGGTCTGGACAGGTACAAGGCGTTCGAGGCCGCGCACGTGGCCGAGGTACAACTGGGCGGCGGTCTGGGCGACGTCTCCGCGCTGCACCGTGGCGGAATCGCCGTCAGAGAGCGGGCGGGCCTCCCGCCCGTCGGCAGGGTCGAACGGATAGACGGGCGCCCCGACTTGGCCCTGGTGGTCGTCGGGACGCCTCTGAACACAGCGAACGTGCTGGACGACTCGGAGACCGTCTCGAGGATCAACGCGCAGGGCGCCCCGAAAGTCGACGAACTCCTGGCCGACCCTACGCTCCACAACATGATGCGGCTATCGAGGTCATTCGCCAAAGAGACAGGGCTGGCTTCGGCCGAGGTCCTGTCAGTGATTGACCTCGTCGGGCCGCCGGGCATCGCCAGCATGTCCATGCTCGGCAACTCGGTGTTCGCGGTAGGTGCAGGGGAGCGTTCAACGGAGGCCCTGTCGGCCCTGGGAGAGGTGTTCCACTGCGCAGTCGACATCGAAGGGCCTCGGCTGGTGCGACGGTGCGAGCGTTAGCAGGGCAGGTCACTCGTACAGGGTGAAGAGCTTGTCATCGGCCCCGACGTCGAACAGACCTATCCTGGCGCCGCAGTCGAGCCAGCCGTGGGCATAGTTGACGCACGCGAACGCGTTCACCAGCTCTCCCTTCCGGGCGAACTCCTTCGCGTCGTCGTAGTATGACCTGGCCATCGAAAGGAAGTCGTCCGCAAGGCGCCTGTTGAACGACCTCTCAGGCGCGGCGACCTCCAGCTTCGACAGCGCCTTGGATGTGATCGACAGGTATCTCTCGACGCGCTCAACGGTCATCGTGCACTCGCCAGGGGCCATCAGTCTACATCCTTCTGGCGGGGATTATCTCGACGCTCTCTCCGCCGTGCTGCGACTCCCTCGGCCGAACATCGACGAACAGCGGCATTGAAACGCCGCCTCCCGTCACAATCGCGGTGCCTATCGGAAGCCGCTGTATCTCGTCCTCCATGCCCTCCGTCAGGCCCTCGATCGACGAAGCGATCGCCTTGAGGTCGTTCGGATTGTTGACCTTGAGTATTATCTGCGTGTTGCACTGGCTCAGCACGTTCTTGTCCACCTTCGCAGGCCTCTGCGATATGATGAGAAGGCCCAGGCCGAACTTCCTGCCCTCGGAAGCGATCGTCCTGAAGACCTTTGAGCACGCGACCTGGCCCTGTTGCGGGCAGAAGTTGTGCGCCTCCTCAACTACGAGCATCATGGGCGGTATCTTGCCTACCTTCCGTAGCTCGAATAGCGCGTTACCGATCCTGTTCACTATGAGCTCCTGCATGTCCGGCGGCGTGCCCCTAAGGTTTATGATCGTCGTCTTGCCCTTCTGTATCAGCTCGTCTATCTTCGTCCCCTGCTCTGCGAAGACCTCTATCTCGTTCAGGTACTCGAGCTCTGTGATCAATGCTGCGCTGGACGGCTCGTTGTTGGCCTCCAATATCGATATGATGTCGGTTATCGAGTAGTTCTCCTTGGCGTCCCGCAGGCCGTCGATCGCCCTCCGCAGCATGGTAAGGTAAGACCTCACGTTCTTGGTGTTCGTCAGCCCGAGGATCTCCCTCGCGTCCAGGTTGTGAAGCGTGAACTTGAGCGGGCGTGCGTGCTTGTTGAGGTTCGTATCCGTGGCGAACTCGACTATCTTGTCGTTGTATCCCTTCGGTTTGACGCCGAAATCCCTGTGCGTCTTCTTGATCGTGCCCTTCTTCCGCATGGTGGAGTACTCGCCGTGGGGGTCGATGACGCAGACGGTGACCTTGTGCTTCATGAACTCCTCGACAAGTGCGCCTGAGCAGTAGGACTTCCCCCCGCCCGTTTTGCTGAGGATGCAGACGTGCTTCTGTACCAGGAGGTTTATGTCGAGCTCCACACGAACGTCGTGTCCTGAGAGCAGGCCCACGTAAGCGCCGGAGTCAGTGTGCTCCCGTATGCCGACGACGCTCTTAATCAGCTCCTCCTCCGCCCGGAATACCTGCTCCCCCGCCTTGAGCGGGGTCCGCGGCGTCTGAAGCAGGTTCCTGTCGTCACGGTATCCGACGACGGATACCGTCGCTATCTCCTTCTCCTCTATCTCGACGGGGGAACCGTGCTTCATCGACTTCACGCCGTCGGTCGTGAGGTTGGTCCTGCGCTCGATCTCAGAGACCTGCCCGAGGAGGTGCCCGTGAATGCCGTGCCTTATCTGGACGAACTCCATCTTCTCGAGGGGGGATACGACGACCATGTTGAACTTGAGCGTGCCCACGTTGCCGTATATGATGCCGACGGGCTCGACCTCTCTGTGATCCTTCGCGCGGGGGTGCCTGGTTCGAGCCTCCTTCGGGGGCTCAGGTTGGGTGTCGTCCGCGATTCCGGGGACCGTCGCGCCGGCCTCGGCCGTCGATGGTTCCATCTGGTCAGTGCTCTCGTTCAACTGCATCCCATCTCGATTTCCCAATATGACCATCTCTTCTATTAATTGTTTCGTAGCCCGGTTCCAGTGGCCGGGAAGCGTCAAGTTATATGAGAACGGATGACGTTCCGTCGACCGATAGCATGCAGGTTGTTGGGGGATCAGCTTCGAGGAGCCTGGCGAAGGAGCTCGCGGGACAACTGGGGGCCGGCCTCGCGCATGTGGAGGTCGCCAGGTTTCCGGATGACGAATGCTACTTGCGGATCGAAGGCGACCTGGCCGGGGAAGAAGTCGTCATAGTCCAGACGACCTGCCCGGACCGGAACATCATCGAGCTGCTGCTTCTACAGGACGCGGTCGCCGACCTCGGGATGGCTTCCGTCACGACCGTCGCGCCATACTTCGGCTACGCGCGTCAGGACAAGAAGTTCAATGAGGGCGAGCCCGTAAGCGCACGTGCGCTGGCGCGTGCGATATCCGCGACGACCGACCGATTCCTGACGGTCGATGTCCACGCCGCGAGCGTGATGTCGTGGTTCGAAGGCGTGGACGCGCACAACGTGTCAGGGCATGCCGAGATCGGGGGATTCCTGAGGGAACAGGGGGCGGAGCTCGTGTTGTCCCCAGACGAGGGCAGACGGGACAACGCCGAGCACGTGGCGGAAGTCGTCGGCTGCGATTCGGACTTCCTCGTGAAGGAGCGGCTGAACGGTGAGACGGTCATGATGACGCCGAAATCCTTGGATGTCTCCGGCAGGAAGGTCGCGATAGTCGACGACATCATATCGACCGGAGGGACGATCGTCAGGGCGGCCGAGCAGCTGAGGAATCAGGGCGCGAATGAGATCACGGCGGTCTGCACGCACGGCGTCTTCGCGGGCGGCGCGATCGCGAAGCTCAGAGCCGTCTGCGACGAGGTCTACTCGACCGACACGATAGAGAATCCCACAACGGCGATGACGGTCGCATCGCAGATAGCCAGGACAATACAGGAACGGTAGCAGGACACCAAAAGCTACATAAGTCCCGCTCCGATTCTGGGAGCTGAAATGAAGAAGGCAGAGGACTTCAGCGAGTGGTACAACGAGATTGTGGAGCGCACCAACCTCACGGACAAGCGATACCCAGTCAAGGGGATGAACGTATGGACCCCCTACGGATGGAAGATAATGAGGGCCATCGACACCCAGATCCGCGAGGAGCTGGACGGGACGGGCCACGACGAGGTCTGCTTCCCCCTGCTGATCCCCGCGGACCAGTTCTCAAAGGAGAAGGAGCACATCAAGGGGTTCGACGCCGAGGTGTTCTGGGTGACACACGCCGGGCTCAACCCCCTCGACGTGAAGCTGTTGCTCCGGCCGACGAGCGAGACCGCGATGTACCCGATATTCGCGCTCTGGGTCAGGTCGCACGCCGACCTGCCCCTGAAGACCTATCAGATAGTCAACACATTCAGATACGAGACGAAGCAGACGAGGGCGTTCATCAGGGTCAGGGAGATACACTTCTTCGAGTCCCACACCTGCCACGCCGATTTCGAGGACGCCGAGAGACAGGTCAGGGAGGACTACGAGATACTTGACCGCCTGGCGAAGAGATGGTGCGTCCCCTACAGGCTCCTCAGGAGGACAGACTGGGACAAGTTCCCCGGCGCGGACTACACGGTCGGCATCGACACGGTCCTGCCGAACGGAAGGACCCTCCAGCTCGGCTCGATACACCAGTACAGGGAGAACTTCTCGAAGCCCTACGGAATCGAGTACGAAGACGAGGACGGTGAGCACAGGCACGTCCATCAGACGACCTATGGGATGAGCGAGAGGCTCCTCGGGGCGATGGTCGCGGTCCACGGAGACGACAAGGGCTTGCTGCTTCCGCCAGATGTCGCGCCGGTTCAGGTGGTCGTCGTCCCCGTTCTCGCGAAGGGGGCGTCCGAAGAGGTCAACAGGGCTGCGGCGGAACTGCAGGACGATGTCAAACGCGCCGGCGTGCGCGTGTTCCTGGACGACAGGGACGTGAGGCCGGGCGCCAAGTACTATGACTGGGAACTCAAAGGCGTCCCACTGCGCCTTGAGATCGGCAGGAAGGACATGGAGAAGGGTGTGGTCACCTATGTCCGGAGGGACACAGGGGAGAAGTCGCTGAAGAACAGGGCGGAGGTCGCGCAGGACGTCCTGCAGACGCTGGTCGACATATCGACGGAAATGCTCTCGAGGGCGCAGCAGAGGATGGAAGACGACACCGTCGACGCGGAATCACTAGACGACCTTCCCGAGAAGCTGATCAGGCTCGGTTGGTGCGGGGACGAGGAGTGCGGACACGTGATAGAGGACCGCACTGACAGGAACATAATAGGCATACCAGTGGAAGACGAGGGTTTCGACGGTACGTGCGTCGTCTGCGGCAAGAAGGCGTCGTCGCCAGTCTACATCGCCAGGGCCATGTGAGCGGCTGCGTCAGCGCGAGGGCTTCTTCCGGAACAAGAGGATTCCGATGACCCCGAAGGCTATCAGAGGGGTGTATATCGTGTATATCGCGATGGCATCCCGGTCAAAAGGATACCACGTTCCGTACATCAGCCCCCAGCCCCAGTATATCAGGATGCCCGCGGCGAGGAGCGCCACGAAGAAGCCCAGGGTGGCCTTCCTCTGAAACTCGGAGCCTTCGCCCTCTGCCATCATCGCGCCCAATGAATTGGTCGTATAAATGGCTTTCTCATGTGTGTTCATGTGCTCTCGCGCACCTGCCTGCCGCCAGAACGCGTACGCTCGCCCGCGCGCGCTCAACCCGGAGGCGAGGAGGTGCCGATCTTCAGGAACTCCTCCTCGTCCTTCAGCGCCTGCTCGAATATCTGGAGGCTCTTCTCGATCTGCGCCTTGGATATGCAGAGCGGCGGTGCGATCCTGAACACATTGCCGTAGATGCCCGATGTTATCGTCATCAGGCCGCCGCGCCAGCACTTGCCCTGGACCGTCGTCGCCTCGTGAGGCTCCTTCGTGTACTGATTCTTCACGAGCTCCACACCAATCATCAGGCCCTTGCCCCTGACGTCGCCGATTATCTCCCGACGCTGCTGCATCTCCCTGAGCAGCTTCATCGCGTACGCCCCCAGCTTCTCAGCCCGGTCCGCGAGGTCCTCGTCGATTATCGCCTGGACGTGCGCGAGGCCGGCCGCCATCGTTATGGCGGTCCCGCCAAACGTCGACGAGTGCGACCCGGGCCGCCATTTCTTCATGATCTCGTTCTTCGCTATGATCGCGCCGAGGGGTACGCCGCCCCCGAGCGCCTTGCCCATGACGAGTATGTCGGGCACCACGTCGAAATGCTCGCAGGCGAACATCCGACCCGTCCTGGCAAAGCCCGTCTGGACCTCGTCCATGATGAGGAGCGCACCCTGCGACTCGCATATCTTCTTGAGCTTCGGCAGGAAGTCCTTGGGGGGCACGACGTAGCCGCCCTCGCCCTGTATCGGCTCCACGACTATGGACGATATCTGGCCAGTCGGGCCTCCCATCTGAAGCACCTGGTTCTCCAGGTAGTCCATGCACCACAGTCCGCACTCGGGATACGTCTGCTTGAAGGGACACCTGTAGCAGTAGGCGTACGGGGTGAATACTATGCCCGGCAGAAGGGGGCCGTAGCTGTACCTAAGCTTCAGCTTGCTGGTCAGCGACAGTCCAGCGCCGATTCTCCCGTGGTACGAGCCGAAGAACGCAACGTGCTCGTTCCTCTTCGTGTAGTACCTGGAGAGCTTGAACGCCGCCTCCACGGCCTCGGCACCGCTGTTGCCGAAGAACGTCCCCTTCAGAGCCTTGCCGGGAGATATCTCGTGCAGGAGCTTGGCGAAGAATGCCTCCTTGTCGAAATATGCGTCATTAGCCATCGAGTGGATCAGCTTTGAGGCCTGGTCCTGTATGGCCTTGACGACCTTCGGGTGCGTCCATCCCGCGTTCTCCACGCCGATGCCGGCGGTGAAGTCCAGGAGCACGTTTCCGTCCGCGTCCATCACCGAGGCGCCGGACGCCTTCTCGAACGTGAACGTGAAGCAGCGGTCGTACGCGTACGACACGTACTCCCTGTCGATCTTGATGATAGCCTTGCTCTTCGGTCCTGGCGCCCTTACGACTATCCTGGGGGCCTCGCGGGCCCAGTCGGCCACCCAGTCAGGCAGAGGGAAGTCCTCCTCAGCCGTGCCTGGGCTGCGGCGGTCCTCCTTGCCCTTCTCAGCCGCCTTAGGCGGCTTCGCCGTCTCGCCGACCGCCTCGTCCTCAGCCATCTCGCTCATCCCTCATTCCCCCGGGCATCGCTTAGAGTGAGCGCTCCCTCGGGGCAGGCCTTGACGCATCTCGGGTCGCCGCCGCACAGGTCGCACATGTATGCGGTCTCGACGCCGAACTCCTCCTCGAAGAATATGCCGTCGTACGGACAGCGAGGGATACATGCCATGCAGGCGAAGCACCTGTGCTCGTCGAGAGTCCAGTACTTGCCGTCGTCGTGGAACTCTATCAGGGCAGACGGACAGACCTCGCCGGGCGGACACTGCTCGCAGTGCACGCAGACGGCGGCCTTGTACGAATCCCCGTCCTTGCTGATCTTGATCCTCGTCCTTCCGGCTGCAACGCTCGATTTCTTCGAGGCTATGCATGCCTTCTCGCATTCTCCACAACCATTGCATCTTGAAGGGTTGAACACCAACCCGAAGTTTCTGGTCCGACTCGTCATCTGTGCACCACGCTGAACGACCAGGCCCGCCAGAACAATGGGCATGGTCATATCTGGGAGCCCGTGCTCCTCCTCGGTCTTGGTAAAGGAGTGATTGCATATATATCCTTGGAGTTGGAGCTATTTGTACCTTACCTGTTTGCAACCGTTGACCGTGTACAATGAAGATGTTACGAACGCTCAGGTGCAATGATTGGAAATCTCACATCTCGCCGTCGCAATCGGTGAACTTCCGATTGCGTAGATAACGCCGGTGAAATTAGTTGAAGAAGAATTGTTTAATAATAATATAAATATATTTGTATATCATATCTTATCGGAGCGAAGGAGCCCGCTCACGAAGGCGAAAGGGTTGGGGGATGGGCCTCGGCCCGTCCCCGGTCCGTCGCGTCTACCTCACTTGAGGTAGTCCAGCTCCCCAAGGATCTCCTGCAGGCCGGCCTCCTCGAGGGTCCTCTTGGTCGGACGGCCCTCATCATCCCAGCCCCAGAGCTTGTAGTACTCGGACAACATCTCATCGAAGGCCGCGCGGCTGACCGATTTGCCCTCCGTCTTACCGCTCGGCAGCGGCTCCGTCTCCATCCTCTCGGGCATCGAGTCGTCCTTCCGGAGGAAGCCCTCCCGGACGTTGAAGGCCCTGACCAGGTTCCAGACGCGCGCGCCGACCGCTTTGAGCCAGTCGGCGTCCGCCGGCAATCCTGTGACCGCCGTGTAGTACATTGCCATGTTCTCAGGGCTGACGCCGTAGAAGTCGCAGAAGATCATGCTCCACTTGTAGCTCTTCATCATCTGTTCTTCGTGGCAGATCGCGGCCTTCCCCTCGGTGCTCCAGGGGTCCCCGTCGCCGTATGCGTCGGAGGCAACCGGCCATGCGCGATTGTGGTCAGCACCCCTGTCCGAGGTCGCGTACGCAAGGGCCATGCCTATGGACCCTCTCGGGTCGTACGCAGGGTACTCGCTCCCCTTCGAGTGTATCACCAGCTTCTCCGTGTCCTTTCCTATCGCCTTTGCGGCGCGCAGGGCGCCCTCGGCCAGCAGGTCTCCGATCCTGGTGCTCCTCTCGGCGATCATCTCCGGCATCTTCGCGTAGGCCTCCTCGTTGCCGAACCGGAGGTCGAGGCCTCCAGTGTCTTCCTTCGTGATGACGCCCTTCTCGTATATGTCCATGGCGAAGCCCACCGCGGCCCCGGCGGAGATGGTGTCCAGCCCCAGCCTGTCGCAGTCCTCCGCGAACCTGACAACCGCCTCGATGTTCATGATGCCGCAGTTGGACCCTGCGAGGCCGAGCGTCTCGTACTCTGGGCCCTCGGTCGACGAGCCCTTGAACGGTCCGTCCTTCACCTTCGCCCAGCTGCCGCACGCGATTCCGCAACCGAAACAGGCCTTCTTCCTCACGAACACCCTGTTCTTGAGCGCATCGGAGTCAATCCCCTGATATCCGTCGAACTGGCCGCTGTGCCAGTTGTTGGTCGGCAGTATGGCCGCGTCCTGGCTCATGTCGACGATTATCGGCGTGCCGTCGGTCACGAGCCCCGCGTGCTCAGGGTTGTCGACCACGTCCGTCTTCAACATGTGCTTGGCCATCTTGACGAACTCCTCGATCTTCGGCACCTCGACCCCGAAAGAGCCCTTGGCCACGATGGCCTTGAGGTTCTTCGAGCCGAAGACCGCGCCGGCCCCGCCTCTGCCCGCGTTCCTCGTGATGTCCGAGGTCACGCCGGCGATCCTCGAGAGCTTCTCGCCCGCCTGGCCGATGCCGGCGACCCGGGCCGTGCTGTGTCCGACCTCCTCTCTAAGGAGCTCCTCCGTCCTGAACATGTCCTTTCCCCAGACGCCCTTCGCGTCCCTGATTTCCGCCTTGCCGTCGTTGACCCAGAGATAGCTGGGCTTCGGGGCCTTGCCCTTCACGATCACGGCGTCGAATCCTGCGTACTTCAGCTCGGGACCGAAGTACCCGCCAGCGTAGGTGTCCAGGAAGGTCCCGGAGAGCGGCGACTTCGTGATGACCACGTACCTGCTCGTGAGCGGGACCATCGTCCCGACAAGGGGGCCGGTCCAGACGCTGAGCACGTTGTCCGGCGACAGGGGGTCTGTCCCGGGCTTGAGCTCGTCGAAGAGATACCTCGCGCCGAGGCCCTTTCCGCCTATGAACTGTCTCGCCCACTCTCGGTTGATCGGCTCCGTCGAGACCTTCTCCTCGCTCAGGTCCACCCTCAGTATATTCCCAGTGTAACCGTCAGCCATCATACATCACCTCTTCAGAACCCCCTTGGGGCAGACTTCGACGCACTGTGGTGTCCCCCCGCACAGGTCGCACTTTATCGCATAGGACTCCGACGGATCCATCCAGCAACCGTCGTACGGACAGACCTCGACGCATGCGCCACATCCGGTGCACTCCTCCCTGTCGACGTAGTATACACCCAGCTCTTCGTTGAGCTTGATGGCCTCCGCAGGGCATGCCTCCACGCACGGGTGCTCGTCGCAGTGAATGCAGTAGTTGAGCTTGACCTCTCCTGGCTCGGGGAACATGTCCAAGACGTTGATCCTCGACTCGCTCGGGTTGAACTTGCCCGTGTGGTGCGCTGAACAGACGATGGCGCATATCTGACAGCCGGTACACTTCTCGACATCCGCTTTCAGGCCTTTGCTCATCAGAGATTTCCTCCCAGATCACAGCTCTCGATTGATGGCAGGTCACCAGGAACCGCCGAGTTCATCGGCGGTCAAAACATGAGCTATGCCCAGTCCACCAGCCTCCCAAGAGTCGTCATTGTGAACGGCGAAGCCGTATTAGTTCTTGTCGGTTTTTCATCAAGCCAGTCATCAGAAGCGCGTCGGCCGCGCCACCGTCTGGTCGCGTCAGTCGATATGCTTATCTGAGCCTATCGAAGTCCTGATGTCCGATGCGGGCTTCAAATATCGCCTCGACAATACGTCAGAGGCGGCGCATCCGATCGTGCAGTAGCGGGTGCGGTGACCATATGGACACTCGGGGGGTATGAGTGAGAGAGAGGTTTGCCATCATCAGACGAGGGAGGAGACGCTATGCCCCGGCAGCACCAGCCATAAGGGACGCGGACGCCAGGCCTGGCCCGGTTGGGACGGAATATGATGTAAGGAAGCACGTCAACATCCCCGAGGTCGCGGAGGTCAGCGTCAAGAGGCCGCAATCGGTCTCGGCGAAAGGATTCACCCCACTGCCCAGATGCAGCCGTTGCGGCACGGCAGTCGCACACAGCCAGGTCATCTGCCATGGCTGCGGGAACGGCTTGGGAAGGCTATGAGGCCGGCGCGTCCGCGCACCTTGCGGGTGGCGCGGCGGCCAGCTGAGGAGGCTTGATTCATGATCGAAGAAGGCACGAGCGTCCTTCTCGCTGGAGAATCCGGCGAGAGGCATCTCCTGCGGACGCGTCGTGACATGATCGACGTGCGGGGGCTCGGCGTCGTCGACGGCGGGGCCGTATGCGACGGCTCCTTCGGAGGTACGGTGACGATAGCAGGGAGACAGTTCAAGCTGGTGAAGCCCAGCATAAGGGACCTTCTCTCATCGATTGACAGGAAGGCGCAGATAATCCTGGCCAAGGACAGCTTTCCGATACCCATGTTCCTTGACATCGGATGCGGCAGCCGCGTCATCGAGGCGGGGGCCGGGTCTGGCGCGATGACGCTCGTATTGCTCAGAGCCGTCGCTCCGGATGGCATCGTATACACGTATGAGAGGAGGGAGGACCTCGCCTCAGTAGCCCGGAAGAACGTCCTCCGGTCAGGCCTGGCCGAGTGCTGGCGCCTGAGCATAGCCGATGTATGCAGCGACATCAGAGAAACGGAAGTCGACGCTGCGATGTTGGACATCCCGGAGCCTTGGGACGCGCTCGAAGGCGTCCTCCGGGCGCTTCGCACGGGAGGGCACGTGTGCTGCTACATACCCAATATGAACCAGCTCGAGACGACGGCGAACGCGCTGGGAGAACTCGGCTTCGTCGACATACTATGCCTCGAGATTCTGCAGCGCGAGATGAACGTCCACAGGAAGGGTGTGAGGCCCAGCTCGGAGATGATGGGTCATACTGGCTACCTCGCATTCGGCAGGAAGCTGTGATCGGGGCGGGGCCGTCGTCCGTGGGAGGCGCCCGGCCCGAGAGTTGCGCGACGGACAGTGAGGTCGAGCTGCTGACCGCTGCGGCCTCCTCGCCGGTCGAAAGGTCAGGAAATGGAATATCCCCGTCCGCAGACGGGGTTGTTGACGAGAACGCGGCCGGACGTCTGCTCAGTCCGTGTCGTCGAACTCGATCAAGTTGTTGCCGAACAGATACTCGGTCGGGTTCCAGGCGTTCATGCAACCGTCGCCGAGGTCCTCCGCGAGCACCAGGACCAGCAAGGCACCTTCGTTCCTGTCCTCGGCTATCGGCATGTCGCCAGTGTCCACGCTGTTGACCATACGGAGCACCACGGACGTGCCTTCGCAGCAGACCCACGATGTTCCTTCGGCGAGCACGATGAGGCCCTCGCCGATCACCTCGTCGTCGTCCACGTCCGGCAGGTAGACCAGGGCATAACTCTCGTCTGCGGGTAGGCAGTCGCCAACCTCTCCGCTCTTGGCAATGAACCAGAACTCGAACTCAGGGCCGGATATTGAGTACTTCATTGAGCCCCAGGCCCCATCGACGACGACCTCGCCGCTCCCGTCCTCCTCGTGGAAGAACAGGCGATAGGTGGGCTTGTGCGAGTTGCTGCCAGCAGCTGACACGACAGGCACGACCAGCGCGAAGGCCACGGTCAGAGCTAGACCGATGCACAGCATTTGTCTCGTTTCTCTCACCTCCTTCCGCTGAGCGGATTATCGGGTATTGACAGCGCCCCCGTGGGCGCGCAGAGAAGGAGCACTATTGTAGTGTAGGATGATCGAAGGGCCTGCGTTCGCGCACGGCCGAGTATCCGCTGAACGTTCCTCCACCCTCTGGTTCTCGGGTTTTCTCCCCATTATAACATCGTGTAATGTTGTATAAGTAATCATTGAGGATGACTGCGCGATAGTGCGCAAACAGGCATCGGCCGCCCCATCCGAGGCCGTCCCTCAAAGTCTAAGTATGGCCTATAATCATGCCCTCAGAGGTGGCAGTTGCATGGCCGTTGCTGAGGTCAGAATCACGTTGAAGAAGGGGGTAGCTGACCCGGAGGGCAGGAACACGCTCAAGGCCCTTGAGCTACTGGGGTTCAAAGGAGTACGCGACGTCCGGACCCTGAAGGTTTTCGAGATCGAGGTCGAGGGCAGGAAGAAGGACGCCGAGAAGAAGGTCGAGGAGATGTGCAGGAAGCTCCTGGCCAATCCAGTCATACACAACTACTCGATCAGCGTCAGATGAGGTGCGGGATGTCGACTACGGACCTTTACATTCGTCAGCGAGCGCCTTTCGAACTCTCCGAGGTCAACCTGTCGGAATGCACTGATGAACAGCTCATGGAGATCAGCCGTGAGAGCGGGACGGGCCTTTCGCTCGAGGAGATGCAGGCGATACGCGGGCACTTCGTGGAGAGGGGCAGACACCCGACCGACGTGGAGCTGCAGTCGATCGGCCAAGCGTGGAGCGAGCACTGCTGCTACAAGAGTTCGAAGGTGTTCCTCAGGGAGTACGTATTCGGAATCGACAACCGGCAGGTCATCGACCGCGGGGACGCCGGTGTGATGGAGTTCGACAAGGACCACGCATACGCCCTCAGGATCGAGAGCCACAACCATCCGAGCGCGGTGGAACCGTACGGCGGAGCGGCCACGGGCATAGGTGGGATACTGCGCGACGTCCTATGCATGGGTGCGCGTCCAATCGCACTCGTCGATCCGCTGTTCTTCGGACCCCTGAACCTCTCGTCTGCGAAGCTCCCGGAGGGCATCAAGCATCCGAAGTACCTGCTCGGAGGAGTCGTCGCTGGCATCCGCGACTACGGCAACAGGGTCGGGGTGCCGACGGTATCCGGCGGGCTGTGGTTCGACGAAAGCTACGTCGGCAATTGCCTCGTCAACGTCGGGTGCGTGGGCATAGCTGACAAGCGGAACGTGCGCAGGAACGCGGTGAGGGGACCAGGGGACGTGCTCGTTCTCGTGGGCGGACGCACAGGGCGCGACGGCATACACGGTGTGACCTTCGCGTCCGCTGTCCTCACCGAGGAGAGCGAGACGGAATCGAGAGGCGCCGTCCAGCTGGGAGACCCGATAATGAAGGAGCCGGTCATGCACGCCGTCCTCGAAGCGAACGAGAAAGGGCTCGTGAACGGCATGAAGGACCTCGGAGGCGGGGGCCTGTCCTGCGTCGTTGGCGAGATAGCGCTCGCCGGCGGCTGTGGCGCCGAGGTGGACCTCACGAAGGTGCCGCTCAAGGAGGAAGGGCTCGCCCCGTGGGAGATCTGGGTCTCCGAATCGCAGGAGCGGATGATGCTGTCCGTCTCGCGCAGGAACGTGGACAAGGTCCTGCACATATTCAAGCTGTGGGACGTGCCGGCCACACCTGTCGGCGGGACCATCAAGGAGAAGCGAGTGCGCCTTTACTACGAAGGCGTTAAGGTGTTCGACCTGGAGTTAGATTTCCTCACTGCAGGTCCGGAGTATTGCCGGCCGTGCTCTGCCAGCCGAGCGGGCCGCAGGACGAAGGAACGCGTCCCGAAGGCGAGGGCTCGCTACGACAGGGTGATGCTGAAGCTGCTCTCGGACCACAACATCTGCAACCGGGACTGGGTGATACGGCAGTACGACCACGAGGTACGCGCGAA
The DNA here is from genome assembly GCA_020347565.1 of Methanobacteriota archaeon. Lineage (GTDB taxonomy): Archaea > Thermoplasmatota > Thermoplasmata > UBA10834 > UBA10834 > UBA10834. The sequence continues at coordinate 1,921,638 of CP070732.1, read as the reverse complement.
CACTGTCATCAAGCCCCTGCAGGGCAGGGTCGGCCACTGGACGCACGGGGACGCGACGGTGATCAAGCCCGTCGAGGAGTCCTTCAGAGGTCTGGCCATAGCAACGGCGTCGAACCCGTTCGCCGTCGGCATCGACCCGTACAGAGGCGGCAAGGGGTGCGTCGACGAGGCCTGCAGGAACCTCGCGGCCGCCGGTGCGCGTCCGCATTCGCTCACCGACTGCCTCAACTTCGGCAACCCCGAGAAGCCGGACAGACTGTGGCAGTTCAGGGAGACGGTGAGGGGCATGGGGGAGGTGGCCGGAGGGCTCGACATCCCCATCCCGTCCGGGAATGTCAGCTTCTACAACGAGAGCCCAAAGGGGCCGGTGCTGCCCACGCCCGTCGTGCTCGGCTGCGGCATCGTGCGGGACATAAGGAAATGCGTCACATCGGAGCTCAAGGGCGAGGGCAACAGCGTCTTCGTCATCGGAAGGACCTGCAAGGAGATGGGAGCGTCCTCGTACTACAGGATCACCAAGAGCCACTCACCCAGGGTGCCCGACGTCGACATCGACGCGCTGAGGGCAGGTGTCGACATCGTCGCCCGTGGCATAGAGAGAGGCGCCATCGTCTCGTGCCACGACATATCAGACGGAGGCCTGGCGACTGCGCTGTCGGAGATGTGCATCGGCGGTGACATCGGCGCCGACGTAGATCTGTCCGGCCTGGGCAGAATGAGGGGGGACGTGAAGCTCTTCTCCGAAAGCAACAGCAGATGGGTCGCCGAGGTGAGGAAGGGCAGGGAGAGGCAGCTACCGAAGGACAGGAGGACCACGGCCGTGCGGATAGGGACGGTTGGAGGCGACTGCCTCCGCCTCCGCTCCGGCAGGACCCTTGCCGACGTGCGCGTGAGCAGCCTCGCGAAAGCCTTCAACGAGCCGCTCTGGAGGTCGGTCGGATGAAGATCAGCGATGCGCGGGTCTGCGTCCTCAGAATAGAGGGCACAAACTGCGAGGAGGAGTCGTTCCAGTGCTTCAGGAGGCTTGGGGCGAAGCCGGAGAAGGTGCACCTCAAACAGCTCACCGGAACCGACGTCACATCGGACGAGAAACGGTCCCTCCCGGACTACCACATTCTGGTCATCCCGGGCGGGTTCTCCGCGGGCGACTACGTCCGCGCAGGGGCGATTCTGGCCGCGCGGCTGAAGAGCAGGCTCTCACAGGATCTGGCGGAGTTCGTCCGCGAGGGCAAGCCGGTCCTTGGCATATGCAACGGTTTCCAGGTGCTGGTGGAGACGGGGCTCCTCCCCGCGACATCGGGCGTGATGGCCGCCGTCCCCGAGGCGGTCTTAGGCACCAACGACTCCGCGAGGTTCGAGTGCAGACCGACGCTGCTGAAGAAGGTCAACAGGGGCCTGTGCGTGTTCACCTCGATAATCTCGGACGACAGGATATCGCTCATACCATCGGCGCACGCAGAGGGGAAGCTGATGTTCCCATTGGACAGGGAGAAGGGGATGCTGAGGGAGCTGGACGACAACGACCAGATAGTCTTCAAGTACGTGGACCCCCGGGGGCGCCTTGCAGGCTATCCGTGGTGTCCGAACGGTTCGACCGGCAACATCGCGGGACTGTGCAACAGAGATGGCAACGTCTTCGGCCTGATGCCGCATCCCGAGCGGGTGTTCTTCAGGTTCACCCATCCGGACTGGCCCCGCAGCCCGGATGGGGCCGGGGACGGCCGGCCGGTCTTCGAGTCGGTGCTGCGGTACATCTCGAAGAAGCTGTGAGCTACCATCAGAGGGAGACCACCAGCTCCACCTGATCTCCGTCTCTGAGGCCCAGAGACCGCCTCAGATGATACTTGCAGATGACTTCGATGATGTCCACGTGGTGCGACCTGACCGGCAGCACGACCGCGCACTCCATGTTGTGAATCGTCGCGAGGAAGCACTTGACATCGCCGAACGTCCGGCCCTCCTTCTCGAAGCCCTTGATGAGGATGCCCTCGGAGTTGCGAAGCACGTCTATCTTTGGCAGCTCCGGGTTCGATATCTTCAGGTTGAGCGTGCCCTCGTACGGCTTGAACCACAGCTTCTTCTGGAACTGCTCCGCGTAGGCCTCCTGGTTGACATAGTACTGTCCCTCTCCGAGTCCGGAGGAGACCACGCCGATGATGACGAGGTGGTCCTTCATCTCGAATATCCGCTGATAGTCGGAGTACTCCTTTCTCAACAGGTCGAACCCCTTGTCCGTGAGCTTGATACGCTGCCTCCTGGCGCCGAGGTCTCTCTCGATCAGCCCTTCCCCGAGCAGCTCCAGTATCTTCTTCGACGCCGACTGCTGGCTTATCTCAAGGACGTTTCCGAGCTCCCTCGACGATATCGCGATGTAATCGTGAACGCCGCCCATGAGGGCGATGTGCTTCAGCGTAGCTATCTGCTTCTCATGCATTGCAGGCTTCGGATTAGCGAGGTCTCATAATAGCTTTTCTGCCACATCCAGGTGACGACGGACGACGCGTTCCACGGTCAGGCGGTCCCGGTGTCGACCATGACAAGGTACCTCCCGCTTCTCAGCCTCAGGGCCGGTATGCGCATGCTCTTCAGCTTTGAGATGAGCGCTCGGTCGTTCGTGACGACTGCCGCCGAGAGCCTGGAGGCTACGTCCACCACGCCCTCGTCGCCGCACATGTCCGTCTGGGCGACCTCGTACTTCGCCGCGAGCGCAGCTGCGGCCTGCGCGTCTGCGTCCTCAAGACCCGAGAGCTCGTCCAGGACGGAGCTCGGCACGAAGACGGGTACGTCGCCGAGCAGCCGGGCGATCTCCCTGTCGAGGTTCAGCCTGAACTGGAACGGCATGAGCAGAGCGTTGGCATCGAGTACAACGGCCTTCACCAATCGGCATCACGTCCGCAGAGTCACAGGACGACTCCGTATCCAATCAGCCGCCACTTGCCAGCGATCCTCCTGGATATCGCAATCCTCTGGTCTTTCTCCGTGCAGACCGGTATCTTCAGCGATATGTCGGCGGAATCCGCCCGGCCGCTCGTGACGAGGCCCACCGTAGTGGCAGTTCCCACGCTGAGCATCAGCGGCTCGTTCGTCTTCAGCGCCTCGACCGCGAGGTCCGACGATACGCCCACCACGCGCTTCAGCAGCTCAGTCTTCACCGAGAGCGATTCGGTGATCGGGGGCAGCGTGCCCGGCTCGCCCGCGATCCTGCCCACCAACGAGTCCGACTTCGCGAACGAGGGGTCCAGACCTGTGCCGATGGCGATCAGGCCGCCGGGGGTCGCCGCATCCAGTTGGAGACTGCCAGCGACGAGCGACCTCGTGGCGGTCGTCATCGACTCCCATGTGACGCCTCTGCCCGACTCCACCTTCCTTCCAGGGCGAATCTCGACCTCGTCTCCGATCTTGATGCTGCCCTGGATCAGCGAGCCGCCTATAACGCCGCCTCTCAGCTGTTCCAGTTTGGTGCCGGGGGCGTTCACGTCGAACGACCGCGCTACGTACATCCTCACGGGCTTGCCCTCGGGGTAATCGGGCGTCGGTATAACCCTCTCGACCGCCATTATGAGCATGTCGATGTTCATGTTGTGGTGGGCCGAGATAGGAATGATAGGGGCGTCCTCGGCGATCGTGCCTTCAAGGAACTTCCTGATCTCCGATTGGTTCTCGACGGCCTGCTCCTTCGTGACCAGGTCGACCTTGTTCTGTACGACTATGATCTTGTCGACGCCGATTATGCTGAGGGCCATCAGATGCTCCCTCGTCTGCGGCTGGGGGCACGGTTCGTTGGCCGCCACAAGCAGCAGCGCGCCGTTCATGATCGCCGCGCCGGACAGCATGGTCGCCATCAACGTCTCGTGGCCCGGGGCGTCCACGAACGACACGGACCTGAGCAGCTCGCAGTCGCCGCCGCAAGAGGGGCACGTCGACTGGTTGGTGTAGCAGCCCGGTCCCTCGCAGGAACCGCACTTGTAGAATGCCGCGTCGGCATAGCCGAGTCGTATGGATATGCCGCGCCTGACCTCTTCGGAATGCCTATCCGTCCACTCGCCAGTCAGAGCCTTTGTCAGCGTGGTCTTGCCATGGTCGACATGGCCGATCATGCCGATGTTCGTGTCTGGCTGAGCGGGGACATTCATTCCTCTTTCTTCTCCTCTTTGTTTATCAGCTCGGCCACCGGCTTCGCGCCGTGCTGCGTGATCTTCATGTTGACCTGCACCGTGTCGGGCGACACGGCGCTTCCTCTGAAGGTCTTCTTCTTCCTGAGGCCGCGCTCCTCGGATCTGAAGCCGACGCTCTTCGACACGAGCAGGCGCTTCCTCCGCGGGCCCGGCAGGTCGGCCCTCATCGGGAAGCCGTCCTTATCGCTGCCTCCTGTGATCGTCAGCTTGTAGCCCGGAAGGCCCACGAATATCCCGTCGATGACGTCCCCTATCCTCTTGCCTATCAGCGAGTTCGCGTGATGCCCGGCCACGGGCGTCTGGTAGGATTTTCCGTCCTTCGTGTCGTTTATGACGGCTCTGAACTCTGCCACACAATCCACTCCGGTGTTGCAGGACGCCCTAATGCGCAAGGAGTTAAATAGGTTTCGGGAGAGAGTTCAGATGCTGGAACGTCTCCAATCCGCTGAGGGCTAGCGGCCCCAAAACGGGTTCTCTTTCCGCTTGATCTCCATCACCTTTTCGAGCACCTCGCTCTCGTCCGCGGAGAGCCTCTGCTCCGACAGCTGCCTCACGTGTCCCTCGGGTATGTCGACGAGGAGCACGTCCTCGACATCTATCTGCCTCCCAACCGTCACGTCCTCTATCGCGATCGCCACCTCCTCGCCCATCCTCGCCTCCCGGAGTGTCTTGTCCCCGCTCCGAAGGCTCCGTATACGGCCAACGGCCCTACCGTCCTCGCGCATAAGGGTCTGCCCCGGTCGTATCCTGCCCGCCAGTACGCGCACGCCAACTATGGCGGGCTTGCTGATCCTGAACACGTGGTCCCGCAGTATGCTGATCTTGCCCGGGTAGGATATCTCAAGTCTGCTCTGCGCCTCCAGCTCGCGCGTGCGCTTCTCGCACCACGCGCTGTAGTCTTCGAGCAGCCTGTAGACGACGTCGTTCTCGAAGACCACAACGCCGGTCTCCCTCGCGGCGGTCCTAGCGTCGTCGTTCACATCCACGTTGAAGGCGAAGACCGCCCTGTGGAGCGGGTCGTCGAAGTTGGAGGCCTCAATCACATCCTTGCGGGATATCTTACCTATGCCTATCTTCCTGATGGGCATCTCCGCTTCCCCTGCCTCGAACGCCAGGGCCTCGAGGGAGCCGACGGTGTCGCCTCGCACGATGATGCCCTGGTCGGAGAGCTCCACCTTGATCGAGCTCTCCTTCCTGACATCTTCCACGGTGCCCTCGATGTCGGCCGCCGACACCCTGACGAGACCGCCCGGCATCGCGTCCTCAAGGCCCGGTCCGACGATCCTGATTCCGGATGCGGCCGAGGCGGAAGCGACCTTGTCGAAGCGCTGGCTCGGATCTCTGATCTCGTCCAGGGGCTTCGGCCTGAGCAACGCCCTCACCTTTGTCTGGATCGGCTCGGCCTTCGAGGATGAGATTACTATCGCATCGCCCACCGCGATGGTGCCCTTGTATACTATCGTGTCTATCGCCGTGCCTATGCCCTTGTCCTCTTTGACCTCCAGGACCGTGCCCTCGGCCGGACCTTCCTCCGTGTCGAGGTCGGAGCCGAGGAATCTCTGGGCAAGGCCGATGAGTATCAGCAGCAGGTCAGGTATGCCCTCTCCCGTCTTGCCGCTCACCGGCACGACGGCGACGGACTTCGTGAAGTCGCTTATCCTGTCAAACCTGTCCGCGCTGAGCCCGCCCACCTCGAAGAACCTGCCAGCGATGGCATACAACCTCTCATCCAGCTCCGAAACGACCCTCGGGTCCTGCGCTGCCAGCGACTCGGCCACCGGCTTCCCTGGCTGCGCACGCCAGCCCGGTATCAGGTCGATCTTGTTCGCCGCGACGACGAACGGCGTCTTCAGACGCTTGAGGATGTTTACAGACTCCACTGTCTGAGGCTTGAAACCCTCGTTGATGTCGATCACGAGCACCGCGAGGTCCGCAAGCGCTCCGCCTCTGCTTCTGAGGCTCACGAACGAATAATGGCCAGGCGTGTCGATGAACAGCAGCCCTGGAACGCTGAACTTCCTCGAGCCTATGAGCGGGCCGCAGAGGGACTCTATCGCGCCGATTGGGACGTCGGTCGCACCTATGTGCTGAGTGATGCCCCCGGCCTCCCTGGATACGACCTTGGTGCCCCTTATCTTGTCGAGTATGGTGGACTTGCCGTGGTCGACATGACCCAGAACTGAGACTATCGGTTGACGTACGGGCACGGTCTCGCCAAGACCGCGTGCAATATATGAATTTAACCCGGCCCGAAGCGGGCCGACGCGTCGGCCGTCGCGGGCCTACTCGAAGAGCCAAGCGTCGTAGGGCAGGTCGTAGGTGTGCACCTCGTAGTCGTTGAAGAAGAGGCCGATCTCCCTCTTCGCGCTCTCGGACGAGTCCGAGCCGTGTATGACGTTCCTTCCCGTGACCTGCGCCAGGTCCCCTCTTACGGTCCCCGGCATGGCGTCCTGCGGGTTGGTCTTGCCCATCATGGACCGCACGACCGCGACGGCGTTCTCGCCCTCGAGCACCATGCAGACGACGGGGCCAGACGTGACATACGATATCAGGGGGGCGTAGAAGGGCTTGCCCTTGTGCTCCTCGTAGTGCCGCTCCGCCAGTTCGCGCTGTATCCTCATGAGCTTCATGCCGCAGACCTTGAACCCCCGCCTCTCGAAGCGCGATACGATCTCTCCGACGAGGCCCCTCTGGACTCCGTCCGGTTTCACCATGACGAACGTGCGCTCCCTCAAGTGTCATCGCCCCTTTCGTGCTCATCCTCGACGCCTTCTCCGGACGGTTTCTCCGCCTCAGCCCTCCGGGTGGGGGCCTCCTCGGAGCCCTTCCGCACCTTGCGCGCGCTCCCTCGAGCCGAATCCAGCTCGCCGACCTTCATTCTCGTCTCCTTTTCGCGAGCATGCCAGGTCGTCCACGAGGTCCGCCTCGGCACGCGCTTCAGCTCTATCATGTTCTTGAAGCACTTGGACGTGCAGAACTGGTAGATGACACCGTCCTTCCTGACGTACATCCTGCCCGTACCGGGCTCTATCTCGTGGCCACAGAACGTGCAAACCCTTCGCTCCACCATTGAGACTCACCTCTCGCACATGACCCCAGGACTTCAGCGCACGCTGAGCTTGCGCGCTTCTCTCGAGGTCTCCTTCAGCATCAGCACGTCGCCGACCCGCACCGGCCCCATCACGTTCCTGGTGATGATCCTGCCCTTGTCCCTGCCGTCCAGAACCCTCACCTTGACCTGCGTAGCCTCGCCCGTCATCCCGGTCCTGCCTATTATCTCGACGACTGTAGACGGTATGCTGTCCTCGGCCATCTGTCACACCTACTTCTTCAGCGCCTTGAGCTTCCCTGCGAGTTCGTCCAGGGCGGGCTTGCCCTTGGCGGCGTCCATGACGGCCACGGCGGCGGTCGGCTTCTCCAGGCCGCAGGCGTTCCCCAGCTCGGCCTTGGCGGGGACATAGGCGTATGGCACGCTCTTCTCCTCGCACAGCGCGGGGATGTGCATCAGTATCTCCGGCGGGGAGACGTCCTCTGCCATGACGACGAACAGGGCCTCGCCGCGCTCGACCAGCTTCGTGACCTCGTTGGTGCCCTTCCGCACCTTGCCGCCGTCGCGGGCGAGCTCCACGATGTCGTACGCCTTGTCGACCAGCTCCTTCGGCATCTCAAACTTTACATACACTGGCTTCGTCACTTCGATACCTCCTTCAGGTGCTACCGCACCATCATCATTCACAGGCTCCTTCAGTTGAAAAGAGCAGTGTGGAGTAGATGCTCATCGTATAAAAGACTTGCTCACTGCAGGTCAGCGCTATCGTTTCCTCAGTCTTGGGTTGAATATCTCATCCAGCGCGTCACCTATCAGGTAGAACGACATGATCAGCAGCACGATACATGAACCTGGCGCAAGTATCCACCACCACGCGAAGGACGTGAAGGCCCCGTACTGATATGCCTCCTCGAGCATCACGCCCCAGCTTATCACGTTCGGGTCGCCGAGCCCGAAGAAGTCCAGGAACGCCTCTGAGAATATCGAGTTCGCTATCAGCAGGATGGTATTGGCGAATATCAACGGGAAGACGTTGGGCAGCACATGTTTCTGGATTATGTGGCCGTCGCGGCAACCGATCGAGCGGGCACGCTCTATGAACCCCATCTCCTTGACGGACATCACCTGCGCCCGGACGATACGCGCCGTCGAAGGCCAGCTGGTTATCCCGATGACGATTATAACGTTCGTGAACGACCTGCCAAGCAGCGACGCTATGACGATCATCAGCGGGAACCATGGCAACACGAGGAAGAAATCGGTAACCCGCATGAGTATCTCGTCAGAAACCTTGCCGAAGTAGCCGGCCGCTACCCCGACCACGGTGCCCAGTATGATGGATATCAACGATGCGAGTATGCCGACGATGAGTGACGCCCGGGCGCCGTAGATGGTAAGCGAGTAGACATCTCTGCCGTAGAAGTCCGTGCCAAAGAGGTTGTCCAAGGAAGGCGGCAGGTACTGCTCCCTCACCCTCGCCCACCCTATGTCGTTCGGGTTCTCCTCGGTCCCCAACCACGGGGCGAAGAGCGCTGCGATAATGAAGAAGAGCAGGAGATACAGGCCGAACATCGCCCCCAAGCGCGTCCTGAACTGTTTCCACAGCTTCCTCAGGTTCTTCAGCTGGAGATGAAGCTTCTCGATATCAGATTTCGTTATGAGGGCCCTGTCCTTCCTGTACTTGGCTAAAATCAACCAGGATGGGCCGGCCAGAAGTAAGGCGGCAATCATCAACTTGAGCCAGTTCTGGGAGAGCCAGGTGGGCTCCTCAACCACCTGCACCATCACCGTTGTCGAGTTGGTCAGCCCTGAGGCATCCGTGACTGTCAGCAATATCTCGTAGGTGCCGCTCCTGTTGAACCAGAACTGTACTACCTCGCCATAGAGAGCGTAATCCTGATCGTCGTACTCGAACTCCCACGTGTAGTTGACGATTCTGGCGTTGTCTGTGCTCAGGGTAGCGTTGAGGGTGACCAGGATCCCGACGGGAGCGGTTCTGTTCCCTCCTCGTGCGACGGGAGGCTCGGTGTCCGGTACCACGGCGACACTGACCACGTCGGTGTCCCAGTGGCCGTCGTCGTCGGTCACGTTCAGCGAGACGGTGAAGTTG
>CP070732.1:1900713-1912204 GCA_020347565.1 Methanobacteriota archaeon | reverse complement strand
GGTAGTCCAGGTACGGAAGATCGACCTGCCTGTAGTACAGAATCAGGATCACCCAGGCAGGCGATACTGTCAACAGTTCTCTCGGCAGAATCGATGTGAAGCTCTGATTCCGGAGAGCCTTGGCAAATCCCAGTACGGCCATGAACGAAATGATCGACAATCCGACGAGAGCACTGTAGTGGTGGGAGAACACGAGCATGAACAGACATACAGCCGTCAATATCCTGAACCCGATCTCTTCCCGGTTCAGGTAAGAGTATATCGACATGGCAAGCAGCAGGAGGCCTAGCGACTCCTTCCATGCGCAGCCAGAGGCAAACGCGAACGAACCGGCAATCGCCAAGACCACCCCTGCACATGCAGCACCTCTCGCATTGCCGAAGACCCTCATGGAAAGGATCAGAACGAACGATACTGTATATGCTCCGAGCAGGGCAGGGGTAATCGGTGTCGCGTCAAGAGAGGAGATGCCCATCGCTGAGGCCGCGAAAGAGATGAGCAAACCCAGGAACGGCATATCTGCGACATAGGACTCGCGATGAGACGACTCCGGGGCGAACGTCAGGTGGCCAGAATCGATTATGTCCTCGGCCACCCTGTACTCGCTCAAGCCGTCGATGTTGTACGGGAGAGAGGACCATTGATACGGCATCGATCTCAAAACCAAGGCAGTCAGTACTAGGACGAGTATCAATGCAAATATCCCGCAATTCCTAGCAAACACGAACTGCACACCCTTTCGAAGAGCTTTGGCTGCCGCCTTCGACCATCGACGTTGCTGTATTTAGAGTAACTGAAACGCAAGATGTTTCCTCTGACTCTGGAAGCAGTACACTGGCCCATGGCGCCGAGGTCCCTTGCGGACTATTGAGTGGCACGGCGGAAAGGTTATTTGGCTGGACGGGCAATACCTGATTTCCCTTCAACGAGGCGTCTGGTGATGGCTACAGGCATCGAGGATTCTGTCTTCGCGACTGACAACGGCGGGAGGATAGACAGCAGCCAAATCGTCAGAAGGACGACTGTTGTGATTCCAGCGTTCAATGAAGAAAGATCCATCGCCTCTGTCGTGCTGTCCGCAAGGAAGCATTCGAATAAAGTCATCGTAGTGAACGACGGGAGCGCTGACTACACAGCGAGACTAGCGTCGGCTGCTGGAGCTTTCGTTATCAACCTGCCGAGAAACAGAGGAAAAGGCGCTGCTCTCTCGATAGGATTGACGACAGCGGCGGTCGAAGATAGCGACTTCATAGTCTGCCTCGACGGAGATGGGCAACACAATCCCAGCGACATTCCGAGGCTAGTCGAAACCCTATGTGATAGAGATGCAGACATCGTCATAGGGTCTAGATTCTTGAAGCAAGACTCCAGAGATCAGATACCGAGGTATCGCAGAGTGGGTCAGCATGTCCTCAACTATGCAACGAACATCGGGAGTAGCGAGAAGGTCACCGATTCCCAGAGTGGGTTCAGGGTCTTCAGGAGAGAGGTCGTCGACCTTTTCGATTACAATGAGTCAGGTATGGGTATAGAGTCTGAAATGGTGAGGAGTGCTGCAAGAATGAATCTGAGAATTGAAGAGGTGCCAATAGAAGCGGATTATGACGGACGCCGCGGATCCACGCACAACGCTGGCTTTCATGGCGCCACCGTAGTTGGCTCGATCATACGCAACGTGAAGTCGGAGCACCCTCTTCTCTACTTCGGCCTGGGTGGTCTTATAGTGTTGACCATCGGAATCGTATTCGCAACCTACGCGATTCACTACTATGTCAGTATTGGCACACTCCCATTTGGGCCGACGCTCATTGGACTCATGTTATCCATGCTTGGAGTCATTCTTATGCTAGTCGGGCTTGTTCTGAACGCAGTAAGCGAAATCGTCAACAATGACTGGTACAAACGCGAGAGACGACAAGGTCCACCACGCCTGAATTCATGAGTTCAACATCGCTATCTGAGCGGCGGCTGTAGCTGAGTGAATAGGTGATTATTTCTCGGAGGTTGACATCCATATAGCGACGGGACGTCCGTATCATGATAAGCATCCCTGAATCAAGTCAAGACGCGAAAGACCCTGTTCGTTACGATGTTAGCGTGATAGTGTTGACGCACAACAGTAGAAATAGCATTGACTGTTGTCTTGAGTCAGTATTCAAACAGCACGTCTCAGCTGAAGTGATTCTCATAGACAGCGGCTCAGAGGACGATACAGTATCTCATGTGAAGAGCACTCACCCTTCAGTGAAAGTCAAGAGCTTGCGAGATAATGTCGGATACTCAAAGGGGAACAACATTGGAATTCTCGAGGCGTCTTCCGAAATCCTTGCGATTCTTAACCCTGACGCGATTCTATTGGACGATGCGCTTATGCGTCTAGTACGCTTAGTTAAACGTCGAGAAAGGGCCATTGTGTCGCCGGTAATCCTTCTTCCAGGCTCCGAGAAGGTAAATGCTTCGGGATTGGCCTGCAATCCTTTGGGGTTTGGATTCCCCAGAGGGCTGGGTGTGAGCAAGGAGGATGCCCGTCAGAATGAATCAGTGTCAGGCGTATCTGGATGTTGCATTGTCGCAAGGAAGGATACTTTGCTGGGGATTGGTGCCTTTGATGATGACTTCTTCATGTACAATGAAGACGTTGACCTGTCATGGCGGGCGCATCTTCTGAACTATGAGACAGTAATAGAGACGTCGTGTTACGTCCAACATGAGTACAAACCTGAAATCACTCTATTCAAGCTAATGCAAATCGAGAGAAACAGGAGGATAGTTCTCAAGAAGTACTTGCCGTTCAGATGGGCAGCTATCTTGCTACCTTCATTGATGATTGCGGAGGCAATATCAACAGCTGCTTTCATGCGTTTTGGGTTGAAAGGAGTCTCCGCGAGGCTTTCGGTGTGGGCTAACTCGATTTCATTATCTCCTGGAAAGATCAGGGGAAATCTTGCCAACCTTCAGAAGCATCTGGATCCAGTCTTCCCGTCCGAGCCGACGCTCACTGGATCTGAAGTCGAGACAGCTGTTAGAAAGGCGACCGACGTCATTCTGAAAATCAACTGGCGGCTGATACGCTGATTGTTGACCTATGCCCATATTGGACGAACCCGACGACTGGAGGCGGACCACAACGAGTCTTCCACCTATGCGTCGCTCTGTCTGAGGTCGACGACCTGAGACAGATATCTTTTCGCCCCACCCTCACCATGCTCAGACTACCTTCGATGCAGATAAGAAGTAGAAGGGTTCTCGTGTCATCAAGATACGAAGAGATGCAACTCCTGCATATGCCATCCATGTTCTCATCATACCTTCTCTCTCCGCGATTGCTGCCTCCAGATTTCTTGATAGGGAAGACAGCCAGAATCATGGACGGATATGCTGCGAGAGAAGCGATTCGACATGCTGAGCTCATCCAAGTCGAGCATCCTTGGCTATACAACTATGCCGAAAGGCGAGTTTCGAGCAACGCCAAGGTCGTTCTCTCAACTCACAATTGTGAGTACGAATTGCATAGACAAGCTGCTTCGCGTTTCGGAAAGGGCAGATTCAGTCTTCAAATGGTGAAGAAGGCGGAAAGGTATGCCCTTGAAAGAGCCGATCTTGTGTTGGCTGTGTCCAAGGAGGACTTGAGTGACTTTGACAAAGAGCTGGATGTGGACATAGCCCATAAGTCGGTAATCGTCCCGAATGGCGTGGATACAACCGCTACAACACCGGCTACTTCAGGAGAGCGAAAAGCAGCGAAGCATGATCTTGGAATCACTTCAGAGAATCTAGCGTTGTTCATTGGGAGTAGGCATGCCCCAAACGTAGAAGCAATCGCTTCGATTCTCCGGATTGCAGGCCGCCACAACAAGAAGACGCTGAGCATCGTTGTAGTAGGATCAGCGGGAGAAGGCTTTCGTGATATGCACAACGTTTCATTCATTGGACATGTCGACGATTACAGGCCATATCTCAGAGCTGCAGACGTAGCTCTTAACCCAGTCATCTCAGGTAGCGGAACTAGCCTTAAGACCCTGGAGTACTTGGCGGCAGGAATACCGGTCATCTCTACGCCGTTTGGAGCAAGAGGATTGGAGATAGAGGATGGACAACATGTACTTGTGTCGGATAATTCGAAGTTGGAAGAGAACATAGACCTACTAATCTCAGAAGAGGATCTCACACGCAGGCTTTCGTCGAATGGAAGGCAACTCGCGGTTGATGTCTATGACTGGAGAATTATCGGTAGTGAGCTGACACAAGCACTGAAGAGGAGGGGTCTAGTCTGAAACGGATTAGGATATGCCTGGTAGGTGCTTTCGGCGGCCCAGTAGATGAAGGGATGAGAAACACTGCTGAGGCGATATCAAGTAGACTCGCTGTGAACAACAACGTATTGAGATTATCCCCATTAGAGCTACTGACATGTGCAAGAAGACTCAAGGATTTCCGACCTGAAGTAATTCACTATCTCTCAGGTCCTACTATAGCATCGTTCATACTCTTGCACCAGGCGAGAATGCGAATCCCTTCTGCCAAGATCTTCATCACAATGATCCATCCCTTTCTTCCAGGGTTTCGGGCAATCCCAAGCCGGATTCTCCCCGACGTTGCGATTTTCCAGTCGAAGAGTAGGATGGAGGCAATGAAGGGTGTATTCAAGACAGCGTATTTCGTGCCAAGCGGGGTCGATACTCTGAGATTCCGACCAATCGGAGATGGCGAGAGGAAGATACTTCGTGCAAAGTACAAGATACCAGAGAATAGCTTCGTTGTGCTGCACGTCGGGAATCTGAGACAAGGCAGGAATATCGAAACCCTGAGAGAAATTGCAGAGAACAAGCGGTTCAGAGTAATCGTCGTTTCAAGCACTTCAGTAAGCGGCAACTCGGAGAGACACAGACGAAGACTTGAGGATGAGGGAGTTATCGTCATAGACAGGTTCCTTCCGGAATTGGAGGAGCTTTACGCTTGCAGCGACTGCTACGTATTTCCTACGGTAGAAGAGAGCAGGGCTATTGACATGCCGTTGTCAATCCTGGAAGCTGCCTCATCGAATCTGCCGATTATCTCCACATTGTATGGGGGTGTCCCTGACATATTGAGTGAATCCAAATGGATAAAGCTGGTAGACGATACACGTCAGATCCCAAATGCTCTTGAGGCGATTGCCGCGAACACTGCAGGAAGTGCCGAAGCTTGTGACACGAGGTCGCGGATTCAGATGTATTCTTGGGACAACATTGCTGCTGCCATCTGCCGATGTTACGGCAATCATATATTGGATGAATGACAAATGAAGCCAAGGATATCATCATACGATGAAGCCGCGACAGGCGGTCCAGAGAATCGCTGCAAGTGGAGAGTGGTCACGCTTTTCGGCCTGGATGGGGCAGGAAAGACAACACTGGCAGAGATGACTGTTGCACGCCTGAGCTCACTTGGAATAGACGCAGTGTATGCTAGACCAAAATTCGGAGAGAGGCCTCACAAGAGAGTCACCACGCATCTACAGCCTGACAAGCCCTCAATCAAGAATCGAAGCTCATCCTTCCCATCCAGAATGATCGACGCGGTCATACTGCCTTGTTTGCTCTTGGAACATTACATGGCGAACGCCATTGAGATTGCAGAGCCTGTTGGAGAGGGAAAATGTGTAGTGGCTGAGAGATCATGGCCGGACACCCTTGTGGACCTTGTCGTTGACTTTCGAATTCCATATAACGTGGCAAGGACTCTTGTCAGGCCTTCAAAGTCCAAGCGAAATGAGTGCCTCGTCTTCCTCGACGTCCCTCGTGGTGTTGCGATGAATCGGAAACCTGGTCCTTATGATGTCGAGTATCTGTCCAGAAGAGAATCCGCCTATAGAACGATAGTGAGGGACTTGAGGGTTCACTCCATCAACACCAGCCAGAACCCGCAAACCGCATTGAACGAAATAATTGAGCTTCTTGAAGCCGAATAGGGAGAATCAATGCCCGCAAGAGTGATAGTATTAGGGATTGATGGCCTCGATTACGAAGTATTACAGCGCCATCTGACTGACCTGCCTAATATGGGCGGATTGTGCCATAATGGCGAGTGCTTCAGACTCAATTCTACAATCCCTCCGGACTCAGAAACCGCCTGGGCCACGATATTCACCGGATTGAACCCCGCAGAACACGGACTCATTAGGTTCATCGATCCGCTTGAGAAGTCAATATCGTATATGCAAGAGGGGATGGACGCAAGTCAAATCAGAGGCAAATGCATATGGGACTTGTTGAGCGAGCAGGGACACAAGGTATGTGTGCTTCTGCCGCATGCCGCGTATCCGCCCTGGGACGTCAACGGCATAATGGTGAGCCGTTCCTCAGCGACCAATGACGTTGCCTGCACTCCCCGCGGTGTCATATCGGATGGAGAAATGGAGAATCTGAAAGCGCCGAGAGGATTCCCTGGACGGAGTCGGAAGTCAATGCAACGCTTCCTGGACTCTTGCACGAAGCTCTCGAGTAACACAGAAGAAGTGGCGCTGCGTTTCCTTGACGCAGAGAACTGGGACTTCTTTTTCGTTTACTCGCCTGTTCTCGATATTGTCTCGCATTTCTTCTGGAAGTACTACGACGCACACGATCCGTCATATCCAGGAAGGACGGCATTCGGCGACTCCATACCGGATCTGTACAAGGCTCATGATGAATTCGTAGGAGAGCTATCGAGGCGCAGAAGAGAGGGGGATGTCCTGATAGTGGTTAGCGACCATGGACATGGGAGGAGGCCTCTGTACGAGTTCAAGATGAACGAACTCTTTCGACAAAGGAGGCTTCTGACGACCACCAAACGAAGCGTTATCTCACGGTCGCTGCTGGCTAAGCTAGTTGTAGACCAGATCATTCAATCAGCCGGGAGACTCGGACTGGAGAATATATACTCCGTGATGCTAGGCAAGCTGCCGAACCTGAGGACCGCTATTACCAGTCCGAAATCCATAGCCTGGGATACGACAAAGGCGGCTATGACTGACCTTTCTGGCATCAAGTCATACAATTACGGAGGTATAAGAGTAAACACAAGAGTTGTACAAGATGATGAAGAGTACGAGTCGCTCAGAGATACCATCATCGAAATGATCACAAAGGTGACGGATCCCCGCAATAGGAGGCGAATCGCAAGATGGGCCAGACGACGAGAAGAAGTGTATTCTGGGAAATACATAGAACGATTTCCAGACATTGTATATGAACTGAATCCCGAGTATGGATTCTCCCCAGTGCTTGGTGAGCCGCTTCTCACGGATTCCAGAGCGAGATCAATTGTGCCAGGCACTCATATTGGATTAAACGCGGTCCTAATCATAGGCGCTGAGTCAAGGACATCAAAGGCCTTTGGCAATGCTAGACTTGGCACACTTGCAGGAAGCGTAATACGACTCTTCAACCTTGACTGTCCTCAGAACGACATTGAACGTGGAAGTGGCCCTGAAGGTCAGAATGGAAATCGATCAGGCTCGTGAGAGTCATGACTACACGTGATAAGGCTTCCAGACTCCCAAGGAGCGACGCATCACCAGAAGTATGTGTCATTGTCCTATTCTGGGACAATCCCAGAGAAACAGTCAAATGCCTGGACTCTCTAATCAGGCAGGACTACCCGAAGCTCAAGATTGTGGTTGTCAACAATGGCTCAGACCCTTACTCAGTAAAGACGGTTACCGATTGGCTTGAATCGAACGAAGTAAGACAGATGATATCGTTTGAGGCCAACGAGAACATAGCCTCATCTGTTATCTTCACAAGGAGCGAGGATGTGTGCGCTTCAGAGGATGCCGCCTTTGATACACCTGATGATGAAGTTGTCGTAGTCAGCAGCAGTTTCAACAGAGGTTACGCAGGGGGCATGAATCTAGGAGTGACATTCTGTCTCCAGACCTTCAGGCCAGAGTACTTCATCCTCGCCAACAATGACACGGCCGCCGACGTTTGCTTGGTCTCGGAACTCGTGAGTAAGATCGAAGACGAGCCGGAAATCGGAGCCGCAGGCCCAACAATAGACTGGACGAGTGAAGTGTCGAGACTACACCCTTCTTCGAGAGTGAAGAAGTCTACCACTCCTGTCGATCAGAACATACCAGGATGCTTCTTCATTGTGAGAGCAGGCGCTTTGAGGGCGATAGACGGGTTCGATGAAGACTTCTTCATATTCTTTGAGGAAACGGACATGTTCGACAGGCTAAGGAAGAGAGGGTACAGAGTGGCCTACATGCCAACTCGCGCTAGAGTCGAACATCTGTCTTCGATGACTGTCTCTACAATTGGCGACAAGTCAGCATTTCACCTAGGACGGAGCAGCATGTTGTACTGGAGGAAGCAGCACTCACTAGTGTTCTCGAAGTTCCTTGTTTCGGCGATGATAGACCACTTGATTCGAAAGCACAACATCAGATCAATTCAAGCGATGATCAAAGGAGCCGTCAATGGCCTTCGACATTAAGAACAGCGAGAAGGACAATGTTGATATGACATATGAGGACACTTGAATGAATCGGAGACGGTCTCCCAGACGCAAGGCAATCAGAGAATGTCGACAAGCAAGAGTCGGCATTGTATTGTTCCCTTGGAGATCAAGCGCACCATATTCATTTGTCGAAGAGCTAGTAGAGATCCTCCACCCGATATGCCGGTCTGTCACCGTTGTAACGGGAAGACCTCACGGCATCAAAGATGAAGGTCATGCAAGAATACTAAGCCCAGGCCTGAGAATGCACTATGTCAGCACGTCGGATTGTCGCGCGTTATCATCCATTCTCTGGATACTGAAGAGCTTGTACTTTCAGCTGGCAGCGGGCGTCACTCTGCTTAGAGAGAGAAAGAATCTAGACATCTTGCTCTTTCTTGCTCATCCGTACGAGTCGTTGCCAATGATTTGCGCACGGATCGCGGGCATTAGGACTATTGAAGTCGTAACAAGAGGAGAGTCGAGCAGGGACTCCATCCTTGGGAGACTTGCCTGGTTCAGCGAACGTGTCTCATTCTCAATGTGCAACACGATTGCGGTTGAGGCAAACTCGTTGAGATCCACATCGTCCGTTAAGGACCATAACGATAAGGTGGTTGGTGAGGCTGCGAGATACGTGGACGATGGATGGATCAATCCACGCGTGCCAGTGAAGGAGAGGAAGAAGTCAGTTGCATATATTGGCCGATTCCGAAAGGAGAAAGGTGTCATCGAATTTGTGCGATCGATTCCTGCTATGGTCAGGCTGGCCGACACAGATGTTGTGATTATTGGAACCGGAGATCTGGACGATGAAGTCCAGAGACTCCTTTCCGGCCTTACCCCAGACATCAGATTGCGAGTTCGATACATCGGTTGGGCTGATAGAGAGAGTCTGGCTCAAACTCTCAGGAGTATTACCGTGTTGGTGATACCAAGCCAATCTGAAGGATTACCTACGATAGCACTGCAGGCAATGGCTTCTGGCGCAATTGTGCTTGCCACCAAGACTGGAGGCCTGAATGATCTAATAATCGATGGCGTCAACGGATTCTTCATCGCCAACCGCAGCGCAGACTGCATTGCAGAGGGTGTGATTCGAGTCTTTTCGACGCCGAATCTCTCGAACGTCTCGGAATTGAGTCGTCAGACCATCCTGGATAAGTACTTGCTTGGCCATGCCAGGCAGAGATACCGGGCATTGATTGAGCGCACGCTTGACAGATGAATGACGCCTTTCTTCGAACAGATCAATCTCAGATATCCTGAGGACACTGGCGACTGCCTAAGAATCCCTTTGCCGTCCGGAGACCGTTATTCGTGCGCTGAGGGCTTTCTTAGGCATCTTGTGATCATCCTCTAGTCATTTGCAGTAATCGTCGCAGATGAATCCTGACTGCGAGGTGTTTCATATAGCGCGAATGCATTCACCGACAAGATTTCGAAAGGCGAGACATATAGAACCATTTGGCCGGAATGATGATTCGTATGAACGAGCGCGGTGCCCCAAGGCGAGAGACTCATCTCAATCATGATTGTCCCGAGGGCCGAGTCCTGGTTATCGCCCCAACATTCAGAGGATATGGAAGCATGATTGGGAGGGCATTTGAGAAGGAAGGATGGGAAGCCCACGTCCACTCTGAAAGCGAGTTGAGAATGTCCTTTCTTGAAGCATTCAAATGGACGGTTTCTAGAACCTATAGAGTTCGTCAGAATTCGGAGCGCGCCCGCCTCATAGAAGAGGAGGTGCGGCACATCACGGACGAATACGAACCAGACCTAGTTCTATCTGTGAATGGACTTGGATTGTCAAAGTCCGCGATTAGGAATCTTGCCAGAAGTGGCACACAGTGTGCGCTCTGGTGTTACGACAGCGTGACAGAGTATCCCAGAATCCTTGACTCCGCAGCGGAGTGTGAGAGAGTCTACGTGTTTGAGCCATCGGACATCTCTCTCATCGAGCGAACAGGAGCGGATGTCAAGCACCTCGCGATGGGATTTGACCCCGATATCTACCATCCGGATGCTGATTCAGCCAAGGACCTCGACTTGTTATTCGTCGGATCAGTCTTCTCATACCCCAACAGGGTGCGCCTCTTGAAACGACTATCTAAGGACTTGAGCACTCTGTCAATGGGATTGTGGACCAACTCTCCTCCATACTACAGTCCGAGGAATCTAATGAAACTGACGAGCCTAGGCTCCAGATTCTCGGAATCGATTCACCTGAAGACCCTGACCCATGAGGAAATCAACGCCCTATACAATTCATCGAGAATCTGTCTGAACATACATCATGCGCAGTGCAAAGAAGGACTCAATCCACGCACTTATGAAATAGCCGGAAGCGGCGCGCTCCAGCTAGTAGACTACCATAAGCAAATAGACTACACCTTCGTCGATGGCGAGGAAGTCCTGACATACACCGACTACGAAGGCTTGCTGCGCCAAATAGACGCCTGTCTTAACGAACCTGACAGAATGATGGCTATCTCTGCAAAGGCGGAGCGCAGAGCTCGCAGATCGCATACGTACCAACACAGAGTGAAGGAAATCCTACGCGATTTCGGTTTTCAGTGACAGGACTGGCCCCGCATTGTTCAGATGACCAGTGCCAAACCTGGTCTGTATAAGCAGTAATGATGACGTCGACAGCTGCCGAGTGACACCTAATCGCACATCTGATCTGCCAGGGGGATCTTGCCCAGCCTATCGGGAACATAGTCCCAGAGAGGCCAATCCAGCTCCTGGAACTGCCGAGAAGGTCAATCATCCGAAGAGCGATTTGGGTTGGAGTCTCTACGGGCAGTGTGAGTCTTTAGATAATGATCATAGGTCATATCACTGTGCTATAACGTCGTCATACGATTGCGACAGTATGACGTCCCCCGAATCGCATAAGACGTTTACAGTGCTCCTGTACTCCCAAGCGCTGGCTCCAACCGCAGCCATCAATTCAGTATCGCTCGAGGCGATCCTGTTCGGATCGTAGAAGGACAGACCATGACTCTCGAACTCACCTATCCTG
>CP070732.1:1879451-1900613 GCA_020347565.1 Methanobacteriota archaeon | reverse complement strand
TCGGTGTCCCAGTGGCCGTCGTCGTCGGTCACGTTCAGAGAGACGGTGAAGTTGCCGGCCGTCCAGAAGGTGTAGTTCACGACGGGGCCGTAGAGAGTGTGCACGCCGTCGTCCTCTATGGTCCAGGTGTAGTTGACTATCCCGAAGTCGTCAGTCGAGCTCGAGCCGTCGAAGATCACGATCGCGCCGACGAGCACGGTCCTGTTACCGCCCGCGTCCGCCTCGGGCTCCTCACCCTGCAGCAGGTACGCCACCGATGCCGACTCGGGTGCGTCGCCGCCTTCTCCCGCGGCTCGCCCCTCCGCTGTTCCCGGGGACGAACAAGCGTCTGCTCCGACGACGACCACCGAGAGGGCCAGCGTCACGAGGAGCATCATTCGGAACGCGTCCTCGTACGATGGGCGACGAGCCCGGTCCACTCGAGTCCTGGAAAGCAAGTTCATATGGGGTCACCTTCAGAGCTTCACGCGCGGGTCAAGGTACACGTAGACGATGTCTGCGATCACGTTGGCTATCAGGACGCCGATGGCGAATATCAGGAACAGCGCTTGAAGGAGGGCGTAGTCCTGGTACAGGACCGCATCCCAAGTCATCAGGCCCAGGCCGTCGTACGAGAACACCATTTCCACCATGATCGTACCGCCGAGCACCCACGCTATGCCTATGGCAATAAGGGTCACGACGGGCAACATCGCGTTTCGCATCGCGTGATTGTTCAGGATCTCCCGGTTCGAGAGCCCCTTCGCCCTGGCAGTGACTATGTAGTCCTCAGTGAGGACATCCGTGAGCGAGTTCCTCATGATGATGGCGAACTCTGCCATGATCTCGAGCGTGAACACTATGAGCGG
This sequence comes from Methanobacteriota archaeon, assembly GCA_020347565.1. Lineage (GTDB taxonomy): Archaea > Thermoplasmatota > Thermoplasmata > UBA10834 > UBA10834 > UBA10834. The sequence continues at coordinate 1,899,765 of CP070732.1, read as the reverse complement.
CAGGACCAAGTGGTATAACCTGCTGACGATCTTCTCTCCCAGCGTATCGATGTCCGTCTGTCCGATCCACGGGAGGTACCCCTCTGAACCCTTGATGGGGAACCATTTGAGCCAGCCTGCGAACACCATGAGCATGAAAAGGGCGAAAAGGAAAGTCGGCATGGAATAGAAAGTCAGCGATATACTCATGCTCGCTGCATCCGCAGCGGTGCCCCTTCTCCATGCGGCGAACTTGCCGACGTTTATGCCGAGGATGATTGCCAGCACCGTTCCCGTTCCCAGCAGGACCACGGTGTTCATCACAGCAGGCGCCATCACATCCGTGACTTCCGCATATTTGCGTAAACCCGTACTTATCCCCCAATCGAGGGTGAAGACCTGCTTCAAGTACAGCAGGTACTGCTCCCACATGGGCTTGTCCAGGCCGAAATACTCCTTGATGGCGTTTGTTAGTTCCACGTCGCCGCTCTTGGGAACGAGCACCTTTGTCGGGTCGCCTGGCATTATGCGGAAGAGGAAAAAGTTGAACGAGATTATGATGACGAGGGTTATCAAGACGTATATCGTCTTACGCGCGAGATAAACTCTCATGTTTACCGTCTGTTCAAACCCCCTCTCCTGCTCGCTCTCCGTTATATCCAGCGGCGTATATATCTCTGTCTGACGGACCCCTCAAGGGTCCGGTTCAGCGTTGCTGGGACGCCTCGAGGACCTCCTTCGACGAGCATACCGCAGCCCCTGCGGCGCATCACGTTGGCTCGGCGAGAAGTCTACTCGCCGAGCGGGCTGATCTTCTCCTTCTCGGGCTTCCCCTTCTTGCCGCCTCTCCTCTTCAGGGCGACGATCGCGACGACCGTCGCGGCGATCACGCCCACGCCGGCCGCTACAGCGAGCCAGGGAACCTCTGTCTGCTCTGTCTCTCCAGGAACGAGATCGAAGTACAGCGGGTTACCCGTCCAGAAGTTGTCAACGCTTCTTCCGGGATGCGCATCCCAGTCGCCCCACCCGGTGAACGTGTCTGTCCGCCACGCGTAAGTCTGGTCTACATAGCAGAGTATGATGTAATAGGCGTCCAGGTAGTTGATCCTCTGGCAGTTGTCCACGTACTCTTTCCGCTTGTCAACGACGAACTCCCGCACGGACAACGAGAAGTTCTCCTCGTATGCTTCGTTGTAGTACCTGTTGTCGTTCCATCCGCCGTATGAGGCGGTCGCCTGGCAGAAGAGTTGGTACATCGGGTCGACGTCCGCGCTCCAATACCACATCATCGTGTCGTATTCGTAGGAGTAGACATAAGTGCCCAGGGCGGCTTCCGTCATGATACTGTAGTCAATTTCTATCCCGATCTTGTCCCACTCGCCCACGATGTACTGCGCAACATCCTTCTCTTCAGGGTACTCCTGCCTGATCGCCATGTCGTACTGGAGCGGCGTTCCCTCCGTTACGAGGTTATTCTGGACGGCGTAGCTGTCCGCAGTGCATACCCTCACGTCCGGCGATTCGGGCGTGTATCTGTACCCGCCCTCCTCGAGCAGGTCGTTGGCTGCGTCGATGTCGTAGTCATATAGCTCCTCCTCCGTCGGCTCGTAGTGCCACTCCTCGTTGACGGGCGGAATCAGCGTCGTCCCCGGTTCACCGTATCCGACGTAGAAGTTGTCGATGATGTACTCCTTGTTCGTGGCCATCGCCATCGCTTGGCGTATTACTGGGTCCAACCTCGATGGGTTTGGCCCTCCTTCGTTCGCGTTTATCGCTATCTCTGTCCAGTATTGCGTGCATTTGGGTCCGTCGTAGGCCACGACGTCCTGCAGGTCTCCGCTATCGACCTTCTGCTTGATGGTGTGGTAGTCGTGCGGCGGGAACTGTGCGACGTCCAATTCGCCAATCTCGAGTGCAAAAGCCATAGCCGTCGAGTCGTCGAAGAAGTGCATTTCGAGCCTGTCGAACTCTATCTCCGGCGCTCCTTCTTTCTCGTATTGCCAGAAGTAGTCCGGGTTCCTTAGGAGCGTTAGCTTGTTGCCCTCGAGGAACTCCTCGTATATGTTCTCGTCCGCCATGAATGGACCTGTGCCCACTATCGGCGGGTCGGTGTCATCGAAAACGCCCTCCCAGTTGAAGCTTATGTCCGTGGGCGACCAGGTATGCAGCACGTGTTCGGGGAGGATCGGTATGCATATCATGCGCGCGTACGCTGCGGGCATCGGCATCTCCGTCGCCCTGTCGAAGTAGTGCACTCTGACCGTGTATTCGTCTATCTTCTCGGCGTATTCCATGTAGTATGCGTACGGCTGGTATGCCCACATCGTGGTGTAGTTGCGGCAGTTGAGGTTGAGCGTGAACACGACATCGTCCGCCGTTAAGCGCTCGCCATCGTGCCATCGAGCGTTCTGCGTGAACTCCATGATCCACGCCGACCCGTATGGTATGTAGTCTTCATCCACGTACCAGTCAGTGCATAGGTTGCCTACGATTTCCATGTCCTCGTCTATGACGTGAGGCGTATCGTATACGAGTCCGTAGAAGACATAGGCCGCATCGACCAGTCCGACGTTCGGGTTCATGCTGTCGACCTTCTGCATGAATCCAATCCGCAGGACGCTCTCCTCCTCTTCCTCTGCCTCAGCTTGGCCCACGAGGATATTAGTCGCGACAGCTACCGGCATCGCCAGGGCGATTGCCACGGCAGCCACCAGATAAGCCCGACACCACTTCAAGCAATCGATACACAATTTCCAAACCCCCTAACTCCCCTGTCATACCGCAGAGTCTTGGACCGTCCCGAGGCGTTAAGAGTCCGACGCAGAATCTACGCAGGTCGGTTCTTCCGCCTTCGGCTTCCTCATGCAGTTGCCCGCGAGGTCGAACCTCGTGGACACGAAATCCGAATGCTTGGTATTCTATATGAACATTATGACTTCGCGAGCGTCTGTTTTCAATCGCGTTCGGCAAAACACTGGCGAAATCGGAAACAGGTCTGTATAGCCTGCAGTCCCCTGACAGATGTTCAGCACACCTAGAGCTCAGGGCGTCTTACCTGTCCTTTGCCTTTGGTGAGTTGGACCGGACTTCCGATGGCTGACGGGGTCATCGTCCAAGGACGGGCTTCGTCCTTCTCCATCACTGCAGCTGGCGCAGTAGACGAAGATGAAGGGCGTCGTCCGGACTCCTCGGACTCTCCTACTCGCCGAGCGGGCTGGTCTTCTCCTTCTCGGGCTTTCCCTTCTTGCCGCTTCTCCTCTTCAGGGCGACCACCGCGACGACCGCCGCGGCGATCACGCCCACTCCGGCTGCTATGGCAAGCCAGGGGACTTCCCCCGGTTCTCTCTCCCCGGGCACGAGGTCGAAGTACAGCGGGTTCCCCGACCAGAAGTTGTCAACGCTCCTCGCGGGATGCGCCTCCCAGTCGCCCCAACCGGTGAAAGTGTCAGTCCTCCAGCCGTAGGTCGCATCGGCGTTCACCATCATGATGAAGTGCGCGTCCCTGTAGGCGATCCTCTGGCAGTTGTCCGTATACTCTCTCCGCTTCTCAACATCGAACTCCCGACAGCTGAGTGAGTAGTTCTCGTCATACGCCGGATTCCAGTACTTGTTGTCGCTCCATCCGCCCCAGGACATCTTCGTCTGGATGAAGAGCAGGTAGTTCGGGTCGGGGTCTCCGCTCCAGTACCACATCATCGTGTCGTACATGTAGCCGTAGACGTACGTGCTCAGCGCCGGCTCGGTCATGATAGTGTACTCCAGTCCTATCCCGATCTTCGCCCATTCGCTCACGAGGTAGGCCGCGACATCCTTCTCCTCAGGGCACTCCTGCCTTACGGCCATCTCGTACCTGAGCGGCGTCCCCTCCGCCACGAGGTTCGCCTGGACGGCGTAGCTGTCCGCGGTGCAGACTCTCACGTCCGGCGAGTCGGGCGTGTATCTGTACCCGTTCTGCTCAAGCAGATCGTTGGCTTCAGCGATGTCATACTCGTACAGCTCCTCCGCCGTCAGCTCGTAGTGCCACTCCTTGTTGACGGGCGGGATCATGGTCGTGCCGACCGTTCCGTATCCCAGGTAGTAGTTGTCGAGGACGTGCTGTTTGTTGATGGCCATCGAGATTGCCTCGCGTATGACTGGATCCAACCTCGACGGGTTAGGCCCTGCGTTGTTCGCGCATATGCTGATCATCGTCCAGTAGTATGTGCATTTGTCTCCATTGAAAGCGGCGACATTCTCCAGCTGGCCGTTGTCTACTTTGCCCTTCAGCGTGTGATATTCGTGCGGTGGGAGCTGCGTGACGTCGAGGTCTCCGTTCTCGAGCGCTATCGCCATGGCTGTGGGGTCGTCGAAGAAGTGCAGCTCAAGCCTGTCGAACTGAATCTCGGGGCTGCCCTCCCTATCGTACTGCCAGAAGTAGTCTTCATTCTTCACAAAGGTCAGCTTGTCTCCTGCAAGGAACTCCTCATAGATGTTGTCCGTTACCTTGAACGGGCCCGTTCCGATTATCGGCGGGTCGGTGTCATCGAAAACGCCCTCCCACCCGAAGGCGATATCCGTCGGGGACCAGTCCCTGAGGAGATGTTCCGGAAGTATCAGGAACCAGATCATCCGGGCGTACGCCGCAGGCAAGGGCAGGCCCGTATCCCTGTCGTAATAGTGCACTCTGACCGTGTATTCGTCTATCTTCTCAGCGTAGTTCATGTAATAGGTGTAGGGCTGGTTCGCCCACATCGTGGTGTAGTTGTTGCAGTTGAGGTTGAGCGTGAACACGACATCGTCCGCCGTGAAGCGCTCGCCGTCGTGCCATCGCGCGTTCTGCGTGAACTCCATAATCCACGCCGATCCGTACGGTATGTAGTCCTCATCCACATACCAGTCAGTGCAGAGACCACCTACGATGTTCAGGTCCTCATCGACTACGTGTATCGAGTCATACACGAGGCCGTAGAAGATGTAGGACGAGTCGATCTCCCCGACGTTCGGGTTCATGCTGTCCACCTTCGTCTGCAACCCAATTCTCAGGATCGATTCGTCTTCGTCCCCGTCCCCCCCATTGAGTATGTTGGTGGCAGCTGCTACTGGCATGGCCAACACAATCGCGGCAAAGGCCGCGACAGCAACAGTCAGTTCCTTCGAAATCCTCCACGTATCTTTCAGACCCCCACGGTTTCTGTATGCACTCCGGAACCCTTGGTCAGAGCCGTGGTTCCGGTTGATCGATCAGATCCCTCTGTTCGGCTCTCTCCCATCGGATCGCTCGCGGGTGCGTCCACGATGAGCCCCCCTTGGCGAAGCCTAGGGCACAACGGGTTTCATCCTATATGTGAGTTTCCACGCTCCTTTCGGCGATTGGCCAGCAACATGATACTTTCTCCATGAATCACCAGTGAAATCGGTAACGGATTTCAACAATTCACAGGAGTCTCGACAGACTTCCAGCGACTTGTCCGAACCGAACATCGAACGACGAGGCCTATCTGATGTCGCAAGAAGCTACGCGGCGGGTAGGACGCTGCGTCACACGGCGACGGCGTGAGCAACACAGGACACCAACGCGGGACGCGAGGCAGCCGGGCCGAGGCCTCCTCGGCGTTGGGAGCACGGCTCAGCCGGCGGCTCCGTTCCATCACGCTGCATCGCTGGGCTCGTATCCCTTCAAGCCCCTTGCGGGCGTCCGAATCGACGGCTCGTTCGCTAGTTGCGCCGTTGCACATTCGTCAATCTACGCCTTGAGATTCGGCACTGGAATCGTGCAGCATGATGTCGGACTGAAAATGGTTCACTATTCGGGGACGAATTCCGTGTATCACGTCCAGAGCTTTATACCATCATATTTATAGAGGAATTGCGCTTACCTGCCCTGTTTGTTAGTTAGAGCCTCTGAAGTTAGGGGGAAACAATGGTGTCTGAGGATACGAGTTCTAGCATGCCAGCTGTAGAGGAGACCGTTTCTGCCGAACCGGCGGAAGAGACGACACCGGAGCCAGTTTCGCCACCCAAGAAGGCCGAGAAGAAGAAGATGTTGATCGTCGTGATAGCGATCATCGTGGTAGCCGCCCTGATTGGGACTGCCGTGTTGCTTCTCTTCATGCCCAGCGGCAAGGATCTTGAGGCGAGCATGGATCCGGAGGAGATTCCACCCGTTCCCGCGGGCGATACACAAGCGTTGTCCATAGTGGAAGTGGAGTACGGTGGTGACCCGGTCGACGACAGTGACCTGTCATATTCCTGGAGCGTGACACCTACTGAGCTCGGGAGCTTCGACTACGAAGCCAGGGCCGACGTCAACTTCGAGGCAGGGAACGAAGGCGGCTCGGGTACGATCGAGTGCGTCGTGACGTATGACGACGAGGATGTCAGCGTGACGGTTTCCGCGGATGTCACCGTCCTGGATCCTGTCTTGGAAAGCGTGGTCATAGTCCCATCGTCGGCGACGATAATGCCAGATGAGGACAGGGTGTTCAACGCGACGGCCTACGATTCCGTCGGCGGCGTCGTGACCGGCGCGGCAATAACGTGGAGCGTGACCGGCATGGACGTGGGTGACTACACCCTCAGCCCGACATCCGGAGCGAGCACTACTTTCTCTGCCTCCGTCGAAGGAGAGGCCACGCTGACGGCCGAAGCGACGGACGGGACGAACACGGTCTCATCGACGGCGACGGTGAACGTTTCGACCGTGGTATACTCCAGAAGCGTCGATTACTACTGGTACGACATGTTCAACGTGCCGATCGGCGAGCACTACGACTGGAGGGCCAACACCACGAAGGACGAATGGCGCTTGACGGACGAGTTCCCCTATCTGTACATGTGGGCGGGAGCGCCGCCAGGCAACATCTGGATTTACTCGTTCATGCGGATGGAAATCGACGGTCGAAACATGACGGATCTGAACATGAATGAGAACCCTGAGTTCATTCCGTACCTCGGCGATGCCAGAGGCGGTACGGCTGTGCTGGACTGGTACATGTACTATCCGACCTATGACGAGGCGGATGCGAAGCTGTCCGAAGGCGCAATGGCATGGTTCGACGGTTGGTTCATCGAGCTGATGGGCACTACCACGCTCGACGAACAGGCGGCGAAGGCCGTCCTGGGCGTTTCGACCACGGAGCAGTTCGAGGACTTCGACAACTGGTGGGCGGCGAACGGCCTGGACGTCAAGGCGGCCTGGGAGGCATGGATGATCAACGAGGCCAGCAACGACCGCCTCGCGATATTCAACTCTTACGACTACGACCTGCAGTTCATGCTATTCGAGCTGGACGCCGAGAAGGTCGGCGACGAAGTCGTCGTGACATTCGACACGATCAGCTGGGGTGCAGAGGCGCTGATGTTCAGATGGTTCCGCGAAGCCTTCATGGAGACCGAGTGGTGGATGGAGGATATGACTTTGGAGGCGACGATCGGACCTGAGCGTGCCAACCTCTTCCTCGACGCCGCAATCGAATATGGGATATACGCCTACGAGACGACTAACCCTGCAGGCAGGATGTGCTGGTCGTGGGAACCGTTGATTTCGGACTACATCGAGTCCACGCTTCTGAATCCGTATTCCGCATTCGACCCGTATGCCGACTTCACCTATGAGAACTGGGCACCGGGCAGTGAGTGGTACGGCGAGGACATGCCATGGGACTACACTCCGTATTGCTGGAACCTCACGGAGAACGAGACGCTTGTCATCGAATGGCCGGAAGAGGATGTGTGGTTCTTCGCTCACGACATCGACGAGCTCGGAACGGGGACGCTCGTAAACGACACACTCGAGTTCAAGTTGCCGATGACCGGCGTGTACGCCGAACCTCAGCCCTCCGACCTTCCGGATGTCGTCGCGATCGACACCGAGTCGAGGCAGATCACCTACGAAGGGCCGTTCGACTTCTGGACGTGGTCTAGGGAGCAGGAGACTTATCAATGGATCACGGATCAGTGGGCGGAGTATGAGATCCTGCCGTACGGGTTCCCGTGGATAGAGTTCTTGGCGGAGACCGGCGATGTCTTGGACATCGAGATAAGCGGCCTTGAGGGCCCGTACGAGGTCGGTGAGGAGGCGACCTTCACCGTCACAATCATCAACAGGGACACGAACGAGACCCACACGGGATACCAGGGGACGGTCACGTTCAGCTCCTCGGATGATGCGGCCGTGCTGCCAGATAACTACACGTTCGTGCCTGGCGACGCCGGCACGCACGACTTCACGGTCGTGTTCAACACGGTCGATCCGGTGCTGCATGAGGCCACACATTTGTTGACGGTGTACGATGTCGACGATACCTCGATATCGGATACGGCGTCGGACATACTCGTGGTGGAGCCTGAGATGATAGACCGCTTCGTCGTGGAGTTCTCCGGCGACGACGTCATCGCGTTGGAGTCGACGAGCGTCACCGTGACGGCCTACAACCAATGGGACGGCGTGTTCGAGGGCTACGAGGGCACCGTGAACTTCACATCGGACGACGCCGGAGCCGTGCTGCCAGACAACTACACCTTCACTGCCGGCCTGATGGGTACAAGGGACTTCAATGTGACCTTCTCCACGCCCGGACCGCACGACGTCAACGTGACGGACGTGGCACACCCTGAAGCGAGCGGTGAGGCGATGGTGACCGTGCAGGCGGCGGCGATGGCGGACCATCTCGTGCTGACCGGCGTGAGAGACCCGGCGCCGCTCGACGACCAGCCCGAGACGATGAAAGTGACGGTCTACGACCAGTACGACAGGGAGTACAGGGCCTACGACGGCGAGGTCGGCTTCGAGTCCAACAACAGCGACATGAACCTGCCCGCGCCGACGACATTCACGCTCGGGCAGTCCAACCTGACGGTGAGCGTGGAGTTCCTCGCTGAGGGGAGTTTCATGCTGTACTGCAACGACACATCTGAACCGACAATCAACGGCACGCTGGCAGTCGAGGTCGTGTCTACTGTATTCCTCGATCACTTCGAGGTGACAGGCATCGAAGACATGTGGGAAGGCAACAGCTCCGACGTCACGGTGAGGGCCATCGACAACTACGACGGCACATTCGAGGACTACGATGGCACTATCGTGTTCTCCTCCGACGCCGTTTCCGGGGCGACTCTTCCGCCGGACTACACGTTCGTGCCAGGGGACCTTGGTGAACACACGTTCCCGTCGGGCGTCTCGTTTGACGAACCCGGCACCTACAGCGTCATGGTGGAGGACTCGCTCGACGACACCAAGAACGGCTCGCAAGACAACATCGTGATCGACGATCTGGTCGCTGACTCCCTGACGATGTCGGACGTTCCGGCTTCGGTGATGCAGGGAGATAGCTTCAGCGTGACGGTCACGGCCTACCACCAACACGGCGAGGTGTTCACTGAGTACGACGGCACGGTGACGTTCACTTCGTCCGATGTGGGGGCGTCGTTGCCGAGCGACTACACTTTCCTGCCCGGCGATATGGGGGCGCGGACCTTCACGGACGAGCTGACTTTGGCCACAGTCGGGCCTCAGACCGTCACCGTCACGGACACTGGCGACGGGACGCTGACGGACACGGCGACCATCGATGTGACTCCGGCGGCCTCGGCGTGGGTGCAGTACAAGGTCTACGACATGTTCGAGGAGCCTGTGCACAGGCACTGGGGTCTGAGATGGGATACCTACGGCACGGATGCGTTCCTTACTAATGACACCGGGAACGCGACCATGCTGTACTTCCCGGAGGGAGTGCCCAGCGGCGACCCGGCCGACTACGACCAGACGCTGATATACGCGCCGTACAGGTGGAACGTCACGGGCGAGTTACTGCCGAATGCCAACGTGCACGATCCGGAGTTCATGCCAGTGTTGGGCTCGACGGTGACAGGCGCGGAGGCTTCAGTCCTCATCCGCTTCCAATACATGACGGAAGAATGGTGGGACGGCTACTGGGTGACCGAATGGAGCTGGCATCCGGATTGGGTCTCCAGGCTCTCGAAACAGGGCATACCCGATACCGAGCCGGGAGGGGTCGATGAAGGATACGTCATCGGGACATACTACAACGTCTCGATGAACAGGGCCGCTGCCGAGGAGTGGATCGGCCTTCCCCAGTCCGAGGGCGATGTCGAAGCCTGGTGGGGTGCCAACAGGGCCGGATACGAGACGGACTGGACCAATTGGATAGACGACGAGGGCAACAACAGGCTCAACATCTGGGCTGGATACGAGGACCTCTACTATGTCAACGGCGTCATAATCGAGCTGTATGAAGCCGGCCCCGACGAGGTGTACATGGAGATCGCGCACTTCAACTGGGGCTACGAGGTGCTGATGTGTCGGTGGCTGAACGAGACGGGAATATCGACGCATCAACCGTGGTATGAGGACTTCGAGATGGTCATCGACTACCACGAGGACACCATCGACATCGAGATGGACGCCGCGTGCCAGTATTCCATGCACTGCAACAAGGCGAACGAGAGCGCGCTCCCGACCGGAGCGCCGTGCGCTTGGGTCTGGGAGCCGCTCAAGATTGACTATGCGCCCTCGTCAGAATACTCTGGTCCGACGCCGCCTCCCTCCGAATACGACCCGTACGAGGCTCTGACATATCAGGGCTGGAACTGCGGCAGCTGCCGGTACGGAGCGACGGATCCGGCGTACTACGACGAGTACGAGACGGCTCCGAACAACTTCAGCCTGCCCGACTACGGCACGTTGATCTTCGAGCTGCCGCACAGAGACGATGTGCTCGGCTACTACGGAGAGGCGGTGACGCCAGATGCTCCGATCAACGCCTGGATGTGGATGGACGAGATTGGAGGTGACATCGACGAGTACATCGCCCTTCAGCACCGTGGCAGTGTGGAGCTGGGGTGGCACAACCTCGGAGCGGCCGACTATTTCTACGATTACGTCGGCAAGGTCCTGACCATCAACGGGTCGTTCGACTGGTACGACTGGCGAGACGAGGGCGAGGGCACGATGTGGCACGGCGCCCCGTGGATCGAGTTCAACGTGGTCGAGTCGACCATGGCGGCTGCGGCCAGCGGACTCCCGAGCGTGCCTCTTGAGGAGCCTGTGCCTTCAGGCTCATCGTCTCCGGCGACATCGGGAGCGACGACGGCCTCCGCTGAGATGCTTTCGTTGCTGAGCGTCGCATGCGCCGTCCTCATCACGACGTTCGTGATGGCCACGGGCGTCGTCAGAAGGCCCGAACTGCGTTAGGCGAAGATGGATTCAAACCCTACGGAAACCTCTTACTTCTACTTTCCCTTCTTCAGTCCTGGATGCCTTGTTCTGGAGCGTTCAGCGATCGTCTTAGCGCGCAGCGTACGGTGTCCTCTTCCGGGTTCAGCCGGCCTTGTCACGCCTGAGCCGCCTCGCGAACGCCCTCGCCCATGATCGGATGGGCATTCTCCGAAGCTCCACGGCGCCCTCCGGGCATATCTCCTGGCAGCAGTAGCAGCGGATGCATTCGCTCCTGTCTATCGTCACCCCCTCAGCGCCGCCTTCTATTGACAGCACCTCAGCGGGGCATATCTCGACGCAGGAGCCGCACTTGACACATTCCCGGGCGAGAAAGACTGGCTTCCTCGTCGCCCCCTCCGCCACGAAGCCCCCCAGGACTCGCGGGACGGCGCCGAACACCCTGAGCTTCGGCGGCATCCTGAACGGTGCGACGTTCAGGCTCGCGATGTCGTCGCCGATGATGCGGATGCCGCCCTCTGGACCTGCCCCCGGCAGCAGCCCGCGTCGCCTCGCGGCTGACACCGTCCAGACGGAGTCGGGGTCTGCGCCGACCGCCTCCAACGCCGCGGCGTCGAGTGCGTGGGGGTTCGCGGACGCCATGATGACCCCAACGTCCCTGACCCTGCCGGCCGAGGGGCCGTCACCGTCCATACCGACGACACCGTCCATGAGCGTGAGCCTGGGCTTGACGCGCTCAGCGAGGTCGACGAGCATCTCGGAGAAGCTCTCCGGGTCCCTCATCCGCAGGTGGTATTCGGCCTTCCTGAGGCCATACACGAGGCCGAACAGGTTCTTCACCGCGCCCGTGAACCTCGTGAACGAGTGCGTCTTGAGCTTGGCGAGCGAGACGATGCCGTCCACTTCTGAGGCGACGGAAGCCAGCTCGAAAGACTTCGCTACCACTCCGTCTGGGTGGGGGATCTTTGCACTCTCCGTGAAGAGGACGAACTCCACCTCCTCCTCATCGCATACCGCAGCTACACCAGTCCTATCCGCAAGATGTCTGAGGATCCTCTCGGTCGACCTTCCCGCCGGCGAGTCGCCCACCACGGGCACGCCGCCGGCCTCCTTCACGAGCCTGATGGCGACGCGGAGGACCTCTGGGTGCGTGGTGATGGCCTCGTCCGGCCTCCGTGGGACCAGCATGTTCGGCTTGATCAGTATTCTCTCTCCCGTCGACACGAACTTCCGGATCCCGCCAAGGTCGGCGACGGCCCGCCTCACCACATCGTCAACCAGCGCCGGCTCGTACGACGCGCATCCCCTGATGGAGACAGTCGGCGGGTGCTTCTCAACGCCTCGCATGCGTCACCTCGAACCGGGGCGCTCTCGCATAGAACTCACGCCTGTTGGGCCTCGTCCTTCGCTGCGGGGAGCTCGACGCAGAACGTCGCGCCCTGGTCGCTTCGGCCATGAACCCTGTCCTCCACCCATACGCGGCCGTTGAACTTGTCCGTGAGCGCCCTCACGATCGAGAGACCCAGCCCCGTACCGGAGACGCTCGTCTCCGGCTTCAGACGCACATACTTCTGGAAGAGCCTGTGCTTCATCTCTTCCGGTATGCCGTGTCCCCTGTCCGCGATGGCCACCTTCCAGAAGACCACCCCCTCGTCCAGCACCTTCGAACAGGCCACGTCTATTTCCACCTCTTCGTGTGGGTCGTACTTGATGGCGTTGGTGAGCAGGTTCACGAACAGCTCCTCTATCAGCGAGTTTGCCTTCACGATCGCCTTGGAATCAGGGAGGTCCAGCTTGATGCTGACGTTCTTGTTGGATACGGAATGAGCGAGGGCAGAGGTCGTCTTTGCGAGCACCTCGCACAGGTCGAACGGGGAGAAGTCCTCCACGTCCATGACGCCGATCTTCGTCAGCTTCTTGACGTTCTCGATCAACTTCGAGTTCTGCCTCATGAGGCCGAGCGCCTTGTTCAGCTCGTCCCTGTTTTCCCCAGTGACGTCCCCCGTCGAGAGGACCTTCTCGATGTAGTTCAGGGTGGCGAAGTTGTAGTTGTTTATGTCGTGGAACATCAGGTCGTTCAAGAGCTCGATCTCCCTGTTCGCCTCCTGAAGCCTCAAGATGACCTGGGCGTTCGAGAGCGCGACTGACGCCTGCTGGGCGAACAGCAGGCCGGCCTCGAGGTCTCCCACGGTGAAGACCTCCCCCTGCTTCCTGTAGAGTTCCAGGACGCCGAGGACGCTTCCACCCACTACGAGCGGGATCGCCAGCATCGCATGATGTTCTGCCGGAGTTCCGGGGACGTCCGCCCCTCTCGGATCGGCGTCCACGTCGTCCACGAACTCCGCCTTGCCCGACTTGGCCACATATGCGACTATCCCCTCGTCGAGCCCTCCGGATGCCGCCATGGTCTCGTCCGTGTATGAGCCGACGGCGTACACGGGATAGACCAGCCTCTGCCGCCAGTCTACGAGGTAGAACGAGAGGTCGCAGTACTGCACGACCTCCTTCATGTGGCTGGCGATCGCCGCATAGATCTGCTGTGTCGTTATCGCCTTCTGAAGCTCCACGCCGGAGTCCAGCAGCATCTCATGCAGGCGCACCTTGTTCTCCAGGGACTTCAGGAGCATCATGTTGTCGATGATGCCTGCGAGCTGGTCTGCGACGGTCTGAAGGGTCTCGGCCGTCTCCCAGTTGTATTCCCCCTTCTTCGAGTGCGCGATGTTCAGCGAGCCGACGATCCTGCCTCTGCTCTTCAACGGGACTGCCAGCAACGAGCTCATGCGCGAGCTGTCGAGAAGCGCGAACTCGGAGAACAGCTTCCTCGTGGCGTCCTTCTCGACGATGACCGCGCTCTTACCGTACTTGAGCTTCTCGACGAGGCTCCCTTCGAAGGGCACCTTTCCCAGCGACCTCGCCCTGGACGGGTCCTCGGGGTTGGGGCTCAGCACCTCCACGTGCCTTCCCTTCTCCTCAGTGGACCCGACACTGAGCTGCTCGAACGGCACGAGCTTCCTCAGGTCATCCCCGAGGCCTCTGAGCATGCCTTCTAGGTTCTTGCCTCCGCCCGCGATCTTGGCTATCCTGTTTACGATATCCGTCCTGAAGGCCTTCTCCCTGAGCTCGTTCTCCACGGCCTTCCTTGTGGAAATGTCCCTCATGATGCCCGCGATGCCCACCGGCACTCCGCGGGAGTCCCTGTAGAGCGTGGCCGAGACGGACATGACGGTCTTGCTGCCGTCCGGCCGCCTGAGCTTGATCTCATAGTCCATGACAGAGCTGCCCTGGTCGAGCAGCGAGGTGAGCGCCTGCCACTCCAGCTGCCTGTCCGCTATGTCGCTGGCGAGGTTCATCCCCCTCAGCTCCTCCTCCGAGTATCCCAGCATCCTTGCGAACGCTGGGTTGGTGTGGATTATCTCTCCCTCCTTCGTTATGACGAATATGCCGTCCAGCAGTTCCCTGAAGAGAAACCCCGTCTCAATCTCGGGCATTTTCTGAATCGCAGACATCCCCCGTGGATCAAATCGCGGACGCAGAACCGAGCGCATCCAGCTTACTACCTTGAAACAGCATCATCATCATAAAACCTTTCCGGGCGCGGGCGTACGCGGAGCCAGTGTTCATCAGCGGCAGGCGCGCCTGTTCACGCACCGCCGCGGCACTGACCTCCCATCGATGCGCCTCCCCGTCGGCAATCGGCCGCTCGAAACCGATATCAAATATAGCAGCGTTTACTCTCCTTTGATGGTCCCATGAGCGCCAAGGTGCACAAGCTGTTCCTCACGCGATGCGGCTTGCAGGAGAACCGAACGGTCAGTGCTTCGGATTGCGAGGCGTGTCCGCTCGGCAGCGTCATCGACGCGAGGTCGCGCGTGATCTGCTCGGGACAGACGAGGTTCTTCTCTACTCCCTGCTACTACGGTATAAGGCCAGCGGCGACGGTCTGCGACTGCGAGGACTGCAGGTTCGGCGAGGTCGGGCCGGACCGGGCGAGCGTGATCTGTCAGAAGCCACTCTGAGTCCGGACGGATTGCGACACGCGTTACCAGAAGGCGATGGCGGGGTCAACAGTATTATATAAAGCTTGGCACATATAGACTGCCCAAGGATGGGATGCTGAAGTGGGTCCAGCCGGATCATCTGGCATTTCGCTTAGCGGCGAGCTCAAGCTGGGAAACGTGTATCTCGTGGAGGAGAGGCGCCCCAGGGCGAGCTTCGACTTCTTCGAGCAGGGGCTGTCGGCAGACTGCTGCGGCATGCTCGTCACCAGGGAGCTGCCCGACAAGGTCGTCAGCGACCGTGAGATAGGCGAGAGCAACGTCGTCTGGCTTACGAACCTTGTGGGCGAAGGCAGGGTCAACCCGACCGCGATAGGCATCCTGATGAGCCATGTGCGTTCGTTCATCGAGAAGCACGAGAAGAGCGTGGTGCTCATAGACGGGCTCGAGTACCTCATCTCGCTCAACACCTACGATCGCATGCTCCAGTTCATGAACCAGCTCAGGGACGTGGTCATAACCAACAATTCGGCTCTCATCGTGCCAGTGGACCCGCGGACGCTCAGCGAGCGTGAACTCGCGCTGCTCGAGCGGAACCTGGAGGTCGTCGTGCCGAGGCCGACGGACGCGGATGTCCAGGAGGAGCCGCTCTACGACTCGCAGCGCGGTGAGATAAGGCTCCTGGACGCGAGTCACAGGTAGCCCTTTTCCGCGCAAAGCCCTTGACATACGCATCGTGATGTGATTCTTTCGGCTCAACCTACGGCCCCTTAAGCGCTAGCTTGGTCCAAGCCGCCATCTGTGCGACGCTCTCGAAGACCGCCACGCTTCCGGCCTCCATGAGCTCTTCCTCGGAAAGATTCCCCGTCATCACGCCGACGAACGGGACGCCCGCCTGCTTCGCGCACACGAGGTCGATCGTGTGGTCTCCAACGAACACCGTCTCTTCGGGTCTGAGGCCAAGTCGCCCGACGAGGCGCCAGTACGGCTCGGGGCTTGGCTTCGGCGGCACTGAGGAGTTCCGGCATTCCACCGCGTCGACCAGTCCGGTCATGTCCGTCATGGCAAGGGCGGCAGAGACGTACTCCTCACACCCTCTGGTGAGAATGCCGATCTTGATCTCGTGCGCTTTGAGATGGGTGAGAAGCTCCCTCGCTCCCGGTATCTCCTTCGTCTCCTCTATCCTCTCAAGCTCGACGCCGTCCATTATTCTGTCGAACTCGGCGAGCTCAGCTGCGATACGCTCCGTCGACTCCCCTCTCCCCTTCATCGTCTCTCGATACCTGCCTATGAGCGACACTATTCCCTCGGAGGGGCTGTATCTGCTTGGGTCGTCTCCCTCGGTGGCGGCTATCCTGTCTATTATCAGCCTCTTGAAGCGAGCGTAGTCGACGGTGGAGACTATGAGCGTGTCGTCCAAGTCGAATACCACGCCCCTGACTCCAGAGATGTCGATTGATGGAGGTCGGATGGGCATCGGGGCTGTATGGCTTGGTCCAAGCGATAAAGGTTTCCCGTAAACGGATCGCGACGAATCACAGCAGCTCCGAATCGGCGACGAAGTCTATTGCGTCCTCTTCTTCCGCAACCTGCAGATCATCATCAAAGTCAACAGCGTGAGGACCGGGACGACAACCTGCGAGAATTCCGGGATGGGCTGAACAAGCGGATAGTCGTCCTGGCTGTCTTCGTCGATTACGTACGGATTGTCCCAGATGCCATCCGTGTCGTTATCCCAATCTGTGTAGTCGTCCCAGTAGTTCCCCCCGCTGGGGTAGCCATCATCCCACGTGTTGCTGAGCACGTCATACGCCTGATACGTGTTGTTGATGAAGTTGTTGTGGAACACCCTGAAATTCGTGGTACCGATGCTCAGGCGCAATCCAACGTAGTTGTCGAAGATGTTGTTCTCCGAGATGTTCCCCCAGTTGCATTGATAGATTTCGATCCCGTAGCAATTAAAGCCGTTTCTGGAGATACTGTTGCCAGTTATGTTGACCTGTGTCGTGTAGTCCACCCTGACTCCGTCGTAGCCGCTGTCGCTTATCGTGTTGTTGGCAAGGGTGAGGTTGGTGACGAATCCGTACGACAGCACTCCATATACACCAGCGTCATGAATCCTGCATCTTGAGACGCTCACGTTGTCCGTCCGCATGAACAGTATGTTGTGCCGCGAGTTACCGCTCAGGTTGCACGAGTCGATTTCCACGTTCTCAGAGTATCCCACCGACATTCCCACGTACCCGGAAGTCAGCTCCAGGTTCCGGACCTCCGCGTCCGTACAGTTCGCCAGAATGAGCTGCCCGGTCGATTCTCCATCCAATGATAGGCTAGTACAGTCTCTGAAGTATCTGACGGGCCGGTCGTTCACGAGATTGTCCGTCGTTATTGTGTGGGAGGAGTAGTGCTCCCTCGAGTTCGCTACGAAGTCAATCCCTGTTGACGTCATGTTGTTCCCTCTGAGCGTAGCATTCGTGCTCGTATGCAGCATCACTGCGCAAGTGGCCGCCATATCTGCGAAAGTGTTGTTGAGTACCTGTACTCCGACGGTCTGTTGAAAACCCATGCCTGTGTACTCCAGATGGTTGTCGGTGATGTTGACATAAGAGGCGGTCGCGAACAATCCTCCAGCAGTTGAGTTGATGTTGTTTCCGCTCACGGTCAGGTTCGTTGTCCCAGGCCCTATGAGATAGAGTCCGTAGTAGATTGAACTCAGTGTGTTGTTGAATACCGTTGTGTTGTCCACATCGAAGGTCGCAATGCCGTATCCGCCGAGCGAATCCGTCAGGTTGTTGTCGTGTACAGAGCAGTTGTTCGAGTCGATTATCCTTATCTCATAAGTGCAGCTAGATATGTTGTTAGAGGACACGGTCACGTATGATGAGTAGTCCACGGAAATACCGGATATGGAGTCTATGTCGGTGATGTGGTTTGAAGAGGTGACTACATCGGTGCAGTCCTCAACGTGGATGCCGTACTCGAATTCGCCCGAGATGAAGGATGAGTCCACAGCTCCGTTTGTGACATTGTACAAGTATACCCCCTTCTTGTCGTTCCAGAGCGTGCTGGCATAGAGATTGACGTTCCTGATCACGAAGTGGTCCGTTGTGTTCCTGATCTCTATTGCGTTGGTTGCGTCTCCGCTGATGTTCCAGTTGGATATAATCCACGGGTCTCCCGATGTTCCACTACCGTCAGTGACTCCATGGTCTCCATCGAACATCGAGTTGGACGTAATCAGTATGGGGCTACGACTGACAAACGCCTCTGATAGGTTCGTGATCATGACAACAGTCGCTCCGCCAACGGACAGGAGCAGCAATGCAAAGATCGCTGCCTGGATGCCTCTTCCACGCTTTGGGCGGTCACCTCGTCTGCGATTGCCCTTCACATGACTCGTGGCTCCGGAGTGATCTGAATGCAACCGTCGGTCAATCCTCGCCGAGTGGAATGTCCTGTCGGATATGTCCATCCCTCCCCTGGATAGCCAGGCTGGCCGATGGTCCGATCGGACCATCGTCAACCCCCGTCTGAGAGCGGGCAAATGGCACTTAGTCTTTTTGGTCCTCTCGCTCGGAATCAAGGATGTCGGCCTGGCTACGCTTAGGTTGTTATCATCGCTGATGACATCCAGTTGGAGCCAGCAAGTCTATCGGGGACGTCAATCAGGCGAGATTGACCGAAACCTCTTCAGTTTTTCGATTTCGATCAGAGAGGAATAAGTGAATCAGATACAGACATGGGCCAGGAAAACTCAGCTAAGGGGTTTTGCAAGGGGTTTACTGGCCGTTGTAGGGCCCTACTCGGTTGACCTGAGACTGGTGAGGTCCCGGCTCCCCGTACAAGAACAGGGGGTCATCGCAGTCGCCCTCGGTGAGGACGGTCTCGGATGGCCAGACAATGCCGCCGCGCTTCTGCTCCGCCTCTCCGGGGAACGTCGTGTCGTCGTATGGGTTGTTGTTGTTCTCCTCGTACATGCCGTCCTCGCCATGGTTCCAGCAGTTATTGTCGCCGCTGGCTGAGACATTGCCAGCGAGTCCGCCGACTGCCATCCCCGCGATGAGGCATCCCATCACAAGAGCCAAGTGTTTGGTAGCCATGTCTCCTTGAACCAGTTGCAGGTCATAAAATCGTTAGCGACTGGTTATCATGTCGCGCAAGTAACTGTTGCTCGTTATGCGTAGATGTGCGGCCGCCGGGCCATGAACCCTGAGCTAGCCAGACCTCCTTTTTCTGATTTCAGTCAAACGGCGAATCGTCATCCTTTGCCTTATCTGCCCGCTTCAGTCTCCTTATGAGCCAGGCAACAGGTAATACTACGAGGGGTACAGCAACGTACAAACCAATCTCAAAGAGTAATCCTAAGAAGACATCAATTGGCTCACTGCGTCCGCTCATTATGCCAAGAACCACCATCACGGTCAGTATGGCAGCAAAAGCGAGCAGTCCAAGATGCCACTTTTCTATCTTCTTTCGAGCCTTCTTGCGGATCTTCTTCGCCATTGCTCCTCAGTCGGAGACTACGCATCTGAGGTTATGACTCTTTCCCTGGAGTGCCGCCCCTATAGCCTTTTCTCAGGACAACATAGGAAGACCACCCCAACCTATATGATTCATAGGTGCATTGGCATCTAACGGTGATTGGCTGTCGGGTGGAAGAATTGGCCGATTCAACATCATCGCCCTTATCGGTGCTGTGATTGCGGCGATTGGCTTGATAGTTGTTGTGGCTGCATACAGTATGCAGAAAGATGCAATGAATGACTATCTAAGAGGTCTGCCATACATTCAGTATCTTGATCGAATCGAATCTGCGAATGAGGCATGGACAATCGGAGTTGTATTCATAGCGATCTCAGTTATCGTGATCGCCTTTTCGATTCATGTAAACAGTGCGGACGCCCTCGAAAGAACGAAGAAACGAATTCAGCTGGAGTTATCAGATAACCGCCCGTCGAGCGAGGAACGGCATGGAAGAAGGATGAAGCCTGGCTCGAGAGACGAGCCAGAACAGCACGAGCATGGCGGAATCACGAAGCGTATCTGACTGAAGGAGCATACCAACAGCTGCCATTCCGCCCCTATGGCCTTTTCTTAAGACGGCCCGACCCGGGCTTTACCTACTGTAGTGTTCGGGGTCCTGCACAACTTCCAGTTCATTGTTGTC
>CP070732.1:1875975-1879351 GCA_020347565.1 Methanobacteriota archaeon | reverse complement strand
GCAGTACGACGGTCGTGAGTCTTCCTGCGTCACTTCCTCCGGGGAATGAATCGTCTTCCGCCCCTATGGCCTTTTCTCAAGACGGCCCAAGCCGGATTTTACCTACTGTAGTGTTCGGGGTCCTGCACAACTTCCAGTTCATTGTTGTCCGGGTCGAGGAAGTCCGCCACTATGCCACCCCAAGGCATCTTGGTGGGTTCAAGGGTGAACACTACCCCCTGTCCCTTGAGCCTCTGATGAAGTGCATAGATGTCGTCCGTATCCAACACTACTCCAGTTCGTCTCCTTTCGGTTGACTGTCTTCCAGTGGCATGCAATCCTATCTTAGCCAACGGTTCGTCCGGGCCAACCTCTGCATGGTTGAAAGCCCTTGCGTCAAGGGCGATTCGCAGCCCCAAGGTCTCGTTGTAGAACTTCAGAGCCCTTTCCATGTCGGAGACGGGTATCATCGCCAGCCACAAGCGGGTTATCCTTCCTGTCTTTTCCTCCATCATATCCCCTAGAGATGTTAGCGCAATTGCATTCCGCCCCTATGGCCTTTTCTCTGGACTCGATATTGGTGCGGATTTCGCGGCCCCGAATCGGACACGAGCTTACAGAATTGAACAGCGCTTCAGACAGAACACTCCAGACGGAGCAGGACCAACGTTTAAGAATAAGCTCATAGTTATCGTCTCCGGTGTGGAACCTTACATACGTAGTGCAAAGGGGTTCTCACAGGGGGTGAACTAATTGAGAGGACACGCATATAGACTGTGCCTTGGAATCCTGGTTGCCTCCCTTCTTGTCGTGCCTAGCCTGGCAATGACCATGCACGCAAGGGGAGAGACCACCTCGTGGACCTTAGCGATATACGTCAACGGGGACAACGACCTTGAACGATATTGGGATGACTACAGCCGTCCAGCTCTTGAGAACCTGCCGGCGAACTCTGATGTGAACATCGTCGCCATGATGGATTGGGTCGCACAGAATGGAAGCTCGCTGTACGAAATCTCAGGCGGTGTCGTCACGCTGGTCGACACCTATGAGGAGATGAACTACGGAGACGGCTCGACCTTTCAGTGGTTCATCACGGAGGTCTCGACACTCTATCCGTCCGACAAGCTCGGGATAACGATGTGGGACCATGGATATGCCTGGAGGTACATCAGCGATGATCAAACATCGAACGACGAAATCACGATGGATGAACTGCAGACGGCCATCGAAGGCGCAGGAGTCAATATCGACATCCTGTCATTCGATGCGTGCAACATGGCTGCTGTAGAGGTCGTCTACGAGGTCGCACAGACCGGGCTCGTGGACCTGCTAGTCGCATCGGAAGAGACCATACCGATGAACGGATTCCCATACGATTTGATGTGGACGCCTGTCCTGCAGGATTCCTCGAGGACGCCATCACAGGTCGCTGTTGACATGGTCGATGGTTGGGAAGCTTACTATGCGCCTCTGAGCTGGGCCACGACAGTAGGATTGTCGGCGGTCGATGTTGGAGCCATTGGCAGCTCTACAACGATTCTCGACACATGGGTTGCGGAGATGCATGCGAACCTCGGGGCATATGCGAGATACTACAAGACAGCGCTGAGGGACGCGTATTCGGCATGGGCGACATACGAGCATGTCGATATGGCAGACCTCGGAGACACATTGCTGGCGAACTCCAAGATAAAGGATGCCGACCTGAGGACCGCGACAGCCAACATGGTTGCCCTTGTCGATAGCGCGGTCCTGGCCGTATGGGGAGGCCAGGGGGCCGAAGACTCGAGAGGTCTCACGATATGGTGGGGAGTAAGGGGAGACTGGTCCTTCTATTCTCCAGCATATGCCGAGGTCGACTTCGCTGTCGACACGGGATGGTATGACTTCCTCGTCGACTACAACTGAAGGACAGGAGCTCGTTGAAACCGGGAGACTTGCTCTCCCCTTCTCTTACATTTTCCAGATATGCGCATCATGCCTTCTTCCGTCTCGTCCGCCCCTATGGCCTTTTCCCACCGTATGCGTTCGGAGACTGTGTGTCATGAGCCAGTAAGTCGGGAAGGCCGTTCAATCAGGCCGGATTGAGGCCGTAGCCAAACCCCTTTCTTTTTCTCAACAGGCCCTCAGGTCAGCCTGTGGATGTGACGGCCCTCATATTCTCGCCAGTCTGCTCGAATACAAGGAAGAAGCTGTAAGTGATCTCTGAAGAGAAGGATGTGCCGTCAATTGCGATAATGCGTATGTAGTCACCAAGGTTCACGTAGCCATTGCCTCCGACATCAGAGACTTCGCATCTGACTGTCAGAGGCTCCATGGTATCTGTGCCGTAGTCGCGTGTCGCGGCCACGCCGTCATCGAGATCCCCGGTCATGGGTCTCCAATCAGCGTAGTTCGTCCCGTCGGTTAGGGCGATTGTGACATCTGACCATGTAACGTAGGAGTACGTTATGCCCTCGATGTTGAATTGCACGCCGCCAAGTATGGACGTTTCGGAGTACTGCACGGATGGCGTGATTGCGCGAGGCACCTCGAATCCCTGGGTCATGACATGTAGCACTGCGGCGGTCACAATCGAAGCCACGACAAGCACGCAAATCACTATGGCGACAATCACGCCTGCGCTCATGCCTCTCTTCGCCTGCGCCTGATGTTGCACTACTCCCACTTCACCCGTGATACTCTGTCCGCAGTATTGGCAGAACTCCGAATCGCCAGGAATCGATCTCCCGCAGGCCCTGCAATTCATAACCATCTCCTCTACCTGCTGATGTGCATGCCTGCTAAAGACTCTTTCTCCCGCATTCCGCCCCTATGGCCTTTTCCCACGACGGCTCAATCAGCAGGGATTCCAACGAAAGGCTTATTGTGACTCTGATTGTTCTTTGCATATCATGGCTCGCGCGCCTCGTGCACCCCGGACACGTCGCATTCATCCCGTGGTATTCTCAAGGGTCGCCGGTAGCAATCGCAACTTCATCAGAGACCATCATTTCGCCAGCTTGGACTGGACCTGGAGGACAGTTGTCTTCATAATCGCATCGTTCGCTTCAGTTCTGTTGTTACTCCTGTTCATGGGATAGACCCCGAGTGTGTCGTGGCATTCCGCCCCTATGGCCTTTTCTCTGCGGGATTAATGGTGTCTAGAAGCGCCTCCCGACAGCCTCGCACACGCTCTTGACAGATTCCCTCACAGGCGGAGAATCGAACCGTTTAGGTTCACGGTTACTCCGGAGGTTTGATGCGATTGTATAGGTAGTCCAAGAGGTCAGCAGATTCATGTCGTACCAGGGTTCCAAATACATCTTTCTGAATTGAACGGGTCTTCTCATGAAACATCACAATGCCTATTGCCACCATTTCCGGTATCAAGTCATCGTCAATGATTCCCTTT
>CP070732.1:1868279-1875875 GCA_020347565.1 Methanobacteriota archaeon | reverse complement strand
CTGAGAATGCGAGGCCCCTAGGGAATTGATATAGTATGAGCGAGAAGAGAAATCGGACAGCGTGCGTGCTGTTGGCAGCCGCCCTTGTGATACCAGGCGCGATACTGGCAGCACCGGGAGCTCGCGCCGAGGCAGCGTCGTGGACCTTCGCCATCTACGTTGCTGCAGACAACAGCCTCGAACCGTACTGGGAGACGACGACCCTACCGTTCTTGCAGGCCGTTCCAGCAAGTGATGATGTGAACTTGGTGGCCGTACTTGATATGAAATCCACATCCACTATCGAGGTCGTGAAGGTCTCCGAATCTACCGTCACCACCGTGGAGACTTACGGAGAGATGGATACCGGAGATCCCGCCACACTAGAATGGTGGGTTGAGCGTGCGACGACGCTCTGGCCTTCGACATACTTCGGCCTCAGCCTCTGGAATCACGGCTTCGGATGGCAGTATGTATGCACTGATGATACATCAGAGAGCTCTCTCAACACGACCGATCTGCAGAGTGCATTCACCGGTGCTGGCGAGATCGTCGATGTGCTCGCGTTCGACGCGTGCAACATGGCCATGGCAGAGGTCACCTATGCCATATCCTTGACCGACATGGTTCCGTACATGGTAGCGTCCGAGGAGTACGGGCCGGGAGATGGCCTCCCGCTAGACGATATCCTCACGACGTTGGTCAACGACCCGACCATTACGCCGGGAGAACTCGCATCGGTGATGGTCGAGGAATGGGGGCTCCACTATGGGAAGACCAACGGTGGGAGGATGACCCTTGCGGCAATCGAGATCGCCGAGTTCGAGGCTCGCATGGGCAACTTCAACAACTGGTCGGCTAGGATGTTGGAGATGTTGCCAACATATCAGAATGAATACGAGAACGCGGCTCAGAAGGCTCACGCGATGACAGCGATTCCATACTACGTAGACTTGTACGACCTGGCGTTCCATCTTCTGGATGAGGATGACATCACAGACGCAATCCTGAGATCTTTGACTACGCAGGTGCGAGCTGATATACTGGCGTACGTTACTGATTTCTCGGGGGGCCCCAAGATGGACGATTGCGGAGGGGTCACGCTCTACTGGGCAGGCGGCAACGACTGGGGCTGGTATGGAGCGGACTACTTGGACACCGCGTTCTCTGACGATACTGGGTGGGGCGACTTCCTCACAGAACTCAACGCATAATGGAAAACCAAGAGAACTCTTGAGAAGGAGGGCGTTTGCCTCCTTCTTTCCATTCTTTTCGAGTTCTCTCGTTACTCTTAGCTACTGCCTCATCTATAGCAAGGATGCCAAAGGCGCTGTGAGAAAAGGCCCTAGGGGCGGAATGCCAAGTGCCTAAGCGAACTCAACATCGCCTTGTATCTATATGGACCGACGCCAGATCCCATCCGATTCATAACCTGAGTCTCGAGATTCCAGATTGTCAGCTACAGCTGTATCCCTTTCCAAAGCCAACGCCCTTTCAGTTAGAGATTTCCTGGAGGCGTCCTTCTTCTCAGCCTTGTGGGTCTCATCCACGAAAAGGGCGATTATGGAGGTAGCCGCCGCTAGCGCGCCAGCACAGGAGAGGATCGGGGCCCTTGGGCTTATCCTCTCGTACATCAAGCCCAGAGCGGAGAAGCCGACTATATTGCCGACCCCCTGAACGGTCTGATATGCTCCCATCACTCGACCCCTCTCCTTCTGACTCATTACGTCGCCGAGCATGGCCCCGACGGAGGGGTTGGAGACAGCAGCACCAAACTCGGAAAATGCAACCAATGCATACACGTGCCAGGTCTCTGTCACGAACGCCATGGCTGCCAGCCCGCCTGCCATTAGTACGCCGCCGATGATTATGAACCGTATTCTCCCATACTTGTCGGACATCATACCGAATGGTATCGTGCCAATGGCCATCGTTGCCATGCCCAGTGACATGGCAAGGCCAACCTCTGTGTGGCTCATGTCGAGCCTGTCCTCCCAGAACATGATGAGACCGAGGGCCCAAAGACCCTGCACGATGCCCATGACAAAACCCCTGACTGTGAGAGGGAGGAGGGCGTTGTTCTCAGCAGCATTTCTCCTCCAGGCACTGAACATGGTTGTCATCGAGATCTTCTCGTCCTTCGAGCGATGAATCTTCGGCTCTCTGATGAATGAGACTATCACGGCACAGGCAACGGCAAGAACCGCGGCGAAATAGAACGGGACGTAGAAATCGATTTCGCCTGCGATTAGGCCGCCAAGCGCAGGGCCGGCCAGGCCGCCGAGAAGTTGGGCAGTACCCTCAGTACCCATGGCCACTCCGCGTCTTCCCTCCGGCACAATATCGAGCGTCAGAGCGAATGCTGCAGGGGTAACCATTGCTGCTCCGATGCCTTCCAGGATTCTAAGCAGCGCGAACTGATACGGCTCTGTGATCAGCACCAAGGCGTATGTTGTGACTCCGAATAGGAGGACGCCCGATATTATCATACGCTTTCTGCCCACTTTGTCAGCGAGGAGACCTGCTGGGAGAAGGGCGAAGACGAAGGCGAACGCGAAGAGAGAGTACGCCGCTCCGAGCTCGGCCTCCGACATGTCGAGAATCTCCCTGAACGTCGGCATGAGCGGGCCCAGGAGGCCGAAGCCCAGACTGACCACAATGAGAGCGAAGACCAATACCGCGAAGTCTCTGGAAAGAGCAAAGGCTTCCCTGATCCGCCTGAATCTGTTGCTACCTTCGTCGGCATCATTCATGCAAACACCCATGCGAGGCCACAAAGGATTACTCAATCGGTCACTTCTGGCCAGGGGTCGACCATGAAGAGGCGGAAGACGAATATCCATTTTCCTGAGATACAATCGTCGAAAGGCTAGCCCAGCGATTTCCTGAGCATCTTCAGTTTCTCGTACGGATTGCGGAGTAGGTTTTCCGCCACCTCGAAGCGCCCAGGTTTGCGGGGTCTCAAAGGGGCCGGGGAGAAAAGGCCATAGGGGCGGAATGCCAGAGAAAGAGCCATATGGGCGAGAGAATAATGCAGTGTGGGTGCTAAGTGTGGATTTCAAATACACTCTAGTAGGAGATCCGGCTGAGAGACTTGCGACAATCAAGAGGAGAGCTGCTCAGAAGTCCGTGACATTCGAGGGGGATTTGTCTAGAGGAACCTTTTCAGGAGACATGCCGTTGCCAAAGATCGGAGACATGACAGTCAGAGGAAGGTACAGAATCAACGGCGACCGGATTACTGTGATGGTATCCGACAAGCCGGAGTCATACTCTTGGGGTAAGGTGGATGAGATGCTCCGAGATTTCATCGAGGGCGACTAAGCCGTGAATGAGTTCATCCTGTTCTTCACTTAAAGAGTCGGCTAGCTATGGAATAAGCTCTTGGAGGCCATCTGATTCTTCTCCATTCAGCCGGGAGAGAAGTATCAGATACCAAGAGAGAAAAGGCCATAGGAGCGAAATGTCTGGAATATGCAGAAAAGCCACCGAGGCTTACGTTGCTGCGGCTCTGGGAAGATTATGAAGACTCGGGCTTTGGAGGAATGACCACAGAGGTTGACCGAAAAACGTGTCTCAACCAGTAGCGGAATGACTCAGAGTTAGCACTTCAGCTGCGAGAGTATAAGCACGAAGACACCTATTCCTCAATTCTTGTAGGGGATTCAAGTATGTCGACCAGGCGATCTTCTAGGCGTCTCTTGTGTCTCTCGGTTTCAGCAGTCATTGTCATGTCGCTTCTAGCGAGCGCGGTGATTGGCCAAGTTGTCGACAATATCGCAAGCTGGACCGTGGCCATATACATGGACTCAGATAACGATCTCGACATCTGGGCTCAGGAGGATGTGAACCAGATGTTGACAGTCAGCTCGACTGGGGTTGTCAATATTGTGTTGCTTTGGGACACCGAAACTGGCCCTGCACATGCATACCATGTACTAAACGGAGAACTCGTCGATTTGGAGGATTTTGAGCTTCACGGAATCGAAACGAACATGGGAGACGGAGCAACCCTCCGCAAGTTTGTCTCTTACACGACCTCAAGTTTCGAATCCCGCAACTTCATGCTGGTACTCTGGGACCACGGTGACGACTCTTTGGGAGTATGTTTCGACTACCATCCTGGCGTTGACGGTGATATGGACTACCTCACCCACAAGGAGGTCGTCTCCGCTCTCTCAGGCTTCAAAACCGATGTTCTCCTGTTTGCCGCCTGCGTTTTGGCAATGATCGAGGTTGCATACGAATACTGCGAATCGAACGCAGAAATCGATTACATCGTTGCGAGTGAAGGATACGATCCAATGCCGGGCTTTCCATGGGATACCATCTTGACGGAGCTAGTCTCACAACCGGATATGGCTTCGCTCACACTCGCCACAATATTGGTCGATGAACATCTGGACTACTACGCCGTCAAGCATTGGGCAGAGGATGGACCACATCAGGAAACTGAAATGCCGCAGAGCGAGGAGCCAGGAACTGCCTGGTGGTGGATGTCATACGAGCACGTGACATTCTCCGTATTGGAGGTGTCAAGAATGCGCGAGGTTGCATCAGAAATGAGCGATTTGGTATCCGCAATCATACCGGAGATGGACGAATATGCGACTATGCTGTCAGAGGCGAGAACTGAGGCAATCCTACCATGGTCCCAGAATGGTTGGGAGCGGTCCGTTGATCTTCCAAGGCTGGTCGGGGCAATCCATGACAGGACCTCTGGTGCAATCGCATCCATTTGCGAGGACGTGTTGCAGAGCATTTCCGAGGCGGTTGTATACCATCGCACCCTGGACGAACGCTCAGGCTATGAGGGAATGGGTGTCTTCTTCCCGATGTCTCTCGCGATGTACGAGAACTGCCAGGTGTACTACGGTCAATGGCCCGTTCCGCAATGGTCTGAGTATTACGGGCAGATGCTATTCGCGGATGAGATATGGCTTGATTTCCTGGACGCCTTCTGGAACTCTATTCCGCCTGCCTGAAGAGGTTGAGACGGGCAAGTTACCTTGAGAAGCAGGTGGCATTGCTGCGCGTGGTTGCACGTGAAGTGTGGCCGACATCGGCGAAAGGTTGCGTCAGAGAAAAGGCCTTAGGGGCGAACGAGAAGGCCACTGAATCGCTGCGAGCGGTCAACGTTCTCGAAGCGTTGCGATTCAATAGAAAGGGTTTAACTGCCATGTGGCCAATTAGTATAGTGGTGGATTTGGTGAAATTCGACTTCGAGACATGGCTCGTCCAAACCTACGGAATCAAGCCATCTTCTCTGAGCGAGAAAGAACTCGGCATTGCCAGGAAGGAGTACAGTGAAGAGTACCCACAAGAAGGCGAGACGGACATCAAGCTGAAGACATATCCATTCAAGCGGTACCTGGACCAGCAGAAGTGAAGGCTCATCACGACGGCGCTCTAGACTAATCGATTGACAAACGGAGAAAAGGCCATAGGGGCGGAGGGGAATGCCCTGAGCTACGTGAGGCGATTCTTTGACTACGATAAAGAACGGAGATGAACTCCGTAGTCTCCTGCGCAAAGCGTTGGAGGTGGAAGTCGGTTTCGAATCGGTTGCCCTGTGGGAAGGATATGTCACCGCTAAACAGGACGAGTTCAGGGAAGTCCTGTTCAGTCTCATATCCGACTCCGAGGGCCACAGAAGAATAGTCGAATCTCTCCTGGATCAAGTACGGGCGACGGGCAGCCCCTCACACGCTCCGGTCAAGCCTAGAGAAGTCACGTTCAGAGGCAATGACGACCTCGAGATGATGACCCAGATATCGAAAATGGAGATGCTGATGTACAACCTTTACTCGGACATCAAGAAGGCCTTTGTCGCGTCAGAAACGGAATCGTTGCTGAATGATCAGAGCGATGTGGAGTCGTTTCTGTCCGCGATAGATTCGCTGATCCAAGACGAGGCGAAGCACATGGAGATGGTGTCTCAGTATGTTCGCAATGTTGAAAGGCTGCGATAGATCCTGATTCCTCTGGCTGTAGATTTCCTGCCAGCGCTCAGCCGGCACGAGAAAAGGTCTCAGAGGCGGAGGAGCGATGGGGCCCAGTTAGTCACATTGTCCTCTCATATTGAACTAAAGAATCCTTCTCAGCAGCGGTATCTTTCGAAACACGAATCCTGCCAAGAGATACACGAGCGGAAGACTACAAGAAGCGAGCACTAGGAACTTCAGCAAGACGGGCAGGTCTACGGAGTGCAACACCATTCCCACACCGACCATCACCGGCGCGTGGAACACATAGACAGCGAACGAGTTGTCGGAGAGATACCTCAAGATTCTGCCTTGGTAGTTGAGTCTTTCTCTGTAGAGGAACAACAGAGACACGATCATCGCGATGCAGTAGGATTCAACCCAAAAGGCAAAGGCAAATGATTGCCACTGTAACCCACCAAAATATGCGTCAGTTCCGATCTCTTCCTCCAATGCACCACCGGCAATGGTGAGAATCGGGAAGACTGCGACAGCAAGCACAACAAGCATCAAGTTCCAGAGTCGGGACAACTCTTTAGATGTTCCCAGCAGCCAGTTGTTGCTGTACGCAACGGTTCCCAACAGGAAGAGGGTTATGTACTGAGGGAAGAAACACAACTGCATATTCCACACGTCCGTTCCAATGGGGTGCCATATTCTGACCACGAATGAGCCAAGTCCCATGGCAAACACGACCGCAAACAAATGCCAATGTCTCAGTTTTGTGTTGCCGGACAAACCTCTATCGCTTCTCAAAGAAGCGAATCCTACCCATACGAGGGTGAATGCCAGTAGCGCGAGGGTGAACCAAAGCGGCCCTGTATCCCACTTTGAGGGGTCCGGCAGGTAGTCGCCGAGCCATTCGGCAAAGGTCGCTGCCCCCTGCTCATGCCAGTAATTCTCATTTGGGTAGTAGACTATTGGGGGCGCAATGAAGAACATGAAGATCAGAGCTGGTATTCCTAGCCTGATTGCGCGGTCCTTCATAAACCTAGTCAGCCCTTTTCTTTGGTAGGAGCCCGGAGTGAAATACCCTGCGAGAAGGAAGAGCATGCCCATGAAGAACCCCTGGACGAACACTCCAAAGATTGCCAAGATCACGTCCGATGTTTCTGTAGCATTCGCGGAATCCTTGTAGAACCATGAACCGAGCGGGCCGTAGGTAACACTGGCGTGTATGAATACAACAAGAATGATCATGGACCAACGCAGATTATCTGCGAAGTACAATCTTCCGCGATCTCCCGACCCATTCTCTGCCACGGCGCATAGGGAATCATATGCCGATATAAATCATTGTGGCTGCGAAGACCATGACTAGTTGGCTGTCCAGAGACGGTAACCGACACAGACGAGCACAGAATGAACCCCTTTGCAGGCTCGTTCTCACTGTGTCGATGACTGCAGGGTTCACTGCCCGGCGGCCGCATCTAGCATCTTCTTGAGAGAAGGCCATACGAGCGGAATCCGGGGAAGACTTATATATGCATTCGCAATCGCATTGGCCAGGAAGGCGAACGGACTACCATGCCATAGCCGAGGGTGAGAAGATGTCCAACGCTGTCAAGTTCGTGCACTTAGGCAGAATCGTCGGCAACTGCTACATCGTACGAACCGAGACCGGTTTCGTCCT
>CP070732.1:1814889-1868179 GCA_020347565.1 Methanobacteriota archaeon | reverse complement strand
TCGCGTCCGACGAGGTTGCACAGGTCCGAGTGACTGAAATTGATGACTGGCATGCGTCTACTGTCCTGCTGAAGGAAAAGTCTGCAGATATAATAAGGTTGTCAGCCGCCGCCGCCCGCCGCGAGCTGCCGACCAAGCTCATCATGTGTTCTCAGTGTACGCGAACACGAGAGAAAAGTTTATGATTCCCCATGGAGAATTGAGAGGCCGAGCTTGCTTCTCACGGGATAGAGGTGAAGGATGATCCGCGACAGAGTCGGGACTGGCATCGAAGGCCTTGATGAGATGCTGGACGGAGGACTCCTGACGGGGAGGCCGTATGTCGTCTCCGGTCCCTCAGGGACGGGGAAGACGACGGTGTGCATGCACTTTCTGTTGGAGGGCGCGGCAAAGGGCGAACGCGTGCTCTATGTCGCCATCGACGAGCCTCCGAACGAGCTGAAGTTCAACTACGGCAAGCTCGGATGGGACCTTTCCGGGATAAGCGTGCTGGATGGCACGCCGGACATCCTCAACTACGACAAGACGCCCGTGCGCGATGTGTCGAGCGAGAGGAAGGTCATGTCCCTCGGCTCGGTGGGTGACGCCATCCGTCGAACGTCCGAGAAGGGTCCCACGGATGTCACCATCAACACGATTCAGGAGCTCATCAAGCAGGAGTTCAAGGAGCGGAAGTACTCTCGTATGGTGGTCGACTCGCTTACATCGCTGAAATACTTCTACGTGAGGACGAGTGAAGAATATGCGACGCTCCAGTCGTTCTTCAGAACGCTGTCGGACCTCGGCGTGACCTCGTTGCTGACGGTGCATACGCCCGAAGTGCCTCGACCCTGCTACGAGTCGCAGCTGGCCAGAGGAGAGATAAGGCTTCACAAATGGTTCGACGGCAGAGGCCTCACGCGCGGCGTCACGATAGAAAAGTACAGAGGTTCGTCGCACGACACGAGGATGCGGCACATCAAGATCACATCCTCCGGCATGACGGTCCCGAAATCGGACGGTGGAGAGCGCGGCCGCAGGAAGAAGAAGGCTGGGGATATGGCCTCTGAGGCGCCGGCGGCCCCCAAGCCGACCGCGAAGCGCAA
Organism: Methanobacteriota archaeon; assembly: GCA_020347565.1. Classification (GTDB taxonomy): domain Archaea; phylum Thermoplasmatota; class Thermoplasmata; order UBA10834; family UBA10834; genus UBA10834. The sequence goes on along the minus strand of CP070732.1, from coordinate 1,867,094 downwards.
GGGCAAGCCCCAAGGTGGGCCTGGAAGAGCAGCGGACGAGGCGCTCGAGCCCCCGCCTCCTCCGCCGCCATCGCCGCCACCGCCCCCGCCACCGGATGATATGCCGTCTGCGGAGCTCAGGCAGGGCGCGACGGAGGGCGGCACCACAGGCTTCACGCAGCTGAGGAGAGGTGAAGGCTGGTGACAGCGAAGAAGGCGGAGCTGCGCGCGAGCACCGGCATACAGGGCCTCGACAAGATGCTCAAAGGCGGACTGATACCTGGGAGACCATACGTGCTCTCCGGCGGCACGGGCAGCGGCCGGACTACGCTGGGAATGCAGATACTCCAGCAAGGCGTGCGCCAGGGCGAGAGAGCGTTGTTCGTGGCCATCGACGAGCCTCCGGGAGAGATACGGGAGAACGTGAGATATCTAGGCTGGGATGTCGGCAAGATAAGGATACTCGACGTCCATCCGAGCGCGAAGGCCTACAGCAAGCGTGTGTCTATGGTCGAGATCGCCGCGCAGCGCGCCGTCGGCTCGCTCAGGGAGGCGAAGGACGATGCCCGGGCGGAGGCGTTGAAGCAGGCGTCGCCGGATCTGACCGTACAGTCGCTGCAGCTGATGCTGAGCCAGGAATTCAAGGAGTTCCGGTACTCCAGGGTTGTGATAGACTCCCTGACGACTCTGAAGAGGCTCTCAGGGGACCAGGAGATCAACATGGGCATCATGTCGCTCCTGAGGTTCCTGTCCGAAGCGAACCTGACTTGCCTCCTGATAACGGACGTGGCCGATGCGACCGCCGTCGAGCCAGAGGCGTTCATAAGCAGAGGGGAGATACGGCTCCACAGGATCATGACGACATCGAAGGTCGAGCGGTGCGTGACGATCGAGAAGATGCGGGGCACCGCCCACGACACCGTCCCCAGGCCGCTCACGATTACAAGGGAGGGCATCAAGGTTGAGGCGGGCAGGAAGGTACCGAAGGCGGCGTTGACCATGCTCCAGGGCGTACCCGGCAGCCTTCGCTGACTCACTTCATCGCTGATTTTTTAGTGTAGTATGCGCTGCCGAGTGGGCGGAGTGAGAGGATGCCCAGGTCAGCGTTGCAGGTCGTTGATGTCTCCGGCAAACCGTATGCTATGGGGAGGCAGGCCGGTCGCAAGTGCGCGACGAAGGCGAAGCAGTACAGGAAGGCGATGGCGGCTTCGATCGAGTACTACACGGGGATGAAATGGGATAGGGCGGTCGAACGGGCGAAAGAATATGTGCCGTTCGCCGAGGACTTCTATCCGGACTTCGCCGAGGAGCTGAGAGGGTACGCGGCCGGGGCGAAGCTGTCACCGGAGGAAGTCTTCGCCATGTCCTGCCACGAGCTGCTGTCTCCTAGCGGGTTCAAGGGCTGCACCGACGTCGTCGTGAACGGCGACGTCACCGCTGACGGAACAGTGCTTGCGGGGCACAACGAGGATTGGGACTCCACATGTCTTCCGATGGTGGTGTTGCTGAGGGCCAAACCAGCAGGGAAGCCTGCCTTCATATGCACATCATATGCGGGGCTGTTGCCGTCAACGGGCATGAACGACCGGGGCATCAGCCTGACGGGCAACGCACTGAGCCCGAACGACACCCGCCTCGGCATACCGAAGATATTCCCCGTGCGGAGGGCTCTGGAGGCGAGGAGGATCGGGGAGGCGCTCGAGTACGCGATGCCGAAGCAGCGCGCGTCGAGTTACAACAACATTTGCTCCGATAGGAACGGAGAGATCTACTCGCTCGAGGGGTCGGCAACCGACTGCGCGTGCCTGTACGCTTCCGATGGATACATGGTACACACAAACCACTACCTCGCGGAGAAGATGCAGAGGTACGAGGAGGACCCGCAGGCCATGACCTGCTCGACCGTGCGGTACAATCGCGCCCTCAGGCTCGTAGAGGCGCAGCTGGGCGAGGTCTCAGCCGAGTCCCTGCAGCGGCTCTTCAGGGACCATGTCAACAGGCCGGATTCGATCTGCAGGCACAGGAACAGGAGACATCACCAGATGGATTCGAGCGAGACCATATTCTCTGTCGTCTTCGACCTGACCAACTTGGAGGCCCATGTGTGCAGGGGCAGCCCCTGCAAGGGTGAGTACTTGACCTTCCAGGTGAAGCGATAGTCTTCGTTACGCGCCTCGCGCCGCACATGCAAAGTATTTAATCCCAATCTCCTCATTGCGCAATGGCCGCCGCGGGCCCATAGCTTAGTTTGGCTGGAGCACCCGGCTGATAACCGGGAGGTCACCGGTTCAAATCCGGTTGGGCCCATATCCACCCTCTCGCCGATCCTTCACCGAACTGATACGACATACGTCGTCGCGCAGAACATGATGTGCAGACGAAAGATACGAGAACAGGAAGGGCGTTACGTGGTGACCATGGATGAAACCGATGTCAAGATCCTCAACCTGCTCAGAGAGAACTCCCGCATGAAGAACACCGAGATAGCCCGTCGGGTGAACCTCACCGAGCGGGCCGTCAGGGCCAGGATAGAGAAGCTCGTGAGGGAGTCAGTGGTGCGCAAGTTCACCATCGAGACATCGCCCGTAGGGGTCGAGGGCATAGTGCTGATCGGCACCCAGATAGGGAAGACGGGCTCCGTGAAGGAGATGGCCAGGGAGTTGTCTGACAGCGTCTTCGAGTGCAGCGGCGAGTTCGATGTGGCCGTCCGTTTGAGGGCGGACACCCTCGACGAGCTGAACGCGAAGGTCGACGCGCTGAGGTCGTACCCTGGGGTGCTGAGAACATCGACTCTGATTAAGCTCGTCGAAGCCTGATGCATGCCCGCCGCAGTATGTTGCCTGGGCCGATTCGTGGACCCGGCAAACTAAATATCATCAGTCGCTTATTATCTGTCACATCTCCCCAAAACAAGGCGCTCCTCGATCAGGGCTTTCGGAGGGCCAGCCGACCTGTCTCCCGCGACGGTTCGCGGGCGATGGGCGGGGCTGGGCGCTGCCGAACGCCCATCTCTCGAGGCGGGCGCAACGAAACCTGCGCAGCTCGGAGGGTCAGACCTGTCACAGAAGGGAATCGCCCGAAGCGGTGAGGCCTACTGCCTCGAATGCGGAATAGCCGTCGAGGAGTCAGCGGAGAGATGTCAGTCGTGCGGGGCGGCGCTTGACGAGGCGGTCAAGGCTTTCTCGTGTCCTCGATGCCAGTCGATGCTCGCGCTTGGCACGTCCGAGTGTTCGAACTGCGGAATGAAGTTCAAGGTGAAAGCGCTCAAGCAGAGAGGAGATGCCTCGAAGGCAGAGGAGCAGAGCCCATATGCGGCGGAGGCGCCCGAAGAGCCGAGCAGAGCCGCTTGCGACCTCATCGAGGCCGCCAACGGGCTCATCGCGGAGAAATCTGCGATACTGTCGCGCTTGGTGAACAGGAGGGCGAAGGAGAAGAAGCGGCTCTCGCAGGTCGACCTCACGGCCTCCCAGCCAGAGGTGATCGAGGCTGAGATGGTCTCGCTCGTCGATGACCTCGAGGATGTGTCGAGGCTGCATTCTGAGATGCTGTCGATATCTGAGCTGGTGCTTGCAGCCTCCGAGACGATGGTGCTGGGAGATGATGCGAAGGCGAAGGTCCAGTCGATGACGCCCTTGGCGCCTGCCCCGCCCACCTCTGGCGGAGAGGACATCGCGGCGAAGGAAGAGCAGATCGCCAAGCGCGAGGAGATGGTTGACAATAAGATCAAGGACTATGCTATCAAGAAGAAAGAGCTGATGGACCAGGAGGCGGCCGTGTCCGAGAAGCTCAAGGGGCTCGAGCAAGAGCGCGCTGAGCTCGACAGGGCGCGTCAGGAGAAGGACGCGGCCGGAACGAAGGAGCGGGAGGAAAGAGAGCGCGAGACGGCCCGGAGGATCATGCTTCTGCGGACCGTACTGTCCGGCGCGCTCGGCCAGTCCGGGTCGCCGGAGGATGGCAGTATGGACGACGGCCTTTCGGATCTGGAGGCGTCGACCAAGGCGCTCCTGGACAAGAATTCCGTCCAGGGAGAAGAGCTCAGGGATTTGAGGGAGCACGAAGGCGAGATGAAGGAGCTGTTGTCGGCGTTGGACAGACTGCTGGGGAAACTGCCAGAGGAGGCAGTCCAGGAGTTCACAGCCAGCGACACGTACAAGCTGTACGAGAAGATCTTGAACAGATACGGGATATAGGATATCAGACTATGTACTACTACGTGAACTGCGATGGACATTCAGCGCTCGGCGTTCCCCGTGTCGGGCGATTCTACGGTTTGGGAGCGAGACGCACATGGGTTTGAGGGACAGGGCCAGGGAGGTCGCCTCCAGGCCCACTCCGGAAGAGGCTGAAGAGGAAGAGCCGGTGGATGCTCCGAAGGAAGAGCCGGAGACTAGGCAGGCGCCCGAGGAGCTCCAGCCGGCCAAAGCCGAAGGCTCTGGCAGCGCCGTCTCCGAAGAGCCGTCTCCTGCTGTGGAGGGGGCTCCGGAGGCCGAAGCGCCTGATGCGGCTGAGCTTGGTCAAGCGGCCGGAGCGGACGAACCGGAGGCGAGCGAGGCGCCGCCCTCTGCCGAGGAGGTGTCCGCTGCGTCGGCAGAGCCCGAGGAGCAGAAGGGACCTGCGACATCGGCAGATCTCGCCAGGATGCTCGAGCCGTCGGCCACGTACCTGGTCGAGGAGGAGAGCCCCGAGCTGGCCTACTCGCTATTCATGGGCTCCCGAGACCTTGGGCGAAAGGGAATGGTCGTATCGAGGACATATCCGAAGAACCTGCGGAGGGCACTCGAGATTGACGACGTCCCGATATACTGGCTGACCAACGCGACGAACGATGAGGCGATAGGACCGAAGGACCTCGAGAGGCTCGCGCTCATGATACGCAGCTTCCTCGAGGACGAGGAAGGACAGCTCGTGCTCATCGACTCGCTCGAGTACCTCATCACCAACAACAAGTTTGTAAGCGTCCTCCGCCTGGTCCAGATGATCCGGGACCAGATAGCCGTCCAGAAGGCGATATGCATCGTGTCGCTCAAGGCCTCAACGCTCGAATCGTCGAAGCTGGCGTCCATGAAGAGGGAGCTCGAGGTGTTTTCGAAGGACGGGGTCGGGCGCGTGGAGCCCAGGCCGGACGTGGAGGAGAGGCTCATGGCCGAGCTGAAGCGCGACGAGATGGTCATCGACGCCGGCAAGCTCGAGGATGACCGCAGCGAGCTCGAGGCCCTGGCCGAGAGCCTCAGGGCGAAGGAGGAGGCTCTCGCCGCCGACAGGCAGTCGGTCGACAGAGAGCGCGACGACGTCCATCAGACGCTGGTTAGGGTACGCCAGACGAGGAAGGAGCTTGAGGAGTTTCGGATCAAGCTCACCCGTGAGGAGGCAGAGCTCACATCGAAGATACGCGCCAAGCTCGAGAAGGAGATGGCGGCCCTGGACAAGAAGAAGACGAGCCTCCAGACGATGGAGAAAGAGGTAGAGTCCAGGTATCATCAGCTTGACAGGATCGTCACGCTCAAGACGGAGCAGAGGATGGCCGAGCTGCAGGCCGAGCAGAAGCGGCTCGAGTCGGACAGGAGCAAACTTGCCGACCTGACGGCGAAGGTGGAAGAGGACCGGCGGGTCGTCGACGAGAAGATGCGGTCCATAGGCGGTTTGGAGGCGCGCGCAGCGGGGGACCTTGAGAGGGCCAAGTCGGAGCTCGCCAAGCTGGAGAAGAAGGAGCACGACCTCGCGATGGAGAAGGTGGACCTCGAGAAGGCCCATGCCGTCATGGACTCTGAGCGGGAGGAGCTCGAGAAGCGGAAGGCGGCGCAGGAGCAGGAGCTTCAGAGCCGCTTGGCTGCTGTGGAGCGTTCGTCGAAGGGCGTGGCGGAGCGGGAGAGCTCCATCTCCCGGTTGACTGCCGAACTCGATGACCTGAAGACCAAGCTGCTCGCGGGCGAGCAGACGCTAAGGGAGCGTGAGAGGCGGCTGTCCGCGAGGCAGGAGGAGGTCTCCGCACGCGAGAAGGAGCTTCTCGAGAGGGAGACTGCGGCGAGCGAGGCGCTGGAGCGGTCGACGGCGGTCGAGTCGGCCATGAAGGCCAGGGCAGCCGGTCTGGACGAGGAGCATCGCAAGCTCGTCGAGAGCGTGGAGTCGCAGAGAGACGAGCTCACTGTCAGGACGGGCGAGATGGAGGGGCGTGAAGAGCGCCTGAGGAGCGAGGAGGAGCGCTTCAGGAAGGACAGCGAGAGCCGCACCAAGGCTCTGGATGAGCTCGAGATACAGCTGAAAGAGCGCAGCGCTAGCCTGCACGAGGCCGTCGAGGAACTCGACGCGAGGGAGAAGGCGGTGAGCGAGACCAAATCGGAGGCCGAGAGGCTGAAGGCGGAGGCGCAGGTGCAGGCCTCGTCGTTCAAAGAGGAGCGGGCCTCGTTCCTCGAGAAGGTGGACCGTCACCGGGAGGAGGTCGAGGCGAAGGCCCGGGAGCTCGAGCGGGAGAGGGTCGAGTACGAGGCTTCACGTAAGGACGCAGAGGGCCGCCTGGATGCGAGGGGGAAGGAGCTGGATGAGCTCTCATCCAAGCTGCAGGCCAACGCCCGAGAGGTCCAGGAAGAGCAGGGTTCGCTGCAGGAGATGCAGGAGATACTCGACAGACGGTCGGGCGACGTCGCCGCCTCGGAGCTCAGGATGGCGGAGGAGCGCGTCGAGGTGGACCAGCTCCGCAAGGAGCTCGACCAGCGAAGGTCTGAGCTCGAGGCTCTGGAGAGGGACATACTCGCGCGCCAGGAGGATCTCGAGTCGTCCGCGGCTGTGGTCAGGCGAACGCGCAAGTCGGTCGAGGAGAAGGAGCGAGCCATCGCGGAGAAGGAGTCGTCTCTCGAGGAGGAGTTTGGCAAGATCGCCTCTCGGGAGTCGTCCCTCGAGGAGGAGCGTACCAACCTCGAGTCCGAAGCCGCGGGGATGACTGAGAAGGCCGCGGAGAACGAGCGCATGCGAGTCGAGCTGGACGCGAGAGCGTCAGAGCTCGAGGGGAAGTCCGGCGAGTTAGCGCATCGGGAATCCGAATTCGTCGACATGGAGCAGGCCCTGAAGGACAGGGAGGCCGCGATCGCCGAGCGTCAGCGCGGAGTCGAGGCCGAGCTGCAGTCTGTCGACGACAAACGGCGTGCCACGGAGGCCGAGGTCGCTGTGGAGCGGAAGCGCGTCGACGATGACATGGCCGCTGTCCGAGCCATGAAGGACGAGGTGGCCGCCCTCGAGGCGGAAGTGGGCCAGCGCGAGGAGAAGATGGCGGAGCTCCGTCAGTCCCTGGACGACAGGGAGGTCGCCCTCGAGGAGGCGAGGAAGGCGCTGGAGGCGAGGCGCGGTTCGATGGAGGAGGAGCAGCAGAGACTCGAGACCTCCAAGTCGGAGTTCACGAGGCAGCGGGACGAGGCAGCTGCCGAATACGAGCAGCTTCAGAAGGACATCGAGGCATTGCGGAAGGACGCCGAGGCCGAGCGGAAGGCGCAGGAGGCCGAGAGGCACCGGCTCGCTGAGGAGCGGGCCAAGGTCGATGCGGCTGCCAAGGACATGGCGCAGCAGCGGGCGGAGCTGCAGTCGCGTTCCGAGGAGATGGAGCGCGCGCAGGCGGACTTGGCCAGTAGGCTGGGAACTCTCGACGCGCGCGAGGCGGAGTACAAGGAGCGGCTCTCAGTCCACGAGATGCATGCCGAGACTCACGAGAAGCGGTCGATGGAGTTGGAGGAGCAGTCTGACGAGATAGCTGCTTCGATCACCGCGCTCGAAGCCAAGAGCAGTGACCTGGCTGAGAGGGAGGATAATGCTAGGGCGATGCTCGAGGAGCTGGAGCGCGACAGACTGGAGCTCACACAAATGCGGACCGCCCTAGAGGACGAGAAGAGGGTCTTCGAAGAGAAGCAGACAGAGCTGACCGCCGGGGAGGAGCGCATTTCGCAGGAGAAGGAGAAGGCGGTCGCCCTTGGCAGGACGGCGGAGCAGCTCTCCGAGACGGAGCGCGAGCTCGAGGATAAGTCTGCGAGGATGAACGAGCGAGCGTCGGAGCTGGAGGCTCTCGAGAAGGAGCTCGAGGAGCGCGGCTCCTCCATGGACGTGAGGAAGGCGGAGATGGACAGGATCTCCGAGGAGCTCGAGACCTGGGAGGCGGAACTGCAGAGGTCCGAGGCGGAAGCGACCGCGAAGCGCGACGCAGACGCGGAGGCCGTCGAAACACGCCTGGCCGAGATGGACTCACGCGAGAAGTCACTCTCGACGAGGGCCGAGGAACTGGACGCGAGGGAGACCGCGCTGTCGAGCCTCGAGTCGTCCGTCAAGACGCGCGTGGAGGGCGAGCTTTCCTCGTTGGAAGAGGTCAGAGCGGATCTCGACCGGGCGCTGGCGGACCTCGAGAAGACCTCCACCGCGCTTGAGGACACGGAGGTCAGGCTGGCTGCGAAGGACGCCACCCTGACGAAGAGCGAGGCCGAGCTGGCCGAGAAGTCAGATCTGCTGTCGCAGCGCGAAGCGGAGATCGTGTCGCTGACGGAGAGGCTGGAGACGGCGGACAGGGCCCTCTCGGAGCGCGAGGAGAACATCGCGAAGTCCGCCGACGAGTATCGGGATGTCGTGGAAGAGATATCCCGCAAGAAGGAGGAGCTGGACCTCAGGGAGAAGGAGATGTCGGCAAGGGCGGCCGAGTTCGAACGCAGTCTCGACGAGTTCGAGATATTGCAGGGCGAGCTCGACAAGGAGCGCGCGCTACGCGAGGAGAAGGAGCGCGGCCTGGAGCAGCTGAGGGAGGAGCTCGAAGGCTGGCGCGCCGAGCTGACCACGCGCAGGGAGGAGCTCGAAGAGGAAGTCCGCGAGCGTGTCGCGGAGATCACGAAGGAGGCGGGGGGCTCCCCCGAGGGGACGCATGCGAGCGATGACGAGCTGACACGAAGGGAGCTTCAGGTCAGGCAGATGGAGGAGGAACTCAAGGCGAGGCATAGGGACCTTGAGACGCGGGAGAGGACCGTGGTCGTCGAGATGGAGCGGCTGGAGAAGGACCGCGTCGAGGTGCAGGACCTGTGGGAGAAGCTCGAGGGCGCCAAGGAGGGGCTTTCGACTGTCGACGAGAAGACCATCGACGAACTCGAAAAGCGGAAGACTCAGCTGGATGACGGGTATCTCAGGCTCGCGGAGAGAGAGGAGGAGCTGCGCTCGGACGAGAAACGTCTGGAGTCCGAGTGGGAACGGCTTCGCGGCATCGAGGAGGAGCTGGCGCAGCTGGCCCAGATGCTCAAGTCTCGAGAGGAGCAGCTGAAGAAGCTGGAGCAGTCGTCCAATTGAGGACTCGTTCAGAAGACGTCTATCTTGCCGTCGACGATCTGCATGGTCAGATCGTCTATACTCTGCAGCATCTCATCGAACACCGCGCGCGCCTCGCGGGTGTACTTGGCCTTGTCGACGTTGTCAGCGAATATCACGTTCGCACTTGCTGCCTGCGGCTCGTCGATCGGCTTGCCAATCTGAGACAGTATGCGCGTGTGTACCTCAGTTATGTCCCCGCCGCCGACCTCGTGTATCTTCTGCGCCGCCTGGTTCGACAGGATGTTGTAGAGTTTGCCGACGTGCGTTACAGGATTCTTGCCCGCAGACGCCTCCATGCTCATCGGGCGCATGGGCGTGATGAGGCCGTTCACCCTGTTGCCCCTGCCGACGGAACCGTCATCGCCGTTCTCCATCGATAGCCCGGATACTGTCAGGTAATAGATGCCGTTCCCGTAGTCGTCGGCCGTGTTGACCGACACCTTCAGATCCCGCTCGGTGAAACGCGAGGCGAAGTCATGCACGTTCTCGCGGCACTGCTCCATGACCGAGATGTAATGGTCCTTGTCAGGCACCTTCGAGGATACGAGCGCGGCGGCGATGGTCATGTCTATCTCTGACCCGTTCCTGCAGGTCATCACTTTGACATCCTCTCCGATCTCGGGGAGCTTCTGACACAGCTTGCGGTTTATGAACTGTTCCGTCTCGAGCGTGATCCTCTCGGTCTCGCTCAGGGGAGCGAAGCCCACGCCGAACGAAGTGTCGTTCGACAGCTTCCTGCGCGTCTCGTACACGCCGCGCAGGTCCACGCTGCCCTGGCCGATCATGCAGTCCAGGACGATCCCCCAGTCGACGTCTAGGCTCTTGCAGGTGTTCTGCAGGTACGAGTACGCGGCCTTCATGGCGCACGTGCGGTAGGGGAGCCTCTCGCCGTTCACGCTGGTGGTCGCTCTTCCCACGAGCAGGATGTACGTGGGCTCGAGTATCGCCCCGCCGCCGAACTTGGGCGCCGACTGGCCTCCGACTATCTGCGTTTCGTCGGTGTTGTGGTGAAGTATCCGGTCGTACCGCTTGAGGTACATCTTGCAGAGCGCCCTGCTGACGCTCTCCGCGAGTCCGTCAGCGATGCTGTCGGGGTGTCCCACGCCCTTCCTCTCGACGAACTCAACCGATTGCCCCTCGACGGGGGTATTCGACAATTCGTGTATCAGAATATTCCTGTCCACGCGCTCGCCTCGCAGAACCTGGAAGATGGATATTCTGCCCGCTCTTAATCTTTTCGGAGCGAGCGTTTCGGCCTGTCCCAACGCCCTCCAGCTACCCTTTCTCGTCGAACTGCTCCCTCCGCTTGGCCCTTGCGGTGCCCTCGGGCACGAGGGCGAACTTCTTGCCAGACAACACGCCCGATACGCCCTCTGTGCTCTCGATCTCCGGGTGGTCCTTGCACAGCCTGCATGTCGGAGGACAGACGCTGACGCGGTCCTTGGGCTCCCTGTACTGGAACGTGCCGCCCTCGTAGTTCCTGAGAATCACGCGCTTGTCGGACATCGATATCAGGTACTGGGGTGAGATGGGTATCTTGCCACCGCCTCCCGGTGCGTCCACAATGAACATCGGGACAGCGAAGCCGGAGGTGTGCCCTCTGAGCGCCTCGGATATCTCTACCCCCTTAGCGACGGAGGTTCTGAAATGCTCGATTCCGCGGGACATGTCGCACTGGTAGAAGTAGTACGGCCTGCATCGAATCTTGACAAGGTCCTGCACCAGCTTCTTCATTATGACCGAGCAGTCGTTTACGCCCTTGAGCAGCACAGACTGGTTGCCGACGGGGATTCCCGAGTCGGCGAGCAGCTCGACTGCCCTCTTCGATTCCGGCGTTATCTCCTTCGGGTGGTTGAAGTGCGAGTTGAGCCAGATCGGGTGATGGCGTTTCAGCATCTCGCACAGCGCGGGCGTCACCCTTTGAGGCAGCGTGCACGGGGCTCTGCTGCCAATGCGCACTATGTCGACGTGCTCGATGGCCTGGAGCCGGGTGATTATGTCCTCCAGCTTCTCGTCGGAGACCAGCAACGGGTCTCCGCCGGACAACAGCACGTCCCTGATCTCGCTGTGTCCGTCTATGTATTTGATGACCGCATCGATCGACGCCTTGTCCCGCTCCTTGTCGGTCTGTCCAGCGAGCCTCCTTCTCGTGCAGTGCCTGCAGTACATGCCGCACTGATCGGTTATGAGGAACAGCACCTTGTCGGGGTATCTGTGTGTCAGCCCGCGCACCGGCGAGTCGATATCCTCGAAGAGCGGGTCTTCCATGTCCGCCTCAGAGAAGTCCACTTCGTCTGAGGTCGGCACCGCTTGACGCCTCACCGGGCAATAGGGGTCGGACGGGTCCATCAGCGTGGCGAAGTAGGGCGTTATGGCCATCCTGAGCATCTCCAGCGACTTGCGGACGCCCTCCTCCTCGGCGGGTGTGAGGTTGATGACCTCCTTGAGCTGGTCTACCTTGGTGATCCTGTTCCTGAGCTGCCATCTCCAGTCGTTCCACCTCTCAGGCTCCACGTCCTTCCAGAGCGGTATGTCCGTGTAGCTTCTCATGCTCATTGCTCCTTTCGTCTGATTGGTGACTAGCATTGCGTCATTCGATAATTAGCTATCCATGCGTCGCTGAAAGGCCGTTACGAAGGTCGATTGACCGGTACGAAATCGGAAGCCTGATTCAAGGGCCGTGGGCGCCTCCGCTCCGCAGGCGTCCGTTCGAGAGATGCGAGGCAGACGGCGTGTTAGTCGCCAACGGTTATATATCCGAGTTCTTGTTTCAACATCGGCCAATCCAGACTATCGGATTCGTCCGCACTAGAAGCGTGCGAGCGGGGGATTGAGATGAAGAAGGTCGCAATCGTCGGTGCTGGGCAGAGCAGGTATGGCGAGTTCCCGGAGAAGGGCATCAAGGAGCTGTTCCTCGAAGCGTATCGTGACATGCTGGACAGCGTCGACAAGGGTGTCGACCCCTCGCGGATAGGGGCCGCGTACATCGGCAACCTGGGCTCCGGAGGGTTCCAGCTGGGTAACATGTCGGCGCTGGTGTCGGAGTTCGTCGGCCTCCCATACGTGCACACGCTGCGCGTGGAGAACGCATGTGCGTCCGGCGGCTACGCAATCGTCAACGCCGCGATGGACGTGATGTCGGGAGCGCACGACGTCGTCATAGCGGGCGGCGTGGAGAAGATGACCGACGTCTCTGGCGTGAAGCAGAAGTACTGGCTGGGCGTCTCAGGCGATACCGAGTACGAGCGCCTTGCCGGCACGACCTTCGCTGGCCTTTACGCGCTCATAGCCCACAGGCACATGCACGAGTTCGGGACTACCAGAGAGCAGCTGTCGTCCGTCGCTGTGAAGAACCACGCGAACGGCGCGCTGAACCCAAAGGCGCAGTTCCAGAGGGAGATCACGCTCGACAAGGCCATGAAGAGCCCCTACGTCGCGCGTCCCCTGAACCTGTTCGACTGCTGTTCTACGACCGACGGGGCGTCCGCAGTGCTAATATGCGATGCGGACATCGCCTCTGAGTTCACCGACACTCCGGTCCACATAAGGGGTTTCGGCACTTCGAGCGACTATCTGGCTATACACGACAGGGTCAGCACGGTGACCCTGGAGGGCACCAAGAGGGCGGCCCGGGCTGCCTACGAGATGGCCGGCGTCACGCCGACGGACATACACGCCGCGGAGGTGCACGATTGCTTCACGATCGCGGAGCTGCTGGCGTACGAGGACCTGGGATTCTGCGAGAAGGGCGAGGGCGGCAAGTTTATCGAGGAAGGCCGCTCGAAGATAGGTGGCGACAAGCCAGTGAACGCGAGCGGAGGGCTGAAATCGAAGGGCCATCCGATCGGTTCGACAGGAACGGGGCAGGCATACGAGATCTTCAACCAGCTCAGGGAGACCGTACAGAAGCCCTCGAGACAGGTCAAGGGGGCGGAGACAGGGTTGATACACAATGTCGGGGGGTCCGGAGGGACGGTCTCCGTATCGATCCTGGGGAGGTGAAGAGGACATGGCCGTCGGCATATCTGGTTACGGCGTCTCGATTCCGAGGCTCAGGGTCAAGAAGGAGGAGTACGCGAAGGCCTGGGGAGCGTTCCGCGCTTCCGGCGTGAAGGAGAAGGCTGTCATGGGGTTCGACGAGGATGTGCTGACATTCGCGACGAAGGCGTCAAGGAGGGCCTTGACCTCGGCCGGGCTCGACCCCGGGAAGGTCACACGGTTCGCGCTCGCATCCACCTCCGCACCCTATGCCGAGAAGTTGCTGTCCGGCACGGTGACGACTAGCCTCGGTATGCCGAACGACGCGCTCGTGTCCGACCATACGACCTCTTCGAGGGCAGGCACGGAAGCGATGATGGTCTCTATCGAGCACGTGCTCGCGAGGCCGGGATCCTGCGCCGTATGCTCGGTCGCCGATTCGCCGAGGGCCAGCATGTGGGCCCAGGTCGAGCACGGCTTCGGGGCTGGCGCGGCAGCCTATGTATTCTCCGACAACGACCTCATAGCCGAGTTCGAGGGCTCTGCGTCGTATGCGAGCGAGCATTTCGGCGAGAGGTTTCGCCCGAAGGACGGCGGACTGGTCCACGACCTGAACGTCAGAAAGTTCGCCCAGTCGTCGCTCATCCGGACGACGACGAACGCGGCGGCCGCCCTGATGAAGAAGTTGAGCGTCGGGCCCGAGGACTATGCCTATGTGGCCATCCAGCAGCCCGATGTGAGAACGCCCGGAGCGATTGCGAAGAAGCTCGGATTCTCCGACTCCCAGCTCGCCGGAGCAATGGTCGCCACCGAGCTGGGAGACCTTGGCTCCGCATCTGTACCGATATCGCTGGCGGCGTCGATCGACAGGGCGGAGCGGGGCGATCGGATATTGGCGATAAGCTACGGCTCGGGCGCGGCAAGCGACGCAATGAGCTTCAAGGTCGTCGGCGATAGGCGCTCCGTCCCCTCTGTCGAGGCGGATGTGGCGCGAAAGGAGTACATAGACTACATCCAGTATCTCAAGCTCAAGGGCGCGATAAGGTGAGGTGTTAGGCATGGCTCATGTCTCGGTTCCCATGTATTGGAGGACGATACCACAGCGTTACAGGATGATCGGACAGAAGTGCAGGAAGTGCGGGAAGGTCGTCTTCCCGCCGAAGGGCGTCTGCAAGTACTGCAACTCGTCCACGGAATTCGACGAAGTCCAGCTCAGCGGCAGAGGAAAGGTGCACACGTACGTGCTCATAGGCGCGGGGGGCGCGCCGCCTGAGTTCGAGGAACAGGAGAAGGCCGGCGGGACGTACCCGGTCGCAATTGTCGAGCTCGAGGAGGGCCCGAAGGTGATCGGACAGATAGCGGACGTCGCGCCCAAGGACGTCTCCATAGGGATGTCCGTCAACACGGAGCTGAGGAAGGTGTACAGCGAGGAGGGCGTCATTCGATACGGGTTCAAGTTCGTACCTGAGGAGAAGGTGATGTGATGGAAGCTGGCAAGTTGATGTCGATGAAGGAGGCGGTCGCGAAGCACGTCAGGGACGGTGACACGGCGTACCTCTCGGGGTTCACGCACATGATACCGTTCGCCGCGGGGCATGAGATAATCAGGCAGAGGAGGAAGGACCTCGTCCTGGCGAGGGCGACGCCTGACATCATATACGACCAGATGATTGCTGCGGGATGCGCCAGGAAGATCATATTCAGCTACGCCGGCAACCCCGGCGTCGGCTCTCTCAGATGCTTTCGAAGGGCACACGAGAAGGGCGTCCCCGCCCCGCTCGAGATCGAGGAGTACACTCACTTCGGGCTCTCGGGGAGGCTCTTCGCGGGCGCGACGAACATGCCGTTCCTTCCGATGCGCACGAACCTCGGGTCTGACCTGCCACCGATGAACCCGCTCATGAAGACCGTGGTGGACCCGTACACAGGCGACACCACCTCCGTGGTCCCGCCGTTGAGGCCGGATGTGGCGGTCGTCCATGTGCAGAAGGCCGACGTCAACGGCAACTCGCACATATGGGGCATAATAGGCGAGCAGAAGGACGCCGCCTTCGCCGCGAAGAGAGTCATCTTTAGCGCCGAGGAGATCGTCGACGAGAGCGTCATACGGTCCGACCCGAACAGAACGCTCGTGCCGGATTTCCTCGTCCACGCGGTCGTACACGAGCCGTGGTGCTCCCACCCCTCGTACGTACAGGGGTACTACGACAGGGACAACGAGTTCTACGTCGAATGGGACAAGATAACGAAGGAGCATGAGGCCACGCTCGGGTACCTGGAGGAATGGGTGTTCGGTGTGGCGGACCGGAGGGAGTACATGGAGAAGCTGCCGGCGGGTACGATGGAGCGCCTCAAGCCAACGCCCGCGCTCAGCGTACCGGTCGATTACGGGAGCGTGTGAAGATGCCCGACGTGAGTTCCACAGAGTTAATGGTGATCGTGGCGGCGCGTGAGCTGAAGGATGGCGAGTCCGTGCTGGTGGGCGTAGGGGTCCCCAACCTGGCGGCCAACCTGGCAAAGCGCCTGCACGCCCCGAGGCTCCTGATGGTGTACGAATCCGGCGCCGTGGGCTCCAACCCGACGAGGATGCCCCTGTCGATCGGCGACCCATGCCTCGTCAGCGGTGCGAAGAGCGTCTGCTCGATGTACGAGCAGTTCGCGTACTACCTGCAGGGCGGACGCATAGACGTGGGTTTCCTGGGGGGCGCACAGATCGACAGGTACGGAAACATCAACTCGACGGTCATAGGAGACTACGCGAAGCCCAAGGTGAGGCTCCCTGGGAGCGGAGGAGCGTGCGACATCGCGTCGAACGTGAAGAGGATAATCGTCATTACGCCGCATCAGAAGCGCAGGTTCGTGGAGAAGGTGGACTTCCTCACCAGCCCAGGCTTCGTGGAAGGCAGGGAGCGATGGAAGGAGCTGAAGCTCCAGGGCGGAGGCCCGTACGCTGTCATCACGAACCTGTGTACGTTCAAGTTCGACGACCGGACCGGCGAGATGACCGTTGCCGCGCTCCACGAGGGCGTCACGATGGACCAGGTTAGAGAGAACACGCCGTGGGAGGTTAAAGTGGCGGACGACCTACAGACGACCCCCCCGCCGACCGACGAAGAGGTCTCGGCGCTGCGTGCGCTGGACCCGGACGGGATCTACCTGAGGTGAACTGATGGCAGGCGGCTTCGACCCCATCGCGGAGTACAAAGCGAGGACCGGCAAGAGCGCCGAGTGGTTCGCCAGGGCCAGAGAACACCTCCCCGGCGGGGTCACAGGCAACGTCAAGTTCTACCCACCGTACCCCGTGTTCGCCAAGAGGGCGTCCGGCGCGCACCTGTGGGATCTTGACGGGAACGACTACATCGATTACATGCTGTGCTTCGGTCCTCTGATACTGGGCCACGGGCATCCCAGGGTGGTCGAGGCGGTACGGAAGCAGCTGGAACGGGACGGTACGACGATATTCGGCCCACCTCATGAGCTTGAGACGGTGATGGCCGAGCGGCTGAACCGCATATTCCCGTGCGCTGAGCGCGTGCGGTTCACGAACTCAGGGCTGGAGGCCACGCTGCACGCCCTGCGTGTGTGCAGGGGCTTCAAGAGAAAGAACAGGATAGCCAAGTTCGAGGGACATTACCACGGCTGCTACGACGAGGCGCTTGTCAGCCTGACACCCTCGGAGGAGACCGCCGGGCCGTACGCGGCCCCGCAGCCCGTCGCCTGCTCGCTGGGCACATCCGAGTACACGCTCCAGTCCGTCCAGGTGCTGCCGTTCAACGACGCCGAGGATACCGTGCGGCTGCTCAGGGCCCACAAGGATGACCTCGCGGCCGTGATCATGGAGCCCGTGCAGCGAGGGTTCATCGAGTCCAACCCGGAGTTCCTGAAGGCCGTCAGGGAGACGACTGAGGAGCTGGACATCATCCTGGTGTTCGATGAGGTCATGTCGGCGTTCCGAATGGACAGGCTCGGAGGCGCGCAGACGATGTACGGCATCACACCCGACGTCATGTGCCTGGGTAAGATAGTCGGGGGCGGGTTTCCCGCTGGGGCGTTCCTGGGACGCGAGGACATCATGGACGTCGTCAACCCGGCAACCCGTCCCAAAGACAACCGTGTGTTCCACGGCGGCACGTTCAACGGACATCCGTCGGTCCTCGCTGCAGGCATGGCGACGATCGATGTCCTCGAGGAGCCAGACACCTATCCGAGGCTGGCCGCCAAGACCTCCCGGCTGAGAAACGGTCTCAACGACATGTTCCGTCGGCAGGGGTTCGAGGCCCTCGCTGTCGGCCCAGGGTCCACCTTCAATGTGGTGTTCGCGAGGGAGTGCGCGCGCAGCTACCGCGACTGCATGCATTTCGACGCGAACCTCAGGAAGGAGTTCGACTACGGTCTGCTCGCGAGAGGCATACATCTGCATCCCGACAAACCGCTCTACACATGCACGGAGCTCACGGACGACGACATAGACACGACGCTGTCCGTCGCCGAGGAAGTGCTGACGAAGATGAGGGCGGCCAGGTAGGCTGCGGGCTTCGCACTCGACGGTCCGGCACGGCGTCGCCGGAGGGCGTCAGGATGCGCTGCCGGTATGACTCTCGGCCAGACGTTGAGAAGCGTTAAATACGCCCGCCCTTGTACATGCACCCGGAATCCCTGGGAGAGATCGCAGGTGGCTGACGATTGCAGCGTGCTCATTCACGGTGGCACCATAGTCGACGGCACTGGCACTCCTCCGATGTATGGAGACCTGGCAGTCGACGGTCAGACTATAACAGGTATCCACGAACGCGGGGCCGTCGAGGGAACGGTGACGATAGATGCGACCGGGATGATGGTCTGCCCCGGATTCATCGACATCCATACCCATTCGGACATAAGCCTTCTCTGCTGCCCTCTGGCCGAGAGCAAGATACGTCAGGGCGTGACGACGGAGGTCGTGGGCAACTGCGGCTGGTCGGCCGCCCCAATAGTGGGGAGGGCGGGGGAACCGGTATCGGATGTGGCCGAGGTGTACGGCGTCGACGTCGACTGGTCTTCCATGGACGAATACCTGCTGAGGCTTGGCCTTCTGGGCACGTCGGTGAACGTCGCCACGTACGTGGGGGCCGATACGGTCCGGCACGGCGTAATCGGCGCGGGAGACGTCAAGCCCACGAAGGACCAGATGGGATGCATGGAGGCCCTCGTGCGCGAGGCGATGGCCGACGGCGCGTTCGGCCTGTCGACGGGCCTCATATACGCGCCTGGATGCTACGCATCGACCGAGGAGATTATCGGGCTCGCATCCGTGACGTCCCCCTTCGAAGGCCTGTACTCGAGCCACATACGCGGCGAGGGCTCCACGCTGCTGAGGGCCGTCAACGAGGCATTGCGAATCGGCAGGAAAGCGTGCGTCCGCGTCCAGATATCGCA
Source organism: Methanobacteriota archaeon (assembly GCA_020347565.1). Classification (GTDB taxonomy): domain Archaea; phylum Thermoplasmatota; class Thermoplasmata; order UBA10834; family UBA10834; genus UBA10834. The sequence continues at coordinate 1,848,401 of CP070732.1, read as the reverse complement.
TCATAAGGCCGCCGGCGTAGACAACTGGGGGCTCGTGGCCGAGTCTATGAGGATGATAGAACACGCGCGAGCCAGCGGCGTGGACGTGGCATTTGATGTCTACCCTTACATCGCGTCGTGCACGACGCTGCATTCGGTCCTGCCGCCCTGGGTCCAGGACGGAGGGAAGGAGAGGATACTTGAGAGGATGGCCGACCCGGACTTGCGAGAGCGCATCAAGGCGGACCTCGAAGACAGGAACACGCGCTGGGAGAACACCATCGCCGAAGACAGCTGGGAGAACATCGAGGTCCTCGGCTTCCGCAAGGAGGGCAACAGACGTTTCGAACGCAGGCGGATGACGGAGGTCGCAGAGATGTTGGGCCGAAGCCCCCCAGACGCGGCCTTCGACCTAATGATCGAGGAGGGCCTCGGCCTGATGGCCATATTCCACGAGATGTCAGAGGACGACGTGGTCAGCGTCATCCGCCATCCGCTCTCCAGCATCGCGTCCGACGGCGAGACGGGCGCGGATTACGGGCCGTGCAGGGAAGTGCCCACGCATCCGAGGTCGTTCGGCACGTTCCCCCGAGCCCTGCGCAGGTACGTCTTCGAGAAGCATGTAGCGTCTCTTGAGGAGATGGTGCGCAAGATGACATCCTCTCCTGCGGCGCGCATCGGGCTGACCGACCGGGGTGTCATCTCCGAGGGCATGCGAGCAGACATCGCGGTATTCGACCCCGAGACCGTGCGGGACGAGGCCACTTTCGAGGAGCCATACCGATACGCCCATGGCATGGCGTTCGTACTCGTGAACGGAGTCATCACAATCAACGACGGCCAGCACACGAAGGAGAGGGCTGGAGTGGTTCTGAGGAAGGCGCCCCCAGCCCCGCGGGAAAGATAGTCTCAGGCGTCGGTTTTGCATGTCCTGAGCGCAGTGGCCGCGTAGACGCGCGTGCAGATGCTCAGGTCGCTGGTTCTCACGTATTCAGTCCTGGAATGCGCTCCACTGCCTCCAGGGCCGAACACCACCGCTGGCGTCTTTGCGAAGTGCGTCAGCAGGGCGGCGTCAGTCCAGCCCCAGAACGTCGTGGTCTTCGCTCGCCTCCCGGTCTCCTGCGCGACGGAAGCCTGAAGCGCCTTGACCAGTGGGTGGGACCTTTCGACGACGTTCGGCACGTGCGTCATCGTCTTCATGTTGGTCATGTCCCGCTTGAGCTTCGCCCTGAACTCAGGATGGTCCCTTTTCACGCTGTCGAAGATGTCGTAGAAGTCCTGGAAGACTGTGTCCAGCGATTCCTCGGGGATCCATCTGCGGTCGATGGTCACAACACATCTGTCTGCGACGGAGCTAGGCTGCTGCCCTCCCGATATGGCGCCGATGTTCAGCGTGGGAGGCAAAGTCGAGCGGCTCTTCCTGCGGGCGAGTCTGGGCATCAGCTCGTCGTCCACGGCGCTGATGAACCTCGCGGCCATCGCTATGGCGTTCACGCCCCTGCTTGCCTGGCCGCCGTGCGCGGCTCTTCCGGAGATGTGGACCTGGAGCCATTCCAGGCCCCTGTGCGACGCGTGTATCTCGAGGCCCGTCGGCTCGCCGACTATTGCCGAGTCCGTCTTCGGCCCTCTCACTACGATGTCTTCCGTCCCCTCGCTCCGCAGCTCCTCGCCGACCACGGCGGCGAGCACCAGATCGGACTGAAGGTCCACCCGTGCCCGGTGAACCGCCACGAGAGCCATCGCCATTGCCCCCAGGCCGCCCTTCATGTCAAGCGCACCCCTGCCGTACAGGCGCCCGCCCGTCACCCTTGGCGAGAAGGGCTTGATGTCCATCGTGTACGCCGGCACGGTGTCTGTATGGCCGTTCAGCATGAGGCTCCTTCCCGCGCCGGTCGTACCCTTCACGGTGGCTATGACGTTCGGCCTGCCCCTCTCGACCTTTCTAAGTCTGGCGTTGACGCCTTCGTCTTCGAGGAAGTTCTTCAGGAACTCCGCGACCTCCTTCTCACGGGTGGGAACGTCGCAGTGGCTCTCTAAGGACACGAGCTTCTTGACCAGCGCCTCGACCTCGCCTTTCCTGAGCTTCCTCCTGACCCTCTCGTCCAGATCCTTCGCTTTGCGTGGCATGTTCAGCCTCTTGCGTTCGGCTGCATTCCCAACGTCATATCCCGTGAAAAAGGTATCCCAGCAGCCGGATTTCTCTTAGGAGAGCGCTCGATACTCCTTCAGCAGCTCGACCGTCGCGTCAACAGGCAGGCCGGGCGCGAGGTGGCCGTCGCGTCCTTCCATCGTCCCCGAGCAGAAGAGCGAGTTCAGAACCGCCTCTGCCGTCGCGTCGACCGTGGCGCGGAAGAGGCCGTCCATCTCGCGGTCGATGAGGAGGTGCTCCGTTACGACGACATCCTGCGTCTGGTGTCTGTCCCGCACGTTCGCCGTCGAGAAGGATATCATGATGTCGCCGCTGCCGTTGTGCGCGCAGGACCCAGTCAGCGCCAATCCCATGCCCGCTCGTCTGGCGAGCCTGCCTAGCTGCCTGGCGTCGAGAGGGGCGTCCGTCGCGATGATCGTCACGATAGACCCGCTCTCCTCCCTCCCGGGGTCGGGGGTCTTCAGCAGCCTGCCGACGGGGACGCCGCTCACTATCAGTTCGTGCCTCACGCCGTGGTTGGACAGCACGATCACGCCGACGACGTGGTCCCCGGCAGCCGACTCTACGACCCTGGAGGACGTGCCGATTCCGCCCTTGAAATCATAGCATACCATGCCAGTACCCGCGCCGACCGCTCCTTCAACAACGCGAGGACCCGCGTCGGCGATGGCTTCGAAAACATGCTCTGGCCGGACGTGCAGCCCCCTCGAATCGTTGAGGTAGCTGTCGTCGCATTCGGAGACGACGGGTATTATCGTGTCGGTCTTGGTCCCTGCGAGGCCGTTCTGCTCGAGCGTGTATCTCGTCAACCCCTCTCCTACCGCGGCCATGCCCATCGTGTTCGTGAGACCTATGGGGGTATCTATCAGGCCGAACTCGTCGATCTGCAACGAGCCGATGAGGCCTCCGCAGCCGTTGAGTGCGTGGTAACCGCCCTTGACAGGCCGAGAATAGAGGTTGCGGCCGTGGGGCAGGACGACCGTGACGCCCGTGCGTATGGGGCCTCTTCCCGCCGAGAGCTTCCCGCTTCCACGGTTCAGCGTGCAATGGCCGACTCTGATATCGCTAACGTCGGTCACTGCGTTCGCCTTGCCGGTCGGCAGCAGGCCTATCGCGATGCCCAGGTCCCTGGCGCGCGGCCGGCTCACCTCTCGCCAGCTCCTTCGGATGCCTTCGATGGGCCCTGCCGCTGTAGGTGGCAGGAGACCCAGTGCCCTTCGGAGACGAACAAGGGGTCGGGCGCCACCTTCCTACATATGTCCATGACGAAGGGGCATCTCGGGTGGAACCTGCAGCCAGGCGGTATGTTCGACGGGTCCGGCCTCTCGCCCCTGAGGATGATCTTGTCGGTCCTGTCCTTCGGGTCGGGCGTCGGGACGACGGATATGAGTGCCTTCGTGTACGGGTGTTGCGGGTTCTTGATGACCTTCTCCGTCGGGCCGAGCTCGACGATCTTGCCGAGGTACATTATGCCAATCCTGTCGCTGAACACATACGCCACCCCAAGGTCGTGGGTGATGAACAGGAATGACAGCCCCTTCTGCTCCCTCAGGTCGAGCATCAGCTTGAGTATCTCGGACCGGATGGACACGTCGAGCATCGACACGGGCTCGTCAGCCACCAGGAAGTCGGGGTCCAGCACCAGCGCGCCCGCCACGCCGACCCTCTGCCTCTGACCTCCAGATACCTCATGCGGATACCTCCACATGAAGTTCTTAGGCGGCCTCAGGCCTGCGTCGTCGAGCGCCTTCGTGACCCTGGCTTCCCTCTCGGCCTCGTTCGCGCCTATGCTGTTGACCACGAGCGGCTCTGCGATGATGTCGTAGATGGACTGCTTCGGGTTGAGCGACTCGTACGGGTCCTGGAAGATGATCTGCAGCTTTTGCCTCATCGCCTTCATGCTGTGCTTGCTGAGGGTCCGCACGCTGATGCCAGCGTCCCTGATGACTTCAGCTCTCATGGACATCGGCACCTTGCTCAGGACGATCCAGTTGGTCTTGACAGGCGAGCTGAACGGCTTGAGCGTCTTCTTGTCGGCGTCGTTCCTAATGAGCAAGAGGTTGACCTCATCGCCCTCCAGCCTGAGCTTGGAACGCTTCAGCAACTCCTTGAGCCTGGCAGTTCCCAAGCCATCCTGAGCGCTTCCCAGATCCACCAACTGCGTTGCGAACGGAGCCAGCGTCTTCTTGTCGGCCGAGCCCTTGACCTTCGCGAGGTTGATAGTGTCGCCTTCAGGCTTGAGTTCCGATTGCTCGAGCAGTTCCTTGAGCCTTGCCGCTCCCAGGCTTGTCTGAGCGCGTTTGAGGTCGACCAAACGTCTGGCGAACCGCTTGAGCGTCTTCCTGTCGGCATCGTTCTTGATCATCTCAAGGTTGATCTCGTCGCCCTCCAGCCTGAGCTTGGAACGCTTCAGCAGCTCTTCGAGTCTGGCAGCTCCAAACGAATCCCGAGCACGCGTCAGGTTGACTATCTGGTCAACCTCCACGAGGTCATCGTACCTGCTCTTATTCGAAACGTAGACCTTCGACAGAGCCCCCCTGCGCCTGACCTTTATGGCGTTCTCCAGGACCATCTGCCTTCTGCTCGTGACAAATGGCTTCAGCGTCTTCTTATCAGCTGGATCCTCGACGCCCGAGAGTTTGACCTCGTCGTCTTCCGGCTTGAGATTGGAGCGTTCGAGCAGCTCCTGGAACTTGTCCTCTGCCAGAACAGTTCGGGCGCGTCTCAGGTCCACGATCTCCTCATCGGGCACCTTCTCCGGGATGATCCAGTTCGTCTTGACCGGTGTGGAAAACGGTTTGAGTCTGTCCCGGTCGGCCTTGTTCCTTATTTCCGCGAGGCTGATCTCCTCGCCCTTGGGCTCGAGCTTGGAACGCTTCAACAGCTCCTTCAATTTGGTCGCTCCAATGGACCCCTCAGCGCGCTTGAGATCCACGATATTGTCGATCTCCAGGTACTCTTCGAACTTGTCAGGGTCTGCCACGTAGACTGCCTTCTTATGCCTCGGGCCTGAGGAGGTCGGTATCATCTGCCTCAGGAGCTCATCCTTTCCAGGGCCGAAGTAGGCGACCTCCCCTCCAGTCGGCTCCACGAGCCTCAGTATGGCCTTTCCTGTCGTCGTCTTGCCACAGCCGGACTCACCGACGAGACAGAATATCTCCCTCGCCTTGATGTCGAAGGTGATTCCGTCGACGGCCTTCACATACTTCTGCTCCTCTGACACTAGGCTCTCGACGAACCCCCTTCTGACCGGGAACCATACCTGAAGATTCCTGACCGAAATGATCTCGTTTGCCATGCTCGATCACCCCGCCTTGACGAAATGACATGCAGCGTAGTGATTCGGCCGCACCTGGATGAGTGGCGGCTCCTTCTCGAGGCAGATGTCCTTGGCCATATAGCATCTATCAGCGAACCTGCAGCCCACAGGCGCCTGGATGAGGTTCGGAGGGTTCCCGGCGATGGATGCGGGCATCATCTTATCGCCCTTGATGTTCGGGAATGCACCTATCAGCCCCTTAGTGTAGGGGTGCTGAGGGTTCCGGAACACCTCCACGGAGTCCGCTCGCTCCACGATCTTCCCTGCGTACATGATGCAGAGCGTCTCGCAGGTCTCTGCGAGGACCGAGAGGTCGTGCGATATGATGATCATCGCGAGCTCAAGCTCCTTCTGGAGGTTCTTCATCAGCTGCAGGATCTGCGCCTGAATCATAACGTCCAATGCCGTTGTCGGCTCATCTGCTATGACCAGCCTAGGCTTGCACGCGAGCGCCATGGCAATCATGACCCTCTGTCTCATGCCGCCGCTGAACTCGTGCGGGTATTCCCGTATTCTGTTCGGGCTTATGCCGACGAGCTCGAAGAGTTCCCTCACGCGCTTGTTAGCGGCCTCCTCGGTGACGTCTTCGTGTAGGAGTATCGGCTCAACAATCTGCTCTCCCACGCGCTTGACCGGGTTCAGTGCGTTCATGGCGCCCTGGAAGACGATGGATATATCCCTCCACCGGATGGCCCTCAGCTTCTCACCGGTGACCCGTGCCATGTCCTGTCCCATGAAGTTGATCTTGCCGCCGGCGATGTAGCCGTTCGCCGGAAGCAGCTTCATGATCGAGAGTGCGGCGGTGGTCTTGCCGCATCCGGACTCGCCTGCCAGCCCCATCGCGTGGCCTTTCTCCACGTCGAAATCGACGCCGTCAACAGCCTTCAGCGTGCCTTCCTGAGTCTTGAAATAGGTCCTGAGGTCTCTGACCTCCAACAAGGCCATGGTTCGATTCCCCCTCAACAATTACAGTTGTCGTCTCCGGTTGTCCCCGCATGTGGGAGCGCCGATATGAGCTTATCTGCTTCCTCTGCTGGACACACTTGGAATCGGGATATGCTATAAATGCGTATTGACGTGACTATGGTGGTTGTCGATGCCCATCCTGCCATCGGACGGGCGAGATCGTCGTGAGACATCGCCTGGGCACCAGGCTCCTCGGGAGCGCCCCACGGCTGAGACCCCTGAGAGCTGGCCGAAGCATTCCATGCAACGCTATTTCCTGTAACGCACTTCGTAGATGTCGAAATCCGAAGCGGCGGTCGTCTCGGCGAACACCTCTCTCGCCTCAGCCTCCAGCTCGGTGGCGTCATCGTACCTCGGGCTCATGTGCACAAGGAACAGCTGCTTCACACCGGCCTTCTTCGCCACCTCGGCGGCCTCCACAGATGTCGAGTGGCCGAATTCGGCCGCCTGACTGGCGTAGGCAGAGCCCATCGTGGAGTCATGTATCAATACGTCAGCGCCTTCCGCCAGGGATTCGACCGAGCTGCAAGGCTTCGTATCGCCCGTGTAGACGACCTTCCTTCCGGGGCGAGGCGCGCCCATGACCTCATCGGGCCTGACGGTCCTGCCGTCTACTTCGATGGCCTCGCCCTCCTGCAGTTTCCGGTACATCGGTCCCGGCGGTACTCCCAGCGCCTTCGCCTTGGCCGTGTCGAACCTGCCGGGTCGGGGCGGTTCTTCGACGCAGAATGCCAGTGCTGGGACCGTGTGGGCTGCCTCGGCGCATCTCACGAAGAACTGTTCGAAGTCGACCTGATCGCCGGGGCGCATGTCGCCGATCTTCACATCGAACTGGCTCTTGAAGTGCCCCAGCCCGAGCATGGAAGCGGCCGTCTCCGCCGTGCCGACCGGCCCCATGACCAGGAGCGGTTCGGTCCTCCCGTTCAGGCTCATGCTCTGGACGAGCCCCGCAAGTCCCAGGAAGTGGTCCGCGTGGAGGTGTGTTATGAAGACCGCCCTCACGCGCATGAAGGACACGGGGGAGTGCATGAGCTGTCTCTGCGTCCCCTCGCCGCAGTCGAGCATCACGACGTCAGGGCCAACCTGTATCGCTACGGACGATACGTTTCGCGTCTTTGACGGATATGTCCCGCCGGTCCCGAGGAAGAATACCTTCATTTCCGACCCGCCGAACGGAGTCCAAGGCGATAAATGTCACCTCTGGCCCAGAGTTCGTACATGAAGAGAGCGAACGCCATTACGGCCATGGCGGCCGCGACGAGCATCGTGCCCCTGAACCCTATGGCCACCGCGGTGAAGCCGCCTGCGAGCGGGCCGAGTATGCCTGACATGCTCATCATGCCGGACAGGAGTCCCGTGGCCGTGGCCTTCTCCTCGTTCTTGTCCATCACGTACCTGAGACTCCCGACGTACAGGCACGACCACGAGCTGGCGAGGAGCACCTGGGCGGGCAGGATCTGCCAGTAGTGATACGAGAGGGCGAATATGACGAACGTGACGGCCGACGCCCCTGTGCCGAAGGCGACGAGAATCGAGGGATTGAACCGGTCGATGTAGTTCATGATCAGAAACTGGCTGAAGGCGTTCACAGCGTAGACAGTCCCTATGAGGACGCCGTCGGCGCCTATGCTGATGAGGAACAGCGGGTACGTCACCCATATCATGTTGGCGCCCGTGTGACGGACGAGCATTGAGGCATACACGGGAGCGTTCCTCCGAATGAGGGCGATAGGGAACCGCGGGACGTGCAGCCGACGTTCCTTGGGGAAAGGGAGCGTGAGGGCGACCGCGAAGGATATGAACAGTATCGCGGCGCAGTAGACGAAGGCCCATTCGTAGAGCGCACCGAAGATGCCGATCGCGAGGCTGCCCGTGCCCCAGCCTGCCGCTCCCCATGAACTGAACTTGCCCATCTTGCTCTTGTGTTCGTACGCGTACGCGAGGAGAGCGGCCGGGAACATCCCTGCGGAGAATCCGAGCACGATACGCAACGCCACGAACAATGCCAGTGAGTCGGACCATAGCGAAGCGATATGGAACAGCGTCAACATCCCGCTGAGGCCGAGGCCAATCAGCAGGATCACCCGCCTTCCGTAGATGTCGGCTGCTCTGCCGCAGGTGTAGCTCGACACGAAGCTGGAGAGCGCGAACAGCCCAACAACGATGCCGATCACACCCTCAGAGACGTCGAACTCCTCGGAGAGGATTATGGGCACGAGGATTATCGGGCCGAAGACCCCTGCGCTGGACAGTAGCTGGATCGCCTCCGACCGCATGGTGCAGAATCAGAGCCTCGTATATCCAGTTTTCCCCGGGACGGATAGCCGCTCGTGACCATGACTGCTACCAGTCGAGCCGGTCGAGCATCCGGTCCTTCTTGGTCTTCTTCTTGATCTCCCTGTAGTGGTCCTTGCACAGATGCGCCGTCTTAGAGGGGTCCGTGACGACGCTGATGCCGGCCTTCTCGACCTTTCGTCCGCTGACGGCCCTGCTGGCCTCCTTGCCGCAGTTGGCGACGGCGCATGAGCGCTCCTTCTTGGCCGCGTGCTTGGGCGAGGGCATGTCCCTCGTAACATGGTACCCAGATTAAACGGTTTCGTGTGGGGACACGCACCAAAAGCCATAATACGAACCTTACCGTTCCGCATCCGATGCCGAAGATAGCACCATCCATACTGGCGGCCGACTTCTCCAAGCTCGGGGAGGATGTCCGCCGTGTCAGCGAGGCAGGGGCGGACTACATACACATCGACGTGATGGACGGCGTCTTCGTCCCGAACATAACCATAGGCCCGCCGGTCGTCAAGCGCCTGCGGGATCTCTCGGATTTGCCGTTCATCGCACACCTCATGATAACGCATCCGGAGAGACATTTGGCGGCGTTCGCTGAAGGCGGTTCCGATGTGATCGAGGTGCACGTCGAGGCCGAGCAGGAAGACGTCCGGCAGACATTGAGGGCCGTCCGCGGGCTCGGGTGCAAGGCAGCGCTGGCCGTCAACCCCCCCACGCCAGTCGAGGCCGCGTTCGAGTACTTCGACGAGATCGACCTGCTTCTGATTATGTCGGTGAATCCTGGCTTCGGAGGGCAGTCGTTTATGCCCGAAGTGCTGCCGAAGATTCCGGCCGCAAGAGCCGAGCTCATCAGGCGGGGTCTGGAAGTGCCGATAGAGGTGGACGGAGGGATAAACGCCGAGACCGGCGCACTGGCGGCAGGGGCGGGCGCGAACATACTGGCCGCGGGGACGTACGTCTTCAAGTCGCAGGACATGGCCGCCGCGATTGGAGCGCTCCGGAGCCTGAGCGGGCCGTCATCAAAGGATTAATATCGGAGTTCGCGTTCAAGAGGACCGAGATCGATGGCGTTCAGGATAGGCGAGCATCCGATGATATTCTTCGTCACATTTGCGCTGCCAGCTCTGCTCATGTTTCTGGGCGTGATATTCGAAGCCAGCGCGTTCCTCTTCATACTCTGCACCGGATGGCTGGGGGTGGCGTTCCTGGTCCTCTACCTTCCGCAGGAGACAGACGACACGCAGTGATCGTCCGTCCAGCTGCGTTCTCCCGAATGACATATCTAGTCCCTCAGCCCTGACGTAGCACCGATGGGCATCGACATATCCAAGCTTGTGGAGCCCGCGCCACTGCGGCTGGAAGACCTCTCTGGCAGAGCGCTGGCCATCGACGCCTTCAACACCTTGTACCAGTTCATCGCGACCATCCGTCAGCCGGACGGCACGCCGCTCAGGGACCGGGACGGGAGGGTCACATCGCATCTCTCAGGGCTGTTCCATCGCACCGCCGCGCTGCTCGACATAGGCGTCAGACCGGCCTACGTTTTTGACGGCGAGCCACCGGAGCTGAAGGAGAAGACGCTGAAGGCGAGAAGGGCTGTCAAGGAGGCTGCCGAAGTCGAGTGGAAGGCCGCTCTTGAAGCGGGGGACCTGAAGAGGGCGCTCTCGAAGGCGGCACAGACGTCCCGCCTAGACGACGCGATGGTCGCTGAGGCTAAGAGCTTGCTCGACGCGATGGGCATACCTTGGCTCGTCGCCCCCAGCGAGGGCGAGGCGCAGATGGCACATATGGCCATCAGAGGGGACGTGTGGGCGGGAGCGTCGCAGGACTACGACGCTCTTCTCTTCGGCACGCCCACGCTGGTCAGGAACCTGACCCTCGCGAGAAAGCGGAGGGTCTCGGGCGGCAGGTCCGTGGACGTCTCACCGGAGCTGATAGACCTTGATGCGATGCTCTCGTCACTGTCGCTATCGAGGCCGCAGCTGGTCGACTTGGCGATACTCATGGGCACGGATTTCAACGAGGGCGTGCGCGGCATCGGCCCGAAACGCGCGCTGAAGTTGATCAGAAAGCATGGCGCCATAGAAAACGTGCTTGCCGACGGAGGCGTCTCGCTGCCAGAGGACTTCGGCGAGGTCCGGCGGCTCTTCCTGGAGCCGCAGGTGACCGACGGCTACGCCCTGACCTGGCGCGCGCCCGTGCCGGAGGACGTACGCAGGCTGCTATGCGACTCTCACGGTTTCTCGGTCGATAGGGTCGATGCGACGTTGTCAAAGGTGTGCTCGATGAGGGCTTGCACGTCGCAGAGCAGCATCGACTCCTGGTGACGTATCTCGCGGCGACTGGCGAGATGCGGAGGGCCGTTCTAGCCTCTGCGCGTCCTGATTCCTGCCGCACTATCTTTAAAATACCTGCCATCAATATGGTAAACGGAAGATGGATTATGCGCCAAGTGGACGAGACCTACTCCCCCGTCCAGTTAGAGAAGGATATCAGGGCGAAGTGGGAACGTGACCGTACGTACGAGAAGGTCAGGAAGGCCTCCGAGTCCGGCGAGCCGTACTACATACTCGACGGGCCGCCGTACACGACGGGCTCGATCCACATAGGAACGGCCTGGAACAAGATACTGAAGGACGTGGTCCTCCGGTTCAGGCGCATGCAGGGCCTGAACGTGCGCGACCAGCCGGGATACGACATGCACGGGCTCCCGATCGAGGTGAAGGTCGAGCAGAACCTGAACATCGCGAGTAAGAAGGAGATAGAGGGCGAGGGGATGGAGCGTTTCGTCGAGACGTGCCGCGAGTACGCTCTGAGGTTCAAGGCCAAGATGACGGACGAGTTCAAGGCGCTCGGCGTCTGGATGGATTGGGAGAGCCCTTACGTGACCATATCGCCTTCATACATCGCGTCTGTGTGGTGGACGCTCAAGCAGGCCCATGACAAGGGGCTCCTCTCGACTGACCTGAGGGTGCTTCCGTGGTGCCCCAGGTGCGAGACGGCGCTCGCGGAGGCGGAGATAGAGTACTGGGACGAGACCGACCCGTCCATCTATGTCAAGTTCCCGTTGAGGGACCGTCCCGGGGAGTACCTGCTCATATGGACGACAACGCCGTGGACTATCCCGGGCAACCTCGCCGCTGCAGTCCACCCCGAGTTCACATACGCGAGGATACTTGTCAGGAGAGGCACGAGCGAGGAGATACTTGTCGTCCTCGAGGAGAGGGCCGAGGAGCTGATGAATATCGCGAAGGTCGACGACGCCGAGATCCTCGAGACGGTCAAGGGCGAGGACCTCGTGGGCCTGAAGTACGACCATCCCCTGGGCGACATCGTCCCTTACCAGCAGCGTGTGACAGCCGAGTGGGCGCATGCGGTGCTTCCATCGGACACCGTCACATCTGAGAGCACGGGCATCGTGCACACAGCACCGGGCCACGGCCCCGAAGACTTCGACCTGGGTACGGAGTTCGACCTGGAGCCGTTCTCCCCAGTGGACGAGAGCGGAACCTACACGGAGGAGGTCGGCGAGCATCTCGCAGGGAGGAGTGTGAAGGAGGCCAACGACTTGATCATGGCCGACCTCGTCGAGCGGTCGGTCATGTTCCACGAGGCGAGCATCACGCACAGATACGGGCACTGCTGGCGCTGCAAGAAGCCGATCATATACCGCGTCACCGACCAATGGTTCCTGAAGGTGACCGACTTCAAGGAGGAGCTGGCCGAGGCCAATGCAGGGGTCAGATGGTATCCGGAGTGGGCTGGCACGAACCGTCAGAAGGACTGGATAGCCAACGCTCGCGACTGGTGCATCAGCAGGCAGAGGTTCTGGGGCACACCTCTGCCCATCTGGCGCTGCATCTGCGGCAACACGCGCGTCGTGTCGTCCCTCGAAGAGCTCCGGGAGGCCGACGGGTACGTGGAGGGCATGGACGTCCACAGGCCCTGGATAGACCGCCTCTCGTACAAGTGCGAGAAGTGCGGTCAGGTGATGAACAGGGTATCTGATGTGCTCGATGTGTGGTTCGACGCTGGCGTGTGTTCATGGGCGTCTCTCGCTTACCCCGCTCAGACCGAGGAGTTCGACAAGTGGTGGCCCAGCGAGTGGATCACCGAGGCCCACGACCAGACGCGCGGATGGTTCTACTCGCAGCTCGTGACCGGCGTGCTGGCGTTCGGCAAGTCCCCGTACAGGTCGGTGCTGATGCACGGATGGGCGTTCACACCGCAGGGCGAGGCCATGTCGAAGAGCGACGGCACTGTGATAGACCCGATAGGAGTCGTCAACACGCTCGGCGCGGACTCGTTGAGGTTGTACCTCATGAAGGCGAATGCCCCGTGGGACGACGTGCTGTTCCAGCAGGAAGGTGTCAAGGCGACGAACAGGACGCTGAACATCCTGTGGAACGTATACAAGTTCGCCGCCCTGTACATGTCCATAGACAAGTTCAACCCCATGAGCCGGAGCGTCGAGGAGCTGAGGGAGTCCATGAAGGCGGAGGACCTCTGGATGGTCTCGAGGCTCGAGACGCTGAAGGGGGACGCCGCCGCTGCGATGGAGGCCTATGAGATACACAGGGCGGCGAGGACCATCGAGGCATTCATACTCGAAGACCTCTCGAGGTGGTACGTCAAGCTCATCAGGGACAGGCTCTGGAGGGAGGGGGACGACATCGACAAGATAGTCGCCTTCAAGGTACTTCATGAATCGCTGTCGACTTTGACGGCGCTCCTGGCGCCGATCGCGCCGTACATATCCGAAGCGATACACGCGAACCTCGACCGCCGCGAGGAGAGCATACACGCCGTCCAATGGCCGACCGCCAACGAAGGCTGGATAGACACGAAGCTAGAGCACGGCATGGCCCTCGTAAGGGAGATCTCCGAGGTGGTTGCGAGGATACGACAGGAGTCTAATGTGAACCTCCGATGGCCGCTGAAGCGGATCGTCATCCGGGCGAACACAGACGAGGCGGCGGAGGAGCTGGCGCAGCTTAAGGAAGCGCTGCTGGCGCAGAACAACGTCAAGACGCTTCAGATGATACCTGTCGGCGAGGAGTGGGACGAGATGATGCTGAGCGTCATTCCGAACCCCAACGCGATCGGCAAGGTCTACCGTCAGTGGTCCAGCAAGATAGCCGTGCTGCTCAAGAACCGGCCCGCGAAGGCCGTCAAGGCCGGGGTCGACAAAGGGGAGTACTCGCTCGGAATCGAGGGGCAGCTCGTCAAGATACTACCCAACATGGTGTCGTTCTCGTCTACGCTGCCGCCGGACGTGGTCGGCGCGGAGTTCAGCGAGGGCGCGATGTACCTAGACATGGAGGCGACGCCCGCGCTCGAGGCGGAGGGGTTCGCCCGAGAGCTCATCCGACGCATACAGCAGATGAGGAAGGACATGGGGCTGGACGTCGAGGAGTACATCCGGATCGAGATGGAGTGCTCGAAGCGAATCGAGGATGCCATAGACGGCTGGCGAGAGCACATATCGAGGGAAACGAGGGCTCGCCGAGTAGAGGTGAAGGAGTCGCCCAAGGGCGACTACGTCGTCGAATGGAACGTCGCGGGCGAGGGGTTCGTCATCGGCGTGACCTCGCTGAAGATGAGGGAGGTGCTCAGCCGCCTGTCCGACGCTCCTGGCATGACGACTGAGAAGGCGATCGCGGCGTTCGACGCGGGTATCAGTTCCGAGGAGTCGCTCATGGCCGCGAGCGCCGAGGACTTCTCGCTCGTGGAGGGCATATCCAAGCTGGAGGCCAAGAGGCTTCACGAGCATCTGCATGCGAAGGACGATGTGTCGGCGCCTGAGACCCCTGCGGTCGATGCGGAAGCAGCAGAAGAGAAGCTTCCCGATGCGGCGCCGAAGCCCCCCGAGAAGGCGCCCGCGCCTGCCGCTCCCGCCGCAGAGCCTCATGTGCAGGAGCTCGAACGGTCGTTCTCCTACCTCGTCGAGGAGGACAGGCCGGAGACGTCCTACAATCTATTCATGACCACGCTCAAGAAGGGCATGAAGGGGTACTGCATAACGCGCAACTACCCGGCCAAGATACGTTCGAAGTTCGACCTCAGGGACGTGCCCGTGGTGTGGCTGTCCAACGTCGGACGGGACAACGCCATAAGGCCGAAGGACCTGGAGAAGCTGAGCCTGTCGCTCGAGCAGTTCCTGTCGCAGCCGGACGGCGGCATAGTCCTCCTGGACGGTCTGGAGTACCTCATCACCAACAACAACTTCATAACCGTCCTCCGGTTGATACAGTCCCTCAGGGACCAGGTGGCGATAAACCAGTCGATTCTTCTCATGGCGGTCAACAGGTCGACGCTCGAGAGCCATCAGCTGAACCTGCTGGAGCGCGAGGTGGACCACACCATCATGGGATAGGTCTTCGGAGGAGCTTTCCGACGACCGTGCCCAGGCCCGGGACGGTGTCGTAGCGCGCAAGTTCCTCAGGCTTTATCCAGGCAGAGTTGGCGTGCTCCCAGTCCGTACGGATACGCTCTCCACCCGCGTCGAACAGGAACGGATGCACCGTCCACACGACGGTCCCGTGTCGGAAGCTCTGAGGCTCGACCCTTCGGACCATCCTCAGGCCCTTCAGGCCCACCTCCTCTTCTATCTCGCGCCTTACAGCCTCGGCATCGGCCTCCCCGCTTTCGATGTATCCTGAGATGCCCGCCCAGCAGCCCTGATACGACCCCACATCGTCGCTGCGTTGGAGCAACAGTATCTTTCCCCGGCGCCTCAGGATCCCCGTGACGACGTGCCGCTCCTCGACGTCTAGCAAATCCACTGTGCCATCGCTGCCGTCCACCGCGATGGCGTCACCGTCGCGCATCAGCGAGAGGTTCACGCCGTCGACCATTGGTATGTCGGACATTATGGCGCCCGTGGCCACGATTGGCTCCGCGGACGAGTTGACTATGGCCTTCGGGGCCTTGCCGTCGAGCTTCAGCTGATAGATGACGTATGACCCCACAGTGCTGCCGCGGCCGAACGGGAAGCAGAGCACCTTCCCCCTCACCGAGCGCCCTTCAGCTTCGCATTCGGGATCGCTTATCCTGCCAGTGCGTACGTCGACGCCGCCGAGGAAGGAGAGAGGCGTCGGGAAGACGAGCGAGATGCCTCGGGCGCGTCCTCTCCGAATGCCCCTCCCGGTCATTTTCGTGATATCGCCTCCAGCAGCTCCGAGGTCGTGAGGAATGATGTTCTCTGGTGGCCCAGCGTAGGCAGGTAGACCATCGCCTTGCCTGAGTTGGTCGCCGTGGCGCCGTACAGCTCCTCTATTGGCGACACAACCATGCAGGTGTCGCACAGCACCTTGCCGAACCTGCGAAGGACCTTGATCGCGTCGGGGCACAGCGCGAAGGCGCGCCTGGAGGTGCAGAACCAAACGTCCTGGTCTCCGCTCGGCCTGCGCCGTCGGAGCCTCGAGGCCATGGACCGCAGCTCTCTCGAGGAGCAGTGGGGGCACCCGACGGCCACCAGGTCCCAATCGTCGGCGCCCCTCAAATCCTCCGAGCAGCGTATGACGTCGTCGGGCCCGAGAGTCACCCGTTCCTCTATCTCCTGCTCCTGGCGTCGATCGCGTTTCCCGTCTGGGTCGGGCACGTACATCGAGACGGCGCCCGTGGCCGCCATAGCGGCTCCGAATGCCTTGTGCTCGTCAGCCGACAAGCGCCGGCCCGTGATCATTGGTATGCGGTTGCCAGCTATCCTGCCGGCAAGAAACCCGGCGAGCGGGGTCATCTCGGAGTCGACGGAGCGAAGCTCTATGGCGACCTTGGGCTGTCTGTTCTCCTCGAGGTGCAGACCGTACTCGGGCGTCTTCCCGACGATGGCGGCGGCAAGCGCCGACGGTCCCCCCTCCCGATTCGTCCTGGCGCCGACGACCGAATTCGCGAACACCGTCGCCGACGATTCCGCCCACGCGACGTGCTGGCCCCTGCGCGGTCTTCGGCCAGCAAGGTACGGTGTGCATGAATACACGGGCTCCAGCCCCATCGCGCCATATGCCTTGACGATCCGCATCTGCCTCGTGTGGAACTCCTCACCGACGCCCATCGAGCGCCACCGCCTGACGTCGAGCCCGAGCGGATTGACCATGGCTGGGACGGACGTGCGGGCGTCCGAGGACATCTCCTCGAGCCATCTGATGCCAGCTTCGCCTATGGTCTTGAACGAGGCGCCGGACACCTGCGCTGACCCTATGGATATTAGGCGTTCCGCGCCGAATATGTCTCCCAGGGCCGTCAGCAGCTCCATGGCCTTCTGCCTGCCCCGGCCCTGCTCACCCGAGAGTGCCCGTTCCTCTTCGCTTGTGAGATGCATCGGGACGAAAAGGCTGGCCGAGATATAATATGTTGATGGAGGTGAGAGGCGGGCCCGTCGGGATGTTCGGGGAACAGCGGCTGTTCGCCTTTCGAACCCGAGTTCGGGGCTTTCCCTCCCGCTCAGGGCGGTCCGGAGGCCCCTGTGATGTCCAAGCTACACTACAGGCCCTGCGCATCCAAAGGCGGAGTCCGTATATCTAGCTTGGCACCCGTGCCCCACGGCTCATTTCACACGGTGACGCCTATTGCGACAAGCCCGAGGACTATGCCCACCAGGGCCAGCGCCTGGATGGCGTTCAACTTCTCCCTGAGGATGGCTATGGCGAACAGCGCGGTCACGATGGGGTACGCACTGGAGATGGGGACAACGAGCGACGCCATCCCAGTGTCGAGGGCGTAGGTGTACGCGAAGGCGCCGAAGACGTTCAGCGCCAGGGACGCAGCTCCGAGATACCATATTAACCGCGCCGGGCTCGCGAACGTGCGTTTGTGCGGCCGGACGTGCCTGAACCAGGCGTAGATCACAGGCGCGGTCAGCGACGACACCACGTAGAAGCCAAACATGTTCCCTGGGCCCACCATCTCTATGGCGACCTTCGAGGACAGGCTCCAGGCGCCCCACGCGAAGAACGCCGCACTTGCGAATAGGAGGGAGCGTCTGTTGAGGGCGTTCGCCGCTGTCCTGTCGGGCTCGTAGGATATGGCTACGACGCACACGATGATTACCGCGACGCCGATTGCCTGCAGCGGGCCGAGCGCCTCAGAAAGCAGCAATACGGCTCCTATGACGGTGAGCGCGGGGTATGCCGCGGATATGGTCCCCGCGATGGCCACCTGGCCTTCCATTATCGATTCGAAGTAGCACAGGTAGCCTGAGACGCCCACGATGCAGGACGCGGATGCGAATATGCCCTCGTACAGTGTTATGTGGTGCGGTTCCCTGAGAACGAGGAAGGCGGCAGAATACATGACGCCTTCAACGCTCGCGATGAGGAGAGCGACCCGCGCAACCCCGAGCCGTCCAGTGCTGTACTTGGCCAGCACGCCGCTGAGGCCCCAGAAGAGCGTCACGGACACGGACAGGAGGAACCAGGCCTGGATATCTACCACCTCTTCGCAGGGCAGTTTGGCCTGCCGTATCAGGAGGTTGGTATTGAAGGTTTCTGGACGAGGAGGATGCGTCGGTACGGCACGCGCACAAAGTGTCCTATACTGCCGGGCCCATTAACGCACCGTGAGCCAGCATACGCCTGCAGGAGCCTCCCAGCGCCCGAGGAGACGGCCGTTCGGCGTGACCATTCTGGCGATCGCGCAGACGATATCAGGCATACAGCTTCTCATATTCGGTCTGCTGGCATTCGCGATCGCGGCAATCGTCAGCGATCCAGAGATGCAGGAGCAGATGTCCTCCGTCGCGCATGAGGTCGATTTCGACACGCTCTCGATGCTGTTCGTGCTTATAGGAGTCGTAGCGCTGGGCATAGCCTTCTTCTCCTTCGCTCTGGCCAGAGGCTATGCCAAGGGACGGGTCTGGGCTTGGCGCAAGGGCAGGAAGATCGCCGTCCTCACGATCATGTTCGCGACGCTCGGCCTGATACTCATGCCTTCCAGGACGGACCCGGGCGCTCCCCTGTGGACCATCCTGATGAACCTGTTCATCTTCCTGTACCTGGGAAGGCGCAAGGTCCGGGCCTGGTTCAGATGACCACGTGGTGGACACAAGTGGCCAATCAGGTAATCCCATATGGCCATAGATATCGTCGCACATGGCAGCCGAGGTCGAGGTACAGGGTGACGCGCGCGACGCAGCATCGATGAAGCGGTTCTTCGTGGTCTGGGGCGGGCAGGCGTTCTCGCTCCTCGGCAGCAGCCTCGTGCAGTTCGCCCTCGTGTGGTGGATAACGAAGACCACGGGGTCGGCGACCTACCTCGCCGTCGCGGCCACGGCCGCCATCCTCCCTCAGATCGTCGTGGGGCCCTTCGCTGGTGCCCTCGTCGACAGGTGGAGTAGGCGCAGGGTGATGATCGCCGCGGACGCGGGAGTTGCCGCGGCGACCGGCGTGCTCGCGATACTCTTCTACTTGGACGTCGCAGGCGTGTGGGAGGTCTGCGCCCTGCTCGCAGTGCGCGCGTCGGGCGCGGCGTTTCACTGGCCAGCGATGCAGGCGTCCACGACGCTCATGGTGCCCGAGAGGCACCTTTCCAGGATCGGCGGGCTGAACCAGGCGCTCCATGGAGCGGGCACCGTGGGAGGACCGCCCCTCGGGGCCCTCCTGCTCGAGGTCATGTCTGTCTCTGGCGTGCTGGCGGTCGACATAGTAACGGCCGCCATAGCGATATCGACCCTCGCGGCGATCAGGATACCCAACCCTGCAAGGGCAAACGGCGACTCGCAGGGGCAGACCAGCATCCTGTCGGACATACGCGAGTGCCTCGGGCTGATCAGGAGCTGGCCGGGCATGCCGGCCCTGCTCATGATGTTCATGATCATGAACTTCATCTTCGCCCCGGCGGACGCCCTTCTGCCGCTGCTAGCTGTCGAGAGGTTCGGTGGGGGCGTTGTCGAGTTCGCATCCCTGCAGTCGACCTTCGGTGTGGGCATGCTCGCGGGGGGACTGCTCCTCGGCGCCTGGGGCGGTTTCCGCAGCAAGATAGTGACGATGCTCTCGGCGCTTTGCGTGGGGGGCGTCGGAATAGCCGCGATAGGCATGGTCCCGCCCGACCGCATCATCATCGCGATCGCGTTCGTCCTTGTCATTGGCGTGATGCTGTCAGTGGCGAACGGGGTGTCGATGGCTCTCCTTCAGGCCAAGATCCCGCCTGAGATGCAGGGGCGGATGTTCACGATGATAGGCATGGTGTGCACGGCGATGATGCCGGTCGGACTGTCTCTGGCGGGGCCCGTCGCCGAGGTCGTCGGCGTTCACCGATGGTACGTCATATCAGGGGTCGTCATAGCCCTGGCGGCGGTGACTGCGGCCCTCCACCCGAAGATAATTGGCATAGAGAATCACTCGAGCGCTGCGCCTGCTGACCCGGATGGCGCCGCCTGAGCATCGTTTGGAGGGCTATGCGGAACGCTCATCTGCCCTTGACGAACTCGGTGTATCCGCACTTGCCGCACGAGGTTCTGTCCTTGTGCTCGGCCATGAACACGCCAGGACCGCACTTGGGGCAGTGCTTCTTGATGCGCGAAAGCGTCTCCCCCTCGAGCTTGTAGCAATCCTTCTTGGCCTTTCTCAGCTCCTTCTTCTCGGCCTGCTTCGCCTTCTCGTCAGCCATGTGTCATCAGCTCCTGCGGTCGCGTCATTCCTCCTTCTTCTGTGCCTTCTCGGGCGATCCCTTCGACCTCTCCTTGACGGCGGGCTTCTGGGGCGCCTCCTTCGGCTTCCCCTTCTCAGAGACCTTCTCGGACGCCTCCTTCGGCTCCTCCTTGTCTGGAGCCTTCCCGGCCGCCTCGGCCGGGGCGGCCTTCTTCGCAGGGGCCGCCTTCTCCTTCAGCTTGTTCCTGACGAGTATGTGCTCGCGCTCGTACTTCCTGGCGGCGTCCTTCGTCTTGTACACCTTCGCATACCCGTGAGTCTCCGTCTTGCCGAACTCCGACTGCATCGAATCCACGATGACTCGTTCCTTCTCTGCCTTCATGATTGAGGCTATCTTGTCCCGGACTTCCTCCCTCCGGGGAGTGCCCTCGTTGACATGAGTCGCCTTGAACCTGACTTCCGTTCGCTCTAGCAGCTCGTTCTCGTCTTTCGAGACTATCTCCACATCCATCGTCTCACCGTCTCATGCGTCTGATCGCAGCAACGGCGAACGCCCTGGTCGAGACATCGACCCTGACGACCGCAAGGCCCTGCTGCGGAAGGCCGTATATCACATGCGCCCCCGCGGGCGCGGTGGCGATCGCGACAAGTGAGGCGAGGTCCTCCTCGCCCGCCACTTCGATTCTCACCCGTTCCGTCCCACGCGCCGCGTCCCTGACAGCCCTCCAGAGGGCCCTTGTGATCATGCCCGGCGGGTTCTCCACGCGGACGAGCACGCCGCTCATACGGCCGACCAGGTCCTTCATGGCGTCCGCGTTCGCGCGACGCGTGCGATAGTCGAAGACCGCGACGTCGGGCTCGATGCCGCGCCTGAGCAGCGTGACGGTCACGACGTCGCCGACGCCTATGACCCTCTCGCTTCCTTCCAGGAGCGCGTCCAGGGCGTTCTCCTGGACGATGTCTCCCAACGGCCTCGCGAGCTCGTCTCTCAGGTCGTCGGGGAGGACGAGGTCCTCCTCGGGAAAGGCGTCATCGAACCCTGAGGGCGAATTTCCCGTTGACATGGATGCCCATCGTCCTGGCTATCTCGGACTTCGTGTGGTCCAGGATGACCACGTAGCCCTGCCACTCCTTGGATGTCTCCGCGCCGCAGAGGGGGCATTTCTCCTCTTCGGTCATCGAGTTGCAGACCTTGCACGCCCTCTCGACCTTCATTTCCTGTCACCCTTCTTCTTGCGGTTCTCCTCGAGCCATTCGAGCTTCCCGAGGCCTGGCTGTCTCATCGTGAGCCCGATCTTGCTCTCGCGAGGGCTCCTCTCGTTTATGCTCAGCGACACAATGCGCGCGCGTATGCCGTCGCCCAGCCTCAACTCCCTCTTGGTGTCCTTGCCGAGCAACCGCCTGCCGTCCACGTCGACATCTATCCTGTCGTCCATGATCTGGCTTATGTGCAGGAGCCCGTCAAGAGGGCCGAACCTGACGAAGGCGCCGAACTTCAGTATCTCGCACACGGTGCCCTCGACCACCTCGTGCAGGACCGGCCTGAACATCAGAGCGTCGAACTTGACCCTCTGATATACCGCGCCATCGCCGTGGATTATGCGTCCCTCCCCGAGGGGCACGATGTCCTTGACGAGCACGGTGAAGCTCCCATCGCCCTCGACCTTGTTCTGGAAGGACTCTTGGGTCAGTCTCTCCGAGAGCTTGCTGAAATCCTCCCCGAGCATACCCGGGGGTATTCTGACGACATCTTCCTTCGATGATATCACGTACATTCAGGCAGTCCTCTGGTACACGGCTCGCGGTGCACTCGATGCTTGTCGGTATATTTATCCTTTGCCGAGGCGGTCCAAGCTGCGTCAGCCAGCGACGACGAACAGTCCGACGAATACCAGAGTCACCGTGGAGAGCAGCTTCACCAGCACATGGATGGACGGGCCCGCCGTGTCCTTGAGCGGGTCTCCGACGGTATCGCCCACGACTGCAGCGGCATGGGCTTGCGAGCCCTTCCCTCCATGATGGCCCTCTTCGACGTACTTCTTGCCGTTGTCCCATGCTCCCCCGCCGTTGTTGAACATGTTGGCGACCATGACTCCAGTTATCGTGCCTATCATAAGCAGGGCACCGACCGCCTGTGGAGCGTCATACCCCATGTGGGCCATCGCTATCCCGAAGGCCACCGGCACAAGGACCGGCAGCAGCGCGGGCAGCACCATCGCCTTGAGGGCGCCCTTGGTGGCGATGTCCACGCACCTTGCGTAGTCTGGCTTCGATGTTCGCTCCATTATCCCGGGATCCTCCGAGAACTGCCTCCTCACCTCGTTGATCATGTTGTGAGCGGCCTTGCCGACGGCCCTGATTGCGAGCGATGCGAAGAGGAACACAAGCATGGCACCGAGCAGTCCACCGACGAACACGTCCGGCTGCGCTATGTCCACTCTGAAAGCGAGGTCCAGAGAGATGTTCTTCTTGGCGGCTACCCGCTCGAAATACGCCCCGAACAGCAGGAACGCCGCCAATGCGGCGCTGCCCATGGCGTACCCTTTCGTCAGCGCCTTCGTGGTGTTGCCGCACGCATCCAACCTATCCGTCCTCCGTCGTATGACCTCAGGCTGTTTGGACATCTCGATGATTCCACCTGCATTGTCTGTGATAGGCCCGAAGGTATCGGTCGCAAGGATGAAGGCGCACGTGGCCAGCATGCCCATCGTTGCGACGGCCGTCCCATAGAACCCGAATATGAGTTCGTCGGTCGTATCCGCTCCGTCAGGAGCGGCCATCTGGCCGAGCGCAAACGCCCCCAGGAGGGCCACGATGATTGCCAGGACGGGTGCGGCCGTTGTCTCCATAGCGACCGAGAGACCCGTGATGATATTCGTTGCCGGACCCGTCGTGGAGGACTCCGCAATCTCCCTCACGGGTCTCCAGGTTCCCGAGGTGTAGTACTGCGTAATATAGACGATTACTACGCTGAGAGCTATGCCTATCACGCCTGCGCCGAAGAAGTAGATGTAGTCGTCTCCGAGCATGTAGTAGGTGGCGATGTAGAAGAACACCGCTGCCAGCACGCAAGTGACGTAGTATCCCACGTTGATGCCGGACATCGGGTCACGCGACTCGCTCTTGCCCAACTTGACCGTCATGACCCCCGCCAAGGAGGCGAAGATCCCGAACGCTCTTGCGACGAGCGGGAAGAATATCCAGCCCAGAGCCTCTGCCTCGCTCCATCCCTGGGCATGGAAGAACTCGTACATGGTAAGGCCCAGGACCATGGCTCCGATGTTCTCGGCCGCAGTCGACTCGAACAGGTCGGCGCCTCTTCCGGCACAATCTCCGACATTGTCTCCGACCAGGTCGGCGATGACGGCCGGGTTTCTGGGGTCATCCTCAGGAATGCCCGCCTCGACCTTGCCGACCAGGTCGGCTCCGACATCGGCGGCCTTGGTGTAGATACCCCCTCCGAGCTGAGCGAACAGCGCTGCGAAGCTGGCCCCGAACGCAAATCCGATTGCGGAATCGAGGGAATCTGATATCGACTCGCCCATCGCGTAGTGGAACACATAGAAGACGGCCGCCACCCCGAGGAGGCTCAGAGAGACCACGCCCATCCCGGACACGGCCCCGCCTCGGAAGGATGTCACCAACGCCTCGTCCAGGCTCCTCCGGGCTGCTGCCGCCGTGCGTATGTTCGATTTGACGCTGACATACATCCCTATGTATCCTGACAAAGCGGATGCGCCTGCGCCGACGAAGAACGACAGGCCCACCCACGGCTGCGGCTCTATCAACAAGGCGATCAGGACGGCGAGTATGATGCTGATGACGATTATGGTGGTGTATTGCCTCTTCATGAACGCCATGGCACCCTGCCGGATGGCCTCGCCGATCTCCTGCATCTCCGGAGTGCCGAGATCCTTCCTGAAGACGTACCATGTAAGATATCCAGCAAAGGCGAGCCCTACAATCCCAGCGATCGGGATCACGAGTGTGATGTCGACCATGATATCCCCCGACTCAATCGGCGTGTGGATTAAGCTTCCGATATAAATGGTTAACCAAGGAAATCGACGATTCTGCGGTCTATAGGGGCGCGACGGTCGACGGCGGGGGCTTGAACGGCTCGAGGCGTGTCCGACAACGCCCGAGCGTCATCTCTCGATGAGTGTCTCGACCGACCTGACGAACCGGAGCGTCTGGACCTTCTCCGAGATCTGGTTGACCCTCTCCAGGCTCGGCGCGTCCACGAACGCTGCGTAGTCGTAGTGGCCGAACACCAGGAAGCCGCTCTTCACGCCTGGTATGCGGACGATCTTGTTCGCATCGTCGAACGTCTTCGGCTCCAGCATCATGAGGACAAGCGCCCTGACCATCTGAGCCACCTCACTCCTTGTTTGGGATCTCGATGAGAGTCTCCACGATATCCACGCCCTCCGTCTCGTAGACGTGCATCCCGATTTCGGCAACGTCCTCCAGTGGCAGGTCTTCCGTCTCCACGACGATGTCCCATCTGCCGTGGACTGGGAAAGCGCTCTTCACTCCTGGCTCTCGTCTGGCCACATCCAGGGCCCTCCTCAGTTTCAACAGCTTGCAGCACACCAATATGCAGGCCCTTACCACGGGGACACCTCCGCGCGCCGCCGAATCATCGTATGCCTGTATTTATTCTGTGGCGCTAGGCGACTGAGACAGACCGTCACGCATGCAGCGCGTGACGTCCCTATCAAAAGCCTTATGATTCAAGATGGAGATTTGATGGCTGAGCATCAGGCTCTCATTCCGGTCAATCGTTGCCTTACGCGCAGGAGGAATGGTGGTCATCAATGAGGAAGGACTTCCAGAGGAGTACGGACGTCGATATCGACGATTTCCTTGCCAAGAAGAGCTCGCCCCCTGCGAGCCCGGCGACGAAGAAGGACGACGCGGAGCCGACGCCTTCGGCCGCCTCCGAGAAGAAGGAGGGGGCCGTGAAGCCGGAGGAGACTGACGAGGACAAGGAGGAGCAGATACGCGTAGCGCGATCAACCAGGGCGCAGGCGGAGGCGTACCAGGATGTTGCGATACTCAGGAAGAAGGCGCACGAGCACAGCCACAAAGCCGCCAAGCTGTATCACAAGTACAAGGCGAACCAGGCGCGGGCGCAGAGGTGTTCTTCCCGGGCTGTGTCGCTCAGGGAGAAGTCCGACGAGAGGCAGGAGAAGGCCAAGGAGTACCGATCGTGCATAAAGGGGTACGAGGACGAGCTCGCGGGAGCCGCTGGCGAGGAGAGCGACCTCAGCCCTGAGGCTCTGCAGACCAAGATGGCGAACCTGGAGAGGAAGGCCGCAAAGCAGGAGGAGAAGGCCCGCAAGCACGACAGAGGCGCCGCCCTCCAGACGGAGAAGGCGGCCAAGTTCCGGTCTCGGGCGGCCAGGTACCTCGAGAAGAGCAAGCTGCACGAGAGCGAGGCGAGGATGTTCACGAAGCGGGCGGACAACCTCGAGCGCGCAGGCTGAGCATCATCGGTTTCTCGGGGACGAAGAAGAGGTCAGCCGTCAGGCTCCTCCGGATCGGACCTGTCATCGCTCTTCTTCTGCCACCAGAGCATCGAAGCCTCAGTCGAGAAGTCCTTCTCGTCCCGGCTCGCCTCGCCATCGACCATCATGCGTATCCTGAGCCTCCCATCCTGCAGCACGACCTCGGCGTTGTCGATGGTGGAGCGGTAGGCCGACACCGACTTCCCGCCTTCGGACATCACCTTCGAATCCTCCTTCAGAAGTCCCGCGCCCTTCAGCGCTCTTATGCGTCTGTAGCACGCGGCGGGCGGGATGCCTATGGCGTTGCTGAGCTCCGTGGCGTTGAGGGCCCTCTCGCTGGTCAAGTGGAGGATCCTCGCGGTGTACTTGTCGAGGACCAGGCCGAACTTCTCGAACGGGTCCATGGGCGTCAGCTCCTCAGATTCTCGACAGGCCTTTCCACTTCTGGTCGAACCCGTCGCTCCCTATCTGCTCGAGCTGGATCGACGCGTGGTCGAACGCGACGGGGGCTGCGTGCTTCTGAACGTAGTTCAGGTCGCCCCTCTCGAGGTCTATGTGTACAAACACGATGTTGTCACTGCCTACGATGGGCACCAACTTCTTTTCGTCCCCGGACCCTTCAGGGTCGACTATCTGCGAGCTGCACCCAGGACATGTGCCATCGACCAGGCTCACATGTTCGCCGCAATGGGGGCAGCTCAGCTCTGACATGTCACTGCAGTCGAAGTCCATACCTCTGAGCAGCGACAGTATGCCGATATCGCTGGACTCCAGCATGGTGTTGCATATCGGACACTTGTCGACGTCGAGCTGCACGACAGCGTTGCAGCGCGGGCACTCCAGAACGAACTCAGCCTCCGCGCTGTCCTCCTCGAGGAAGTTCATTACCCCCTCGACTGTGTCGAAGTGTAGGACGGGCAAGGAGTCCACTTCGTGTATCTCGATAAGATCGCTCAGAACGCGACTGGTGTTGGACATCGCCCTGTCCAGCTCCTCGAGGGCGTCCGGGCAGACGTCCCTGAGGTACTTGATGTGGCAGACCGGGCACATCTCGCTGTGTCTGGGTATGTGTGCGCCACATTCGGGACATTCGAAGGTATCGGCTGCGGTCCGTCTGGAGGCCGTTCGCGCCTTCGTCGTGGGACGGTCGTCGGACGACACGGCCCGCTTGACGACGTCCTCGGTGATCTTCATCTCCTGCTCGGAGACGGCGGTCCTTCGGAGCGTGTCAGCGCGGTGCTCGACGGACTTCGGCTTCGCCTTGACGACTCTCAGGAGGGTCTTCTTCTGCTCCCTCACCGCGACCATGCGTGGCTCCTTCTCCTTCTTCTGTCTCAGCAGGCCCAGCATCGAGCCCATTCCTCGGGGTCGGCTCTTCTTCTCATCGTTATACGCTGACATCGTGGGCAGCCTCGGGGGGTCTACACGCTCACTGGCGGGGGCTCTCTGCCATCTTCTATGCCCCCTGGTAGATAAACGCGTGTCGATTCGGTAATCAGCCATGATAATACCGAAACGAGGCCAGTAAGTCGGCAGGCGAGATCGATCTGCCGGAATCGGCCAGGCCCCTTCTCCCTCCGCCCCTGTGGCCCATCCTCACGAGCGGCCTTTCCGCATGCCTCTCCAACAGTCCTTGCAGAATGTAAACCAGCAGCGGCAAGGACTACACGGTCTCTCTTAACTGGTGTCTCCCCCTTTCCTCCATCCAGGGCAAGCGTCTGGGCATCACCCGGTGCTTTCCGCAGCATCCCTGAGGGGATAGGGAGGGGGACCCCCCGCCCAAGTGTCCTCGGCCGCGATGGCCCCGTCGCTCGGCGAACGACCCGCTGACCAAGCCGGTGCCATATCCTCTTCGACGAGGCCAGTGGCTGGACAGAAAAGGATATAAGCAGGAGCCAGTATTGTCCCTCTCGCGTCCAGACTATGTGTTCTGAGGGCGTCGGTGCTATGGCTGAGATGATTGACGAGCTCGAGGAAAAACGTGCCCGCCAAAACTCCGAGGCGGAGAGGCGCAAACGTCTAAGAGACGAGCTCAACGACAGGACTCGCGAGTGGGCGGACAGACGTGACGCTCTGAACGCGCAGGTTCGCAAGCTGATAGACGAGGCGAACGGCAAGCGCGAGAACAGGGACGGCTTCAACTCGCAGGTGAAGGAGGTCAAGGCCAAGAGGGACGAGTGGAACAGGAAGTTCAACGACCTCACCGACAAGGTCCAGGCGCTCAGACGCGAGAAGATGCCGAAGGATGGCGTTCCGATACGCCGTATACGGGCGGAGCTGAGGGCCCTCGAGAAGAGGCACATGACCTCCGTTATGAGCCCTGACAAGGAGCGCGCTCTGGTCGAGCAGATCGCGAGCCTGTCCAACAAGGAGAAGGCCATGGAGCGAGAGCTGGAGCAGTTCGCCGAGGTGCGCCAGGCGGAGACGGACGCCCGTGAGGCCAAGGAGACCGCCGAGAGCTTCCACCGGCAGGTGGCGGAGCTCGCGGAGAAGGCACAGGCCGAGCACGACGCGATGCTCAAGCTCTACGAAGAGGCCGACGAGCTGCGCAAGGAGGCGGACCAGGCGCAGGAGAAGTTCATCGAGACGAAGCTCGCGGCTGACGAGGAGCACCGGGAGCACATAGAGCACATAAGGCAGGTCCACGACTTCGACAAGCTCATAGCCGGCATACGCGACAGGTCGAGGAAGGCTAAGCGTGAGAAGGACGAGACGGTCGCCAAGAAGGAGGCGGAGGAGATCTTCGACCGTTTCAAGAGCGGCGAGAAGCTGAGCACTGAGGACATCATGGTCCTCCAGAAATCGGGGTACCTGTAGCCCGCACAGGCAGCACATGAAACGGTGGTTTGCGCCAGTGCCGTGAGGGGGTCGTGAGCGGCGTGCTGGCCGTTGCCTGGAATAGGTAGCCTTCCTGTGGAACGTATTTAAACTCGGCTCCCGACAAGTTTAAATACCGCACCACCAATATATCACTTGGGAAATTTTGGGCTAGTTGTTAGAGTGCATCCCATCCCTTCTGACAAGGCTAGCCCTTCCCTTCCCTTTTTTTGTCAGATGCAGGCTGGGCCAGCACAAGCTATTTATTGCTACGCTTGCCTTGAGCCGACAGGACGGATCACATGGTGCTGGAGAGTCTGGGCAGGTCGCTGAAGGACGCCGTGAGGAAGATAGCGAACGCCTCGCACGTCGACTCAAGCCTGGTCAAAGAGGTCGTGAAGGACGTCCAGCGCGCGCTCCTCCAGGCCGACGTCAACGTCAAGCTCGTCCTAGCGATGACGAAGAACCTCGAGAAGCGGGCGCTGACGGAGAAGCCGCCTGCGGGGATGAGCTCGCGCGAGCATGTGATACGTATCATACATGAGGAGCTTGTCTCGCTCCTCGGAGAGGGCAAGGAGATACCGGCCAAGTCGCAGCGGATACTCATGGTCGGACTGTACGGGCAGGGAAAGACGACGACCGCAGGGAAGCTGGCCAAGAACCTCCACAAGAGGGGCATGAAGGTCGGCCTCGTGGCCGGGGACATCCATCGCCCTGCGGCGTACGACCAGCTCTCGCAGATAGGCAAGAAAATCAACGTCCCGGTATACGGCGAGCCTGGCTCGAAGAACGCAACGGCGGTGGCGAAGCACGCCCTGAAGGAGTTCAGCGGATACGACGTGATAATATTCGACACCTCTGGGAGACACTCCCTGGAGGATGATCTCATCAAGGAGATCAAGGACGTCGCCAAAGCCGTCGAAGCGGAGAACAAGGTCCTAGTGCTCGACGCACAGACGGGCCAGCAGGCGGGTCCTCAGGCGAAGGCCTTCCACGACGCCGTCGGCCTGACAGGGGTCATACTCACCAAGATGGACGGCACGGCCAAGGGGGGCGGCGCCCTGAGCGCAGTGGCCGAGACGGGCGCGCCGATATCGTATCTCGGCGTGGGCGAACACCTCGATGACCTCGAGCGGTTCGAACCCGACAGGTTCATCAGCAGGCTCTTGGGCATGGGGGATGTGAGGGCGCTCATCGAGGCGGCAACCGGCGTCGTCGATGAGAAGAAGGCGGAGGAGGCAGCGCGCCGCCTCATGTCCGGCAAGTTCACCCTGCGGGACATGTACGACCAGATGGAGATGCTCCAGGGGATGGGACCGTTCAAGAAGCTGGCGTCGATGCTTCCCGGGCTGAGCGACAGGCTGAGCGAGGTCGACGTGGAGATGACGCAGGAGCGGCTTGGGCGGTTCAGGGTGATCATGGACTCAATGACCGACGAGGAGCTGGAGAACCCCAAGACGATAAAGTCGTCGAGGGTGTCGAGGATCGCCCGGGGGAGCGGGACGACGACCAAACAGGTGAGGGAGCTGCTCAAGCAGTACGACTCCTCTGTGAAGGCCATGAAGGGCTTCATGGGCAACAGGAAGATGCGACGGCAGCTGATGAAGCAGTTCGGCGACCTCGAAGACGTGAAGGGAGGCTGAGCGGTTGAGACGGTTCGTTGTCCTCGGCCACAGGGCGATCACTTCCGCGGACTTCAAGCTGGATGACCTGAGCGGGTCGACCGGCAGGCTCGACATACTCCTCAGATGTGTCAACTCCGCGTTCTTCATCTCGCACGACATACGCCGCGACGTCGAGATAACCCTGATGCTTCTGGGCGAGCCGCGCCCCCCGAAGACTGTCCGGATCGTGGGCTCGGAGGTGAAGTACCTGAACCCGGACGAGAGGAGCACCGCGGCGCTGATAAGAAACGCGCTTCTGCAGCGCCCAAGCGGCGAGAAGCGCACCTCACCTGGCATCTATGTCTCGGAGCGGAGCTATTCCGAGGTGCTCTCGAACATATCGAAGGAGTCCCAAATGCACTATCTCAAGGAGGATGGCGAGGACGTCCGCCAGTGCGCCTTTGGGGATGACAACACCTTCGTCCTCGGCGACGACCAGGACCTCACGGATGAGGAGGAGAAGACGCTGATGGAGTACTCGCCGAAGAAGATATCACTCGGGCCGATTAGCTATCATGCGGACCATTGCCTCACTGTCGTAAACAACGAGCTTGACAGAAGAAGGAACGCGTCGCTAAGGTAACGTATCGGCCATCACGCCTTCGGCAGCGGGTGTGCCGCCGGCGTCGACGCCGTTGTCTGGGAAGACGTCGAACTTGACCACGAACTTGCCGTTGGCGAACCTCAGGACGGCTGACCTGAGTCTGCACCTGTAAAGCCTCACCTTGCGGCCCTTGTAGACCTCCTTCTCGCGGTCCACAGTGAGAAGTCCTGCCTGCTCGAGCTCGTGGATGCGCCGATAACAGGCGGCTATCGGAATCCTGCAGGTCCTGCTGAGGCGCTGGGCGGACATCGCGGATGTGTACGTGTACGCGAGGATCTTCTGTGAATAGTCATCGGCGATCAGCCTCGAAACCGCCTTATGCTTCTCATCAGGGGTCATTGCGCTCCACGTAGAATGAGCCCTCACAGCATTTAAGCAGGTTTTCTTCAGGTTATCAGTGATGATAACTGTAGAAGGGCGGCAGAGAACACCTGTTTGGCTTCGCAGGAACGACTTGCGTCTCAGCGTCCGCCCTTCCGCGAAAGAGTTATCTGCCTACGACATATCTACTCCAGGACGTGGCCCACATGCCAGTTTGCCCTTTGGACTTCAGGTATGGCCGTGAGGATATGAAGGCCATCTTCGAGGAGGAGAACAGGCTTCAACGGTTGCTCGACGTCGAGGCGGCGCTCGCCTCCGCTCACGCCGAGGTCGGCAACATCAGACAGGAGCACGCCGACACGCTCACCAGGACCGCCTCAACGAAGTACGTGAAGCTGTCGCGGGTAAGGGAGATCGACGCGCAGATCAACCACGAGATGACCGCCGTAATCAGAGCTCTCAGCGAGCAGTCAGGGGAGAGCGGCAAGTTCGTCCATCTAGGCGCCACCTCGAACGACATACTCGACACGGCCGCCGCGCTCCAGCTGCGGGACGCGCTGGACCTCCTCGAGCAAGACGTCGCAGCTCTGAAACGCACTTTCGCCGCGAAGGCGAGGGAAAACAGGGACACTATCATGATCGGTCGGACGCACGGCCAGTACGCCCTCCCCATCACCTTCGGACTCAAGATGGCGAACTACGCTCTGGAGATGCACAGGCACGAGGAGAGGCTGAAGGAGTGCAGACCCAGGATACTCGTCGGCAAGATGAGCGGAGCTGTCGGTACAGGGGCTGGCCTGGGCCCAAAAGCCCTGGACATACAGAAGACGGTCATGGAGCATCTCAAGCTCGGCGTCGAGGAAGGTCCCACGCAGATCGTCGATAGGGACCGCTATGTCGAGCTGACGGCCGTTCTCGCCAACATCGCCACGTCCATCGAGAAGTTCGCCACCGAGGTCAGGAACCTTCAGAGGGGAGAGATAGGCGAGATATCCGAGCCGTTCGATGACGCCGTTCAGGTGGGCAGCTCGACGATGGCGCACAAGCGCAATCCCGTGACGGCGGAGAACATCTGCGGCCTCGCCCGAATCGTGCGTGGGTTCATGGTCCCCGCCATGGAAAGCGCCGTACTTTGGCACGAGCGTGACCTTACCAACTCCTCCGCCGAGCGGTTCACTATCCCACATTCGTTCGTGCTGCTCGATGACGTCATCACGAAGACGGACAGGATGTTCAGTGAGCTCGTCCTGAACAGGGAAAGGATGGAAGAGAACCTTAGGAGGGCCGGCAGCGTCATAATGGCCGAGTCGGTCATGATGGCTCTGGTATCGAAGGGCATGGGACGGCAAGAGGCACACGAGCTCATCCGCAGGTGCTGCATGGATGCGCAGAAAGCGTGCGAGGACTTCAGATCGCATCTCATGTCAAACGAGAAGGTGTCGGGCATGATGACAGACTCCGAGCTGGATTCGGCACTCGATCCGAGGTCGTACCTCGGGAGCGCGGGCGAAACCATAGACAATGTGCTGAGAATCGTTTCATAGGCAAAGCTAGAAATACGCCTCCGAATTTCTGTCAGACCCGCAGAGGGCCCTTAGATCAGTGGAAGATCGCTTCCTTCGCAAGGAAGAGGCCGTGGGTTCAAATCCCACAGGGTCCACTCAAACATCTGGCACGGTCGCAAAAGGTACATTTTCTGCCGTTTTCTGCATCTGGATACGCTGATTCCGCACCATCTCGAAAGCCTTGCATTGGTCACCTAGATTGACCCCGATGTAACGCAGGGTCATCTCAGTCGACTCATGCCCGTAGATGCTCGCAATCGTCTCTATCGGCACTCCTGCGAGCCACATCAAGCGGCCACCCGTTCTCCTGAGCGTATGGTGCCCAAGGAACGCTATGCCTGTCTCCTTCTGCAAGGCCTTCAGTCGGTTGTCCAACGCCGACCTCTTGAACGGATGGAGGTTGCCATACCTGTGGTACACAAGCAGCTTGTCGGTCTGCGGCCCGTCAGTGAGCCCTTCAAGCTGTCTGCGATACTCCAGATACCTGCCGATTAACTCTTCTGACTCCCCAGGCACCAGCGAGACGGTTCTGGGCTTACCACCCATGCGGCCCTTTCCGAGCACGTCCAACCTGTCGCGGTGGACGTCCTGGAGCCTAAGACGCATTATCTCAACGCGTCTGAGGCACAGGTCTAGCTCCAGGTGGACCAGGAGCGCGGTCAGTGGGTCGCTCTCCAGGGCTGCATCGCGTACTCGATAGGCGTCGTCAGGCTCTAGCCAATCGACGCGAATCCT
>CP070732.1:1812190-1814789 GCA_020347565.1 Methanobacteriota archaeon | reverse complement strand
TCGCCGCGGTCGTCATCGGTGGATTGTTGTACCTCGCGTTCTCAGTTGATAGGGAGGAGCGAAGGGGAGCGAAGAGACTTCTCCTTCAGAGTCTGTTCCGGAGTTGATGTCATCACCGGTGCCTGTCATCTACCACAAGTAAGCCTCTCTGTGTGAGCTGATACGTACTTCCCACATGGTCGTTGTCTCAACCTCCACCGCAGGCGTCGGGGCGATTCTCCGAGGTAAGCCAGTGATTTCGTTCGATTTGGCTGACAATAGAGGAATCAGCGGATTAGTGCAGACCGACTTGGTTACTGGATCGAGCGACACGAGAGAGTTCAATGGTGCCATCACACGATGCTTGAACAGCGACGGCGCAACCACGATGTCAGGCGATGTGCGAAGGAAGTTGCTGCTGCCTTACACTGGCCCTCTCGATAAGCTGTCTTCAGCAAGAGTAGCTGAGTTGGTGACAACAAGAGTCAGGCACCGGAAGAAGAGCTAGCGAGATTTAATAGGCTAGCGCAGTCGGTTGCCGATGCCTCTGAGATTCTCTCTCTTCTCCTTACCCACGACGAAAGTAACTTAGGGAATGATATGATTCTAAGCGATATGATTCTCAACATGCGAGCAGTCGCCCACCCTCGCCTTCCCGAGCGTGTCATGGTAAGCAGCTTCCTGAGCGCCAGTTGCATGAAGCCTCGCGCTGGCGGGATGTATCGTTCTCATGGGCCTCGTCGGATGCGACGTGGTGGCTATCCTACTGAACTCACAGCGGACTGATTGAAGATGCAAGGCAAGTCGTCCAATGACTCTGTGGTCGCCAGCAGATCGGTTACAGCATTACTGCTAGTTCTGATAGCTACCGCCTTCATCTTCATGAGTCTTTCTGGTTCTTCAATCCTCACGTTGGTCATGCGTTCGTACTATGTATGGATCCCGCTACTTGCAGCGGTCTTCTTGTGGATTCACTGCGACTCGAGAAGCGGCCTGAAATCCACCGAGAGTGAGACCACGTTGCGAGGCTGCAGAGCCTATCTCCCTTTCGCCGTATTTGCACTCTTGGAGAGCCTGTCGTTCATTGCTGCCGTTCATTACGGTGAGCGTACATGGATGTACTTCACTTTCGTCAGTCTGGCTGCGTTGACACTCGCTATTCAACTTGTGCGTTTCGACGGATCAAGCCGAGTGCTCCTTTGGGTTCTCTTGCTTCAGATAGGATTGTTCGTTTCTCTTGAGCTCTACGTGAAGACTGTAGCCTTGCCAGATTACGTGGGAGCTGGTGACGTCATCGCCCATGAATATTACTCACAAGTGATAGTGGACACTGGATTTGCGTCTTCTTCATCTGGATTCTACTCTCAGTTTCCCGCGTTTCACGTGATGGTCGCAGAGATTGACATTGTCTCTGGCGGTCATTCTCCTCTCTTGGCGTTGAGAGGACTATTCTGCGTTGGCGGATTCATCCTTCCGTTCATATTGTATGGCATCTCGGGACTCGTGAATAGGAATCCAAGATTTCGAATGATTGTGTGCGCAGTCGCTTCGAACGGATTTGTGGTTCTGAACCAATTTGGCCAGGGAATAACTAGCACGCTCGTGTTCATCTTCTTCATGTTCCTTGTCTTCTCTGTTCTTAGAATCGACAACACGCCTCGGAGTCGTATGTTCGCAATTCCTTTCGCATTGATCCTCGTTTTCACGCACCAGCCAAATGTATTCATGTGCATAGTCCTCCTCTTCTTTGCTGTCGTCATCTATTCTTCTTATCTGAATGAAAGAAGGCCGAATGGGCGCCCCTTCAAGACGTTGACTGTGGCTGACGCCGACAATGAAGGCAGTCGCGAACATGAATGGACCAATCACAAGATGAGGCCAACGGCACAGATGTCAGCTCAGCTGCTATTCGTTGTGGCGTTCGCTACTATAGTGACGGCATATTCTGCATTCACCTCTCTTGACTTCGTAGAGCAGTTCATGGCGAGACCACAGGGGTCTCTTGACATTCCCTCTAGAATGACTTCCGAACCGCCTCCGCTCCAGAATCTTGTAGCTTCAGGCATGATGAGTCTTGGCATGAGCGCCTTGTTGTTTCTCTCATTCTGTTTCACGCTGATGTGCCTGCATGGCGGGATATGCGGCACGATGAAGAGATTTCGGTACATAGGCGTGGCCGTCGGCATGGTGTCAATTGCATTGTACCTCGTGGGGCTGCTCAGATTCGTACCCCTACTCACCTTCTACTTGAACGTACAGAGGACAGCAATCTACCTGGAATTCGTGCTGGTGTTGCTGTCGGTGGTGTTCCTGTGTAGATTCCTGCTCGATAAGTCTTCGAAGCGCGGGGTATCAGCTGCCATTCTCCTATTCCTGATGCTTATTGGCGGAGTGATCAACTTGCCGAACACTGACGACACAAGAGATCTCGGAGTGATAGGCGTGAAGCCTATGCCAGTTCTTTCGAAAGACGACAAGGCCGTTCTTCTGTTCGTCGTGTCCTCCTCGTATAATAGCACTGTCCAGACCGACTACTACAGTTATGCCTATCTCAGTGCGAGAGGTATCGACTGCATTGTGGGGACCGTAGACGCCAATGGTAGTGTCGAACTCTATGGAG
>CP070732.1:1809307-1812090 GCA_020347565.1 Methanobacteriota archaeon | reverse complement strand
ACCATTACGAGGGCATTGACATTCTATTCGAAATACCTTATCGATAAGCCAGCTGAAGGTCGAGAGTAGTAGAAACGGAAGGGGTTTAGCTCCGGTCAATTTCCCGTTGATTGAAATCAGAAAAAGGATGTCTGGCGTGCAAAGAAGAGGAAAGAAAGAGGTTTCACAGGTCTTTGGGGTGCGGTCGCGTTCGTCAGTAATGTGAGGCGACCCACACATTATCAGCCCACAAAGTCACATCATATCCGTCCCACCCCGCCCAGAACGATAGGCTATCGATACTACTGTAGGCATTTGGGTCTCCTCTTAACGGAACCGGTCCATTAGTAGTGAGAAGAGTTCTGTCGACATAGATGTCAAACTCATCGTTAGGAACATCAATCTCGAATTTTATGCTGTAAGACACGCCGACCTGAACAGGGAAGCTGGTGAACTTGTTCCATCCCGTTGTGTCGCTGTAGTATGCGAACCAGAGAGTTGAGTCCGAGTAATAGAACGCAAACGTCAACCGCGCAAGGAAGGTTCCACTACCCACATAGAAGTACTGGAAGTAACCCGTAGCTTCTGCTATCTTCATATCTGCCTGAACCGTTACATGACCGTATCGTTCACCGAAGTAGATCGTAGCCACGGCAGGCGCACGCACTCCTCCTCTGGAGACTTTGAGGCTCCTGCAGTCAATCACTGTGGCCGGATCATCATCGACAACAACGTAATCGCCTTGGATGTCCCAACCGTCATGGTCACCTGCATCAAAGTCATCGTCGAAGACGTGCACTCCGTCAAACACGAAACCAAAGTAGGAGCTTTGATAGGCTGAGACCCAGTATCGCTCAACAAGGTTGTCATCCAGCCAGCCGCGAATTGTCAATTCATATTCTCCGCTGAACCGGAGGTAGCAGTCGTCTGTAGGCCAACTGTTCAGGTCAGCGACCGCGTATTCCCGGCTGAATTCTGTGTTCGGGTAACCGTCCGTAACCATCTGATCATATATGCCAGTTCCGTCACCAACGTCTGGCCAGTCATCGACAGTCACTACGTCAGGCGTATTGAATTCAGTCAGGTCACTCTGTCGGTCAGACGACGTTGGACCCGCGGCGCAGAAGGCAGGATATGGCGTGCCGTGATTATTCCATTTGCCTTGAAGGCGAAGGTC
This sequence comes from Methanobacteriota archaeon, assembly GCA_020347565.1. GTDB lineage: Archaea > Thermoplasmatota > Thermoplasmata > UBA10834 > UBA10834 > UBA10834. The sequence goes on along the minus strand of CP070732.1, from coordinate 1,810,934 downwards.
TTCTGCGATGATTGTGTGTTCAGCTTGGTAGTCTGTTTCGGGGCAGACAATCGATTCTTGATACGCTACATTGATTGTAGCGTGGAGGACCATTCTCTGATCATCGCCGTAGTAGCCATAGTCCGTTCTTGCCACATTGGGGAAGACCGGTATGTCTGGCCATGGGTCATAGTAGGTGTAATCATCGGCGAACACAAAGCCCTGCAATTCAATCCAGAATGCCGCTTTCGTCTCATCATACTCTGTCACTGGGATTCCGAGCTCGCTCTGCCAGAAGTGATTGGCATCCAAGAACAAGTTCACTGAGTCTGCTCTTCCATTGCCGTCAACATCTCTCTCAAAAACTCTGATTTCATATTCCCAGTAATAACCATTACCCCCTGGAACCCTGTCTCCCTCAAGAGGCGGGCATTCCCTCCACTGGCATTTGAGTGTCGGGTTCTTCACCATATCCGTGTCCACATAATCATGTCTATCCCACTCAGCGTGGTCGTGGTAGGTGACTATGAAATGATACGACCAGTCGGAGAGGACTGTCATGCTGTAGACGCCGTTTGCATTCGAGGTTGCCGTGTAGACGACTCCTGTGTATGACCCCGGAGAAGTTTCCTGCTTTGCGGTCACCACTGCGCCGGACAACAGATACGTATCGAGGGCGTACATCTGGCCTCTAACAGTGCCTTCAACTGTTGCGAAGTCATCCACAACGATTTCTAGCCAATCGAAAGCACCACCTTCAAGGCCGTAGTTGTCTGTTGCAGTGAACCATATCTTGTGAGTGCCAGGACTCAGGTCCGAGGAGTAGACTGTGGTGCCACTGCCAATCAAGCCATCTATACTGCTCGTCCATCTATATGATACAATGTAGCCATCTGGGTCATATCCATGCCCTGTGAACTCAACGGTCTGTCCTTCTTCCGCTGGGTTTGGAGAAATCTCATCAATTACTGCTACAGGGGCTTCGTTGCCAATTAACTCAACGGTGTCAAACCCCAACCTTATCTCATTATTCAAGTCCGAATCAGTGTAGCTCAGAACAGCTTTCCACTGGCCACTCGGACAGAACCCGCTCGTTTGAAAGGTCACGATTTCGTAGAGGTTGCTCGTGTACCATACCTCCACGTCCCAGTGATCATTGTCCGCTGGACCGTACAGTCGATAGATGAATTCCGGATTCGAGCCACTTCCTGCCACGCCCATCACGTTGATGTACATCGTTTCGCCAACGACGTAACTGTTGACCCAAAGGCCATTCTCGTCTTCGAAATAGACATATCCATATGCAGTTGTGGGTTTTGCGCTTGAATTCCCCACTACGGCGAGAATTCCAGTCAACATCAGCATTGCGCACAATGCCACACTTAATCCAATCCTCTTCTCCCGAATCATCTAACCACCAGGGTTCTCAAGAGGGATAACGCTATTTCAAAGTTGCGACTGGACGGAGTCAAACCACGCGAATTGAAATCAGAAGAAAGGACGTCTGGCTCGGAGATGTGTCAAATCCCCTCTCCCGCACATCGTTGGGAAAGGCCGTGAGGGCGGAAGGGAAGGCCTTAAGCCACATGAGACAAATCAGGTTTGGGGAAGGAGGATATGAGAGGACTGAAGTCTTACTCTGCGAGTT
>CP070732.1:1773686-1809207 GCA_020347565.1 Methanobacteriota archaeon | reverse complement strand
CACGCGTCAAAATTCCAGTATATCAGAGGGGGCCATCTCCCTGAGCCACAGCATGGGTTTGCACGAGAACTCTTGGAGAACCTTCCAAATGCTGACAGCGACCTGAAAGACCTCACCAGGAGGGTTCTCAATGCAATGGCGGGCGCTCACGAGTCCGACGTCCAGCAAGCCGCCAAGGCAGAGGTAGCTCAGCGTCTGTATGGAGAACTCAGAGAACTGTTGAAGGATAGGTCCGTCGCCTGGAGGGACAAGCTGTAGTAGCCAGGAAACAAGTGGGAAAAGGTAAGGGGTTTGACAGCGACGGGCCGTCACGAGTCTATCGTCCACGAGTCCGTCGAATTGAATTCCGAATCGGCCAAACTGGCTCCCATGTTGGATAGATAGTAATATCTTCGTAGTACGGGATGCGGAGTCTCCATAACGGAGAGGAGGATAGAACGATATGAAGCGCGCGCTGCCGCCGATTCCGGCGGAACGGACGGCCGAGGTCGACGACTCGCCAGTTGTACCAGGCCTGCGGTTCAGGACGTTCCGGGGCGCGGAGGATTTCGACCTGATGTCACGCATCGAGGAGGAGAGCCTCAAGGCCGACGGCGTGGAGTGGATTACGACAGCCGACGAGATAAAGGAGCAGTTCTCCGACTCAGACCGCCAGGACCCATACTCGGATGTGCTCTTCGTCGACGTGTTTGGCGACACGGTCGGCTACTCGCGTATCTCTCACAACAACGACCGAGAGGATGTGAAAGCCTACCGTCACTACGTCTACTTGCTCAAACCCTGGAGGGGAAAGGGCATCGAGGACGCCCTGTTCCGACGCAACGAGAAGTTGCTGGAGCATATATCGTCCGCACATGAAGGCCCCAGGGAGAAGTACCTCCAGGTGTGGGCGTTCGACCCGCCAAACGATTGGAGGCGGCTCGTGGAGGCCAACGGATACACTCCGGTCTGGCACTTGCTCGAGATGAGACACACACGGCTCGACGATGTGACCGTGAGCGACATGCCTTCTGGTCTGGCCATCAGGCATCCTCGCGCGGACGAGCTGCGCAAGCTGTGGGATCTCTTCGTCCGTTGCTTCGAGGGCGAGCCGTGGTTCTCGGCGGATATGTGGAGCGACGAGGGCTTTGATTCATGGCTGAAGTCAAATACGTTGGACCTCGAGCTGATCCATGTGGCCTGGGAAGGTCCAGAACCCGTCGGAGTGGTCGAAATGCGGATGGATGACGAGGTGATCGAGCGGATTGGAAGGAAAGTCGCGCAGGCGTGGCTCGTCTGCGTAGATGAGCGGTGGCGGCGAAAGGGCGTGGGGAGCGCATTGCTGTCGATGGGACTGATTGCGGTGAGGCGGAGGGGCGCGACCGAGGTCATGCTGGATACTGAGGCGGAGAATAAGCACAAGGCGATGAAGCTGTACGAGAGCGTGGGTTTCCAGGTACAGCGCGCTTTCACATTCTACAGAAAGCCCCTTCCCGTCCCATGACGGAGTGCCTTCGGGGCTCGGCCGATCGCCGCCCCTTCTGCCATTGCCAGGACGGGTGTGGTTGTCAGGTGATAGGCGAGAGCTCACCTCAACTGCGGACGGACACAGCCGACGATAGCCGAACTGGACGAGCAAAACCCTAGTATAGCTACCTCGATACGTTTGTGCCCTCGGTCTAGTATCGAGGAGGAGGTGAGAGAACGGGTATTAAGAGCAGGCTCGACGTCCTTGCGGTAACGCTTGTCGCGACGGTCATGATGGTGATCCTCGGCCTTATCTATTTCTTCCTGACGCTCCTCATCGTCAAGGTCGCGACCGATGTGCTGTTCGACGACTCACTGACCGCCAGCATGGGTGCGTTGTCGGCCGCGTTGGTGACGGCCTCGGTAATCATCGCAGGGGCATTGGAGAAGAAGAAAGACTGACGGGACGGCCTATTCGCCGATTCCCGTCATCCCTCGACTAGACGCATGGGATGCAACGGCTCGAGGCGGACAGCGAAAGCTGTCTCAGGACAGGATGACGGCCGTGAGCCCCAGGAGCGCGAGTGCAGGCCAGTAGTTTCCAGTGCTCGGCTCGCGTCGCAGTCTATGCGCCTTCGCTTCTGGCTTTCATATCCCATGTGGCCACGATCTCCTGACGATATCTAATGCCCGGGAGGTCCAACGACACCTGTCTACCCGAAGCGGGACTGTCAATCGACAGGGTTAAAGCGAGAGACACCCAATCAGGTAGTCAGTATAGCAGGCCGGCTTGGCCAGCCGGACCCTCTCGCCTATAGGGTTCAGGCTGTTCCACGGCGGCGGGGGAGGGTAGCTCGTGCACTCTACAGCTGTTGAATCGGTCGGATCAGTGAACGCTTCGATGTTGGCGCGGCTCGGGAAGGTGATGGCGTGATTCTGGGCCACCACAGCGCAGGACCGTCCGACCACGTGATAGAGTATGTCCGCGGCCGTCCCGTCCGGGAAGGAAGGGGGCTCAGCTTCCTATACGTGCCTCGGATAACGAGGGTCGTCAGCGTGCCGCTCGGGTCGACCGAAGCCAGATTCGAGTTCCGTGAGAGGTCGTCGGACTTCCAGCGAGTCCGCGTTGAGGGGGGGGTCGTCTACAAGGTCGCGAACCCGCGCAGGGCGGCGGCGGCCATAGACTTCACCGTCGATCGAACAGCCGGTTGCGCACGGCAGGAAGCCAGGGCGTTGCTCAGAAGGCGTGTCCTCGCGGTTGCGAGGGACATACTCAGGGACGAGCTCGCAGGTATACCTATCAAGGAGGCCCTGACATCGGCGACGAACCTGGGAAGGTCGACTAGGATACGTATGATGCACTCGCGCCATCTGAAGGAGTTGGGAGTCGTGGTCATGGCCGTGTTCTTGAAAGAGGTGCGGGGACCTCCAGAGCTTGCGAAGGCCATGGAGGCAGAGCAGATGGATAGAATCGCCCTGAGAGCAGTCCCGCCAGGCTGCGACACCCTGTTGGTCTCCCGTGAGCCCTGTGCGAACCTGAGCGACGGGGCGGATGACGTCGGCGGCCCCGCACCGTCCATAGAATGCAACGCCAACTGTCCCTTCAGGCACATGTGTGAGGACTTCATGAGCGACGTGAGAGGCGGAAAGGCCTGGTGTACGCTGTTCAGGGAATTCTCTGTGTGAGTTCGCCGTCAAGTGTGAAGTACACTCGTGCCCATACCCCAGCAGCGAGGCCGTCGATGACCGACCCGAGCACCCAAGCGGATGATGTCGGAGAGATGATGGAAGCCGTTTCTGAATCGTGCGTGTACTGCAGGTGCGGCTGCTGCAAGGACGGCTGCCCGGTATACGAGGAGGTTCTCGAGGAGAGCATGTCCCCCAAGGGCAGGAACGAGCTCATACGTGCGGTATTGAAGGGGATCGTCGAGCCTGATGAGAGGGCCATGAGGATCGCATACTCGTGCCTGCTCTGCAGGAGGGACGAGGAGTCCTGCGGTGCGAGGCTGAAGAACTCCGAAGCGGTGGAGCAGTTCAGGGCCTTTCTGCTGAGGCGCGGGCTCGAGATGCTTCCCGAGCACCGAGACCTGGCGAACAGCCTCCGCAACTACGGCAACCCGTGGGGACAAGCCCGCAGCTCCAGGAAACGCTGGGCAAGCGCGGCCACATGGTCGCAGCGGGCGCCTCAGCCAGGATCCAACCTACTCTTCGTTGGCTGCACGTTCGCGCTCGACAGGTCTCTGTTGGCCACCCCTCGGGCCGTGGCGTCCATCATGGACAAAACCGGGGGTAGCTTCCAGGTGATGCTCGAAGACGAGGTGTGCTGTGGTTCCACAATAAAGAGGATAGGCGAGGAGCGGATGTTCAGCGAACTCCGCAAGGCGAACTGCGAATCGATTCTGTTCTCAGGGGCGAGGAGGGTCGTGACCCCGTGCTCAGGATGCTACAAGACGATCGCCCAGGACTACGGCGACATGCTCCAGGGGGTCGAGGTCATGCATTCGACGCAGTACATCCTTGAGGTCCTCCGAAGCCAACGGCTCCGCGTTGCGGGGCTGGACGCGACGGTGACATATCACGACCCCTGCCACCTGGGGCGGTACGCGGGCATCTATGACGAGCCGCGCGAGATCCTCGGTTTCATATCGGGCCTTAGCCTGGTGGAGATGAGGAACTCCAGGGAGCTGTCTATGTGTTGTGGCGGCGGGGGAGGCGTGAAGACCGCATACGGCGACCTGTCCTTGAGGGTCGCGCGGAAGAGGGTGCGGGAGGCCGAGAGGACCGGCGCGTCGATACTCGTGACGGCCTGCCCGTTCTGCGTCCAGACCCTCTCAGCGGCCTCTGAATCACTCGACTCGTCCGTCACGGTCGAGGAGATATCCGTCCTCGTGGACAGGCTGTCGGCAGACGGAGGGGGCGGCGAGAGTTGATCGACGGGGAGGAAAGAGAGGAGGTCAGGCGCCTTCTCGTCGGGATGCTGGGAGAGGAGAAGGTCCTGTGGAGGGCGGCGGATACGGTCCTGTACAGGAAGGACACCTACAGGATTCCCTTCGAAAGCGACTACGAATACGCTCCGGACCTCGTGGTTCTTCCGGAGACTTCGGATGAAGTGAGAGAAGTGGTGAGGCTCGCGTCCGAGCGCAGGATACCTCTCATCCCGAAGGGAGGCGGCTCCAACAGGACAGGCATGCTTGTCCCCATCCACGGCGGCATCATAGTCGACACGATCAAGATGGACGGCATCATGGAGTTGAACCATAGGGATCTGCACGTGACGGCGCAGACGGGCGTCACCCTCAAGAAACTGGAGGAGTACCTCAACGAGCACGGGTTCACGCTGACACAGGAGCAGGGATCCCATCGGATGGCGACCGTTGGCGGTGCGATATCGACGTCGGCCTTCAGCCGGAAGAACCAGAAGCACGGAACGATAGCCAACCGCGTGATGTCTCTCGAGGTCGTTCTCGCCGACGGTCGGAAGCTCAGGACGGGTCCGAAGGTGCTCTACACGTCGACCGGGATTGGCCTCCACCACCTGTTCATCGGTGCGGAGGGGACGCTCGGCATCGTGACCGAGGCGACCCTTAGGGTTGAGCCTCTTCCTGAAGAGAGGGACATGGTGCTCGCCTTCTTCGACGACTTCTGGAGGGCGAACGACGCTGCCCAGCGGCTGATGTCGTCGTGCGTGACCTTTACCGGCGGAGAGGCGTACGAGGCGGCGGACGCCGAATCGCTCGGGGCGCCAGAGGGGAAGAAGGGCCTGTTCTACGTCGGCCTCGATGGCACTCGAGGAGAGGTCGAAGCGGAGCGTGAATACGTACGTGGGATCGTTCGCGAGCTCGGAGGCGTCATCGCCGATGAGGAGCACACGCGCGCGTACATGGACCGGTACACGGAGCAGTGGTGCGGTGCGAGGGTGGAAACGAGGTTCGAGGACGTGCTAACGACATATGTTCCGATGGACCGCATCGAGGAGTTCTACGACCGTCTCTGGGGCGATATCATGAAGAGGCACGGCATCAGGCCGATACCCGGTGACAGATACGGGCTCGACGTTGGCAGGTACAAGATGGTTGGTGGCCGCTACAAGGTGCCGGAGGGAGCGGACGGATGGCGCGAGTACCAGGCCGCGCTTGAGGAAGTGGCAACGCTCGCGACGGAGCTTGGTGGCTCGATTTCCAGCTGTCATGGTGTGGGCATCCAGCACAAGGAGAATATCAGGCTGGAGTACACGGAGGTCGCGTTGGATGTCATGCGTGGGATCAAGCGCATTCTCGACCCGGAAAACATCATGAACCCCGGAAAGAAGCTCCCGGACGATGTCGGCTCACCATGATTGCCCCTCAACTCATTGGCATTCCTAGGCACAGGTTAAATAATGTGGCGACCAAACGTCGTCTAAGAAGGCAATCGTTGCCCCAGGGGCGCGGTCGTCTCTCTCGCGTGCGGCCGTCTGGGGATGGCCGCGGGTGGTTCGACGGACGGTAGCGTCATCTCACGTCCGGAGGCCCGGACGTCCGGTGAAGGCTTCGTCTGCGACAGACGCGTGTATGCTGAGCTTGCGGCATCGGTGGTGGGGACGTGGAAATCGGTCATTCCCCACAGGCGGTCCCTGAGAAGACAGCCGACCTGGCTCGATTGCCTTCTTCCATGGGCGTCATGCTTGCCCTCATACCGACCCCTTCACTGCTCTCCGCCTTGACGATACGGCTCATGATTGGCGACGGTCGGGCGATGTCCTCGAAACATTATTACGATGTTAATTCCATAGGGATGGCCCTCGAAGGCGAATTCGGGGAGGAGGAGAGGTGATATGGAGAGGGAGTTCAGCGTGAAGCTGGAGAACAGGCCGGGTGAGCTTGCGCGCATGACCGAGGCGCTGTCCAAGGAGGGCGTGAACATACGCGCGATATCTACCGAGCCTCATGCAGGTCTGATACGCATGGTGGCGTCTGATGAGACCAAATGCAGGCAGTGCCTACAACGCATGAGCATCGAGTTCTCCGAGAGGAATCTGCTGGTGGCACGTGTCGAAGACAGACCTGGCGAGCTTGCCCGGATATCCTCGATGTTGTCCAAGGAGGGCGTAAACATCGACGGTGCGTACCTCCTCGACAAGGATTCCGGAATCGCGCAGATCGCGCTTGCTGTGAGCGATGAGGACAAGGCCAAGAATACTCTGAAGCTCTGAGATCGGACCGCTGCGGCCGCAGGCGCCCTCTTGATTTTTTCCAATAGCCAGATGCCAACTGCAAGCCCGCGCAGATCGAGCGCAGTGAGGCCAATGCCGGCTCAGATGACGATGTCCGAGCCGAAGGCCTTCCTCACCCTGACAGACCCATCGCCCAGGGAATAGTAGGCTGACCTTCCCCTCTCGCCTTCGACGTCCTCGGAGACAATGGATATCCCGAGCTCCCCGAGAGTACGCCTCGATTGCAGGACGTTCTGCCTGCCGATGTCGCCCATCTTCAGGTTCAGGTCCTTGAACATCTGCGCTCCTCCTGTCAGCTTGGCGATGATTCTGTGTTCGAACGCGCCGTCCGTGACGGTTCTGCGTTGCAGCAGACGGATTCCAGTGTCTGCGTACTTCGCCTCCAGGATGCTTCCGTTCGGCGCCCTGGGCAACAGAGCGTGGACCACGCCTCCGATCTTGGTGCTCGGGTCGTAGAGAAACACGCCAACGCACGAACCGAGCCCGAGGCAACACAGCTGCTCGGGAGCCTTCGCAGTCGCGTACTGCGCTATACCCACCAGCTTCGCGTCGTTCATCTGCACTGGTCACCCATCTTGCATATTATCGTCCCAAGTGTGTCCTTCTCAGGCAGCAGCAGGAAGTATCCTTCGAATGCTCGTTCGACGCCCCTGAAGACCGTGTGCACTGCGATGACGCGGTCGACCGATACGCCGAGGGTGGCGAGCGGTATGTCGAGCACCGCGCCGAGGAGGTCCACGGCACCGCAGGGCGCCGCTGGGATCAGGTCCGTGTCTATCATCCTGGACACCGCCACGAGGTACCAGCACAGGCAGATATTGCCAACCTCACACAGAGCGGATGCCTGTACCCTGGACAGGCTGGAGAGGTCAGCCTCTTCCTTTGACACATGTGAGATGAGCGCCTGAGCCGAATCCTGGGGGAATATGACGAGCACGCCGCTTTTCAGGTCGCCGCAGAGCTGAGTGTACGTGCCGGCGACTATCTGCTGTTCTCCGCCGAGCCATTCGGCGACATCGGAGAGGGGCAGCATCCTGGCCGATGTGACTTCGTTCACTAGCTCGACGTCCATGAGGGCCGCCAGCGCTGTCGCGGCGTTGCCGGCGCCTATGTTGGCGAATTCCTTGATCATCTCCAATGCCGCTTCACTGTCGCGTTCGTCCATGCTTCATCTCTCCAGTATAGAGTCGACGTCGAGTATGAGTGCGATTCTGCCGCTGCCGAGTATCGTCCCGCCCGATATGCCCTTCGTCCTGCGTAGCCTTCGGTCGAGGGACTTCACCACGATCTGCTGGTGTCCCATCAGGTCGTCCACCGCGAGCGCGGCCCTGCGCTCTCTGCTCTGCACTATCAAGGCGTTGATGGCTCCGCTCCCCTCGTCCTCCTGTATGTCGAAGAATCGGCGCATCCTGATCACTGGAAGAACCTCGCCTCTGAGCTGTACGACCTCTCGGTCCCTGATGAGCTTCACGTCCGAGCGTTCGAAGCGGTGCGACTCCGAGATGGTGCCCATGGCGACCGCGTAGACCTGATCGGCGATGGAGACGAGCATGGCCTCGATTATGGCGAGGGTGAACGGAAGCCATAGCGAGAAGGTCGTTCCCGCTCCCTCGGAGGAGCTGACCATGACCGAGCCCCCCAGGTCCTCGACGTTCCTCTTCACGACGTCGAGCCCCACGCCCCTGCCTGAGAGCTTCGAAACCTCATCCCTGGTGGAAAAGCCAGGCCTGAACAGCAGCTGCAGCAGGTCCCTCGCGAGAGCAGAGTCCGCCTCGTCGCGCGTTGTCAGGCCGCTGGCTACCGCCTTCGCCTTGATGGCCTCGTAGTCGATGCCCGCCCCGTCGTCGGAAATCTCGATGAGGACATGATCCTGCTGCTTCGAGGCGACTATCCTTATCAGCCCCCTGGCCCTCTTGCCGGTTCTCCGTCGCTCGCTCTCCGTCTCGATGCCGTGGTCCACGCAGTTGCGCAGGATGTGCATGATCGGGTCGCTTATTAGGTCTATGACGGTCCTGTCGAGCTCTATGCTTCCGCCGTCGACGACTAACTCGACTTGCTTTCCCTGGTTCCTCGCGATGTCTCGCACCATCCGGGGGAATCTGCCCATGACCGTCTCGAGGGGTATCATCCTGATTCCGAGGACCTTCGACTGGATCTCCGAAGTGAGCTTGTTGATGTGCGCGGAGATCTCGCCGAGTTCCCTGTCGTCCTGCGAAGCCGTCCTCTCGATGAGCCGACTGCGCGCGATGACCAGCTCGCTGACGTCGTCCAGAAGCTCGTCCAGCTTGTCCATGCCGACCCTGACCGTCTGCGTCGTCGGGGTGTCAACGGGCTTGTCCTTCAGCCGGCCTGGGGCGTCCACGGTCTCGAACTTACTCGAGTCGTCTCCCTCGCGGCCGACTCTGACCTCATCGACGTCTAACATGGAGGCGATTCGGGGCACGGTCTCGTCGAACCCCTTCTCGGGTTCCAGCGTTATCTCTAGCTCCTCGAACGCGTGCTCCTGGTCTATCTCCTCCTCGCTAGGGTTCGACCCCCTCACGTTCGCGACCCTCGCGAGCTCTTTGAGTATGACGATTGCCCTTGCGGCCGGAAATGCGCAACGTCTCGCCAGACGCACCTTCAGAACGACGACCTTGGGCTTGGCAGGGGGCTTCCCCCTCTTCGCCTTGGGTGCGCCGTCGCCCTTCGGTGCGGCCTTCTTTCGCGAGCCGCGCCCACCTCTACCGCGCCTGGCGCTTGCAGCATCGCGCAGGCCGTCGATGACGCCCTTCGCCTCCTTGACTTCACCAGACTGGGAGACCGAGTCCATCATGCCCTCGAGGGCGTCGAGTCCCGCGAAGATGGCCTCGGCCACTTTGCCTGTCGGCTCCGCCTCCCCGCGCCTGATGGCGTTTAGCAGGTCCTCTAGCGCATGCGCGGTCTCCGCGAAGGGCTCAAGGCCCATCATTCCCGCCATGCCCTTCATGGTGTGGCATGCCCGGAACATCTCGTCGACCTTCGCCATGTCGCTCGGGTCGGCCTCGAGTCCTACCATCGCATCGTTCAGCGCCCGGAGGTACTCACGCGCCTCGGCCACGAATAGCTTGGTGTACTTCGCAAGGTCGACGTCAGCCATGGTCAGTCCTCCAAGAACCTCACGATTTGAGCCGGGATGTCGTCGAGGGCCGCCACGACATCCGCGGCACCCGAATCTGCCACGGCCTTGGGCATGCCAAATATCACAGATGTCCGCTCGTCCTGGACGAGGACTTTCCCTCCGGCAGCCTTGACCGCCAACGCTCCGTCTACGCTGTCCATTCCCATGCCGGTGAGGACGACAGCCATCACGCGTTCTCGGAAACACTCGGCAGCGCTCCTGAAGAGCACGTCGGCTGACGGGCGGACGAACTGGACCGGGCCTGAGTCATCCAGCGCGATGAACGTCAAGGAGGGCGAGCGGCGCCGCAGCACCAGATGGCTGCCGCCGGGAGCGACATACGCATGGCCTCGTTCGACGGTCATGCCCTCGTCGGCGAGGGTCGTGCGCGGCCCCTTCACGGCGTCGAGGCGTCTGGAGAAGCTCTCGGAGAACACCGCAGGAAGATGCTGAACGACGAATATGGCTGCGGGTATGTCCCTCGGCAGACGCGAGAACACGTGTTCGATCGCCCTGGGACCACCCGTCGAGGCTGCGATCACGATCGCCTTAAGCTTGTCATCCCTGATCTCTCTTGGCGCCAGCCGCTCCTTATCGAGGCGCAGCGGCGAACGGGATCGTTGGAGGGCCTCGATTTTGGCTCCTGACACGTCCAGGACGGTTCTGATGATGTGGTTGCGATACTTCACGATGTCGACGGAGATCGGCCCGCCCGGCTTCGACAGGAACTCCACAGCACCCATCTCGAGCGCCCTCAGAGGGAGGTCCGCGTCGACCTTGTCCATCGCGCTGAGCATTACGACCCTCGTGGGATGCTCCTTCATGATCCTCTTGAGCGTCGCGAGCCCGTCCATCCTCGGCATCTGTATGTCGAGGAGCACTACGTCCGGCGAGAACCTCTTGGTCTGTGCGATTCCTTCGATACCGTTCTTCGCCGTCGCCACGACGGTTATGTTGGCATCCGACGATATCATGTCCTTAAGGGCGACCCTCATGTAGGCGCTGTCGTCCACTATGAGGACCTTGACAGCTTCCGGCATCGGCCACTCCTCAGGTCCCCATCTGCAGAACCGCGTTCACAGACTCCAGAACGTCGTCCGACGTGAAGGGCTTCATGATGAAGTCGAGTGCGCCTGCCTCGAGGGCCCTCATGACAGTTCGCTGGTGTCCGAGGGCGGATATCATAATGATCCTCACGTCCTGGTCGAGCTCCTTCAGCCTCCTCACGGCCTCTATGCCGTCCGTCTCGGGCATGACTATGTCCATCGTCACTATGTCCGCCCCCTGTTCGCGGAACACCTTTAGGGCGTCTTCCGAGTTCTTCGCCTCGATGACCTTGTGCCCGCCGGCCTCGAGTATGTTCCTTATCACTCTTCGCATGAACTCCGAATCATCGACCACCAGAATCGTCGCCATTCGATTTTCCTCCTGCTTCCTCGGCCTCATCGGCCGACAACTCGAGAACCTTAAGGGGATCGATGACGGTGATCAGCCGTTCTCCCAGCTTGGCTATGCCAGAGACGTACTCCGACTCTATCGAGTCGGCCACATAGGCGGGCACCGCCTCGACAGACTCATCGGCGAAATTCGCGACCTCCGTCACCTCGTCCACGAGGAACCCGACCGGGGCGTCTGTCGCCTCAACGACGATGATCCTTGAGTTCTCGTCCGGCTCCCGGGCTTCGAGCTTGAATCGCTTCCTGAGGTCGACCACGGTCACGAGCCTGCCTCTAAGGTTCATCACGCCCTCGATGTACGAAGGGCTTCTGTGCACCTTCGTGACGTCCTGGATGGGGAAGATCTCCCTTATCGTCGATATCTCGAAGGCGTACTCCTCACGCCCCAACCGGAATGCGATGTACTGTCTTCCATCACCGACGCCGCTCAACTCTCCTCGCCCCTGTCAGCGCCCTCTCCTTCCTCGGGCTCCTCCCCTTCGGGTTCCTCCTTGGCGTTCTCCGTCTCCATCTGACTGGTCAGCTCGCTCAGCTTGGATGAGAGGTTGGCGATGTCCTGAGCGGATGCGGACAGCTCTTCCATGCCCGCCGCCAGCTCTTCGGACGAAGCCGAAACCTCTTCCGCAGAGGCCGAGGTCTCGTTGGCGATGCTGGCGACCTCGTCGAGGTTCTTCGCTAGGCTCTCCGTCAGAGCCTTCTGCTGCTCGGTGGATGCGCTAATCTCCTGGACCATCGCTGCCGTCTCCTCGACAGTGGCAGCTATGTCCTCCAGCGACCTGAGCGAATCCGAGATGGTCCGCGCGCTCTGGGTCACGTCGTCCGAAGTCAGACCCATCTTCTCGGAGGTCTCGCCTATGTCGGACTCGACAGAGTGCAGCAGGTCCTGTATCTGGTCCGCTGCGCGCCGTGAGCCTTCTGCGAGCTTCCTGACCTCGTCCGCCACCACAGCGAAGCCCCGGCCATGCTCCCCTGCCCGAGCGGCCTCGATGGCCGCGTTCAAGGAGAGCAGGTTCGTTTGCTGCGCTATGTTCGTTATGATCATCACTATCTGCGCGATCTCGTGCGACTTCTTCGACAGATTCTGCATCGACTGTGAGGTTTCCTGAACGCTCCTCTGCAGCGAATCCATCCTATCGAGTGACTCGTGTATCGCCCTGCTCCCTTTCTGGGCGACGTCGCTCGCGTCGCTGGATGCACGGGCAGCGTTCTGCGCGCTTTGGACCACATCGTAGATCGCCTTTGTCTGCTCGCCGAGCATCCTGACCATCTCCTCGACCCGAGTCGCCTGCGTCTCGGCTCCCTTCGAGGTCTGACCCATGGAGTTGGACACTTGCTGCGTCCCCTCGGTCATATGCCGCGTCGTCTCGGCGAGGAGTCTCGATGCATCCTTGAGCGTATCCGACGCCCGCTTGATCTCGAGCGTTATCTGGGCCAGTCGGTCCCTCATGAATGTGAAGCTGTGTACGAGCGTAGCAAGGTCGCCTTTAGCTTCCACGTCTATGGCGACCGTCAGGTTGCCACGGGCTATGGCCTCCGCACTCTCGGTGAGCTCCTCGAGCGGTTCCGAGGTGTTCTCGATGAGCATGTTCATCGATTCAACCAGGTCGCCTACTTCGTCGTCTGGCGCTGTGATGTCCAGCCTGGTGGTGAAGTTGCCGTCCGCGATGACCCTCGCGCGCTTGGACACCTCCACGATCGGGGAGGTGATCCTCGCGGATACGTAGAAGGTGATCGCCACCACGACGCCGGCGACTGCAGAGCCGCTCGCGATGAGGTAGGTGATGCCCTCCCTTATCGTGTTCTCCGCCACCTGCTCCATCAGAGCGGCGGCTTCGATGGTGACATCGATGAGATCGCCGAGGTCGTCCATCATGTCGTTCAGCCGCGTCGTGGCGTTCTTCCTCGCATCGATCGACGCGTTGAGGTCCGGCGGGTTCTCCTCGAGGTAATCTTTCGTCTCGTTCGTCCAGAACCTGTACTCAGCCCATGAGGTCTCGAGGCTGTCCACGTTGGAATCCTGCAGCGATATGAGGTCCGACCTTCCCTGGTTTTCGATGACGTCTGCCATGTTCAACATGACCTCAAAGGTGTACTTAGTGTTGAAGTCACGAAGGAACTGTGAGAACTCGATCTGGTAGTCCACCATCTCGTTGTAGAACGAGTATGCGGTCACGGTATCGGTCTCGTACTCAAGCGCGAACTGCCTGAAGGACACATCAGCGCTCAGGAGCGCCGCTTCCGCCTCCGCGATCTCAGACACGACGACCAGGTTCTCGTCGTAGAGGACCCTCATGTCGTTCTTCATCTCGTGCATGTCGTCGAGCGATATCAGGCTGACGGCGGCGATCGGCACGAGCGAGAGCACCAGTATTATCGTCATCAGTCTCTTGGTCAGCGAAATCCTCAAGGCACCACCCTATCCGGTCGAGAGCGAGAGGGAGAGCGTGCCACGGAGGCGTCCGTGCTAGAAGCAATGGTCTCTCGCATGGATATCAAAATCGGTAATGAGTATATAAAAATATGTCGTCCAGATTTCAGACTTCGATAACTGTGCCGCGCGGCGAGGCGTGGCGGCGGCGAGAGGGGCGGGCGCTCCGAGAAGTAATATCTACGTCCCAGGCAATAGCGCTTGACGCTGGCCTCGCAGAACGATCAGGCACAGGATCTCATACGTCGCTTCCTCCAGCAGACGAGGGGATTCGACATCTCCGGATACTCGCCGTCGTTCGTCTCCAGGAGCATACGTAAGAGGACGGGTCGGACTGGGTGCTCCAGCCCACTCCAATATGTCGCCCTCCTGCGGCGTGACGACGACGAGGTGAACGAGCTCATATCCGCACTGTCCATCAACGTGACTGACTTCTTCAGGGACGACGATGCTTTCCGCGCGCTCTCGACGCTCGTCCTGCGTCCGCTGGTGTCACAGAAGGTCGAACAGGGATGGAGCGCCCTGAGGGTCTGGAGCGCAGGCTGTGCCACCGGACAGGAGACCTACACGGTGGCGATGTGCGTGGCTGAGGAGCTGCGTAGGCTGCGGACCGACTCCGCACTCGTCGTGAGGATCGTGGGGACCGACCTCTCCAGTAAGGCGCTCGCCTACGCTCAGAGGGGGACGTACACGCCCGAGCAGGTGAAGGGCGTCCCGAGAAGGCTACTGGCGGAGTACTTCACCCGGACGGAATCGGGATACGAGATACTGCCCTCGATACGGAGGGACGTGAAGTTCTCAGAAGGCAACTTGTTAAACCGGCCGGACAGGAAGTTCTTCGACCTAGTCGTGTGCAGGAACGTCGTCATCTACTTCTCGAGGCCCATGCACGACAGGGTGATCACGAATTTCCACGCGGCGCTCAAGGCGGGCGGCTACCTGATGCTGGGTAGGACGGAGACGCTGCTGGGCCGTCCGCGGCAGATGTTCGACCTGGTGGACCACGAGAACAGGATATTCAGGAAACTGGCCGCTGGAGCGGCGGAGGAAGCGGTTCAGACCCCGCCTTCTGCCATCAGAGGAGTGTCTGACAGAGCGGACCTCAGATTCTCCTGAAAGTCGTCCAGCTCCTCTTCGCTCATCGATGCGAAGTCGAACGTGCCAGTGACCTCGATGTCGCTCATGAATTCCTCGATTGTGGCACGATTAACCGCGATCTCCCTGTGAATGTACTCCTGCACGCGATTCATCTCAGCAGGAGACAGGTCCCGGGCCAAGATGTCGGCCAAAGTGACCCCTTCCTTGTCCGCCTGGCTCATCATTTTGTCCAAGACTGTCTGCATGGCGCCCATCCCTCTTGGTCGTATGACAATCGTCAGACAGTAAGAGGGCTTGCGCCATATATAAGCGTTTCCGCGTGCGCTACTCGACGAACGTCAGCCATCCGATGTACTTTTCGTCCTTCGCCCTGACGACGTCCGCGAACTTGGCCTGCAGGCGCTTGGTGACCTCTCCTGGAACGCCTTTGCCGACCGGCCTCCTGTCCACCTCGCGGATCGGTGTGATCTCGGCTGCGGAGCCGGTGAAGAACAGCTCCTCGGCCAGGAACATCTCGCCCCTGGAGACATCTCGCTCCTCCACAGCATATCCCATGTCTGCTGCGACCTGCATCAATGACATGCGGGTTATTCCCGGCAGTATGTCTGCGCTGACAGGAGGAGTGAGCACCCTCCCATCCATCACCATGAATATGTTCTCTCCTGAGCCTTCTGCGACGAATCCGTGCTCGTTCAGGATGACTGCCTCGTCGAAACCGTTCTGCTTCGCCTCCATGACTGCAAGTGCGCTGTTCACGTAGTTGCCGCATATCTTCGCTGACGCGGGCACGGAAGAGCTGGACACGCGGCGCCAGGAAGACGTGTGCACGCGTATGCCATTCCTTACGCCTTCCTCCCCGAGATAGGCGCCCAGCGCGAAGGCGATGATGAACGTGTCGACGGGGTACCCCAGCGGGTTGACGCCGATCCCCGATGCGCCGAACAGCGATATCGGACGTATGTAGCATTCTCTGAGCCCGTTCGCAGAGATCACTTCGAGCGTGGCGGCGGAGAGCTCGTCGACGCTGTGCGGGATGTCCATGTGCAACGCCTTCGCCGATGTTCTGAGGCGAACCATGTGTTCCCGGAGCCGGAAGACCGCCGGTCCCCTGTCGGTCTCGTAGCAGCGTATGCCCTCGAAGACGCTCGTTCCGTAGTGCAGGCCATGGCTCAGCGGGTGAATCGTCGCCTCCTCCCAGCGAATCAAAGCTCCGTTCTTCCACATGCTCTGTGTCGGTTCGATCTGCATCTGCTCATCCTCCGTTCTCGGACGGCTCCTCGGCGACCACTGGGTTTGCGAGTACGCCGATGCCGTCGAGCTCCACCTCGACGACGTCCCCTGCCTTCATGGGAGATATCCCGGAAGGCGTACCCGTCGCTATCAGATCGCCCGGCTCCAACGTCATTATCCTCGAGATGTACTCCACCAGCGCGGCATCGCCGAACACCCTGTCCTCTGTCGGCGCCTGCTGGACCACCCTGCCGTTCAGGCGTGTCGTGACGGAGGAGGGAGCCTTTGGCGAGATGAACGGTCCCACCGGGGCAAAGGTGTCGAACCCCTTCGACCTCGTCCAGTCCGGGTCGTCCTTCTGGAGGTCTCTCGCCGTCACATCGTTGAAGCCCGTGTACCCGAATATATGTTTCCCCCCGTCCGCGGTGTCCTTGGCTCTCGAGCCTATAACGACCGCGGATTCTCCCTCGTAGTCGACGCGTCGGGACATCTCAGGAAGCACTATCGCCTCACCCGGCCCGATGATGGCCGATGATGGCTTGGTGAATATTATCGGCGCCTTCGGCGTTTCCCATCTCATCTCGCGTATGTGGCTCCTGTAGTTCAGTCCGATACATATCACCTTCGAGGGCCTGTCTATCGGCGCAAGCAACTTGAGGTCGCTCAGGGGATGCGTATCGCCTGTCGCCGACGCCCTCCCCGAGATGACGTCCGCCATCCTGTCCGCGCTCATCCTGTGGACGACGCCTCCTGTCACCATCCCTATGAAGCCGGTCGAGCCGAGGGCGAACCTTCCGAACGTCTGTCGCGGGCTCCCTGTCTCGGTCACGGTCTCATCACACCAGTCCATGCCTGCGTTCGAAGGCCTACTTGAACATCTTCCTTATCGACTTGCCGACGGTTTCGATCCGCGACTCCGCGCCTTCCTCTCGCAGCTTGCCCAGCGTCGGCATGCCCGCCTCGTACTCCGCGACCCACTCCTTGGCGAACGCTCCCGACTTGATGTCCCTGAGCAACTCCTCCATGGCCACCTCGGTCTTGGGGTCGATGACCCTGTCCCCCCTCGTGCGACCGCCGTACTCCGCCGTGTTGGACACGTTCCTCCACATGCCCTCGATCCCATCCTTCTGGACAAGGTCGATTATCAGCTTCAGCTCGTGGAGCACCTCGAAGTACGCTATCTCCGGCTGGTAGCCGTTCGCCACGAGGAAGTCGAAGGACGACTTTACCAGCTCGCTGGACCCGCCGCACAGCACGGCCTGCTCGCCGAACAGATCCGTCTCCGTCTCCTCCTCGAAAGTCGTCTCTATGACTCCTCTTGTCGTCGCGCCCAGCCCCTTGGCGATGGCCAGCGCGTACTCCTTCGCCTTTCCTGAGTGATCCTGATGGACGGCTATCAGGGCTGGTACGCCGAACCCGGCCTCGAAGGTCTCGCGCACGAGCGCTCCCGGCCCCTTTGGAGCGACCATGATCACGTCGACGGATTCGGGCGGCACGATCCGCTTGAAGTGGATGTTGAACCCGTGGGCGAAGTCGAGGACCATGCCCTCCTTGAGATGGGGCGCGACCTCGCTGTCGTACACCTGCTTCTGGACTTCGTCCGGTATGAGCATCATCACGACGTCCGCGCTCTTGACGGCGTCGGGTATGTCCATCACCTTCATGCCGTCCGCGTCGGCGCGCTTGTAGTAGTCGTCCTTGAACTTCTGCGCGACCACGACGTCCACTCCGCTGTCCCTCAAGTTCAGGGACTGCGCCCTGCCCTGTATTCCGTATCCTATCACCGCCACCCGTCTGCCCTTCAGCACGCTCAGGTCGGCGTCCTTGTTGTAGTATATCCTCGCCATATGCTCTCACCACTTGTGGAATCTGCCTATATCGCGTTCACTACCTCGATGTACTTGTCCGGCTCGCTTCTCTTTATCAGCGCTTCGACCTCTTCGACGCTCCCGGTTATGCGGCACACGCCACCCTTGCTGAGCGTTATCGCATAGCCCTCGTGTCTCCTGTGGTCGACCATGTCCGCCTCGATGACTTCCTGGAGTGCCCTCAGGTGCTCTATCACGCCCATTGCGGCGTCGTAGTCCCGCAGGGATATCACGATCCTCGACCTTTCAGGTGTCTCGCACGGGCCCACGACGATGGTGTCGACGTTTATCTTCCTCTTCGTGAACTCCGCCATCACCCTCTGCATAACTCCGGGCTGGTCATATGTCAGCATCATTATGACTTCCATGTCACTCGCCTCCTCCTTTCCACCTGCATCTGCCCCTTATCCATTCCGAGGAGCTCTTTCCCGGCGGCGTCATGGGCAGGACGTCCTCCTCGGGGTCGACTACGAAATCCAGCAACATCGGCACGTCGGCCTTCATCCCCTCCTTGAGGGCGTCGGACACCTCCGAGTGCCTCTCAACCCTGATCGCCTCGGCGCCGTAAGCCTCGGCGAGCTTCACGAAGTCCGGCGACTTCCCCAGGTTCGTTGCGTTGTAGCGCTTGTCGTAGAACAGCTTCTGCCACTGCTTGACCATTCCCAGCCATCCGTTGTTCATCAGGCATATGATCACCGGGATGTCGTTCTCCACCGCGGTCGCGAATTCCTGTGACACCATCTGAAGGCTGCCGTCGCCCGCGATGTCCGCCACGATGCTCTCCGGACGGGCCACCTTGGCGCCCAGCGCCGCGGGGAAGCCGAACCCCATAGTGCCCAGGCCGCCTGACGTGATGAACATCCGCTTGCCGTAGCATCTGTAGAAGTGGGAGGCCCACATCTGATTCTGCCCCACCTCGGTCGTGACGATGGCGTCGTCCGGGAGGCACACCGACATCTCGTGTACGACCTTCTGAGGCTTGATCGGGTCGGACTTGAGGTCGTAGTCGCACGTGCACTCCTTCTTGAGCTCGATTATCCTATCCTTCCAGTTGGCCCTCTTCTTCCTCTCCTTGAGGCCGGCTATCAGCGCGTTGACGACGGTCCAGGCGTCTCCGACGAGGCCGACCCTGCCCTTGACGTTCTTGCCTATCTCGGACGAGTCTATGTCGACGTGGACGACCTTGGTCTGCACCCCGAACTCGCTCAGCTTGCCAGTGACCCTGTCGCTGAACCTCGTGCCTATTGCGAGCAGGACGTCGCAATTATTCAGCGCATAGTTCGCCACCTGCCGGCCGTGCATGCCGCACACGCCGAGCACGAGCGGGTGGTCCTCAGGGACGGAGCCCTTGGCCATCAGGGTCGTCACCATCGGAGCCGTCAGCAGCTCCGCAAGCTGCGTTATCTCAGGTCCAGCGCGGGACCACGCGACCCCGCCCCCTACTAGTATCGTCGGCCTCTCGGCCTCCTCGAGCAGCTTGACGGCGTCGAGGAGCCCTGAGAGGTTGCGCCTGGGCTTCGGCACCCTCACCTTCTTCTTCATGTCTTCGTCCGCAACCTCCTGCTGGAGGATGTCCATCGGTAGGTCTATGTGGACGGGGCCATACCGCCCTGTCGTGGCGATCAGGAACGCCCGCTTCATGGTCTCAGGAAGCGCTCTTGTCTCCGTTATCCGGAAGTTGTGCTTCGTGATGGGCATCATCAGGCTGAACGAATCTGCCTCCTGGAATGCGTCGTTGCCCAGCACTCCGGTGGCCACCTGTCCCGTTATCGCAACAAGCGGGGAAGAGTCCATGAAGGCGGTGGCGACGCCCGTGACGAGGTTGGTCGCTCCCGGGCCCGAGGTGGCTATGCATACGCCGGGACGCTTCGACACGCGCGCGTATCCATCGGCCATGTGCGCGCCGCACTGCTCGTGACGCGGCAGTATGTGCCTCATCTTCGAGCCCACGAGCTCGTCGTAGAGCGGGAGGAGCACTCCTCCGGGTATCCCGAAGAGCACCTCTGTCTTCTGCTTCTCGAGCAGCTCGACGACGGCCTTCGCACCTTTCATTGCACGTTCACTCTCCAAGTTCGCAGCCCGCGCGGACGCCTCGACGATCCAGGGCTTCCATCACAGGCTCAAAATCCGCAGGTCGAGAACGACGTCTAGAACCAGTGGGACTGAGGCGTGTTCGTTTCGACCAGCGGTCTCTGACATCGAATTGGCAATGACGGAGGCAATATTAATACGTTGGCCGTCTAAGAGTGCACACCAGGTAGCCCTCTACGCCGCTGGCCAGGGGGGTCATCCCGGGCATAGGGGGCCCCTGGCTGTTGCGACCGTCACGAAGGTGTGCGTCTTCGTCTCAAGCCGGGACATGCCCGCGAGGGCACCGGCGGACGCCGGCAGGATGCTGAGCCGTTCCTCCTCGAGAACGGCCTTCGCCGTGTCGACCATCTCCTCGTCCGTTATCTCCATCCCGACTCCGTTCGACTCAACCATTGCCCTTATCGCCTCCTCGGCGTCGGGCAGGTAGTTGCCGGCGAGGGGGCAGTTGACGCGGGTCACCTCGATGTTCGGCACTGGGACGGGGGCGAACTTCCTCGTCACCATGCCCCTGATAGCCGCGTTGTTGTTCGACGTTCCCAGCATGTGAGGCTTCATGCCGATGCTCCGGAAGCCCTTCCACACACCAGCGAGCACCGTGCCGTTCCCCACGGGCACGCCTACCCAGTCGGGTTTCCGCCCCAGCGCGTCGGCTATCTCCTTCGCTATGAACGTGTACGAGAAGATCCCGAGCTCACGGTTCTCTGCCCCAGGGTTGCAGTCGTGCCATCCCCTGGTCCGGCAGTCCCTCGCGCATGTCCTCACGGCTTCCTCATACGTGCCGCCGACAGGGACTATGTCGGCGCCTGAGCTGAGTATCTCCGCGTTTCTGATGCCCTCGTACTCCGATGCCATGTATATCTTGCACCTGAGTCCGAGCTTGTCGCTCACATACATCAACGCGGCCCCGTAGTTCCCACTCGTCGCTGCGGCCAGAGTGTCCCTGTCGTTCCTGAGGGCGTCGAGCGCCATCAGGAGCGCCATGCGGTCCTTGTGCGTGCCCGTTGGGTTCTCCCCTTCGAGCTTCGCATGAAGCCTCCTGACACCAAGGCGCCTCTCCATCTTCTGGAGCCTCCGAAGCGGCGTCTTGCCTATGTTGAGCGCCCTCATCTGCGCCTCGAATTCACGCGATAGCTCGTTTGAGATCAACTTCCCCGGTTCCTCCCTCAGATGCGCACGCAGAGCTCCGAGGCCCTGCTGCCCCCTCATGGTCCTTCATGCGTATTGAATTTCCTGGGCCGGCTCTGTTTTGCCCTTGCCGCCGATGTCTGCCTTCCTAGCCATCTTATCGAAGTCGTTCGAGACGCCTCCAAGCAGGGGCTCGACGAAGTGTCCCAGGGCGGAATACGAAAGGCTTTAATCGGAAGAGATGCATGGTCCGCTCCCAGCGTCACAACGCGGGGGTAGCCAAGCTCGGTCAACGGCGCCAGATTGAGGGTCTGGTCTCGCAGGAGTCCCTGAGTTCGAATCTCAGCCCCCGCACCTGGCGACCATCGTCACCGGTTGGTGCCCTCCAAAGACGTCTTCTGCACGTTGAGCTTCGATATGACAGCCTCCGTGAACTTGCTGGAACCCTGGGCCCCACCTATGTCCACTGTCTTGTTGCCCGTCGCGTAAGCCTCGAACACAGCTCTGTAGATCGCCTTTGCCTCGGACGCCATACCGATGTGCCCCAGCATCATCGAGCCAGCCAGGATAGCTGCAGTCGGGTTAGCTATCCCCCTCCCCGCGATGTCTGGTGCGGATCCGTGTGCCGGTTCGAAGACGGAATGAGACGGGCCGATGTTGCCCG
The DNA here is from genome assembly GCA_020347565.1 of Methanobacteriota archaeon. Taxonomy (GTDB): domain Archaea; phylum Thermoplasmatota; class Thermoplasmata; order UBA10834; family UBA10834; genus UBA10834. Next base: position 1,787,449 of record CP070732.1, on the reverse strand, counting down.
ACGGCGCGAAGCCCAGCCCCCCAGCCATCGCGGAGGCGACATCGGACAGGATATCGCCGTACAGGTTGAGCGTGACGATGACGTCGAAGTCGGAGGGCGAAGAGACCAGCCTCGCAGCGGCAGAGTCGACGAGCTGGTCGGAGAACCTCAGGTCCTGGGCCTCCGTGGCCATGATGTCGGAGAATGTCTTGAGGAACAGTCCGTCAGACCGCCTCAGCACGTTCGCCTTGTGCACGCAGCATATACCCTCCCTGTCCGTGGAGCGTGCTAGCACTATGGCGTGACGCACGATCCTCTCCGAGGCCCTCAGAGACACGCGCCGCCTCGTCGTGACGCCTGCGTCGTCAGCCACTTCGTCCATGGTGTAGAGCCCCTCGGAGTTCTCCCTGACGATCACCACGTCGAGCTGCGAATCAGACACGCCCGCGAAGTCCCTCACCGGACGCACGTTGGCGAACAGGTCCATCTCTTTCCCGAACCCTATCACCGGGGAGTCGTATGTCTCGGACCTTTCGGACGTGACGGCGCCAAACAGGCAAGTGTCGGCCCCCTTCATGGTCGTCAGAGTGTCGTCGGGGAGGTATCTGCCCGTGCGCTGGAACGCGCCGGCGCCGATGTCCGCAGCGACAAACTCCAAGTCGTCCGTAGCAGCCTCGATGACTCTCCTGGCGCAGTCGATGACCTCGGGGCCGATGCCGTCGCCGGGGAGGATGCAGACAGTCTTCATGTGAATGCTACTCTTGGACCATCTTGGCGAAATCGACGAAGTGCTTCTCGAGGCGGGCGATCCTCTTGCGGCCGTCGTGGACTTCCTTCTCCATCCTCGAGGCCATGGTCTGCATGTCCGCCAGGAGACTCTCGGCCTCCTTCTCCACCGATTCGATCTTCGACTCGGTAGCAAGTACCTTGTTGCCGTGCTCCTCGAGACGGCGCTCCATCTCCGCCTGCCGCTCCTTTTCCGCGCTCTTTGAGAAGTAGGTCTCGACCTTCGAGTTGAGCATCGTTAGTATGTTAGACACCTTCTCGAGCTGCTTCTCCAGCCGCTCGACGCGCTCGGCGTGCTCCGACATGCGCTCCGCAAGGTCGGGGGTCTGTGCCGACTTCTCCATCTCGAACATGCGATTCTCGACGGCGTCTATCTTGCCCTCGAGACCGGCCACGTTCCTCAGCGACTCTGTTATCTCGTCCAGGATGGCCCTGTCCGGGAACTCTATATTGATGTTATCCGCCGACGGCGTGTACGACTTGAGCGATTGAAGGGATGCGATGGCGTCCACCGTAGGGAACCCGCCCTTTATGCGGCCGTCTATGTCTCTCATGGAGGCGATCATCTCGTTGCCCATCTTACCGAGCCACGGGTTCGCCTTGATCATCTTGGTTACGTTCTCGACGATGCCCTCAAGCTGAACGCTAGCGCGCGCCAGCTCCGAGCGGTCCATGAGGCGAAGGTCCCTCAGGGCGTCTCTCTTGCCCCTTTTATTCCAGTCTCCCAGGGACCATCCCTCGAACGGATAGAACCCCGCGAAATGGTCGACACCCTTGACTATCTCGTCCTGGACGGCGACCCAGTCCGCCTGTGTGCCCTCCGCCTCGGTCTCCTCCGACGAGTTGAAGAGCATACAGAGAGCGCCGTTCGGCAGCAGGAAAGCCCGGATCAGATAAGGAGCGTCTTGGGCGAACCTGGAGACGGCTTTGGGCTTCTTCTCCTCCACGGCCTCCATGTACGCCTTGAAATACTCTTTGGCGAACGCGGCGAGGTCCTGAGGTGAAGGTTTGTCCGGACCTGCCTGCTTGGGGGTCATGCTCATCTCGCCTCGCAAAGGTGTAACCCTCGTCCACCGTATTAAGCTCTTCCCGGCCTGCCCACGCCCAGCGCAGAGCACGCCAACATCGGGAGGGTGATGGTAGCGTCGCCTTCGACGGTGACGTAGCGCGCTCTTTCCTTGACCTTGCCCCAGCTGACGGCCTCCCTGATCCTCGCCCCTGAGAGCGAGCCGTCGTACTCCTCTGCGGTTGTCAGGTAGACGGCGTAGTCTAGCCCGTTCCTGAACTGGTTCCACCAGATGACGTGGTGCTTCGATATCCCGCCGCCCACGATGAGCGCTCCCGCGCGTTTTGCAGTGAAGACGATGTCCGAGAGCTCCTGCTCGTCCTTCAACACGTCCAATGTGAAGTCGTGGTGGGTCTGGCTGAAGAGCCAAAGCTGCGAGCCGAAGGCGCCGTCCGTTATGCCGGGAACGTACACCGGTATGTCGTTCCTGGCCGCCCAGTACAGTATCGACTTCTTGTCGACGAGCCTCTCTCCGAACTCGTGTGCGAGCTGTCTGCTCGAGAGGCTTCTCTTTCCCTCGGCGTACAGCTCCTCCAGGATAGGCTGCATCTTCTTCTCGAGCACGATGCCGTAGCTGTCGTTCGGTATCAGTATGTTGCCCAGCCTGTTGATGCCCTGCCTGTGCAGCTCAGCATCGTCCATCTGGAAGCTCCCGTGGTAGTACTTCTTCCACACGCGGGCGAGGTCGTGGTCCAACATGCCGCAGGTCGTGACTATGACGTCCACGAGTCTCTCCTCCACCAGTTTCCGGATGACCCCCCTAGTCCCCGTGGACACGATACACGCCGGGAAGGACAGGAAAATGGTGCACCGGTCATCCCTCAGCATCGCCGACATGATCTCGGCGGCCTCGCCGAGCTTCTTCGCGGTGAAACCACCTGACGAGTGCATCTTGGCAATCAGATTGGCCGCGCTAGTGTCGCCATCTATCTCCATGTCCGATATGGGCTTCAACCTGGCTCGTGCCATGTTCATGCTCCCGATGATGTGGAAGGGAGAGCTGGACGAAACATTTATAGGTTTCTCGCCGATGACCACGCCGGAACAATGACCAAAGTCGAGGAGATCATGACGAGCCCAGTCGTTACAGTCACACCCGACATGCCTGTGAGAGAGGCGGCGTCGCTGCTCTCGGAGAAGGATGTCTCCGGGGCTCCCGTGGTCGACCAGGGGAAGATCGTCGGTGTCTTCAGCGAGGCCGATGTCCTTCGCTCGCTGAAGACGACGAAGAAGAGTCTGAGATTGGTCTTCCCGTCAATATCATCCATAGGCATAGCCTTTCAGGAGGAAGTCGTGCAGAGGGAGTTGCTCGAGGCTTACGAGGAGGTCGGCGGCCGGCCAGTCCGAGAGGTGATGTCGACAGAGGTGCACACCGTCGACACTGACATCACGCTCAAGGAGGCCGTCATGACCATGGTCCTCAACGATGTGAACAGACTGCCGGTGATGAGAGGAGGCGAGCTCGTCGGGATAGTCACGAGAGGCGACGTGATCAAGGGCCTCGCCCAGGACAGGAACGACAAGAACAGCAACGGCTTGGCGTCGTTCCTAGGTCCCGAGTGAGCATCCGTCTGGCCCTCACTTCTTGACAAGACTTCTGCGCCTGCGCTGCTTAGAGGCCCCTGTTGTCTTCCCTGAGCTGCTCTTCAGCGGCCGCGCCTGAGACGGGCCGCTTGGCGGCGCGGTCCCATCTCCACTCGGGCCAGATGAAAAGGAATGCCCGCACTCATCGCAGCTCGTCCGTCCGTCCAGGTAGGCGTAGAGGGATTCCCTCCCGCATTGGCCGCACCTCGCACCGGCAACATGCCTTGGGGCGCCCTCCGCCGTCCTGAGGCGCTTCACGTCGCCTTCCATCGACTTCGTCAGCCTGCGCATCCTCATCGAGTACTTCGATGCCGTCACGACGTCCCGGTGCTCCAGCGCATCCTTCGTCCTCCTGACGAAGAGAAGCCCTTCCTGCACGTCCAAGCCGTACCTCGCAGCCTCTTCCAAGCCCGGTTCGGACTCCCGGATCGAACTGGTTATCTCCTCGATCTCGCGGGCCTCGACGGCGCCGTTCGAGCGCACCCTATGCAGGTGCGCGCTGTCCGCAGTCCGCTCGATCGCCGCGAGCAGCTCGATGGCCTCTCTGAAGTCATTTCGCTTCATCGCCTTCTTCGCGTCCTTCAGGCCCGTCTCCTCGCCCTTCGTATCCGCACCGGCTGCCTTCGCGGCCTCGATCGCGGTCCTTACCTGCTCGAAGGCGTCGTCTATCTCTCTCAGCCTGGCCTCCTTGTCTCTCTCGGCCTGGGCCCTCGCCTCCGCCATCAGGTCGGAGTACTGGCCGAGGTCGCAGGAGCGCTTCGCGTTCAGCGCGATGTCGAGGAGCTCGTGCGAACCCCGGGTGCGGACGCCGAACGACGCATATTCCTCCAGCATCTCCCTGAGTTCCTGCTCCGCGCCGGAGGTCCGTGTCATGAACGATTCGACGGCCCTCACCGTGAGGGCCTCGATCTCCTCGACGGCGTCCTCGCGGCGCTTCGGCGGTCCGTGGATGAACGCCATCTTCGCCTCCGCAAGGGCGGTCCTCAGCTCGGAACCCATCCTGGAGTCAAGCTCCTTCATATCGCGCAGGAGGGTCTCGGCTGCTCTTATCGACAGTGCGGCCGAGTACAGATAGAAGTTCGTGAGGCGCTCGACGGCCTCGGCCCTGGACTTGATGTTGAGCTTCATCGCCTCGGCGAAGTCCCCGAGGATCATGCGGTTCCACGCGCGCTCAGTGTTGGAGTCGATCTCGAAGAAGAGCGGCCTCAGGAGGAGCGCCTTGTCTATGCTCCGCTCGACCTCCATGTCCTCCTCCTCGGGGACGTCCCTCGCGCTGCTCGACCTGGCTGATATCTCCTCCAGATCGTTCTTCACGTCCTCCATGTCGGCGGCCTTCCCCCCTGTTCTACTGGGCGCGGCCTGCAGTAGCTGGCGAATCCGCTTCTCTGAGGAGCTGGACTGCGATATGACGCGGACGTAGTCTCTCTTCGACTTGCATGAGGATACGTCGATCCCGGCCTTCTCTGCTATGGACCTGAGGTCCGAGGCCGTCAGGGCCTTCAGCGAACTGGTAAGGTCATCTGCCATCGAAATACCTCGGGGGCGCTACGCAATATTCCAGTATCCAGTCATAATTGTTTCGCAGTCAACTCAAAGCATGGGCGACGGAGAAAGCCCAAGTACAACCTCTTGCATCGGACTGACCGATTGGTTTGACGGACGACAAGAAGGCGGTGGCCGGGCTGTCCGTGCTGTCCAACGCGTCGCTTGTCACGCTCAAGCTTGTGGTGGGGCTCTTGACTGGCTCCGTCGGCGTGCTCTCGGAGGCCCTCCACTCAAGCACGGACCTTTTGGCCGCTGCGATCGCGCGTTTCTCCGTCGGGCGTTCGGCGTTGCCCGCGGACGAGGATCACAGATACGGCCACGGCAAGTTCGAGAACCTCTCCGGCCTGATCGAGGGAAGCCTGATATTCGTCGCTGCGGGGGCGATCCTTTTCGAGGCAGGGCGGCGGATTATGCAGACGAGTGAGGTCGACTATGCGCCTGTCGGGATGGGGGTCATGGCGGTCTCGGCTGTCGTCAACACGCTTGTGTCCAGAAAGCTCTACGCGGTCGCGAAGGAGACGGATTCGTTGGCTCTCGAGGCGGATGCGTATCACCTGAAGGCGGACGTGTGGACATCCGTGGGCGTGTTCGTCGCCCTGGGCGTGATAACGGTGACTGGATGGCACATCGTGGATCCGATCGTTGCCATCTTCATCGCGGCGGTCATCGCGCGGGCCGCAGGCAGCATAACCAAGCGCTCCGTCGATGGCCTTCTCGATAGAAGCCTCCCCAGAGACGAGATGCGGGCGATAGAAATAGTCATGAAGAGGCACATGTCCCGCTTCGTCGACTATCACAAGCTTCGAGCGAGGAAGACCGGTGCTTACAGAGAGCTTGACCTGCATGTGATCCTTCCGAGGACCTTGAACGTGCAGGAGAGCCACGCATTGGTGGAGGCGCTCGAGGTCGAAATAAGGCTGGCACTGCCGCGGAGCACGATAGTCGTCCATGTCGAGCCGTGCAACGGCGACTGCGAGGCGTGCAGGTTGCCCCCGGAGCGTCGCAATTCTAGCTGCAGGCAGGCGAAGGAGTGAGTGTCGGACAGCGGCTCATGTGAGCGGTCTTTCCGACAGCACCCTCATAGTGTTCAGGAACGGTCGTTCGCCGTCGATCGAGTTGCCGATTGCCACCCACTCTTCCTTGGCAAGCGTGCGCGCGACGTTACTTATCCTTGTCAGCTTCTCGCCGGTTTCGAACATCTCCCTCTTATGCTCCCGCTGCTCGATCCTCCGTATCGCAACAGATGGTTCGATGTCGATGAACAGGGCGAGGTCCGGGAACGGGAGCAGCCTCCTGAATAATGCGTACGCCATGTGTGCGGGTCCAGGGGGTAGGTATGCCGTGCCGAGGAAATACCTTACGAAGATGAACACGCCGTCCCGTGCTCTATTGTACCTCCGCACCGATCGGAGCAAATCCATCGTGTAGAACGCAATCGCTATCGCCAGAGGGAGGGGTCCTGAACCCGGCACCGCCAGCTTCGACACCCTGCCGAGGAATCCGTCGGACGGGTGTCTCAGGACTGCGACCTCCCTTCCGGAGTCTGCGACCGCTTCCTCGATGCGCGCGGCGTGTGAGTCCTTGCCGCAGCCATCGAGTCCGTCCACAGCTATCAGGTACTTCAGGGCTATACCCCCAGCGTCGTCAGATAGCCTCCGGTCACGAGCGGCACCGCGAGGTTGTCGATGCTCCCTGGCGTCACCGCTTCGACGACCGATATGAACGCGCCTATCGCGGCGGCGAACAACAAGGGCTGCTCGGGCGCGAACTCCGCCCGGCCGATGGCCTCTGAGTAGAACCAGACCAGCACCGCGACGCTGGCCGTGGCGCAGGCGAACGCCGCGAGGGTTCCTTCGACGGTCCTTCCCCTCAGGTACACGATACGCCCGTACCTGTGCCCGACGGCCTCGGCCATCCCGTCGCCGAAGGACATCGCTGCGACCGCGATAGACGCCGCAAGTATGTTGTCGAACATGAAGTACGCGATGACCGTCCAGGAGACGGCATACATCACCAGACCGTATCGATGTCCCTTCTCGGAGGTGAGCCCGAGCGGACCGTCCCTTAGAAGCCGGACCGGCGACCTCGGTGTAGCCAGCAACAGGATGATTACGAACGGAAACGCGGCCAGACCTGCCATGACCTCTCTCGAGTCGAAGGTCCACCAGAAGAATACTATGCCCCCCGCCAGCACGTGGATCAGCTTCCTCGGCTGGGCGAGCCTGTGCCTGAGGATCCAAGTCAACCCCAGGACCGAGAAGACGTAGCCGTAGACTCCTACGAGCCCAGCAATGTCTCCTTCCGTGATGGCCGTCATGAGTCGCCGTCATCGGACTCTGGAGGTAATATCCTTGCGCAATCGAGGATGGAGGGAGCGCAAGCCGTCCATCAGGTGCGTTGTCGGCTCTTCTTCAGGTCCTCCACGATCTCCGCCGCACGGTCCATCCTGACTTTCCTCTCTGAGACCATCACCTTGACGACCTCGTCGACGAATTCGGCCGGACAGCCCGCGCTGATGGCTATGTTCCTCGCGTGCAACGACATGTGCCCTTTCTGTATGCCCTCGGTAGCCAGGGCTCGTAGCGCGGCGAAGTTCTGCGCGAGCCCGACGGCCGCCGCTATCTCGGCCAGCTCTCCTGCAGTCTTCACGCCCAGGAGCTTCACGGACGCCCTCGCCGTCGGATGAACCTTGGTCGCGCCGCCAATCAGTCCGACAGCCATTGGCAGTTCTATGCTGCCCTGAAGGTCTCCCTCTGGCGTCTTCTCGTATCTCGTCAGCGGCTTGTACGAGCCGCTGATCGAGGCGTAGGCGTGCGCCCCTGCCTCGATGGCCCGTGTGTCGTTTCCCGTGGCGAGCATCACCGCGTCGATGCCGTTCATGATGCCCTTGTTATGTGTAGCGCATCTGTACGGGTCGGCATCCGCGAAGGAATAGGCCTCGACGATCCCATCTACGACGCTCTCACCTCCAATCGCCTCCTTCCTCCAGATCGCAGAGGCGCGCGCGAGCCTGTGCACGGCAAGGTTTGACAGTATCCTCAGGTATACTCGTCCTCCTGTCATCTTCTCGAGGGGTGGCGCAAGCGCCTCGGCCATCGTGTTGACCGCATTCGCCCCCATTGCGTCCCTGACGTCGACGAGGATGTGGACGATCACCTGCGGCCCGCTGCGCGTGTCGATGACCCTGGCCTCGACCCCCTTCGCGCCCCCGCCGACCCTGACGAGCATAGGATCCTGCTCGTTGGCCATTTTCAGAAGCTCCTCGCTTCTGTCCAGTATGAGCGACCTAGCGCCTTCCGGGTCGGCGATGCCCGTCAGCTGGATCTGCCCTATCATCACTGGCGGGTCGCAGCCGGTCTTGAATCCTCCGCTTTCGAGCGCCATCCTGGCCGCGTTCGACGCCGCGGCCACGACGGAGGGCTCCTCGATCGCCATTGGGACGAGGTACTCCTTCTCGTTGATCACGAAGTTCGCGGCGATTCCCAACGGGACAGGCATGGAGCCGACGGCGTTCTCAATCATACTATCCGGTATCGACGGATCGATGCCACCGAACCCCGAGAGCGCCATCGCCTCGTCATCCGTCAGACCGCCGAACTCTCTTACCACCTTCAATCGCTCCGAGATGGGCAGTTTGTAGAACCCTTCTATCCTGGAAGTGCGCGCCATATGAGCATCCCGCCTGTCCATGTGCAAGCCTCTGACGGCTTTTTATTCTTACGGCGCCGAGGAGCCGGTGTCGGCAATCGAAGTGCCGCCCCGTCTGGGTGGCAATCCAAAAGGATATATCGGCATTAGTTCGTGATGTGACCGATGGCGATGTGGTCCGCGCCCGGGAAGATAATACTGTTCGGGGAGCACGCCGTGGTCTTTGGCGAGCCAGCTTTGGCTCTGGCAATCGATCTGAGGGTCTCTTCGGGCCTGCAGGTATCCGACCGATACACCGTCAACGGCCACACGATGCGGAGGAAGTACCATGCCTACATCTCGGCGGCGCTGGATGAGGCTTGGGAAGGGCCGCCGCTGAAGATGAACACGGACTCGAACATACCGTCCGGCTCCGGCTTGGGCTCGTCGGCCGCCGTGACGGTCTCGTCCGTCGCAGCGATGCTTGCGGAGAGGAACAGGTTCGACCATGGAGACGTGGCCACCAAATCGTTCAACGTCGAGCGGAGGGTCCAGGGCAGGGCCAGTCCGATCGACACCTCCACATCGACGCACGGCCACGGCGTGTTGGTGAGCCCTGAAAAGGGCGACAGACACATCTGGACAATATCCAGCGGCCCCCAGGACTGGCACGCACACCACTGCGAGGTCCGCGGACTTGAGTTCGTCGTCGGTTACACAGGGATACACGCTTCGACAGGACCTCTCGTCGACAGCGTAAGGAGCCTCGTCGAGTCCGACGGCGAGGCGAAGAGGATGATACGGCGCATAGGCGAGATATCGATGGAAGGTGTCGAAGCAGTCAGGAATGCCGACAAGGTGAGGATCGGCTCCCTGATGGACGAGAACCATCGGCTTCTCTGCGCGCTCGGCGTGGGGCATCCCGTTCTGGACGAGTTCGTGGAGGCGTGCAAGGGACGGTGCTACGGTTCCAAGCTGACAGGGGCTGGAGGAGGCGGCAGCATGATAGCGCTGACCGACGACGCGGACGGTGTCTGCAGGGCGGTGTCGTCAGCGGGCGGGACGCCTATTGTCGTCAAGGTCGGGTGCGACGGCGTGCGCCTGGACCGGGACAGGCGGGTCCATGGTCGGCCGCGCAAACGCTAATAGAACAGCAGCCCATGATGGTAGAGGTGGTGAGCGATTGGTCGAGCGCGTGGCACAGCACAGGCACTGCCGTAACTGCGACCGTGCCATTCCGTACAAGAACGAGTTCTGCGACGACGACTGTCAGGCCAAGTGGAAGGGCAAGATGGGCTCTAAGAAGCGGCAGCTCACCTACTTCTACCTGCTCATGGTGATAATCATGATCTTCGCGATATCCCTTACGTTCATGGGGTAGGGCGATGAGGGTATGCATAGGCGGAACCTTCAATATCATTCACGTCGGCCATGAACTGCTCTTCGAGACGGCGTTCTCGGCCGGCGACTTCGTTCTGGTTGGGCTGACGACGGACGAGTTCGCCCGGTCGATCAAGAAGGTCCCAGTGAGAGCGTACGAGGAGCGCAAGCGAGACCTGCAGAGGTTCCTGTCGCGCTACGGTCGCCCGTTCGAGGTCGTCCCGATATCCGACCCCATCGGCCCGGCCGCCGAGTCGAAGGATCTGGAGGCGATAGTCGTGTCGCCCGAGACGAGACCCATCGCGAAGGAAATCAACGAGAGGAGGGAGCAGAGCGGCTTCAGTCCGCTGAGGGTCCTGTGCATCCGCGAGGTGAAGGCGGACGATGCGAGGGTTATCAGCGCCTCGAGGATTGTGAGGGGCGAGATCGACAGGGATGGACGGAGATGGAATCCCATACGCGTCGCCGTCGCCACGGGCAACGAGACGAAGGTGCGGGCGGTCAAGAGGGTCTTCACGCAGGTGTTCGGCTATGTCGAGATCGTCGAAGCGCGCGCCGCCGGGCTGGAGTGCCAGCCGCTGGGCGAAGGCACGATCCAGGGGTCAATAGACCGCGCAAAGACCGCGATAGCCGAATCTGGCGCGGACTTCGGTGTAGGCATCGAGGCGGGGCTGTTCCCGATATCCAGACTCGGGAGGCATTTCGATGTCCAGTACTGCACGATAATCGATTCCGACGGGAAAGCTTCCTACGGCCACGGGCCGGGCTTCGAGTACCCGCCATCTGTCACACGCGCCGCACTGGACGGCGAGCCGGTGGGCGATGTGATGAGCAGGCTGACAGGGATAGAGAGGGTAGGCCACAGGAACGGCTCGATCGGTTACCTCTCGAACGGTGTGATCGACAGGACCTCGCTCACGGAGATCGCCATCTTGATGGCGTTGATTCCTCGCATAAGGGAGGAGCTCTACAGGGACGACGGCAGCGCTCAGGCGGACTCCGCGTCCGATACGGCCCGGAGGTAGTCGGAGAGGGACTCGCAGCAGTCCTTGCCCACGCAGCCGAACCGGGCGAACCTCCTGCAGTAGTCTCCCGTTGGGTCATGATGCTCGCAGCTGTGGGACTCACGCCAGTAGGCGCAGTCCGACTTAATGCACGCGTACCCTTCGTACTTGCCCGTGCACCTTCCGTCGGGGGACATGAACCTGCAGAGCATCTCACCACGTCTCCGATCCATCCTCAAGTATGTGCCTCTGCCTGAAAGCGACGTTTGCGGGCCCCGCACGGAGAGGAGCGCAGTCGTCGCCGTCCTCGCACAGGAAGCGCCCGTGCGTTCCGCAGAAGAGGGTGAGCCATCGGTCCTTCTCCGAGTCGTACTGTGGGTCGCCTGCAGCAGCGGCCGGTCCGCAGCCGGTGCCTGAGAACCTGCATACGCCCTCGCCGATGCATTCGGTGCTATCGATATGTCTGTTGGCACATGCTCCGCTGACATAACTGTATCTGCACATGGGGTTCCCATCCCTCTTGCGCTAGGCGTTATCTGTATTGTGGTCGGCGGCAGATAAATGTTTAGAGAACGTCGACTTTCTGACGCGACTGCCATCCGGACGCGCTGGAATCGACAATACGACAGGGGTCGGAGCCTCGGGCGCTGAGGGGGAGATTTGAACTCCCGAGGTACGGAGTACCACCAGCTCTCAAGGCTGGCGCCGTAAACCGGGCTTGGCTACCTCAGCTTCCAGAGGTCCGTTGTGGAGCTGCATGTGCTAGCCGGACATTAACCTTGACGCATGGTCGAGCGAACTGCGCTCCCTCAGCTCCCTCTGTCCTCAACGGCCGGCATCAGTGCCTCGAGATCTACCTCCAGACCGATGAGCGGATACTTCAGTTCGAACGCCTCGGCCGTCGCTGGATGCAGCTCTCCGAATACACCCACGTCCTCCCCTCCGACCCTCAGGGCAGCACACCTTCCAGGGATGTAGGATGGGCAGTTCGTCGGTACGACATCTGTTGTGAGGCCCATCGCGGCCGAGATGGACAGCGCAAGTGACTTGCACTCCGTGAAGCTGGCCTTCGCGTGGATCGCCACGGCGGCCATTCGCTTCCTGTTCCTCTTTCGGAGCACGACGTCGCCTATCTCGAACACCCTCTGCGGGAGCTCCCTGTGCTTGTTTCTCCGGAGGATGCCGAGGAGGCTCGGGATGAGGGAAGTGCGCACGAGCGTGTGCGCCTCGGTCGCTGGGTTCCTTATGCGGAGCGCCTCAGGGTCCTCTTCCATGTTCAGCGCTCTGAACTGCTCCTCATCGTTCGAGAGCGATAGCGTCGCGACCTCGAAGTACCCCAGACCTACAAGCATCGGACGGACTCGGTTGGCGAATGCGATGAGAGGGTCCTCGACACCGTAAGTGAGAGCCCTGGGCATCGTATTTCCGAACTTCTCGTAGCCGAAGCCGATGGCGACGTCCTCGACGAGGTCCACCGGATGCAGCACGTCCGCACGGTAGCATGGGACGCTCACGTCCAGCGATTCACCTTCCGCGGAGACTCCGTGTCCCATGCGTTCGAGGCATGCGCTCATCTCCTCAGCGGAAAGAGACGTGCCGAGCCATCGGTTCGAATAGGCCACATCGAGCTTCATGCGGGAGGGCGAGAGGTCCGGTGCCGTCTCCGGCGACGCTCCGTCACGCTCGATCGCGACGGCCCTGACGCCACCGCCTCGATCCGCCAGTGCCGCCGTCATTATGTTCACGGCATACCTGAGCGCGTTAATGTCCGTCCCCGTGCAGTCGACAAACACGGTGTCTGTCCTCTCCGTGACCTCCGTCGCGATGCCGTTTATGACCGGCGGCATCGATAGGACCGTGTCGTCCTTGTCGAGTATGATGGGGTATCTGGACTTGCCCTCCAGGACGAACGAGTAGGCCTTTCCCTTCTCGTGCTCGCGCAGTATCTCGGCGGGCGTCATCTCTCTCGTGCCCTGCAGCGGGAAGAACGACATCCCGTCGGGCTGCACGGTCGTGTACCTGAACGGGGGTTTAACCCCTTCGATGTCATGGATGCCTATCGCCACCTTCCTCCTGTCTCTTCCCAGGGTCAGGTGCAGCTTCTCCTGCAGGTCCATTATCGATCTTATCAGGGGGTCGTCGATCGTCAGCCCCTCCACGACGGCGGACCATATGAACGGTCTCACCTCGTCGACCGATTCGTCCACCGCGACCGTCACGCCGGACGGTGTCGCGGTGTAGTCTCTCAGGCCCGGCTCTATGTCCAGGAAGGCCTTGAGCGCCCTCGCAATGCCCTCGACTGAGAAGAGGTCCGGCCTGTCCGGGAAGAACTCGAAGGAGAGCTCGTCGTCGCCCTCTTCCGCGACGTTCAGGTCCGCACCTATCATCGGCAGTCGCACTCGCAGGGTATCTATGTCGATGTCGCGTCCGACGAGGTTGCACAGGTCCGAGTGACTGAAATTGATGACTGGCATGCGTTTACTGTCCTGCTGAAGGAAAAGTCTGCAGATATAATAAGGTTGTCAGCCGCCGCCCGCCGCGAGCTGCCGACCAAGCTCGTCATGTGTTCTCAGTGTACGCGAACACGAGAGAAAAGTTTATGATTCCCCATGGAGAATTGAGAGGCCGAGCTTGTTTCTCACGGGATAGAGGTGAAGGATGATCCGCGACAGAGTCGGGACTGGCATCGAGGGCCTTGATGAGATGCTGGACGGAGGACTCCTGACGGGGAGGCCGTACGTCGTCTCCGGTCCCTCAGGGACGGGGAAGACGACGGTGTGCATGCACTTTCT
>CP070732.1:1770919-1773586 GCA_020347565.1 Methanobacteriota archaeon | reverse complement strand
TACGAAAGCCAGCAAGATGTTGTATAATGGCGCAATTGTGCTGTGAGAGTCAACGTAGAATCGCCCTGAAGGATAATCTAGATGCTGTGAGTCAATAATGTCGGATGCTATCGTACATTCTGTGATAGCATCGTTATTGAAAGGATACTGAGAGATGCTCAGAGGTAGCAATCGTGTCAATAAGGCAAGAAGTGCAAGAATGAGCAGGATTGCTCTGCGGAGGTCTCTCGAATCCATCATCGGTCATATCCCTTCCGAAGCAGCCACCGAAATCGTGTCCCGTCCTCCTGAGAAACCTTTCCTCAATCACGTGCTCGGCAAGTGCATCACACGAAAGCATATCCTGCAAACGCAGCTGACAGAGAGATAGACACTCACGCGCTAAGACGTGTTCGCGCCCTTCTTAAGCTTATTGGTAATCACCCATAGCGCTGACCTGACAGGGTGTGATATGATTAGACTACGCGTATTGCAGACCATCCAACAGTCAAGTCCGCAACCTTTCACAATCCCTGCGGTTCTGGCTACGACTTCCTTCGTCATCAGCTCATTCCAGTCAGCTACATCAGTGATATTGCCAAGCTTCAAGTCCATCACACTGCATGGAAAGACATCGCCGTATGGGGAGAGGAAGAAGTAACGCCTCCCGGCCAAACACTCGCCACGGAAGGATTGTCGTATTCTCTCATCAATGATGCCTTCGGTGTGGAAGGCCCTGAGCCAGTCTTTTGGGGACACAGACTTCAATTGACACCGAACGACGCTGGAGACAGATTGAAGCGAGTCGCTTTCCGGACTGCATTGAACATTGTCTGTCTTCTTGAAGTAGACGTCCGAATTGTGTGCAAACGTGGCTGTGAACTCTACACCCAATTCCTTGGCAAGTCTATACACTTCGAGAACATCACTAGCATTCTCTGGAAGAATCGTCATGCCAATCCGAAGATCAGATATCCCAATTTCTCTAAGACCCTCGATTGTTGATCTCGCCTTGTCGAATATTCCCTCCACACCTCGTATTCTCTCATGAGAATCCCGAAGGCAGTCTACGGAAACACCCACCCCTATGCTCTCATGGAAAGCCTTATAGCGATCAATGGCCGCGACGACGTCCTCTGTGAGCAGACCATTTGTTGAGAACACCAATCTTGCCCTGGGCAGTCTTCTGTGGATCACTCGAACGACTTCGTCCAAGTCCGGATGCAGGAAAGGTTCGCCTCCAGATATGTTCAGAGTCCTCAGGGTCGTTGGGAGCTTCGAGTATTCGGACGGGGCCATCTCCTTATGCACTTCCGCATTCCAGATGTTGCACATAGCACATCTGCAATTGCATCGATATGTAACCGCAAGAACTGCTTCCCTGAAGCTCATGGCGAGGTAGACTTCATGATGCTCAATGTATATATTCGTGGCGACTGAGTCGCTGGTTTGAAGCCAGCGTGTATAACCGACAAGTGTATAGGCATCAATTCATCTTCGCGCTCTAGACAGAGATGTGCGTATCTTGAATCTGCTTGTGCTCGCATCTGAATACCTGCCCATTCGAGGAGGCGCCGGAGCTTATTTGGCGGAACTCGCCAAGAGAGCCCCTGGAGACTTTTTCCTTCACGTCGTTACCCCGAACCGAGGGGGGCGACCCCAGCAGCATTTGTCGACGGACGAATGCGATACCCTGCTGCGCACGAACATCGACATTCACGCTGTCGAAGCGTCGAACCTGCCGTTGATCGGCGACCCAGCCTTCAAACTCTTTGTGAAGGCGAGCATCAAAGGGTTATTGAGCAAACTCGACATAGACATAGTCCATTCGTCAAGCACAATGCCAGACCTTCTGGCACCCCCTGAAAGGTTCGAGATACCTTTCGTCACCACAGTTCATTCTACGATCGAGGACCATTACATGGCCCTTCGAGAGCTGCGCAATGGCCCTGTTAAGTTGAGTCATCACGAGCGGTTGATACGGTCGCTTGGACCACTTCTGTGCGTTGCCGAAGACCACTACTACAGAAAAGGAAGGAACTTCATCTCTGTCTCGAAATGGGGAAAGATGAACCTGGTGAACCGAAAGGGAGTTGCTCCTTCCAGAATCAATGTGATTCACAACGGTGTTGACAGCAATGTTTTCAAACCCAGAGCACGCGAAAGTACTCATGAGGCCTTCTCCCAGATCGCAGAACTCGAGCCCCCGAAAGTTCTGGTGCTGTCTAGACTCACATCATCAAAGGCAACCCCCTTTCTGTCTGCTGCAATGAGAGAGGTCAGCAAGAACGTAGACGTCCATTTCGTTCTTGCAGGGGCTGGCAGCCACCAAGTTCCGAAAGATACTGAGGACATCTGCACGTCGGTTGGCACCGTATCTCACAACCTTACTCCGCATTTGTATTCGCTTTGCGACGTCTTTCTTCTACCGTCACTTTACGAGAATTTCCCAATCAGCCTGCTAGAGGCAATGGCTTCGGAGTGTGGCGTCGTTGCTAGCAACGTTGGAGGTATTCCTGAGGTAATCGAAGATGGCTTAAATGGATATCTCGTCCCTCCGAGGGACCCCAAAGCTATGGCGAGCAGGATTATCTCCATGATTGAAGACCCGGGTTCTACAAGATCCATGGGACGACTAGCAAGGAAGACTGTAATCAAGGACTACTCTTGGGACTTGGCAGCTTCACG
>CP070732.1:1748271-1770819 GCA_020347565.1 Methanobacteriota archaeon | reverse complement strand
CACCTCAACACGGGTTCGGTCCTCCACCCAGGTTTCCCTGGGCTTCAACCTATCCACGCCTAGATCAACTGGCTTCGGGTCTCTCACCGATGACTTCAGGCGAGCCCACCTCGTCCCTCGCCCTTGCGGGCTGCGGACTTGTCGGTTTCCCTTTGGTTGCTCGGCTTCCCGATTAACCTCGCCATCGATCCGAACTCCCTGGCCCGTTATTCGAAACGGATAATGCAACGTCGGTCCGCTCTTGCGAGCTTCGTCCCTTGCACGCTGCATAGTAAAGTCACCGCCTGGTTTCAGGCTCTTTGCACCTCCCGTTAAGGGTGCTTTTCAGCTTTCGCTCACGCTACTACTGCGCTATCGGTCTCGGGTCGTATTTAGGGTTGGAAGCAAATGGCTCCCAGATTCTCACGCCAGATCCAAGGCGCAATACTCTAGAACATCCAGAATCATCTTTCCCGCGCACCCCTACAGGGCTGTCACCCTCTATGGCACGCCATTCCAGGCAATTTCGGATTAGCGGGTTAAGACGTAGAGGAGTCTGCAACACCACATCTCCGCCCGATCTCTCGGGAGGATTCAGTTTGCCCTATGCCGCGTTCGATCGCCTTTAGTAACGGCATCTCGGTTGATTTCTTTTCCTCAGGGTACTAAGATGCTTCAATTCCCCCGGTTCCCTATCCTCACGGATTGCTCCGAAGAGCAGGAAGTCCCATTCGGTGATCACCGGATCAAAAGCTCCTTGCGCTTACCCGGTGCATATCGCAGCTTGGCACGACCTTCTTCGGCGCCCGAACCGAGCCATTCCCCAAGCGGTTTAGCTAGCCGCTAGCATGTCGACTCAGCACACGTCCGGATTGCACATGATCGGCACTCATCGGAGCCCGCAGGTCCTTCCAGCCCGCTACCCCTCAACCATCTTCCCCGGGCACGGCGTGCACGGGTGCATGACCAACCCTTAATCTAGCAGACCAACGTTATTTAGACGTTGCCCTCTAGCCGGCTGGGATTCCCGCTATGCATCGACCCGTATAAAAGCGTTGCTCTGGCCGTCCGAAACACCAGCGTTTCGCGTGGAAGTCCGCAGCGTCCTCCGCGCCGTCGCGGCTTCCTTTTCACCTGGAGGCTGCCGAGACGAAAGGTTGATTTCCTCGGTCGCCGATTTGCATGGGAGGATGGGTGCGGCAGTTGTCTTCTGAAGACGGTGACGGCATCGACACGGACGTGGATGGAGAGAGCACACCCGACGCGCCGCCCGAGCAGGCCTACGAGGCCTCTCAGGAGTACGTGGGCGACCCCCAGGAGATGTGGATCGAGGAGTATGAGCGCGAGGGCAGGAGACCCAAGAGGGAGCGAGAGAAGCCCAGGCGCATAGGCAGGTGGATCATCCTCGCTGCCGTGATAATCATACTCGTCGTTTGGACGCTCATCAGTCCCTCCATAATGTCGACGGCGGGGACGACGTACGTATCGAGCGACGAGTACGCGAACCTCGGGAGCGAGACGAGCGCCCAGGACGTGCAGGTGCTCGCCAGCGTCGTCACGGCGGGCACGACGACCTGGGGCATCTCCATCGCGGGCGACTCAAACGCGACGGTCGACGAAGATGCTGTTTTTCAGGTCATGGTCTCGAAGGTGTCAGAGGAAAGGGGCGGTTTTTGGTTCATGGGGACCGACATATCGCTGAGGAACGTGTCGATGTACCTCGATGATGACACGCTCATAGGCTGGATGGTCGAGAAACAGGAGCAGGATAACAGGTCCGTCGGCACGGTCCACGCCTCATTCGACGATACGGGCGTGTTCGACTGCTACATCGTCCTGAGGTTCTCCGTCTACGAGGTCATGCGCATAGGGTTCCTGCCGGCCGACAAGGTCGTCGCCACGATGTCGCTCTCCGATTCGATCATCGTATCGGAGAGGGCGGAAATCGGCCCGACCGCCTGAAGGCATCCCCTTCGCGCCTCCCCCGCGCGGGCGTCTCGCGCGGTAGCTGATAAATAGCTGAAGCTACATGCGAAGCGAGCACTGTCATGAGCGAGATGGAACTCATCATAATCCGGCACGGAGAGACCGCCTGGAACCGTGAGCGCGTGTTCCGGGGGATGCGCGACATCAGGCTCAGCCAGCAGGGCATCGCCCAGGCGGACGCCACGGCTGCCGCTCTCAAGGACAAGGTGTTCGACGCCATATACTCCAGCCCGCTCAAGCGTTCCCTCGTCACGGCGAGGAGGATTGCCAAGCCCCACGAGATAGCGGTGAGGGAGACAATCGGGTTTGCAGACATCAGCTACGGGAGCTGGGAAGGCCTCCAGGAGGACACCGTGGCCAGCCAGTACTCCAAGCTGCTCGAGAAGTGGAAGGAGAGCCCCGCGAAGGTGAAGTTCCCCAACGGGGAGAGCATCAAGAAGGCTTGGAAGCGCGTGAACAGCTCCCTTCGAGAGATCATATGGACACACGGCACCGGCACCGTCGTGATAGTGTCTCACCGCATCCCCGTCAAGCTGATGACCGCGTACCTGTCAGGCCGGAAGCGCGACGCCATAGGCGAGTATCGGCACGACCCGTGCGCCATATCGGTCTTCAAGGTGGTGCACAGAGACTACAAGGTCGTGAAGCTGAACGACTCGAGCCACCTGGAACGCCTCGGGCTTCCGCCGCCTGAGGATTTCTAGACCCTCACGAAAGTCCTGATGGCTTCGAGGTCCCTGACCCTGAAGCATTGGGCTCCCGGGAACGTATCTTCTCTGTCGACAAGTATCGCGTTCATGCCTGCGTTCTTCGCTCCCACGACGTCGACCGCCGGCTTGTCGCCGATGTATATGCTCCGCGACGGAGCCGCCCCTGCTCGGTCCAGGGCCGTATAGAATATCTCCCTTGACGGCTTGCGATGGCCTATCTCCGAGGAGATCACTATCGGGTCGAAGTACCTCTCCAGGTCGAGGCGTCTGAGAACCCTCCTGGCCAGGTTCGTGGCGTTCGATATGAGGCCTACCTTGATGTCGCGATGGGAGAGGTCCTCCAGCAGCGGGCGAGCGTCCGGATAGTCCCGCCACTTCTCCTCGTCCGCCACGAGTCTGCAGAACGACCTGGACAGGTCCGATGCGACCTCTTCGGAGGCGACGTCAACGCCGACGCCTTCGAGCACCCTCGAGTTGAACTCGAGCCAGAACGGCTCCTCGTCCATGCCCTGGATCGAGGCGAGATGGTCGTCCATGTCCCTGTCGGCGGCCTTTATCGAGGCGGCCAGCCTGGAGAGGTCGACGTTCTTCCCGTGCCTGGAAAGCACATTCGCCCACAGCTGTTCCCTCGGCACGGAGACGTCTATGAGCGTGCCCCCGAGGTCGAAGAACACCACATCCAGCTCTTCCGTCATCGGGGCATCGTTATCAGCTGCTACTATGTAAGAATATGGGCGTATAGCAGAGGGCGGCGGTCGACCGCTGCGCGCCTGGTCACTCAGCGAGAAGCCCGGGCACGTCTGTGGGCAGCCTGGCCACCCTGGCGCCGGAGGCCTCGAGGGCGCCTATCTTGCTGTCGGCGGTGCCCCTGCCTCTTGCTATGATCGCCCCAGCGTGCCCCATCCTCTTCCCTGGAGGAGCCGTCCTGCCGGCGATGTACGCTACCACGGGCTTGGTCACTTCGCCCTTGATGAACTCGGAGGCCTCCTCCTCGGCCGTCCCGCCAATCTCGCCGACGAGCACGATCCTCTTCGTGTCCGGGTCCTCCTGGAACCTCTTCAGGACCTCGATGAACCCGGTGCCAGGTATCCTGTCACCGCCTATGCCGACGCATGTGGATTGCCCAATGCCCGCCTCGCTCATGGCGTTCACTATCTCGTATGTGAGCGTCCCCGAGCGCGACACGACGCCGACGTCGCCTTGCTTGAATATCTTGTTGGGCAGGATGCCCACCTTGGCAGTGCCTGGGGCACCCAACCCCGGGCAGTTCGGGCCGATGAGCGTCACGCCGTGCGCCTTGGCGACAGCGACGAACCGTATGGCATCGTGAACCGGCACATGCTCCGTCACGGTCACAACGGTCGCCACATCCGCATCGACGGCTTCCAGCACCGCCGACATCGTGAACGGCGCTGGAACGAACACGCATGACGTGTTAGCTCCCGTCTGCGCGACGGCCTCGGAAACCGTGTCGAACACCGGCACTCCGTGGACCTCCTGGCCGCCCTTCCCCGGCGTCACACCTGCGACGACACTCGTGCCGAAGTCCATCATGGCCTTCGAGTGGTACGTGCCCTGGTATCCGGTTATGCCCTGAACGACCACCTTCGTGTCCTTGTCGACTATGACCGACATCTGTGATCACCCCAGCGACTCCTGCGAGGCGAGCTGCGCCGCCTCGCTCAGCCCGGAGGCTGGCTTCATGCCTGCGTTCCTCAGCATCTCTCTCGCGTGCTCTTCGTTCACGCCCTTGATCCTCGCGACGATCGGGGAGCCTATCCCCCTCTCCTCCATCGCCTCGAGCAGTCCGGCGGCAACGGTGTCGCACTTCGTTATCCCGCCGAAGATGTTCACCAGTATCACCTTGGGCTCCGCCTCCGTCATCAGGAGCATGGCCTGCTTGACCTTCTCGGGGTCGTCGGTCCCTCCGAGGTCCAGGAACACGCCTGCCTTCCCGCCGAAGGTGTTTATGCTGTCCAGCGTCGCCATCGTGAGCCCCGCTCCGTTGGCTATCACCCCTATGTTGCCGTCCAGCTGCACGAAGGCTATGTCCAGCGCCCTCGCCTTCTCCTCCAGCGGCGTGAGGTCCTCCTTGAGCTGGGCGAGGTCGTCGTGCCTGAACAACGAGTCCGAGTCGATCGTGACCTTTCCATCACCTGCGATGACCTGTCCGTCCTTCGTCACCACGAGAGGGTTTATCTCCGCCAGCTCGGCGTCCTCCTCCTTTGTCAGCTCGTAGAGCCTGCCGCATATCGCAGCGCACTGGGCCGCTTGCTCGCCCTCGAGCCCCACGAAAGACGCTATCCTCCTGCCCACGTATGCCTGGTACCCGATGAGGGGGTCCACCGAGACCATGAGGATCCGGTCCTCTGGCACGGACTCGATATCCACGCCTCCGTCGGGGGATGCCATGAACAGGATCGACTTGCGGCTTCTGTCCACCGTCGCCCCGAGGTAGATTTCCTTCGCCACGTTGAGCCTGTCCTCGAGCAGCACCTCCTTGACCGAGTAGCCTCGTATCTCCATTCCGAGCACCTCGGACGACACGGCCCTTGCCGCCTCGACGGTGTCAGCTGGCCGTATGCCACCGGCCTTTCCTCTTCCGCCCGTCAGCACCTGCGCTTTGACCATGGCCGGTGCTGATAGGCCAGTTATCTGCTCGGGAGCCGACACGACGACGCCCCTGGGGACAGGTATCCCGTGTCTCTTCATGAGTTCTTTCGCCTTGTACTCGAACAGTTTCATGAGTGGACCGTCCTTCAATTCCCTTCCGCGCAAGAACCGGGCAGCCACGTATTTATTCGTTGTCCAAAGACGGCGGAGCCTGTCTCCCGTTCCCGCCAAACGGCACTTGAATCGAAAGCCTTATGACAGCACCCAGCAATCAACTGAAGCGATGGAGAAGGATGTGAGGATAGGGACGCTCGCCGCGATGTCCGTATCCATCTTCTTGGTGCTGGCAGTCATGGCCTTCGTCGTGCCGTTCGAGGACGAAGTAACGAGGCTCTTCTTCGTCGGCCTGGCCGCAGCCCTGGCGGCCATCAACGTGGGCGGGTTCTTCATGATCTGGCGCTCGTCACCCACGATAATCGACGAGATATTCCTGATGACCCCGACGGGGATGTTGCTGAAGCACTACACGCGGCGCCTGAGACCCGACCAGGACCAGGACATCATGGCGGGCATGTTGACAGCCGTCCAGAACTTCATCAAGGAGAGCTTCGACGAACAGGGAGGGAAGCTCAAGGAGATCAGGTTCGAGAACTACGACATCCTCATATCGCACTCGAAGAGCGTCGTCATAGCAGCAATCATCTCCACGAGAAAGCCGGAGAAGCTCAGGATCCAGCTCAGGCAGGTCACGGACGAGATCGAGGAGCGTTTCGGTGACGCGCTGTCGGCTTGGTCCGGGGACAGGAAGGAGATTCAGGACGTCGACAACGTCATGAAGCAGCTCATAAGTGGCAAGTACCGCCACTGAAGCCTCCGACCCATCGGCGGAGCGTCTGGCAATCGTGTGAAAGGTTTTATTCTACCTAGCACCTATTTCGACAGGCATGGAGCTCCGCGAGATACTGAAGAAGGTCGTCCTGCTCGGAGATGGCGGTGTTGGGAAGACGTCGCTCATCGCGAGATATGTGATAGACAAGTTCGACGACAAGTACATCGCGACCATAGGTACGAAGGTCTCGCGGAAGGACATCCAGATCATCAGACCGAACCTCATCGTCAACCTCCGGATGATGATATGGGACGTGCTCGGACAGAAGGAGTATTCCAAGATACGCGCCGCGAGCCTGAGCGGCGCCCAGGGCCTAATTCTCGTGGCCGACCTCACAAGGGACGAGACGGTCAGCAACATGACAGACTTCTGGCTCAAGGAGGCGGAGGACGTCGTGGGCAAGGTGCCGACCGTCCTTGTCGGCAACAAGTCCGACTTGGCTGACAAGCGCGAGATGACATCGACGCTCCTCGAGTCGACGGGGCAGAAGCTCAGCATACCGACCTACATCGCCAGCGCCAAGACGGGCGACAAAGTCGAGGACATATTCGTGACCCTCGGGGAGCTCATGGTCGCCGACGTAACCGTGCCGCCGTTGGCGAAGTCCGAGGGACCGAGTACATTGGCCGAGGTCGTGGACTTCATAGTGCAGGACTTCTGCGCGCAGTACGGCGACCTCGAGAAGGCGATGCTGATCGTCCAGCACCAGTTCCAGGAGGCAGGGATCGACATCCGCAGGCCCCACAGGGACGCGATACTCCAGGCCCTGGAAGGACTGGCCAAGGCGGAGGAGCTGTCGTTGTCCATGACGGTCGCCATGGTCAACCTCGAGGAGCGTAGGAAGATGATTGTCCTCGCGAAGGATTGAGCCGCCCTGCCCGCCCCGCCGATGGCCGCATGGCTGGCCTCGGGCTCCTTTGATTTGGTGAGATGCCAAAGCTTTATTATGCTCGTGCCATCCCCTTCACAGGATGAAGGTCCACTACATCGCAGGTGTGGCCTACGACAGCAACGTCTACCTGCTGGAGGACGATGACCCGATCATCGTGGATGCGGGCACCGGGATCTACATAGACTCGACCGTCGATGAGATCTCTAAGGTCGTCCCGCCGAAGAGCATAGGCAGGATAGTGCTCACGCACTCGCACTACGACCACATAGGCGGGGCGGAGGCGCTGAGCAAGGCCACGGGCGCAAGGGTGTACCTCCATCGTGCGGAGGCCGAGCCCATACAGTCGGGGGACATGTCGTTGACGATCAGCAGTATGTTTGGAGAAGGCGTTGGCGAGATGGACATCGTCGCCCTGGAGGAGGGCGAGGAGATTCGGTGCGGTGAGACGCGACTTCAGGTGGTCCATTCGCCGGGGCACTCGCCCGGGAGCATCGCCCTTGTGGACAAGGCAGGGTCATCAGCCATCGTGGGCGATACCGTCTTCTGCGGCGGCGGCGTTGGCAGGTGGGACCTCCCAGGAGGCAACCTCGAGGAGCTGAAGTCCTCCATCAAACACCTTGGGACTCTCGGACTGAAGAATATCTATCCGGGCCATGGGTCGTATGCGGAAGGGGACGCTGAATACCACCTGAGGCTTTCGACCGAGTACATACAAGGGGCGTACTGATGAAAGTGATCAAGTGTGCGAACAGCAAGGATGTGTGTAAGGATTGCCGGTTGTCCGAAGCCGACCTCGACGATGTGGTGTCCGTCCTCAAGGCCGGAGAGCTCGTCGTATACCCGACGGACACTCTATATGGCATCGGAGCCGACCCTTTCAACGAGGGGTCCGTCAAGAAGGTATTTCTCGCCAAGGACCGGCCGTTCGACATGCCCCTGTCGATTGCCGTCAGCAACGAGAAGATGATGGAGAGCGTGACGGTGCTGAACGACAACGCGAGGAAGCTGATCAGGAGCTTCCTGCCCGGTGCGCTGACGATAATGCTCACCCGAAAGCCGACGATACCCGACATACTCACATCCGGTCAGAACCAGGTGGGCATACGGATACCAGACCACCCCCTTGCGATGAGGATAATCGACAGGTTCGGGCCCGTGACGTGCACGAGCGCCAACCTGCACTCGCACAAGGATCCCATCGACTCCAAGATACCTATCAAGGACCTCAAGGACAGGGTCTCGATATGCATCGACTGCGGCAAGACGCCGAAGGCCGAGCCGTCCACGATCGTCGACGTATCCGACGGCACTGTCGAGATCATAAGGAAGGGTGCCATCTCGCAGGAGGAGATAGAGGACGTCCTCCGCAGGTGACGCCGTCCTGGAGAAGTACGCCACCGCCGGAAGGGTGACGGGCGAGGCACGCAAGTTTGCCGCTGCCAACGTCAAGGTTGGCGGCAGCGCTCTGAAGCTAGCAGAGGATGTGGAGTCGCTCATCCGATCGAAGGGGGCGTGCTGCGCATTCCCCGTGAACATCGGCGTGAACGAGATCGCAGCCCATTTCACGCCGTCACAGCAAAAGGACGTTCGGTTTCTCAACGGTGACGTCGTCAAGGTGGACATCGGCGCACACATCGATGGCTATCCGGCGGACACGGCCGTCACTGTGGAGGTTGGCACGAAGAACCATTCTGCCCTCATCGAGTCGGTGGAAACCGCTCTCGAGATGACGATTGAGATGGCGGCTCCCGGGACGACGGTCTCCACCCTTGGTGGCACGATCGAGAGGACCATCAGGAGCGCAGGGTACAAACCGGTGCAGAACCTCACGGGCCACAGCATGGAGCGCTTCAACCTGCACTCTGGCCTCAGCGTTCCGAACGTGAAGAACTGGGACAGATCTGAGCTGAAGAAGGGAATGATAGTGGCGATTGAGCCCTTCTCGACCACCGGCAAGGGGAAGGTCGAGGGCGCGAGCAGAGGCGGCATATACAGGGTCGCACGCGACAGGAAGGCCCCGTCCAATATCTCGACATTCTTCTCGAGGCTGCAATCGGAGTTCGGCGGTTTCCCTTTCGCTGGCAGGTGGTGCGAGCCGCTCCACCCAGAGGCATCGACGCTCCTCCCGAAGATGGTCAGGATGGGCATGATCATGAGCTATCCCATACTGATCGAGGCTGGTAGAGGGGTCGTCGCACAGGCTGAACACTCGGTCGTCGTCACGGACGACGGCTGTGACGTCCTGACGAGATAATCGATTCTCGATGCTTTGGGCAGAAGCTGTTCCCGCAGAGGCCGTTATGCATCTGAGATAGCTATGGCAAGTGCTCGCGTGATTCCTCTTGAGAATGGATCCAAGGGTGGAGAGGCATGACGAACACCTCTTTTGTGAAAAAGTTGTGGGTGGTTCGAAATTCTGGAGGAAATGGCGAGGTGTGTTGGTGATGCCTCTCCTTTTTGGATTGCGACAGGCTAAGTTGGAAACCTGTCGAACCTTACATTGGTCGAACTCTATTTAATCATTTACGGTGAGACACCCAATCAGACCGTTTCGGTTGTAACGTCGGATGCATTTAACCTCGTTATTTCGTCAGGCGCACGCCAATGAGGGTCGCGCGGCGATGCCGAGGGCCCTGAGCGTCCTCGCAAGAAAGGCCGCCTTTCGTTTGTTCACTTCGGCGCGGAGAATCTTTATTATGTTCTCTACCTTAACTACGCCTTCGAGCGAGGGTAGCCAAGCTCGGTCAAAGGCGACAGACTCAAGATCTGTTCTCGAAGGAGTCCCCCGGTTCAAATCCGGGCCCTCGCACATTTTAATTTTGAATGATGGATTTATGTTCAAACAGGGACTTCAGATAGAGGGGTGTGAGGAGAAGAGGCGTAGGCAAGTCGATTGAGAAGCCGAGAGAGTGTCATGGAGGCGATGGTCATGCTTATTTATGATGTAGCTATAGTGGAAACTACGGCGAGTTGCCTTCTATTGCGATAGCAGGGGGATTTGGAGGTAGTCTGCATGGCTCGTGCCCAACTGACGTTCCTGTCGCGTGAAGAAGAAGATATGATTCATGGCCAATCTGTGAGATGTCTCCAGGACTTGGGTGTGCTGATAAGGAGCCCTAGAGTGCTCAAGATGCTGGAGGATGCTGGCGCCAATGTGGATCATGAACGGATGATTGCACGTATTCCGGAGGATATGGTGAACGAGGCGGTGAGAACATCTCCGCAAAGATTCACCCTTGCCGCCAGAGATCCCAAGCACGACATGAAGGTGCCCGTTGACGGGGTGCCTTACATGGGTACCACTGGCCTGGCCAATTACATGACGGACTTGGAGACTGAAGAGAGGAGGAATGCCACCCGAGCAGATCTTGCGAATTTCGCACGGCTGGCAGATGCAATCGATTCAATCGATTTCTTCCTCACTCCTGTCATTCCCATGGACGTTCCTGACAGATCTCATGCAGCGCATCAGCTATGGACATCTCTGCAGAACACCTGCAAACACGTGCAGCAGGTTGAGGTAATCGACGCCGGAGATGCCGAGGTTCAGATTGAGATTGCTGCCATTGTTGCAGGAGGCATGGAAGAGCTGAGAGGCAGGCCGTTGTTCTCGGTTGTGTGCTCTCCTATATCTCCCATGTCCTTCGAGAAAGGCATCGTGGAAGCCCAGGTCGAGCTATCTAGAGCGGGCATACCTGTCGTCAGCATAACGATGCCGATGTCGGGATTCACCTCGCCAGTCACAGTCGCGGGCACCGCCACCGTCATCAACGTCGAGAATATAGCAAGCCTCGTCATCTCGCAGACTGCGAACACAGGGTCTCCATTCGTCTACAGCTCCGCCGGAACCCAGGGCGATATGAAGACGGGTTCGGTGCCCTCAGGTCCCGCGGAGGCTCCTCTGCTCACCGCGGGATTGGGACAGCTCGCACGGCGTTACGGGTTGCCATTCATGGGCGGAGGTTGGGGACTGTGCAACGACGCCAAACCAGGCGTTTCTATGTCGATCTCAGAGATTTTTAGCTACGGCGCAGAGACCTTCTCCGCAGTGGACCTAACGTCCGGACTCGGATTGTTGGATGGGGCAAAAGGCGCATCGCTTGAGCAGGTAGTCATCGACGCATACACTTGGAGGAACATTCGACCGTCGCTTCGCAGGATGGATGTCAATGAGCAATCCATCGCCTTCGATGTTCTGAAGGATGTGGGCCAAGGCGGCACATTCATCGCACATCCGCATACTTTCCACAACTTCAGAGAGTCCGTCTTCAATCGGGATGAGAGCATCCTGAAATGGGAAGCAACTCACTCGCGCACCATGGTGCCTGAGGCCAGAGCCATAGTCAAGAATCTCATATCGGAACACAGGGTGGCAGAGCTGGACAGATCGTTGGTCGAGAAGGGCGACTCGATTCTCAGCCGATACGAGAGAGGTTGAGGGTCCAGCTCTTGGGCAGATTCCGGTCTTTCGATGCCGTTGGAGCTCTGATAGCGAGTCTAGAGGTATCTTGATGAGGCTCCAAACGGTAGATATTCTGCGGCGTGGGGACGAAATGGCATGAAAGTAGTGCAGTCCATCCCCTCTGGGAAGACGACCGAGCGATGGCCAACCCTGGGGCTCCTGTACATCGCCTCATCCTGCCTCGAACGATGCTCGGATGAGATCAGGATGATAGATGCCTTCGTGCTAGACCTGTCGGAGGAGGCGCTCGTCGAGAGAGCGATGAACGAGGAACCGGACGTATTCGGCGTGAACTGCTCGCCACACAAGTTCCTCGATGCGATTAGCGCTATGAGGAGCGATGCTGCATGGGCACAGCTGGTTCTCGCCCGAAAGGCGCGTGCATATGCCTCTAAGCGCAGTTATGCATCTGGTACAAGAGGGTTCAATCGCCTTCGGCTGGTCTTCGTGCTGTCGCCTTGACCTCGTCACTTGCGTCGTCTGTCGTCAGATCGGGCGCCGTTGAGATCGCCTGCGAGCATGAATCAGGTTCATCTCCGACAGTATCGTCTCGGTCGTCCAACTCGGCAACCTGCAATCCACCAATGTCCGCCTTGAACTCGATCATGGGAACACCCCATGGCATCACCCCTCCGAGTCTGTCCCATTCGTCGGACAGGTTCTGGTGAGTAGTCTGGTTCTTGGACCATGTCCACATGTCGAACGGTCCAGTGTACACGATTTGCCTCGCGTCATGGTCTATCGTAATCTGGCTCGGCATTTCAGAAGGCAGCGGTTCTGTGTACGCCACTGTCATTGGAGCGATGATTTCGTCGGTATTCAGCACAAGCCCGTCGACGTTGCCTGGGTCGTGGTCGAAGAACAGCTGGTCGCCAGCAGGCCACTCGAACACGAGCGTCTCCCCATCACTGAGGTTCCATGCCCCAGGTGTGTACTCGTATTCCAGGAACTCACCGAAATTGTCGTTGCCTGGTCCCCAGACGACGTACTCCTTTCCATCATACGGGTCGAACAACGATTCGGGATGTTCCAAGTCCGAAGGGACGTAATCCTGCATCAACCCCTCCCATCCCCATATTAGGGCTCCGTCGTCCTCATGCGACACCTCAGCGTACATTGCGTATTGAATGGCGGTATCGACATCTAGATCGGTCATCTCAGGGCCTATTGACGCTATAAGACTGAAGTCGTCGAAGTACCATTCTGTCGGCATGAATGCTTCGCCCATCCAGCGCGTCATCAACGCCTCCATCCCCCAGCTAATCGTGTCGAGGGTGACGACTATGTGCTCTCCTACCTTCTCGGCGGTAATATTGAACAACACGAACTCAAGGTGGTAGGTGTACATCGGGAAAATGTCCAACCTTCCGGGCCCCGCTTCCTCCATCAACCATTCCTGCCAGTCAGTAGTTGTCTGACCTGAGTTCGATGCCCACCAGGTGTCGAAATCATTGAACTGCGTCGTTGTGACTCCAAGGACGCTCTTAGCAGCCTGCTCATCCAATGTGATTGTCCCGGACCATCCGACGTACCATCCATCGTACCAATTGTAGGTATTCTGGCTGAGTTTCGCCTCAGCCTCCTCCCTTGTAACGTACTGGAGATACCAATCCAGTTCGGCGGTTCCTCCGGTCGTATCTCCGAACTGTGGGAGGAATTCAGGGTTGTCGTTCATGTTGAGCTCAGGCATGTTTCTTCCTGTGATGTCCATGCGCATCATGGTGTAGATCCATATGTCCCCTTCGAGGCTATGTTCGTCGCCGCACCAGAGATAGAGGTATGGATAGCTGTCTGTAAGAGCGTACTCCTGGCCCAGTCCGCTCCACCGGTCGTCGTACCACGACCCGAGTTCTGGTTCGAACATGCCATACCACAGATAGTCGACAGTCCTGATGTCCGTCGGCTCGGATGTAACGGTGATTGCCGCGGATCCTGATGCAACATCCTCCCCTCTTGTGGCGGTGGCGTTCAGGCTCACATCTGCCACAACCGACGCTGAGAAGGTCACTGCCGATCCAGTTGTTGTGTTCAGCACGTAATCCCCGACGTCTATCCCGGCTACGGTCCACTCGATCGTCGCATCCGATATCACATGACCGGTAGAGTCTATGGTCGTGGCAGTGAAGTTCCATTCCTGATCGACCAAGAGAGTCTTCGCCGACGGCGTGACGCTCACGGAGTCAAGGAAAGGTGGGTTCACTACGAGCGTCGAGTTCACTGCGGCCGTCTCCCCCTCGTATGTGACCTCGCATTCGACGACGCCTTCACCGGCTTCGACTCCGGCAGTGAAAGTCGTATTGGTCTGTGCGAAGAAGTCCAGCGACCCAAGCGTGGTCGGGGTCACGGACCAGGAGTACTCCACGCCATCCGTCTTGCCCACAACCACTCCATCCGCGAGGACCGTGACAGACAGCGATTTCTCTGTCCCAGCTGGCACGCTTGGGATCGGGTCCGGCGACATGGTGACGGTAAGCTCGATGTCATCAATGTCGTCTTCATCATCATCACCAATCGTCATTACGTACGCCGCGCCTCCGATTAGGGCTGCGACGACGACGATTGTTATGACGATCACCCACGGGTTCTTCTTGCCGTTCTCCCTTCTTGGCGAGGGCTGCTCCGCAGGCCCTCCAGTCCCCGCAGACATCCCGTCCGCCGGGCTCTGCTCACTAGCGCTCATTTCTTCCGACATCTCAACTTCCTCCTTGCGTCAAATCGGGGCCTACGCTCCCTGCTGTCATTCTGAGCACCCCTTCACAATCATGTCTATCTCCTTCTTCTGCTCATCTTCAAGCGGTTTCGCAGAGTGTTCCTCAAGGATCTTCTTGGTCGCCTCCCGGGCGATAGATCTCATGTCTGGTCTGCCAATCCTCTGCCAGTTGTCGTACACGTTCCTGTCGAGCAATCTCGGCATCCAGACGTCATTCTTGAAGTAGTCCAATGTCTGTCTCATACCCAGGAAACCTCCTCCTGGACCCACCTTCTTGATTGCATCTAGAGCGATCGCCTCAGAGTCGATATTCATTCCTTTTCTGACTCTGTCGAGAGCGCCGGCCGCCTCGTTGTCAATGACCAGTTGCTCTGGGCTGTAGACCACCGCGGAACTCAGCAGTGCAGCGCCGAACAATATGTCTGTTCCAGCGAGAAGAGGGGGAAGCCCGGTCATGATCTTCTCCATCATTGTCTGCTCCCCTGGCTTCTTCCCGTCCGTGCTCATACCACCTACCCAGACAGGCATTCCGTAACTGTGCGCGACCTCGACAACTGCTGTGTTGATGACTGGACGTTCAGGCGCGCCAAGAGCCATCACACCTGTCCGCATGTCCATTATGGACGATACTGAACCGTATATCACAGGCGTTCCAGGATTGAGGAGCTGACAGATCGTCGCTCCGGCAAGGACCTCGGTGTTTATCAAGGACAAGTTGCCTGCGAGCGACATGGGGGATGAAGCGCCGGCCATCGCCATGCTGAGGACGGTGTATGGCATACCAGCCTTTGCGCACTCGACCATCGATTCGGTGTTCGCACGATCGAACTGCAACGGACTGACGGGGCATCCGAAGCTTGATATCGCTGGCCGTCTGGCGAGCGCTTCCGGCCCACCTGAGACCACTTCTGCGATTCTCACGAAGCCCTTCATCATCCTGGTCCCGTGACATCCGTGTATGATGTGTTTGCCAGTATTCTCCACTGCTGTTGCGAGTTCCTTCAAGTAATGCAGTTCGCCGGGCACGTCGTGAGCTACGACCGTGACTCCAAATATGTCAATCATGTCAAGATAGTCCACGAGTCTGGCAAACATCTTGACATCCTGCAACATAGAAGGACGTATCGTCTCTGTATTGACGTCTAGAACCTTGATACCCTGAAGGGAGTTCATGAAATGTGACTCGCCAGCTCCAAGCGTCACGGATCTCGCTTCGTCTCTTCCTGCAAGGGTCACCTTTCTCGGCAGTCGTTCAATGGACTCCCTTACGAGCTTCTCGGGTATCTTAACTCTCGATGTGCTTCTTTCGACACTCGCCCCGCCGCTCTCCAGAACATCAAGGCTCTCTTTTTCGTACACCGCGACTCCTGTCTCCTCCAGTATGCTAATCGATGCACGGTCTATCAGCTCAAAATCTTCTTCTGTCAAGATCGATAGATGCATTCTCTCACCTGCTCCTCAGTCTGGGGTTGTAAATCTCGTCCAGAGCGTATCCAACCATAGCGAACGACAGAATGCAGAGGCTTATTGCGATTGAAGGCGGTGTGACCCACCACCACGCACTCGTATCAAACGCTCCAAAGTAGTACGCGTTCTCGAGTATAGTCCCCCAGCTAACCATATCCGGATCACTTAGTCCAAAGAAGGCTATGAACGCCTCAGTGAATATCGCGATCGATATGAGGAGGACTGTGTTCGCGAAGACGAGTGGCAGGACATTTGGAAACACATGTACGCGAATGGTATGAGCATCTCCGGCGCCGATGGCCTTGGCCCTCTCTATGAACGCCCTCTCCTTGACGGTCAAGACCTGTGAACGGACTATCCTGGCGGTTGATGGCCAGCTCGTGATGCCTATGACGATTATCACGTTCATGAAGGTCTGTCCGAGGACAGTCATGAGTATGATCATCAGTGGGAACCACGGCAAGACGAGGAAGTAGTCCGTGAACCTCATCAGGATCTCGTCAGAATACTTACCGAAGTATCCTGCCAGCAAACCCACGGTCACGCCGACTGCGACCGATATCAGAGTGGCGAAGAGGCCGACCGCCATGGATGCTCTGGCCCCGTACAGGGTCATGCTGAAGACGTCCCTTCCGATGTTGTCCGTGCCGAACGGATGGACGAAACCTGTATACGGTGATGGTGTGAGCGTCGGCGGGTGTGGATTGTCCCAATCGGCGTGCTCAGGCTCCTGATTCGAGGTCTCCATAGGGTCTCCCACGGTTGATATCCATGGAGCGAACAGCGCGATTATGATGTAGGCGATGAGGATGACGAAGCCAGAGAAGCCGAGCTTGTTGCCCCTGAACATGTACCATGAAGCTTTCCACTCAGTGAGCTTCAGCGTCAGCTTCTCCTTCTCGGTCGGTGTGAGGAGCACCTTGTCGCGGTGCCATTTCCTGATAATCCCAATCGAGGCGGCAACGGCAACGATCGCCAATGCCGAGAGCGCGAGCCAGTTCATTGCAGCCCTCCTTCGGAATGGCGTGTCAAAGGCTCACCCTCGGATCGATGTATACGTAGACGATGTCTGAGATCATGTTAGCTATGAGGACACCTACCGCAAGTATCAGGAACAGAGCCTGGAGCAGCGGATAGTCGCGTGCCTCGACCGCAGCCCAGGTAAGCTGGCCGATACCTTCGTAGGAGAAGATTATCTCGACCATTATCTCGCCTCCTACGACCCAGCCCATTGCCAGGGCGATCACCGTAACGACAGGGAGCATTGCGTTCTTCATGGCATGGTCGTTCATCACCTGCCGATGCGACAGCCCCTTGGCCTTGGCAGTGACGATGTAGTCTTCTGTCAGGACATCAGTGAGGGAATTCCTCATGATGAGCATGAAGTCCGCCATCATCTGCAAACTGAAGGCGAGCACGGGCATGGCGATGTGGTAACCCCTGCTCACGATCTTCTCC
Organism: Methanobacteriota archaeon; assembly: GCA_020347565.1. GTDB lineage: Archaea > Thermoplasmatota > Thermoplasmata > UBA10834 > UBA10834 > UBA10834. The sequence goes on along the minus strand of CP070732.1, from coordinate 1,753,653 downwards.
AGCAGACTCATATCCGAGTATCGAGGAGGGTTGCTGACGAATGGCAGCTCGCCATAGGCTCCCTGAAGCGGGAACCAATCAAGGTTGCCGCAGAAGAGTATCAGAAGAGCGAGCGCGAGTATGAATGTGGGCATCGTGTAGAATAGGAGCGCGAAAGTCATCGCAAGAGTGTCGGCGGCCTCGCCCCTTCTCCATGCCGCGAATCTCCCGAGCCACACACCGGCCATGATTGCGATGATGAGGCCGACTCCGATGAGCAATAGGGTGTTGAACAATCTGGGCATCACGATGTCGACGACCTCAGTGCCAGCCGGAGGATATACGGTGGTGACGCTGAAGTCCAGCTTGATCGTATCGATGATGTAGTGATAGAACTGGACGCTCAGAGGATCGTTGAGGTGCATATCCTCTCTGACCATATCGATGACTTCTTCAGAAGCCCCTTTTGGCAGAAAGGCCAACGCTGGATCTCCAGGCATCACGCGGAAGAGGATGAAGTTCGTGGTGAGGATGGCAAACAATGTGATTGCCAGGAAGACCATCTTCTTCGCCAGGAACTTCCTCTTGTTCATCTTATCAACTTGACCCTGTGTGCTAGGTCTCCGTCAACGCGTCCTAGTCATATGGACAGTTACTCCCCAATTCTGCTGCTCCTGTCACCTCGTTTCCTCTTTTTCAGCATCAACACCGCGATAGCTGCGATAACAGCTACCAATACCCCTACAACCACGGCAGCTGATTGCGCATCAAATGTGCTGGTGTCGTCCCCGAGAGGTTCGAGCCTGAAGAAGAGTTCGTTTCCAGTCCAGAAGTTCTCCAACGACAGCCCGGGCTCCTCCGCCCAGTCACCCCATCCTGTGAACGTATCAGTTCTCCATGCGTAGGTCTGGTTCAGATAGACGAATTCAAGGTTTGCGACATCCCGGTAGTGGATCCGTTGGCAGTTGTCGACGTACACCTTTCTCTCTTCTGGGTCGATTGTGTGTGCCTGGAGAGAGAAATTCTCGTCATAGTCGGGATTTGCGTACTTGTTGTCGGTCCACCCTCCCCATGCATACTTGGACTGGCAATATAGCTGGTAATTGGGATCGATGCATCCCGCCCAATACCACATCAAGGTGTCAAACGTGAAACCATAGCATATGGTCGCAAGGTATGTCTCATCGACGACATCGTAGTGCGTCTTCACTCCAACGAGTTCCCACATATCCTGAAGATAGCTCGCGACCAACTTCTCCTCCGGAAACTCCCGCCTCACCAGCATCCAGTAGTCCAACTCCGTCCCCTCGTCCACCCATCCTTCCTTGACTGCCCGGCTGTCCGCCGTGCAGACACGATACTCTGCAGATGATGAAGGGTAGAGGTATCCCGAATCTTCTAGAAGCTGATTGGCCGCATCAAGGTCGAAATCCAACCTCTCCTCTGGTGTCGGTTCGTAATGCCATTTGTTTATCGGAGCTATAGAGGTCGTCGCAGGTTCCGCATAGCCGTTGTAGAAGTTAGCGACAATGTACGATTTGTTGGTGGCCATGGCGAGGGCCTGTCTTATGGCAGGGTCGAGCCTCGAAGGGTTCGGGCCGTCTTCTATCATGTTGAATGCGAGTTGTGTCCAGACTTGCTGTATCTTCGTCCCGCTGTAAGTGTCGATGTTCTTGATGTCTCCGGATTCGACGCCATCCTCTATTGCCTTGAACGTCTCGGTCGGGAATTCGGCAATATCTATGTCCCCTGACATGAGTGCCAGCCTCATAGCCGTCGCGTCGTCGTAGAACTTGAAGATGACCTTGTCGAACTGGACCTCCATGCCGCGTTCCGCGTTCCAGAAGTAGTCTGGATTTCTGACAAGCGTCATCTCATTTCCATTCTTCCAGTCTTCCAGTATAGTCGGCGTGGCCATGAACGGTCCAGTGCCCACTATAGGGGGATCGTTGCCTTCAAACACACCATTCCATTCGAAGCTCAGATAAGTCGGTCCCATGTCTTCCAAGAGTTGCTTGGGGAGGAGGTGGATCCAACACCAGTCTCCAATCGCAGAAGGGGCAGGCTCTCCAGTTTCTCTGTCAAAGAAGTACACCCTGACAGTGTCCTCGTCCACGGCCTCCGCTCTCTCTGTCGTGAACATGTACGGTTGGGGAGACCACATCTCCTTGAAATTGTCGCAGCGGACATTGATGTTCCAGACGACATCCTGAATAGTCACCGGTTCGCCGTTGTGCCATTTGGCATTCCTTGTGATGTCATATTCCCACACCGATCCGTAAGGAAGCCCTTCGGCTATCATCTCCGGGTCATCGAGCGATACCTTTCGGGCGTCCGTGGCAAGAAGGTTACTCTTGTTCAGTTCCATATCTGGCGCAAACAGTGTATCATACAGAAACCCATAGAACAGGAACGAATTCGAGTTCGCACCAAGCAACGGGTTGAGGCTGTCTATTGGCCACATCGAGCCAATCTTGAGAGATGTTTCTGGCCTTTCGTCCGCATCACCATTCTCTGCCACTGCCGTGCCCAATATGCCTGGCGATGTCACAAGAAGCGTTGCAGCCATAACGACAGACAAAGATGCTTTCAGGCCCTTGATTCCACTGATAGACGTCATACCTATCCCCACACTCCTCGAATTGCCTGTTTCCGCCCTGAGAATCGACATGCTTTCGATTCCATACCCTTCTGGCCCAGACGGTTCCCACGACCAATGAGCGGAAAGCGAATGTCCTTCTGATAATTTGACATTATGGAGGATATGGCGGGAGAATCCACCGTTCATGCAACTACGTTGGCCATTGACTCAATCCGTGAGAGCCATCGCAGTCTGTCCACGCCTCATCCACCTCCCCCTTTCTGAACTGAGGATATAAGACTACGTATCTTTGTGTTGGCGTCGTTCAACCCCTTCTGCATCATTTCAATACTCCTCTCCAAGTTCGAAGAGGCGGCGTATAGAGCCTTGTTCAAGAGGCTCGATCTGATCCTTCCAACGTCTACCATTGATTCCGTCTTGGATTCTCTTATCGCACATAGACGGCTGCGCTCCTCCCATACATCCACCATTGGTAGAAGATGGGACTTGGCGCCCCAAGAGGCCACGTCCTTTCCGCACATCAACTCGATGGCGTCGCGATAAGTCGCTTCGGAGACGTCTCTACAGAGCCCAGTCATTCCTACGTGCGAGAGTGCTTCTATGGCAGTCTCGATGCTCTCAGGGTTATGCTGCATTCCTGATAGTGCTGTGATAGCTTTGTCCAGAGACCGCAAATCAATTGCGCTCTGCTCGCAAGGAAATGCGCTCTCTTCCCCAGCAGACATCGCAAGAAGAGAGCGGCCAAGTAACACCTGAATGCCAATCAGAGTCTTGTTTACTGATTCCTCCAATTGAGCATCGGTTAGGTCCTCTTTCAGAGCTTCGTTAAGGGTCCTTGTGCATTCTACGAACTCTTCGGAAGATGCCGTAAGGCGGGCTAGCGAAGGGGATAGACCTAACTTGTATCTCTTGTCAATTGACTTCAGATCAGCCACTCTAATGCTATTTCCATCTCTCAGAGAGTCGCTTAACTGCTTTGCAGTGGATGACAAATTCAGAGGAAGGACTGGAGAGTCTACAAGGACGGAGGCCATGTCCGCCAAAACGGAGAACGCTCCCATGAGGGAGTCGTAATCTATGATGTCAATGTCGTCGTACTGGCTGTGGTAGTACTTTCTGTTGTATTCCTCGCTCCAATCCGTCAGGACTATCGATGCAATTCCTGATATCGCATAGGGCCAGAGGTCCGTCAATACCGAAGTCTTGCAGATTTGATAACCATTGGGTAATGTCTCTGCGTTGTTCTGGAGGATGCCATGGGCGAACCTTGACAGCTCCGGAGTCATCTCCAGTGAAAGTGGCTGACCTCTGAATCCGACTGTGTCCACGAGCAGACAAGCCGCGGTCCGTCCCACCCAATCAGGATGATGGTGCGAGATCGCATACCATGCTCCCCAAAGCCAAGTGTAATGAGTCTCTATTATGCCGCCTTCCTCTGCTTCATGTGCAATGAATACGATAGTGCGTCGCGGACGAGTCCCTTTCTCATAATAGAACCGCTTGAACGCGTCTGCAAGTACTAGGACAGCTGCGACGCCGGTATTATTATCGCAAGCGCCGAAGAACCACGCATCCGTGTGATCGCCAATAATGAGTAGCTCGTCATCTTCTCTGCCCCACTTCTCGCCCGGGAGATACCCAACAACGTTCCAACCCTTGCCGCCTTCATCTTTCGGCGTGAATTCTATTTCACTGCGAAGAGTTACCTCCACTTCTTCGCCACTTTGCTTCAAGAGGTCGATTATCGCTAGACCATCTCTTCCGGAAATCGAAAGAACGGGTGGATAGGATTGTCTGAATATCCCGTCATGGCACTGAAGTGCTCCATCGAGCATTCCGTAACTGCTGTCATAAGTAGTCAGCACGACCGCCAATGCCCCATGAACGCTGGCTTCCATGGCCAGGCGACCAACTGAATGGTCCTTATGCCAGTTTACCAATACGATTTTCCCTTGGACGTCTTTTGCCACGTAGTCGGACTTCAGGCCGTTGGCTACATTGACAATATCGCCCGTAATCTCCCCATTGGTCCCGGGCGACCCTCCGAAAGATGCTGCCTGGATTCTGCCAAGGTTGGGAACATCAACCCATGCCCCTCTGAATTCCCAAGCATCGAGAGGGAACTCCTCAAGGGCCACGTTCGTCAGTCCGAGTCGTACCATTTCGTCCTTCACATAGAAGGAGGCCTCATGAGCCGATATGCTACCCGCCCCTCTGAAACCGAAAGGTCGTCCTTCAATGGTTGTCGCAGTTCCCATGTTCCGAAGGGTTGTGATTACGTTCTTTGCGTAATCCATATCGATTCTCCGCACAACTTCGGTAGGCATAAAGCGAATCTCCAGCCGCCCTGAATGGCTGATCAAGAGTCCACGTCCGCCCTGGAGGTAGCATGTATCAGCTTCGGGGCATCTGCGGAGCTACTTGTAGAGTTCCGGGCCTTGATTATCGTCATCAGGAAGGCGGAGTTTCTATCTTAAACACTTCGATAATGACTGAATTTCCGAATGCGCTGAAATGTTCGATAGACTGGCTTGATTCGGCCATTCGGAGAAGCCGCCCCTACAAACCGAGGTCCGAAATCTGTCGCGGGATCGAAGCGAGTTTGTAACGAATGGGGACAGTGAAGACACTGCCGCGACGGCGTCATTCCTGCGGTCTGGCTCGCACTCCCAAGAATGGGCTTAATGCCAGTCATCTTTTTCGCTCGGGCCTCTCTCCTGCTAGCAAATTCGTCGTCAAATGACCCATTTTGCACCGCACTTACCTGTAAGAAATCCCTTGACCTGGGCTCTCATCAGAGT
>CP070732.1:1713451-1748171 GCA_020347565.1 Methanobacteriota archaeon | reverse complement strand
CCAGGATGGCATCACGTGGATTAAAATACTACAATAGGCTAACTCGTCGCGTACAGCGGCGAAGCGGGAAGAATGAGACAGATGCAGTTCATCAACCTGGTCAAGGACCAGCAGATTCTGAAGGCGGTCTCCGAGCTGGAGTGGGAGGACCCCACACCGATACAGGAGCGGGCGATCCCCCTGGCAGCGGAGGGCATCGACCTGATGGCGCAGGCGCAGACTGGTACCGGCAAGACGGGCGCTTTCGCCATCCCCATAATCGGGAAGCTCGAGAAGAAGGGAGGCATCCAATGCCTCGTCCTCGTGCCCACGCGCGAGCTTGCAGTTCAGGTGGCCGAGGACTTCGGCGACCTCTCCAAGTTCACTGGCCACAGGGCCGTGGCGATATACGGAGGGCAGTCCATCAACGTGCAGGTGGGCAAGCTCAGGAAGGGCGTCGAGTGCGTCGTTGGCACGCCTGGACGCCTCATGGACCTCATGAGGAGGGGCGAGCTGAACTTCGACAGGGTGAGGTTCGTCGTCCTGGACGAGGCGGACAGGATGCTCGACATGGGATTCATCGACGACATCGAATGGATCCTCAGACGAGTGCCTAAGAAGAGGCAGACGATGCTCTTCTCGGCCACGCTCCCCGAGCAGATAAGGGACCTCGCCAAGCGATACATGAAGAATCCACGAGAGGTGATAGTCAGCCAGGACACGCTGACCGTCCCGCAGACCGAGCAGGTGTACATAAACGTCGGGCGGAAGAACAAGATGTGGGCACTGTGCAGGATACTCGACGACGAGAAGCCCACGAGGGCGATGATCTTCTGCTCGACGAAGCGGATGGTGGATATCCTGACCGGGAAGCTCAAGGGATACGGCTACGCCGCCGAGGGCTTACACGGCGACCTCACCCAGGCTCAGAGGGACAAGGTCATGGCTAGGTTCCGCGCGGGCAAAGCGAAGATACTGATCGCGACGGACGTGGCCGCCAGGGGACTCGACATCGAGGATGTGTCCCACGTCATCAACTACGACATACCTGAAAACCCCGAAGACTACATACACAGGATCGGGCGGACGGCCCGCGCGGGCAAGGATGGCAGGGCGATAACCTTCGTGGCCAAGGAAGAACAGCATCTCGTCAAGGCGATCGAGGACTTCGGCAGGACTCACATCGAGGAGGACGATGTCCCCGATTCGAAGGGAAGGGACACGGTCAAGAGACGGCTTGACCTGGACGAGTTCGCCGACCTCTTCGGTATGGTCGCATTCGAGTTGAACCTCGGCAGGAGCGATGGCATCGACATGACCAGCCTGCTAAGGTTCATGGAGAGGAAGTCGGGCATACGTGAGAACCTCGTCGGCACGATCGAGATAGAAGACAGGACGACCATGATTGAGGTCCACAAGAGCGTAGCGTTCAGGGCGATGAAGGACATGCCGAGGCTCAGACTCGGCGGCAAGAAGGTAGACTTGAAGATAATCAGGGATCGCGGCAGGCGTTGACCTCGCGGACTATCTCGTCAGCCCTGACGTGGCCGACGACCTTGACCTCGCATCTCTCTATGCCGTCCACCAACAGCGCCGCCTCGCGGATCGACATGGCGAGCTCGAACCCCACCGGACAGAACGGGCTCGTGGGCATGAAGGTCAATGATACTGAATCGCCGCTGACCTCGATGTCGGAGATCAGTCCCATATCGTAGACGTTCATTCCTGTGTGTGGGTCTACGACTGTCTTCAGAGCGGCGATCACGGGCTCCGTCTTGTCCATATAGGCAAAGCATAACGCTATCGGTATTAAAAGGATGCTCAACCGCCTTTGGATGGAATGGCCTCATCGACCATGAGGTCGGCGGTGGTGAGCATGCACACCAGAAGGAACCCCTGCAGAAGGCTTATGCCACATGATGCGGTACCGGGGCCGTGGGTCGGACTTGAAGTGCAGGAGCTGCGGGGCAGAGAGCATATCCAGCATGACGTTATGCGGCAATTGCGGCGCTCCGTTGTCAGGCAGTGTGCCGTCAATCTCAGAGACCCACAGAAGGGAGGTTCGCACCGCGTCGACGAGGGCTCGGATGGAGCCCGATTCAGGCCCCTCGAGAGTGAATCGCCGAAGGCGGCCTCAGCCGAAGAAGACCTACAGATTGGTGGCAGCTGGGGCGACGGCGACGTTGATCATAAGCTTGACATATCTAGCCATCGCGTTGGCGTCGGGCGATGACATCCCTGTCGGGGAGCTACTGCTATTGCTCTTGTCTATCACAACACTCTTGGCGATTCGATTCGAGGGGAGGCATCAAGCTCGCATGGCTCAATATCTCTGTTATCGAGGGGAGCTGGGCAAGCCGATTGCGACCTCCAGAGGAGCCCAGAGGGGACCCTTGGTCGCACTGCCCGCATTGCCCCCGGCGATTATAGTCGCTCTTGTACTCCTGGAGGACACCACCTTCCTATACGTCGCCGTGGGCGCTGCAATCCTGATCACGGCAATCCTGATTATAGTCGCATTCTCCAGAGTGATCATCGTGCGGGACGGGATATGCGCCGGGGTCCCCTCTGCGCCTACGATGCTCCGCCTGCCGTTCGAGAAGATAAGCCGGATAACCCTTAAGGGGAGGATGCTCAAGGTCACCATGACTGAGAAGATCAGCGCCGTCTCCCCAGAGTCCTTCAGATACGTCGTCCTCGGAGATGCTAGACCTATTGGTGCAACGCTCCAGGCGCTCGCTCTGACGCGAGGAGCTGACATCGCCGTGGAGAACGTCGAGATAGACCCGAAGCTGCTGAACGCTTCGCTCACGGCTTTGTCGCATTCGGACGAAATGGCCTATGTGAACGAACGAGCGGCTGACGAGAGGGAGCTGGACGAGGGTCTGTCTTATAGGCCTGACGTCGCCTCTGTGCTTCTGTTCGTCGCTGGTGGCGCGGCGATTCTCACCGCGCTCATCTTGCTCTTCTTAGATGAATGGATTGCGGATGAGATCGGCCACCATTTGACGGTTCTGGGGTGCTGCTACGCGGTCGAGTTCCTGTTCGGAGCGCTCACAATCATCGGAGGATTCCTCTGTGCGAAGCGTAAGAAGTACGGCTACGTGCGGGCAAGCGCAGTCATCGCGATACTGAGCTTCGGAGGATTCGTGTCCACGATCCTCGGCATCATAGCTCTGATACTCATCATCAGATCCGCCGACGAGTTCCGAGATTGACAAGTGCTCAACAGATGCGGTGGGCGTCTCGGTCACATGTAGACCAGAACAGAGAGAGTCCCGACGGCTACCTGCTCGAGGTCGCCTCTCTCGGATGCCAGCCTCTTCTCGAGTGCGTAGAATTCCTCTCCGAGCTCCACCGTTCGCCCGTCGGATAGATCGAGGGCTATCACGCCGCCCTCCACTTCGAGAGCCTGAGGGTCCAACGATGCCAGCAGCTCGGCGATCTCCTTCGCGTCCTTCTTGAACTCGGGTCCAAGCTGGTTATGGACCGGCCTGACGCGGACGACCTTCTCCTCGAGGCTCACGCTCGCCTTGACCTCGAGCTCCGCCGCCTTGACGGCCGCCCTCACGTCCTCCTCCGAGCCGGCCATCAGGTCGTCCGCTGTCGCGCCGACTATCTCCAGCCTGGGAATCTCACTGTTCAGCGACAGGCCCTTGGCGGACTTCCACGAACGGATCGCCGCGACGACGCTCTTCACGTTCTCGCCGCGCCGCTCCGACTCCTTATCCCTCAGCGGGGCGTCGGGCCAAGCCGAGATGTGTATGCTAACGGGTTCCTCGCTCCCCTTGAAGTTCATCTGATAGGCGTCCTCGGAGACGTGCGGCAGAAACACAGAGATCATCTTGAGAAGACCGAGACCGACGGTGTACAGCGTGTACTTCGCGCCCTCGTCGTCGTCGGAGTATATCCGGGGCTTGACCAGCTCGATGTAGTGGTCGGCAACCTCGTGCCACAGAAAGTCCTGTATCGCGGCCATCGATCTGTCGAACTCGTACTCGTCGTTGCTCTCCTCGACCTCCCGCACGAGCGCGCCGAACCTGCTGAGTATCCACCTGTCCACCGGGTGCATGCTCTCCGGCCTGTCCGGCCTCGTCTTGCACGCGGCGCCTATGAGCTTCATCACGTTCCAGACCTTCACGGCGAGGCGGTTTCCCCGCACGAGCTCCTGCTCCTTGAAGGCGTGGTCCATGCCGAGCGAGCACGTCGAGGCATAGTACCTCATAGCGTCGCCACCGTACTTCTCGATCAAAGGCATCGGGTCGATGACGTTGCCCGAGGACGCATGCATCGGCCTTCCGTTCGGCGCCATGACGAAGCCGTGTATCATTATCTCGTGCCAGGGCCTCTCGTTGGTCAGCTGCATCTCCCTGAGGATCGTGTAGAACGCCCACGTCCGGATGATGTCGTGGCTCTGCGGCCTGAGGGTCATCGGGTACAGCCGGTCGAACAGCGCGGCGTCGCGCTCCCAGAACGTGTTGTACAACGGCGATATGCTCGAGTCCATCCAGGTATCGAACACTTCGGTGGAGCCGACGTACCTGCCACCGCAGGCCTCGCACTTCTCCACCCTCGGGGGGGTCGAGGTCGGGTCCACATAGCATTCGTCCTCCTCAGCCATGAGGACGTGCCCACAGTCCTCGCACTCCCACAGCGGTATCGCTGTGGCGAAGTACCTCTGACGGGAGACGACCCAGTCCCAAGCCAGCGAGTTGATCCAATCGTTGATCCTCACCTTCATGAATTCCGGGTGCCAATCGATCTCGTCGACCATCTTGAGGACGAGGTCCTTGAACTCGAGCGTCTTGACGAACCACTGAGGCGCCTTCAGGAACTCGATCGGCGTGTGGCACCTCCAGCACACGCCGACGTTCTGGTCCGTGTCCTCCTGTCTGGTGAGCAGGCCAGCGACCTTCATGTCGTCGATGATGCTTCTCCTAGCATCCACGACCGTCATGCCCCCGTACTCTCCCGCGAGCTCCGTCATCCTGCCAGCCTCGTCGATCCCCTTCTCGAGAGAGAGGCCGTACTTCATGATCCAATCGAGGTCGTCCTTGTCCCCGATTGAGCATATCATGACCGTGCCGGTTCCGAACTCGGGGTCGACCTTCGGGTCCGCGACGACCTTGACCCTCTTGTCGAACACCGGCGTCGCGAGCTCGCGTCCAACCATCCACGCCTTCGACTCGTCGTCCGGGTGAACGGCGACCAGCAGGCATGTGCACAGCAGCTCGGGCCGCGTGGTCGCGACGGGCACCTCCTCGCCCGTGTCGACGTCCCTGAACTTGATGTAGTTCAGCGCCGTGCTCCTGTGGTCGTAGTTCACCTCAGCTGCGGCCAGGGCCGTGCCGCAGCGGGTGCACCAGTTGACCGGGAAGTGGCCCTTGTATACGAGGTCCTTCTTGAACATCCTTATGAAGGATATCTGCGTCAGCTTCCTGTAGTACTCTGCATCCGTCTGATAGTAGATGCTCGGGTCCATGCTCTCCCCCAGCATCTCGAACTGCCTCGTCATCTCGCCTATGTCCTTCTCGGCGAATTCCTCGCACATACTGATGAACTCCTGGCGAGGCACGTCCGACGCCTTGATGCCCATGACCTTCTCGACTCGCACTTCGACGGGAGTGCCGTTCACATCGAAACATAGGGGGAAGAACACGTTGTACCCCTTGAGCCGCTTGTACCTGGCGGCGAAGTCTATGACGGTGTAGCCGTAGGCGTGCCCGAGGTGAAGAGCGCCGGACGCGTACCTTGGGGGGTTGTCGATGCTGAACACTTCGTCATCCGACTCGGGGTCGAAGCGGTAGATCTCCCATTCCTTCCACTTCGCCTGCCACTTGGGCTCGCTCTCCCTCCAATCATACTGAGGCATGGCATCCCCCAAGAACAGATAACCGTAGATAAAACTTCTTGAGCGTGTGTGGCTGGACCAGCGTCACCTGCGCTTCTTCCGCAACACATTCGCGGCGATCAGGTCCTCCGCCTCGTTGGTCATCGGTCCGGTCCAATCGTCCACATCGAACAGGCCCTCTCCGAAACACCTCACGAGCACGGCCATCTGGTGAGGGCAGAAGTACCGCTTCTCCCGCGCCTCCTGGCACTCGCACGACGTGGCGATGTCGTCAGTCGTCTGGTTCACGAACCGTATGTTGTACACCTCGTAACCGTCGGACCTACGGAGAGAGAAGGTCGCGTTCACGATCGTCTCGTCGCTGTCCGGCTCGAGGTGGACTATCTTCTTGCTCGCCGACCACTTGATGGCCTTGGCCATGTTCTCGACGAAGTATATCTCCTCCTGGGCCTCGCAGAAGTCCTCCAGAACCTCGGAGTCGATGCTCTCCAGCATGTGATCTACGAGGTGGTCCTTGACGAGGTTGGAGTAACCCTCGACGTCATGCGTGTCGCAGAGGTTTCTTAGGCTCTGCACTGTCAGGCGAGAGAGACGCAGCTCCAGGGGCAACTCTTCGTTCATGCTGATCCCATCCTTTCGATGAGTGACGTAATCGGCCAGCCGCGAGTTAAATGTAACTGCCATCTCCTGAGCACGCTAGAGACGGCTCGATGTGGGCGCGCGCCGTCTCTGGAACACGAGGATGTGGTCCTTCTCGATCCTGCTGTTGTTCCACCGCGGTATGTCCAGGTGCCTGTTGATGACGTCGTACACGTACATGCCTTTGACCTCGAAGCCGGTCTTCAGCGCTATGCGGGCGAGGATGGCGTACGTCGGTATTCGCACCTTCCTGAAGGTGTTCTCGCCTGCGACCATACAGTATCTGCCGGCGCGGGTCAGCACACGGTTCATCTCCGCGAAGTTGCGCCTCATATCGTCGAAGTACTTGTACACGATGTACGCGCTCTTCTTGTCGCTCTCAAGCAGCTCGCTGAGCACGAGCTTCAGCTCGGGGATGTCCGTCCTTGGCCTCCAGGGTCGGTACTCGTTCACGTACGCCCGCGAGGTGCCTACGACGCTGCCGTCCAGCTTCGCGAGGTCGTCCAAGAGCCCGAGCCAGTACATCTCGAGTTTGTGCACGCTCACATAATGCACGGCGCTCGCGTAGGGCGGGGACGTTATGGCGAGGTCGATCTCCGAATCTTCGAGCTCGATGTCCCTGGCGTCGTTGCCGATTATCCTCGTCTCAGGATAGCTCCAGTACCCTTCCTCGACCTCCTTCGACAAGCGCCACAGCTCCTCCGCGTCTATCAGCTTGCTGCGGACGGCGTTCTCGAACCGCGATATCGAATCGAACGACGTCCTGCCCTGGGCGTCGAGCTTCTTCCTGAACGTCGTGACCTCTGGTATCAGTGAGGAGGCGTCGGAGTTGGACATCTTGCGGATTATTGACGAGAAACATATCTTGAAGAAGTCCTGGTAGTCCCCCCTGCGCATCCTCCACACGTGCTTCTTTATCGTCGCGAGGTCCCTGAGAACGTCCTCCCTGAACCAGTGGTCCCTATTCGGTATATCGGGGATCCATTCGCTGTTGTCGTCATCGTCGGCCCTGATCCTCGAGAACAGCTGTTGTGCGAGGGATGACAGGTGGTCGGGGTCGATAGGGGTTATCTTGACCTTCGCGATGAGCCTCGCCAACGGGTGTATGTCGACCCCGTAGCTGTTCCGACCCAGGATGTACGACTCGAGCAGCGTCGTCCCCGACCCCATGAACGGGTCGAGGACGTCGTCTCCAGCTTTGGAGTAGGACTCAAGACAGAACCTCGGTATCTGCGGGATGAACTTGGCAGGGTACCTGTGTATGCCGTGGGTCGCGTAGCTTACCTGCTTTCCGATGTACTTGCCCAACTCTTCCGATAGGTCAACAGGTCTGGGAAGCCAGCCTCGGTCTCCAGTGCGTCCAGCTACAGGTAGAGGCATGGTATCTCAGTTATCCCTCCTTCTCACTCTACATCCCACCACCCGATGCCGCCGGTGAGCTGCGGGCGACGGCCTCAGCGACTGCTGCCGCCACGCGCTCCCCCTCGACGCGCTTCTGCTCCTTCGTGTCCCTGTCCCTCAGGGTCACTGTGCCGTCCTCCTTCGTCTGATAGTCGATGGTGACACAGCAGGGAGTCCCCACCTCGTCCATCCTGGCGTATCTGCGTCCTATCGAACCCGCGTCGTCGAAGTACGCCGCTATCCCAGCCACGGCCAGGGTCTCGCGTATCTCCATGGCCACGCCGTCGAGGCCGTCACGGGCCATCAGAGGGAATACGCCTGCCTTGATGGGCGCGACGGACCCCTTCAAGGACAAGGTGACGTAGTCGCCGTCCTTCCGGTACGCGTGCTCCAGGAGACAGTACAGTATCCTGTCCACGCCGTATGCGGGCTCGATAACGTGGGGGACGAACTTCTCGCCCGCGACCTTCCTCGTCGCAGAGGCGACCTCGAAGCATGATGAAGGCACCTTGAACACCTCGTCTCCCACCACGACGCCGACCTCCTCAGTCCCTCGAACCTCCTCGGGAGACAGCTTCGACAGCTCCTCCGCTATCGCTTTCGTCCTGCCCTTGAAGAGCTTCCCCATGACGTCGAACCTCGGTCTGACGACCTCTTCGGTTGCCTCGCGCGGTTCGTCGAACGGCTCGAAGGCGGTCAGGTCCGCGCCCGAATGCCTCAGGTGGGCCTGAACGTCGTAGCAGCCTCTGTCAGCGACGCCCACGAGCTCGACCCAGCCGTAGCCTGTCTCTGCCTCGAAGTCCCAGCAGTCGGATGCGTAATGGGCCATCTCGTCCCTCGCATGCTGACGGAAACGCACGCGCCTGCGGTCCAAGCCGATCTCCGAGGCGAACCTCAAGGTGAGCCATATGAAGTACGCCAACGCCTCGTTGGCTATCACGCCCTTCCCAACGGCGTCGGACAGTGACATCTCCCCGACCGACCCTCCATCGGGAAGCAGCGGCAGCTTCTCGTCCTTCACCCGGTCGTACCTGGGCCAGGTCTTACGCTCGGGATGGAAGAACACCTCCGCCTCCATCAGCGAGAATTCCCTCAGCCGGAGGAGCCCCTGCCTGGGCGATATCTCGTTCCTGAATGCCCGACCTATCTGCACGGCGCCCACAGGCAGCTTCTCGCGGCCGTACCTGTAGACCTGGGAGAAGTTGACGAACATCCCCTGGGCTGTTTCGGGCCGGAGGTATCCGGGCTTCGCGGAGCCAGCGCCCACGGGTGTCTTGAACATCAGGTTGAACCTGCGGGGCGGAGTGAGGGCGCCCCCGCATGACGGGCACTTGACGCCGTTGTCCCCAAGTAGTTTGCCGAGCTCCTCCTCGCTCAGCGATGCGGGGTTGTCGTGCATGCCAGCGGCGAGGTGGTCCGCGCGGTGCGTCTCACCACAGCCCTCGCACTCCACGTACATGTCCGCAAAGGCGTCCAGGTGACCAGACGCCTCGAACACCGGCTCGGGCGCGATCAGCGGGCACACGAGCTCCTGGAAGCCCTCCTCGTGGACGTACAGCCGTCTCCAGTGCTCCTCGATGTTGCTCTTCAGCGCCGCTCCCAGGGGACCGTAGTCGTAGAACCCGGCGAATCCGCCGTATATGTCGTAGGCTGGCCATAGGAACCCCCTGCGCCTGCAGAGGGATAGCAATTCCTGAGAGTCCATTTCGCATCACTTGATCAGTGTCGATATGATGTCCGTATCGTAGATCATCGCGATGAGGTTGTCCTTCGAGTCCCTGACGGGGAGCTGGCCGAAGTCGTGCTTGCGCATGATCTTCGCCGCATCGGCCACGAGAGTCTTCTTGAAGACCGTGACGGGGCTCTGTACCATTATTTCCTTAACTGGCAGCTTCGGAAGGTTGACCTTGGAAACCTCGTACCACAGCTTCATGACGTTCCTCACGCCCTCCCAGTTCCAGTTGTCCGCGCCGTTGTTCAATCCCAAGTCGCTCATCACAACGCTGCTGTCGACGACGCTCTGGTTGAATATGTCCCTGTCCGTGACGATGCCCACCAGCTTCGCATCGTCGTCAAGCACCGGGAGCGCGTAGACCTTGGCGGCCCTGAACGACGCGCGCGCGACGGCAAGCGGAGCCCCAGCGTAGACTGGTATGCAGGGCGATCGGACTATCTCCTCCACCGTCACCTGCGGGTTCTCGCGCTCGACCACGATGAGCAGATCCGTGGGCGTCACGATGCCTATCAGCTTGCCCTTCTCGACCACCGGCAGATGGCTGAGGTTCTTCTCCACCATCACCTTGGCCGCCTCCTTGACGCTCGCCTTCGGGGCCACGGTCGGGTAGTCCCTCTTCATGACGAGCGCGAGCTGCTCCTCCTCGGGCATCGAGAAGATGTCCTGGCGTGTGACGAAACCAGCCAGCGTGCCATCCGAGCTCTTCACGACCGGCATGCCAGTCTTGTTGCACTTCACGAGCCTCTTCAGAACCTCCGTACGCGTTCCTGGAAGCTCCGCAACGATGGGGTCCTCAGTCATGATATCCTTGACCTTCATAGGGCGTTCACCTCTTCCTGCTCCTTACGACCAGTACCGGACATGGAGCGTATCTCGTCACCCGCTCCGCGACGCTTCCCATGAACAGCTTCGAGAGGGCCGACCTGCCGAGTGTGCCCAGGACAACTAGGTCGTAGTCGGCTGCGACTTCCACGATCTTCTTCGTCGGGGAGCCCTCGACTATCATCGATGTCACCTTGACGCCCAGCTCCTCGCCTTCCTTAACGACTTCCTCCACCGCCTTCTTGCCCTCGTTCTCCAGAAGCGAGTATACGCTTACTATCGATGAGTCCATGGGAAAGCTAACGAATGAAGTCTGATCGACGACGTACAGCGCTGTGACCTCGGCGCCGAACACCTTCGCGAGGCTGAGGCCCCGGGATACTGCCTCCTTCGTATAGTCGGAGCCGTCCGTCGCTATGAGTATCTTATTCAGGTCGTCCAAGCATCTCTCCTCCAAACCTTCCCGCGGTGTGTCACGGCCGACACGCATGCCGGACACACGGACGACACCAGTTCGAGAAGGGGATCCTCGCCCTCCTGGACATCCAGCACGACGAGTGAGTCGGATGTGCTCAATTCCGTAGTTATCTTGCCCTTCGGATTTAATACTTTGCGCCCCGAGAGCGTTGCCAGACGTATCGCCTCAGCAGGGGCGAGGCGTTCGGTCCCGGCAGCGGCGTCGAACGCCGCCCTCATCTCGGACGTCATGTCGGGGGCGCATATCATTGCATTGTCCGTACCGAGCGCCACCTCGGCGCCGGCGTCCAGCATCCCCCGGATGTCCGGCACGAGGCCGAAGAAGCGGTTCGAGCTGGGGCAGACCACAATGGGCACGCCCGCTGCGGCGCAGGCCGCGACATCGTCGCCCGTCGCCCTCGTCATGTGCACGACGAAGCTCGGCTTCAGGTCCAGGATCGCATCGATGTCCTCGCGCCTCGACTCGCTAGCGTGCAGCGAGAACATCTTACCCGCGCTCCTGCACTTGGCCGATGCCTCCTCGAGGACCTCCGCTGGCCAATCGCTATGGGAGCTGAATGCCAGACCGTCGACGGCACGCAGAAGGGCGTCCATATCCGCGCCCGAGCCGTCAACGCTACTGGGGCGTCCAAGGATCTTCGCCTCAAGCGGACTCTCCCCCATGGCGCCGCGGAGGTCGCGAACGCCTTCTATGCCTTCCTCCCGGAAGTCGATGAAGGCACAAGTACCGGTCCTCAGCATGGTATCGAGGGACGTCTTCATGCCTGCGATCTTCTCGGAAGCCGAGGCGTTCGCGAGCATCCTATGCTTGTACCCGCCTGGCCCTACGACCTCCTCGACCGTCCCGCTCGGCGCGGGGTGCGCGAAGGAATCGCCGATGTGAATGTGGGAGTTGACGAACCCTGGTATGACGACCGACGGCGTCACGTCGACGGGCGGCTGGCCCTTGCACACCTCCTCGACGATGCCCTCGCGGGCCCTCAGGTATCCGGCGGAGACCTCCTCCCCGGAATAAAGCCACTTGCCGAGGTATTCGTCGGGCATGCTATCGACTGGGCGATTGCTGGATGACACCTAAATAGTTGCCCGTCCAGGCGCCTGACGCAGGCCAGGCAGCCGACCTCGCGAATGATTTGGTGAACAAGGTTTATATGGGGGGACATTATCCCTTCAAATATCGTATCACTGAGGTGCCCAGATGCCAGCGAAGATCAACAAGGACGAGTGTGTGGCCTGCGGCGCGTGCGTCGATGTGTGTCCCGAGGAAGCTATCACCTGCGACGACCTGGCCGTGATCGACGAGAGCAAGTGCCTCGACTGCGGAGCTTGCGTCGACGAATGCCCCAACAACGCGATAACGCTCGAGTAGGCCAGTCGCGAAGCACCTCCGGCTAGAGGGCCGCGGGTTGCCAAGCCGGTTATCGGCCGCTCATCGATGCTTCTCTGCAGGACCAACCTTGATATACGCGCATCATCCTCATCGGCGGTGGTGAGCGGACGACGGATTGGCTGATCACGGCTCTCGTGATAGTCCTCGTGGCATTTGTTCCGTCGTTTCTGTACCTCGTCTGGATAAGGAACACCGAGAAGTACTCCCGAGAGCCGTACAAGAGGCTGCTCATCATCTTCCTCTACGGGGCAGTGTTCTCCATCTCGATAGCGGTGCTGTTCGAGATCGTGCTGATGATATTGCTAAACGAGAACGTGGAGAGAGTCTACGAGGTGCTCGGAGACAACCCCAGCATCCCAGCACTTATGCTGGCTTGCGTCATCGCCCCGTTCGTCGAAGAGGCCGCGAAGGGTCTTGGAATCCTTCGTGCGAGGAGAGCGATGACGGATCTCGAGAACGGCATCGTCTACGGCGCCGCCGTTGGACTCGGCTTTGCGGCGACGGAGAACCTGCTCTACGAGAATGCTGCGCTGATAGAGGGAGGGACGGAAGCGTTCATCGCGACGGCGGTCGTTAGAAGTATATCGTCGGCGCTGTTGCACGCCTCTGCGTCGTCCGTGCTCGGGCTCGGCATCGCGAGAAAGGTCATGAGACTCGGTGGATGGATGCCGTTCTACCTGGCTGCGGTCGTCATGCACAGCTCCTTCAACTTCGCGGCCTCGTTCGGCGTCCTGTACGCGGAGGATATCGGGCAGATAGCGTACTCCATCGGCCTGATCGCAGCGCTTGCGATCGCCTTCCTCGGCATATCGACGGTCCGCAGGAAGATCAAGGAGCTCGAAGCGGGCCGCAGGCGTGCGGGGAGAGGCTGGGCATGAAGAGCGGCCCGCGAAAGCACTGGCCAAGTGGGAAAGTAATATAGGCGCTACGGTCGATTGCGTCCCGTTGAGATTCAGGTCGTTCATATCTGTGGACATGGAGCCGACCGACGCGTTATCGCAGTTGCTGGAAGGCCTCAGGAGCGCGGATGCTGACCTCAAGGTCGTCAAGCCCGGAAACCTTCACGTGACGCTGAAGTTCCTGGGTGACATCGACGAGACGGCGATAGACGGCATCTCGGAGAGGATGGCGCGGTCGGCTGATGGACTCCAGCCTTTCACTGTAGTCATGAAGGGCATGGGTGCGTTCCCGTCTCTGTCGAACATCAGGGTGATATGGGTCGGCCTCGAGAATGCCGAAGGGCTGTCCTCCATGGCCGAAAGGCTGGACACCTCGTTGCGCGAGATCGGTTTCGAGAGAGACAAGAAGGGCTTCAGGCCGCATCTGACTGTCGCCCGGGCGAGAAGCCCGAGGGGCGTGGCGGGACTCCAGCAGCTCATGAACTCGAACGTCGCGACGGACTTCGGCTCTTCCGAGGTCGACAGGATGGTATTGAAAAAGAGCGTTCTCACACCCAAGGGGCCGATATACTCCGACATCAGGGAGATACCACTGGTTCAAGGCGACGGTCCGTGAACAGGCCGTCGACCTCAATCGCCCTCGCTTGCGCCCAACGCCTCGTCCAAGAGCTCCCACAGGTCCATCACTGGCACAGGCGACGCCCCAGTCTGGCTGTCCCTCAGGTTCTGAAGGCACCAGGGACAGGCGGTAACGATGGTATCAGCTCCCGCCTCATTCGCATGCTCTATCCTCCGACGGGCGATCGCCGATGCAAGATCAGGAAACCCGCTCTTGATGCCTGAACCGGCACCGCAGCATGCGCTCTCCGAACGCGAGCGGGCCATCTCGAGCAACTCATCGCCGACGGCCGCCCTCACGAGCCGCCTGGGCTCGTCGAACACGCCGCAATCCCTGCCTAGGTCGCATGGGTCGTGGTACGTCACGCCGCCGAGCGACCGGACGGGTTCCAGCTGAAGGCACCCGATCCTTTCTGCCAGCCATTGCGAGAGATGTTGTATACGCAGCCCGTGCCTGGCCTTCAGGTCGTCGTGGGAGTCCAGCATCGAGAAGCATCCTGGACACGATGTGACGATCATCGTGGCGCCCGCCGCTGCAAACGCGGCGAAGCATTCCTCTGCCTTCTCCCTCGCCAATTCCACATCCCCCAGCTTGCGGACGGTGGACCCGCAACACGGCTCGCCCGAACCGATAAACCCCGGCTGGACACCCGCCGCCCTCATAAGGCGTACGGCCCTCTGCGCGGACTCGGGAAACAGGTACGATGTGGAGCAGCCGCCGTAGTACAGGGTGTCGCCCTTCGACGGGAGCGCTATACCCTTGGACCACCTCGACTTCCTGGCTCGTGGCATCTGCCAGGGGTTGTCGTAGTTCCTCACGCTCGCCACGACAGCGGAGTGCTCCGCATCGAGGCCGAGGGCGCGGGCAGACGGCTCGGCCCTGGCCCTCAGCAGCCCGCCCTTGGTGTCTATCCTGACCGGACACGCCTCCTCGCATTCGCCACAGGAGGTGCACATGTACAGCCCCGCATCCTGCGCGGACTCGTGCTTGCCGAGCGAACTCAGCAGGTACGCGCCCTGGCCGCCCAGGTGGCCGTGGGCGCCGAAGAGGGGGCCCACGATGTCGTACACGGGACATCGCGTGATGCAGGAGCCACACCCTATGCAGTACATCGGCTCCCTCGTCTCCGCTCCGAGCCGTCCGTTGTCCACGAATACGACGACGACCTCCTTCGGACCGTGCATGCCCCTGAACACCTGCTTCTCTATGTCCGCTGTGTAGCTCGGGCCCGTCACGACATCGATATAGGCCGTGACGATCTTGCCGGTGGAGTACAGCGTCTGCATGCCGACGACATCAACCGCATCGTTCAGGGAGGGGACGACCTTGTCCGGCGTCGTCAGCACGATATGCTTCCCTGGCAAGGATGCGCAGCGTGCCGCGTTGCCCTCGTTGTGCGCTATCACGATGGCACCTTCGCGGGCGGTGATGGCATTCGCCCCCGTGACGCCAACCTGGGCTCTGTCGAGGTGCTCCGATATCTCGTCCCTCACGGCCGCGGTCAGCTCCACCGGGTCTTCGGAGACAGGTTTGCCGAGTTGCTGAGAGAGCAGCTCGGATATCTGCTTCCTGGTGAGATGACAGGCGGGTCCTGTCGGATGGACCGCCTCGCATCCAGCGATCTGGACGACCCTGTCCCCGAGATCCGTCTCGACCACCTCGAACCCCTCGCGTTCGAGGGCGGCAGCGAGCCCGACCTCCTTCGTCACGTTCGACTTGGACTTCACGACCATCCGCTCGCCTTCGAGTTCCACGACGACAGCCCGGACGGCGGCGTCGGAATCCTTCGCTAGGAGCACCCTGCATCCGTTCTCGCGCAGGGACGCCATCGCGTCCCTCAGGAGGTCCTCGTTGCCCACACAACGCTCCTTGAGCTCCCTGAGCACATCCCGCTTCGATTCCAAGTCTGGAAGCCTCTCGACGCTCCGCAGCCGCCGGTCGATGATGGTCCTGAAGGACCGCCTCATGCCGTCGAGGGAGGACGTACCCCTGACCGCTTCCGAGACCCTAGAACGCATGTTGGCGGACGTTGCATCACCTCTGCGGAGTGCGGACGCGCCTGCGGCTCGTGCTGGCTCAGGAGTTGGCAAGCGTCTTCAGCTGGTCGTAGGCGACCGAATGCGACACTCCGGCTTTCCTCAGGACCTTGCTCAGGCGTTCCGTCACCCTGACGACCTGGGTGGTCTTGACATCTGCGCGAACGTACATCTCTTTCCTGCCAGGTATCTGAGGGAAGATGAGCCTCATCCGGCCGCGCCGGTTGTAGCCCTCGGGCTTCCTGTTCTTGGAGAGATCCATCAGGTTCATGCGTATGAACATATGCAGGATCTCATCCTCGTCCGGCATCTGGTCGGTCTCCTCGAGGAACGCCCTGAGCACCTGCTCGAAGTGCTTGGAGAGGTCTCTGTACCGGAATTGCCCCTTGAACACTATGTGACCTGTCTGCGCCTTCATCCGAACCGTTCTGATTGGCTAGCGGATATTTAACGATGATGCAGCGAGAAGAGCGTCAGAGCTGGCACATTTGATTTACCAGCACACGCATACGCTACCCCGTATGACCACTGTTCTCACCATCGCAGGCTCGGACCCGACCGGAGGGGCAGGGCTGCAGGCGGACCTGAAGGCTATCGAGGCGATGGGGCTCCATGGATGCTCCGTTGTCACCTGCGTGACCTCGCAGGACACACGGGGTGTCCACTCGGTGTTTCCCGTGCCCGTTGAAGAGATCGAAGCGCAGCTGAAAGCGGTGCTCGGCGACGTCCGACTCGGGGCCGTCAAGACTGGGATGTTGTACAGCGGTGAGATCGTAAGGGCGGTATCGAAGGCCTTGCGTGGGGAGCCCGTGCCAATCATCGTCGACCCCGTGATGGCGGCGACCACCGGAGGATCGCTCAGCACCGAGGGTCTCGTAGACGAGCTGAGACGCTCGCTGCTTCCAATCGCCACCCTCGTCACGCCCAACAGACACGAGGCCGAGATGCTGTCCGGCATCGAAATAGGGGACGACCGGGCTGCCGTCAAGGCGGCGAGAGCCATAATGAAGTCCGGGGCGAGGTCGGTGCTGGTGAAGGGGGGCCACCTGGGAGACGAGGAGGCCGTGGACTACCTCGTGCTAAAGGGCAGATCAGTCAGGATCTCGAGCCCCCGGGACGACCGCGTTGTACATGGAACCGGATGCGCTCTCTCGTCCTTCATAGCCGCGAGGCTTGCCATTGGCGACGGCCTGGAGGATGCCGTGCGCACATCAAAGGAGATGACATTCAAATCGATCCGCGGGAGCAGACGAGTGGGCAGGGGGGTCCTGTGCGCGAACCCTATGGCGGCAGCCGTGTCCGAGGCGCGGAAACCCGAGATGCTGGCACAGATCGACGCTGCCGCGGAAGCGTTGGAATCGCTCCTGGACAGACGTCTGATCCCCGAGGTTGGGTCGAACATAGGGTACTGCGTGGACGGCGCGCTCGAGGCGAGCGATGTGGTCGCGTTGACAGGAAGGATAGTGCGGGTCGGAGACAGAGCTCAGGCCGTCGGCTGCGCGCGATTCGGGGCGTCTAAGCACATCGCCAGGATAGTGCTCGCAGCGCATGCCCACGACGGCAGGGTGCGCTGCGCGATGAACGTCAAGTACTCCACGACGGCGGTGAGCGCGTGCAGGGCAGCCAGGCTGTCGGTGGCGTCCTTCGACAGGGCAAGAGAGCCGAAGGGGGCGTCCTCGATGACTTGGGGCGTCACCGAAGCCATAAGACGCCACGGAGGAGTCCCGGACGTCATATTCGACAGAGGCGGACCTGGAAAGGAGCCGATGATCAGAATACTGGGTAGGGACCCGCGGCACGTCATCAAGAAGCTGAAGGCGATGTCGGCGAAGCTGAAGCGAGGTTGAACTGTTGAAGATTGCCATGTTCACCGATTCGTACCACCCCACGGTCGATGGGGCCGTGGTGTCCATGGAGAGGCAGTGCGCGGGCCTCGAGGCCAGGGGGCACGAAATCGTGGTGATCGCCCCGGACGCACCGGGAAGGCAGGGCGGGCGGTGGCCCGTACACTACCTGCCTTCTATAGAGTTCAGGTCGTACAGAGGATACAGGATTGTGGTCTCGCCCTCCGACATGCTCGAGTATCTGAGGGGGGAGAATGTGGACATCATACACTGCCACGGGCTGGCGTCCATGGCCATATTGAGTTTGACGGCGGCGAGGGCGATGCGGCTTCCGAGCGTGCTCACGTTCCACACGATGGCCAACGAGGCGGTGAAGTACTACTCCTTCTTCCGCTTCAGGGAGGATCTCCTCGTGCCCCTCGTCTGGACCTACCTGCGCAACCTCCTCAGAAGACCCGACACTGTCATCTTCCCGTCCGAGCCAGTGCGGCGCGAGATAGTCGACCACGGCGTCACGTTCAAGTCCGACTTTGTCATCCCGACCGGTGTGGATTGCTCGGCGTTCGCGCCGGCCAATCGCGACGAGTCGCTGCTGTCGCGATACGGCCTCGATGGCAAGCGCGTGATCCTTCACGTGGGCCGCCTATCGAAGGAGAAACGCATGGACGTCGTCCTCCGCGCGATGGCCGACCTCAAGAGGGAGGACAAGGACCTGAGGCTCCTTGTCGTGGGCTCCGGCCCGGCAGAGCAGGAATACAAGAACCTCGCCCGTGACATCGGCCTGGCCGAGGAGGTGGTGTTCGCGGGCTTCGTCCCGGACGACATCCTCGCCAAGGCGTATGCCACGTGTGAAATCGTCGTCCTCGCATCGACCTTCGAGACTCAGGGGCTGGTCATCCTCGAGGCGATGGCTTCCGGAACGCCCGTGGCCGGCATGAGGTGCAGGGCGATACCGGAGTTCGTCGAGGACGGACATAACGGCACGCTCTTCGATGAGGACTCGTGCGCGGACGGGATCCGCCGATGCCTCAGGAGCGTCGACGCGCTCGGAGCGAACGCACTGGAGACGGCCAGGAACCATTCGACCGACGCCTACGTGCTGGAGCTCGAGGCGGCGTACGAGAAGGCGAAGGCCGTCAAGGCCGCCGCCCAGACGTGAGAGGCCCGTGGGCCCCGTACTGCGTACCCTCGCGCGAAAGCTTTTCTATTCTCGTGAGTAATGCTTGATGCGAGGAAGGAACACGCCGATTTCCTACACCGCGTTCATCGCTCTGTACGTCGCGTCGGCTGTTGCCGGCATAGCAGCAGCGCTTGCCGTCATAGTCGGCTGGCGCGGCGTGTCCATGAGCCGATTCACGGCCTCCGTGAGGTACAACCTGCTTTACATCCTCATCCTCGGGGGGGCGCCGCTCCTGCTGCTGCTCGAGCACGCGTTCGTCAGCCCGTCGACGGACTCCAAGGAGATCATCTACACCAATTGGCTCTTCAGCGCGGGGGGCGGAGCTATCAGGATACTCCAGGACAGGCTGGACTATCAGGTTGTGGCCGACTTCTCGATACTCGTGTACGTGTGGGTCTACACGTTCATCCTGTATTTCACACCGATACTGATACTCGTCCTCGACGACAGGGCGACTTTCAGGAGGTACTCCATCGCGATGCTGTTCAACTACGTCGTACTCCTGCCGTTCTACCTGTTCTTTCCGGTCACCGTCACGGGGTTCTACGCCGAGTCGGGGATGACGCCGCTGCTGTACATCGACACGAACTGGGGAAGGATGGTGACCAGCGTGGACCCGCTGAACAACGATTTCCCGAGCGCGCACGTGAGCCTGATCGTCACGGCGCTGTTCGTGCTCGTGTCCGCAGGCACCGACTACAGGAGATACTACTACTTCGTCGCGTGCAGCGCGATAGGCATAACCTTCTCGGTCCTGTACCTCGGCGTCCATTGGCTCGCGGACGTCTTCGCCGGCTTCGTTCTCGCAATAGGGGCGTACGTCGTGTCCGGCAACGGCAGGGTCCAGATGACTTTCGACAGGTACGTGAGAAGGCTGTCCGACAGGTTCGCCAGTGCCAAAGCCAGCAAGGACGAGCGGTCGCCAGAAACTTGACACGTCTACGTCTTCTTGGTGACGCTGATTATCGTAACTTCGAAGAAGAGGGCTCTGCCGGCTATCTCAGCGTTGTATCCCACATCGGGTCTGCTCTTGTGAATCTCGAACGTTTCGTTCTCCGAATCGAAGGATGATATGACGAACTCCTCGCCCTCGAAGGTCTCTCCCAGGAAGGCGTAGACGTCGTCCTCGGAGACCTCGTGTCTCACTACCACTTCGCCCGCTCCGTCGTTGATCTCAGGGTCGAAGGACTCAACGACGCAGGCCCATCCCATCGGGTCGTCGTCGTGCGGGTCGCCGAACGGGTAGACGACCTCGCCGACCGTAGGCGAGTGCTTGAAGGTCACTATCCCGAAGTCGATCTCGGTGACGATGACATCCCAGCCCCATTTGTAGTGCGGCGCGTGGTCCATCACGACAGGGTCCACCTTGAACAGGCCGCTGAATTCGTCGTCGTCCATCGTCTCAGTGCCCACCACATGCTCCTCGAGCGGCACCGTTTCGAGCTGCTCGGGGTTCACCGCATAGGCGTCCTCAGGAGCCACGTCGATGATCTTCGTGTCACCGGCGGAGAGGCCTATCACGCCAAGGGCGAACCCCTTGATCGTGCCACCCTCCTCCCCGTACAGTCCGGCCACCATGTTGAAGGGCTGGTAGCTCGTGTTGTCCCTCATCGTGAACGTCAGCGACTTGGGGTAGAGAACGTCGTCCTCCGCCACCTCCAGGATGCTCGTGTCGAAGACGCGGCCGTCTGAGAAGCGGCCGGTGTAGTCGAGGACGACGCCGTCGTTCATCTCCACAACGGCGGGCGTCGACGCCTTGTGGGCCAGTGAGTTGTCGTAGAGGACGTAGCCGATGGCACTCGCTGAGAGAACAAGTGCGACAGCGACGACAACGAGGAGCATCCGCCCGCGGTCCTTGGGCGGCTTCTCCATTTCGGCATCAATGGCCATACAAGGTCCTGGAGCGCGGTTATGCCCTGGTTCGATATAAAGCTTATCCGTGCGATGGGGGCGTCCAGAAGGGTCTCAACCGCCGGAAATCGGAGGGAATATCGATACCTCGTCGCCATCCCTGAGGACGACATCTCCCGTGCTCTCGCTCGGCACCACGAGGCCGTTGACCAGCACCACCGTCTTGCCGAATGGGGAGCCTGGCGAGCCCAGCATTTCGCCGAACCCGAGGCCGTACCGATCCGTCAGAGCTGCCCGGAGCTCGATGAGGTCGCTGGCGTCCACGACACAGCCCTCAGAGCACGATGCCGTCCTGAGCGTCGCATGTAGACTCACGGTCACCTTCGCCGTTCGCAACCCTCCGCCGAGGACGCTGACGGTGCGGCCTGTGCTTAATCCCTTCGGGCGCGACCAGCGGCGCTATGGCGTGCGCCGTCAAGGCGCAGTCGTTAATCTCCTTTTATGGTTGAATTCGCGATTCTATCAACTTTGAGATGAACAATATTACACCATGTATCGCTCACGCCCCGGCGCGCCGACTTGACGCGCACGAAGTCGGGATAATGGCTATCAACGTAGGTGCGTGTATGCACATGCAGGCAAGTCTCGGACGAGTGACTCGAATTGGCGGGCAGAGGAGAGAGGGAAGCATCGATCCGCATAAAGGGCATGCACTGCGCGACCTGTGCGGCAGCTGTCAAGGATGCCATCGACGCCCTCGACGGCGTGATGGAATCCGCCGTCAACCTCGCTACAGAAAGGGCTGTCGTCAGGTTCGACCCTCGCAAAGTCACATTGGCGGAGGTCGAAGGCTCCATCACAAGAGCTGGCTACGAAGCCGTGAAGGATAGGATGGCGCTGACCATAAGCGGCATGCACTGTGCCGAGTGCGCATCGGCCGTCAAGAGCGCACTTGAATCAGTCCCTGGAGTCTCCGGTGCTGACGTCAGCTACGCGCTCGGCAAGGCGACGATCGACTATGACCCCTCGAAGATCAACAGGCCAGCCACCATGAGGGCCGTGGAGGCGGCAGGGTATAAGGTACTCGAGATGGAGGGCGTCATGGCCGAAAAGCTGGCCAGAGCGCAGGAGCTCAGGGAGGCGAAACGCGCCCTTTTCGTCGCCGTCGCCTTCGCCATCCCGATAGCCGTCATCTCCATGGCGAAAGGATTCCTGGGCTATGAGATCGTCCACGATGAGTGGCGGAACCCGGTACTTCTGGCACTCTCGATCCCCGTCCAGTTCGTCGCGGGCTGGAGGTATTACAGGGGTGCACACAGATCGATCCTTAACCGTCGGGCCAACATGGATACCCTGATCGCGTTGGGAACCACCTCAGCATGGGCGTACAGCACGTTCGTGACATTGCTCCCGGACCGCTTCGTATCCGACGCGGTGTATTTCGACACGGCAGCGGTCATCATCGCGCTGGTCCTACTCGGCAAGTTCATAGAGCTGAGGTCTAGGGGAGCCGCATCCGAGGCCATAGTGAAGCTGATGGATCTGACGCCCCAAAAGGCGAACAGGCTCGAGGGGGGCGAGGAGAGGAGCGTGGCATGGGAGGAGCTCAGGGTGGGCGACTCCATCGTGATCCGCCCAGGTGAGAAGGTGCCGGTCGATGGGGTTGTGACCTCAGGCGTGTCTTCTGTGGACGAATCCCTCATGACCGGCGAGTCGATGCCGTCCGAGAAGGGCGTGGGCTCTGAGACGATCGGGGGTACCATCAACATCAGCGGCATCCTGACCGTCAAGGCGACCAGAGTCGGCCAGGAGACGACGTTGTCACAGATCGTCAGGCTCGTAGAGGAAGCGCAGGCGACAAAGGCGCCCATCGAGAGGTACGCTGACGTAGTGGCCGGCTACCTCGTGCCAGCGGTGCTCGTCATCGCGCTGGCCAGCCTGGTCTTCTGGGCCATCATCGGCTCCACCATCTGGGACATCGGCGACGTCCCGTCGTTCTCGCTGACGGTCTTCGTCGCGGTCCTCGTGATAGCGTGCCCTTGCGCATTGGGGCTCGCGACGCCGACGGCAGTTGTGGTCGGCACAGGAAGGGGCGCCCAGTTGGGCGTGCTGATCAAAGATGCTGAGGCGTTGGAGAGGGTCCACAAGCTCACGACCGTGATATTCGACAAGACGGGCACCATCACCAAGGGCACACCCGTGCTTGTGGCGTTGGAACCCGCGAAAGGCGTGGATGAGGTGCAGCTGTTGCGCGCTGCTGGCAGCGCGGAGAGGGGCGCAGAGCACACCCTGTCCAAGGCGATTATCTCGGCCGCCGAGCGGAGAGGCGTGGAGCTGGCCGTGCCAAGGTCGTCTCGAATCGTGCCCGGAGAGGGCGTGTCGGCCGACCTGGGGGGGACAACCGTGCACGTGGGCAACAGGCGGTTTGCGAGCAGGCTCGGGCTGGACACGTCCGGCTTCGAACGCAGGCTCGAGGAACTCGAACGCGATGGTGTGACGGCCGTCCTGGCCATGTCCGACGACCGCGTGCTTGGCCTGCTCGGCGTTGCCGACGCTGTCCGGGACGAGGCACGGGATGTCGTAGAGGGGTTACGAGGGCTGGAACTGGAAGTTATGATGCTGACTGGAGATAACGCACGAACCGCGAGCGCCGTCGCGAAACGAGCCAGCATCGACAGGGTCATCTCGGGGGTAATGCCAGCGGACAAGGCGAACGTCGTCAGATCGCTGCAGTCTGAGGGCCAGATGGTGGCGATGGTCGGAGACGGGGTGAACGACGCGCCAGCCCTGGCCCAGGCGGACATAGGCATTGCGGTCGGAGGGGGGACGGACGTCGCCTTGGAGGCGGGGAACATCGTCGTCATGGGTGGGGGCCTGAAGGGCGTCGGGACGGCCATGAAGCTCGGCCGCAAGACCTTCGCTAAGATCAGACAGAACCTCTTCTGGGCACTGGCCTACAACACCGCCTCGATACCCATAGCCGCCGGGGTGCTGTACCCAGCCACGGGCTGGCTCCTGGACCCCATGATCGCAGCCGGCGCGATGGCACTTAGCTCGGTATCGGTCGTCACGAACGCGTTGCTGCTAAGGCGGTTCATGCCGTGAGCGTGAGGGGGCTTCCAGGTATCACGCCACACGATGCCAGAAGCAAAAAGGTTATGTTGGCGGTCGCCGATGACATCGTTCGATTCAGGGAGCGGCTGGAGACAGCCCATCTGAGTCGAGCAGCGGGCGACGGGGAAGCTGCCGCCCGCCTCCCCTGAGACTCCGCTTCGTTGGTTGTGACATCATGTTCGGTAAGAAGCTCGTTGTCGGATATCTGGTTGACAGGGATCGAAGGCTTCTGAAGGAGTTCCTGTTCAGCCCCAAGGCG
This sequence comes from Methanobacteriota archaeon, assembly GCA_020347565.1. Classification (GTDB taxonomy): domain Archaea; phylum Thermoplasmatota; class Thermoplasmata; order UBA10834; family UBA10834; genus UBA10834. The sequence continues at coordinate 1,724,075 of CP070732.1, read as the reverse complement.
GACGTGACATACGATGACATACTCAAGGCGACGGAGGGCAAAGGGGACCTTGCCGCTCTGGGCGCGTTCGAGGTGGACAAGTACGTCGGCAACATCGTGGCGGGGAAGGAAATCCTGTTCATCATAGTGAGTAGAGACGTCGCCGAGGATGACGAGACCGAGTTCTTCAAGTACATGCTGACGTCGGCGGAGAGCCGATTCTCCCAGTCATTGGACGAGAGGATATCGGCTGCGAGGGCGGCCGAGGAGAGGCTCAAAGCCGAGCAGAAGGAGCTCTCAGAGGCGTCCGCGAAGATGAGCGAGGAGAGGGCCGAACTCGAGAAGGAGATCGAGGAGCTGGGCCGGCTGGAGACGGAGCTCGAGAACCTGCGTACGGAGACGTCCAAATGGCAGGAGGAGCTCAAGGAGTTCGAGACCAAAGTCAACGATAGACACGCGCAGATCAACGACAGGGTGACGCTCCTCCTGGAGAGGGAGCAAGCCCTCGTGCGGAACCAGAAGGCCTTCGATGCCGCCATGGAAGCAAAGCGCGGGTTGATGCGCTCGATGCAGGCTCACGTCGCACGCGGAGTAACGGCATACGAGGAGGCGTTCGGGAAGCTCGCTGCGGAAAGGGCCGACATCGCCTCGCGGAGGGCGAAGCTGGGCGAGGACGTATCACAGTTCACGTCGCAGAAGGAAGAATGGGACGAGAAGGTCAAGGAGGCCAAGGCGCGTCTGGATGGCATCGAACGCGACAGGAAGGAGCTGGATGCGCTCAGAACTGAGCTGACGAGCAGGGAGAAGTCGCTCAGCGATTTCAAGGCGCAGCTGGACGAGCGCGAACGGAACGTCCAGGCAGCCATAAAGAACATCGAGAGCGAGCGCGGCAACCTCGCGGGCGAGCGCTTGAAGCTCGACGCCGACCTGAGGGAGAAGGAGAGACTCCTAGACGAGCGCGAGGCCGCGACCAAGTCCCACGAGGAGAGGGCCGCGGAGGGGCTGAAGGAGCACAGCGCGTAGCTGGCGGAGCTGGAGGCCCGCGAGCAGAACCTCAAGGCGCAGACCGAAGCCTTCGCTGCGAGAGAGGCCGAGGTCGTTCGAGAGAGGAGAGCGCTCGAGGCGGAGAAGGCGGAGCTCGCCTCGCGGAAGGGACAGATAGAAGCAAGCGCCGAGGCTCAGCAGGCAGAGCTATCCACGCTGTTGGCGAACATAGGCAAGGAGAACGAGGGGCTAAGGTCAAAGGCGAAGGCCCTCGGCGAGCTGGAGCTGCAGCTGAAGGAACGCGACTCCAAGATCGCGGAGTCGGAGACCCGCATCGAGTCGCTGCTGCGCGAGCTGGACAAGCGCGAGCACGACATCGCGAAGAAGGAGGCCGCGCTGGGGGAGCGCGAGGCGACCGAGCGGGCTGCCGCGGAGGGCATGAAGGAGCGCGTCGTCGAGCTGGACACCAGGGCCGCAGATTTGGAGGAACTCAAGGCCGGCGTTGCCGCCAAGGAGGAGGAGGTAGCCGTGGCCAGGGCGAATCTCGAGGCGGAGAAGGCTCGGGTCGCGAGCGAGTCGGCCAAGGGGGACGCGGAGGCCAAGGTCATCGCCGAGCGTGAGGAGAGCCTGCGCGGAAGGACCGAGGAGCTCGACAGCCGCGAGCGGGCGATGGATGCGATGCAGAAGGAGCTCGATGAGCGCGACAAGGCGTTGAGCGAGAAGGAGAGCGCGCTCCACGACGAGAGCGCGGTCGTGAAGGCGAAGACGAAGGAGGAGATGGCCAGGCTCGAGAAGGAGTCGGCAGCCTTTTCCGGAAGGGCCGCGGAGCTGGACGAGCGCGAGAAGAGGGTCGCCGCGGAGGAAGGTAGCCTGGTCAGGGCGCGCGCCGAGTTCGAGCAGCGCGAGGCCGAGTTCGCCAAGACGATGGAGGAGATCGACAGAAAGCAGATGAGCCTCAACCAGGAGATGGACAGGGTCACCCAGGAGCGCGGGAAAGTCGAATCGATGAGGGAGAGCCTTGACAAGCGCAGAAAGGTCGTCAGCGAGCAGGTGGACAGCATCTCCGAGATCGCCAAGAGGCTGGAGAAGCTCAGGGCCCGGTCCGCGAGGAGACCGGAGGCGACTCCGAGCCCCGAGGGCGAGGATAAGGCGGACGCCGCAGAGACGGAGAAGAAGGACGACGGCGGCGCATGATGCTCAGAGCGGCGGTCTCCCGAACGGCATGAAGGCCTCGTCACGCGAGGCGGGGCCAGCCGCATTCGAGGCTCCTCGCGGCCTCGAGGAGCGTCTTTCTGAAGAGCGGCCTCGTCGCGGCGGCCGTGCGAAGATGCTTCGACACGAACGGTCTCGAGCTCTCAACGGCCTCCATGCCAGACTCGCTCTCGTAGCACTCCAGCAGCCTCATGCACAGGTCGAATTTGATGGGGGTGAACACGGGCTCGCTCCCCAGTATAGAGGAGATCAGCTGCCCGAGGTCCTCCATCGGCTCCCCGTGGCAGGAATCCTCGAGGTCCATTCCGACGATCCTGCCGTCGTACAGCTGGAAGTTCGTCAGCTCGGCATCGGCCATGATGAACTGGGAGTCGTCGTCGCAGAACTCCCGGTGGAATCTCGCGAACCAGGAGCCGAGCTTCTCGGCGGCCTCGGCGCTGAACAGGTGGTTTATGAGGGAATCGCATCGCTCGCCCGGGACGTACTCGAGCACCATGTAGTCACCCGAGCGGTGGAGCGGGAACGGCACGTCCAGGCCTCTCTCCCGAGCCCTCAGGAGCGCGCCGAACTCGTTCTCGGCCCTTCGGCTGAGAGACCTCTTCAGGATGACGGGTCGGACATCCGTCTCGACGATCCATACCCTGTTGCGTCTGCTTGGTATGAGCCTCTCGTTCACCAGGACGACACGCTGGTTCAGCGCGTTCCTCAAGGCATCCCAGCCATAACTGTCCAGGGTAGTCAGGTCCTGCGCCATCTGACTTCCCCTATGTGGGGTACTTCGATAAGTATTCTGTGGCGTGGCGGCTGCCAAGGCGTTGCGGCAGTCAGCGCCCCGTGCTCCGGGCCGGGCCTCCCTTCCGCATCGCGGAGTCCTCCCGAAGAGAGTCCAACAGCTGCTTCGTGATGCGGAGTGCCTCATCGACGTTGTTCGCGTGGAGGGCGCTCATGGCGCTCTTCATCATGACGATGTAGTGAGACTTGTCCGCCCCATGCGCCTTCGCCTCGACTATGAGGTTCCTCGCCTTCGCCAGCTCGCCCCTGACAAGATCGGGTATGCTGGGGGAGATCAGCTCCTCTGTCTGCCTGGCCAGGGCGGACACCAGCGGCCAATCGCCCTCTCGGCAGGCCTCCCAGGCGTCCGTGATGAGACGCCTCGCCTTCAGCGTATCCGTGCCGAGGGAGCTCACCTCGGTGATGACGGTCTCGATTTCCTCGAGCAGGCGCGCGGACCCCGCGAAGCCGTGCAGGGCCTCGGCGTATAGCAGCTCGCGGGTCTTCGCCCTTGGTTTCATCAACGAAAGGACGTCGAACCGATCCGGCGGCCTGTATGGCTCCTCGGCCTCCGCAGACGCGCCCTCGGCCGACGGATCGTCCGCGAATATCGCGCCGCAGAACGGACAGTACGAATCTGAAGAGGAGACCATCATATCGCACGACGTGCACTGATACTGGACTTCCGCCGAAGGCTCGGACGTCTGCTGGATGCGCTCTTGCGACGCCGCAGAGACGACCTCGTCCGCTTCATAGGGGCTGGCGAACTCGCGCGCGGGATTCGGCCTTACACGCGACTCGTACTGGTCGGAAGGGAGAGAGCGAAGTGTCCTCTGCAGCCTCTGCCTCGATTTCTCACGCTGGGGGTACCTCTTGTTCGTGCTGTATTGCGGCATCGCTTGTTCTCACTCTCCCAGTGACGTCACTCACGTTAACTCTGGTGTTGCAGAGTATTTGAAGTGTGCCGCACAGCTATCAGCCGGCGCAAGGGATCGTACAGGCGAGGTCCGTGGACTCACTTCCTACCGATCATTGCGAGGAACTCGGCCTCGGAGAGTATCGGCTTACGCATCCTGCGGGCCTTCTCGGCCTTCGAGCCTGGATCGGCGCCGACCACGACGTAGTTCGTGGCCTTCGTGACGTAAGTTCCGACCTTGCCTCCGAGCGATTCGACGGCCGCGCGCGCTTCGGAACGCGTCATCGACTCCAGCTCGCCGGTGAACAGGAATGTCTTGCTCTGGAGCGGGCCGGCCGCGCGCCTGGACGTAGTCATGCTGACGTCGAAGTCCCTCAGGCGGCTCACCAGCGCCACGTTGCTGTCGTTGTCGAAGAAACCTCGCACCGACGCCGCGACGACGCTTCCGACGCCCGGCACGCCGGAGAGGTCCTCTACGCTCGCCGACATGAGCGCGTCGACGCTGCCGAAATGGCCCGCCAGGTCCCTCGCTGTGGTGAACCCGACATGTCGTATGCCAAGGGCGAACAGCACGCGCCCGAAGTCCTTCCCCTTGCTCGCATCTATCGCCTCGAGCAGGCTGCGCGCAGACCTGTCGGCGATGCCTTCGAGCGCGATGAGCGAGTCGTAGTCGAGCCCGTACAGGTCCGCGACGCTCTCGACGGCATGAGAGTCGACCAGCTGGTCAATGAGCGCGGGCCCGAAGCCCTCGACGTCCATCGCGTCTCTGGAGCAGAAGTGGCGCAGCCGCTCCTTCACCTGTGCGGGGCATGAGGCATTGTAGCATCTCCTCACAGCCTCGCCCTCCTCGCGGATCGCCTCAGAGCCGCAGACGGGGCACTTGGAGGGCATCCTGAAGGGCTTCTCGTTACCGGAGCGTCCCTCCACGACCGGTTTGACTATCTGCGGTATGACATCGCCCGCCCTCTCGACTAACCCGCGGTCGCCGATCATCAGCCCCTTCCTCTCCACCTCTCCCTCGTTGTGCAGAGTGGCCCTCGACACCGTCACGCCACCGACCTCCACGGGCTCAAGCACCGCCACCGGCGTCATCGCCCCGGTCCTGCCAACCTGGATCGCGATGTCCAGCAGCCTCGTGGTCATCTGCTTCGCCGGGAACTTGTAGGCGATCGCCCAGCGCGGGTTCTTGGCGGTCGACCCCAGCCGGGCCTGCTGGTCCAGCGAGTCGACCTTGACCACCATGCCGTCGATCTCGTAGTCGACCTCATCCCTGCGAGAACCCCAGTCCCTGATATGCGCTATGACGTCGTCGATGGATGAGAATCTGCGCACGACCGGGCTTGTCTTAAGCCCTGCCTTCCTCAGGACCTCGAGGCACTCGGAGTGCGTATTGGGCATGGCATCGGCGCTGTGGCTGAGCGAGTAGAATATCGCATCGAGCGGTCTCGATGCCGCTATCTTGGGGTCCAGCTGTCTTATTGACCCAGCCGCCGCGTTCCTCGGGTTCGCGAAGGGCTGCTGTCCGGCCTCCTCGCGCTCGCTGTTGAGCTCCCTGAACCCCTTCAAGGATAGAAACACCTCCCCTCGCACCTCGGCCGTCGAGAGCCCCGACGCTGGGTCGAGGCGCAGTGGTATGCTGCGGATGGTCTTCACGTTCGATGTGACATCCTCGCCGACGCTGCCGTCGCCCCTCGTCGCGCCCCGGATGAGCGCGCCGTTCTCGTAGAGCAGCGCTATCCCGAGCCCGTCTATCTTGAGCTCGACCATGTACTCGACCTGTTCTCCGCCGAGCCATCTCCCCACGCGCCTGTCGTACTCCCGCAGCTCGTCCTCGGAATAGCAGTTGTCCAAGCTGAGCATAGACACGCGGTGCTCCACCGGGGCGAACCCGGCCACGGGCTGCCCGGGCACCCTCCGTGTCGGCGAGTCCGGACGCATCAGGTCGGGGTGCTCGGCCTCGAGGCTGGACAGCTCCTTCATGAGCATGTCGTATTCGTAGTCCGATATCTCCGGACTGTCCTCAACGTAGTACTTCCTGTCGTGATAGGAGATGAGCTCGGCCAGCTCCGCCATTCTCTTCCTCACGTCCTCCCGCGCGTCCCTCATGATCTCCTACCACTCAGCCTCTTCCTTATGTCATTCGGCCTGAAGGTGTTCAGCACATCCCCCTTCTCGAGCCAGCCGCGTCTCGCCGTGATGGTACCCAATTCGAGGTATTCAAGATGTCGGACGGAATGCGAGTCCGTCCCAATCGCGACGGGCACGCCGTGCTCCTTGGCCAGCCTGCAATGGACGTCCCTGAGGTCGAGCCTGTCGGGAAAGGCGTTGACCTCCATGGCGACACCGGCATCTGCAGCCACCTCGAATATTTCCTCAAGGTCTACTTCGACAGGCTCCCGGCGCCCGATTATGCGTGCTGTGGGATGTCCGAGTATGTCAACATCGCCCGACTCCAGCGCCTTCGTCATCCTCTTCGTCATGTCCGCCTTTGGCATCTTCATCTTCGAATGGATGGAAGCTATGACCACGTCCAGCTCGCGGAGAAGAGACGATGGGAAGTCGAGGGATCCGTCTGGCTTTATGTCGACTTCCGACCCGGAGAACACCGTGATGTCGTCGGCGTGCTTGTCCCCGACCCGCCCTATCTCACCAAGCTGCCTCCTCAGCTTCTCCGGTGAGAGGCCGTTCGCGATGGTTAGGCTCTGAGAGTGGTCGGTTATGGCGACGAACTCGTATCCCAGATTCGCTGCGGCCGAGGCGATCTCCTCGATGGTGTCTGAGCCGTCGCTCCAGTCGGTATGGATGTGGAAGTCGCCTCGGATGTCCGAGGCGTCCACAAGGGACGGCAGCTTCCCATCAAGGGCAGCGCTCACCTCGCCCGCGTCCTCCCTCAGCTCTGGCGGGATCCACGGAAGCCCCAGTGCCTCGTAGACCGACTCCTCGGAGTCACCTGCGACGGGCCGCTCGGTGCCCCTCTCGAAGACGCCATACTCATTCACCTTGAGGCCACGCTCGACGCCGATTTTCCTGACGATGACGTTGTGCTCCTTCGACCCGGTGAAGTACTGCAGCGCAGCGCCGTAGCTCGAAGCCTCTACCACCCTGAGGTCCACCTGAAGACCGTTCTGGAGCAGTACGCTGGATTTCGTCGAGCCCCTGGCAAGGACCTCCGAGACGAGACCGTAGGACGCGAACGCCTCGCTGACCTCGTCAGGGCTGTCGCTCGCGACGAGGATGTCTATGTCACCTATCGTGTCCCTGCCCCTTCTCAGGCTACCGCATATGCTCGCGGGCACGTCGGGCACGCACGCCATCACGTGGGCCAGGTACGCCCTCGCCACAGGACGGGCCTCCCCGAGCAACGTTCTGCCGCCTGAGGACTCGAGCGTGCGTATGCCAAGGAGAATCCTCTCCTCCGTCTTGGCGCCGAAGCCTTTCAGAGACTGCAGCCTATGACTCTCGACTGCCTCCTTCAGCTCAGCGACTGAAGATATACCGAGCTCGCGGTGAAGCTGCATCGCCGTTTTGGGACCAACGTCCGGTATCATTAGGACTTCGAGCAGGCCGGCAGGCACCTCGGACTTCAGCTCGTCCAGATAGGCCAGCCTGCCCGTGTCGACTATCTCTTCGATCTTCTTGGCGATGGCTGCTCCCACTCCAGGTATCTCCTTGTGCCTGCCCTCCCTGACGGCATCCGCGATGTCGACCTCCAACTGCTCTATGGCCGCTGCCGCCCTCCTGTACGCCTGCGGCTTGAAGGATACGCCCTGGAGCTCCAGTAGGTCGGCTACCTCGTAGAATATCCTGGCCACATCGGGGTTGCCCATCTTCTCCCACGCGCTGGCTCTCCGGATTCACGTATCAGAGAATATACGTTTCCACTCCGACCTCGTCGACGGTCCGAGCAGGAGCCCCGAATCGCAAGAGGCTGAAGGAGAGGCGTCTATCGCAAGTCAGGACGCCGCTTATGCGTCACTTATCGAACGCCCTGGCTCGGCCTGTCCGGCTGTAATATATACCACAGATGGTATGTATATATCAACGATGGTATGATTTCTCCCATGGAACACCGGCTGCTGACCATACTGGCCAAGCGAGGGCGGATAGCCATCATAAGGACACTTAAGTCGTTCCCCGACAGGCAGTTCAGCATAAACGAGCTCGCCCGAGCGGCCGGCGTCCCGACGATGACCACGTGGAGGGCGATCGAGGAGCTGAGAGGAGCGAAGATAGCCAGGGTGAGGAGGATCGGCAACGTGCGCTCCGTCAGGATCACGGGCGACCAGTCGGTCCTCAGGGCGCTCAGGTTAGTGGAGGACACCGACCCCCAGAAGGCGGCGGCAAAGGAGTTCGCAGGCCGTATTTCAGTGCACGGCTGGGCGGTCGAGTGCAGGCTGTTCGGCTCCGTGGCCAGGGGAGAGCATGTTCTCGGGGAGGAGGTCGACATTGCGGTGGTGTACGACGACAGAGAGGTTCAGGAGGAGGCGGCGAAGACGGCGGCCATGGCCGTCTCGGACGAGATACGCCAGGAGACGAACGTCTCCGTCGTCCCGCTCTGCATGTCGATGAAGGAAATGTCTCGGAGAGGTGGTCTGGCAAGCGAATTAAGGGACAAGGAGACGATCTGGTCCCGCAAGAAGTGACATCTCACCTCGATCTCACGCTCGAGAAGTACTCGTAGACGCTACGGGCGATCCTCGCCTGCGCGAGTACCGCCTTCTCCTTGTCGCCCTCCTGCAAGTCCTTGAAGAAGCAGCACAACACGACATGCGAGTCGGTTGAGACATATATCACACCTGCGTTGGCCAAGGAGCACGCCGTGTCACCTGACTTCAGGGCGAACTTGATGTCTGGCGAGAGAAGGCAGGACATCGAGGCGGAGCTGTTCTGCCGCATGAGGAGCGACAGCATCATCTCGCAGGCGTCAGGCGACACTATGTCGTGGTCGACAATCTTCTCGAGCAGCACGCCTATCTCACGCGGGGTCCCGAAGTTGTCGAACGCCTCGTCGTAGATGCGCTGCGTCTTGAGCCTCTTCTGCGCCCGAACGCCGTATAAGCCCTCGTACTTGCTCCTGAACTCCTCGATCGGCAGGTTCGCCGCCTCTCTCTCCGTCTCGTTGAGCGCCTTCATGCGCTCTATGTCGGAGAGGCTCTTCCACTTGCGGGCGGCGTCGGGGATCGAGAGGTTCTTGTACGGCCCGTATCCCATAGACATGAGGTAGCTCTCGCGATAGGGTATGTATATCGACGTCTTCGCGAGTCCTAGCTCGCGAATCAGCATGTTCACCCTCTGTATGCCGATCCGCTTCCAGAGCATCTCCGAGGCTGTGTTGTCCGTCGAGATTATCATCAGCGAAAGGAGGTCTCTCACTGTCGGCTTCAGCCCTGGCTGGAGGTACTGCAGCAGACCCTCGCCGATGCAGTAATGGCGCGTCTCGAGCTCTATCCTCTCGTCGAGCGATATCATCCCGGCATCCGCCTGCCGGAACGTCTCCACCATCACAGCGAGCTTGAAGACGCCCGCGAGCGGGTATATCTTGTCCTGGTTGACGCTGATCGTGCGTCCGGACTCCATGTGCTTCATGTAGAGGCCCATCTGCCCCTTGACCTCCTTGGATGTCTTCACGATGTCCGACTTGAGCTTGGCCATGTCGGAGGACGTCGATGACTGCTTCTTGCGACCAGGTGTCAATGCAAACGGCCCTCACCTTGCCCCGTGGCGTCCGTCCGCAGGCTCCTTCTGAATCAGCGACCAGCGCCACGCGGCTCTGAAAAGCATGTGCATGTGGCTATTTTATGACTTCGCTGGAACGGACGACATGTTGCGGAGCCGGAGCCTTGAAAAGAGGGGGACAGAGACAGGAAGGAGGGCAGGGCCAGATAGGGGGGATATGGGGGAGGAGGTGATTGGCTCGTTGGCCCGTCGGAAAAAGAGTCTTCCCTTCTTCCGGTCTCCGCCTCTGACAGGGCTATGAGGCGTTCATATACCTGCCTTCCTGAGAATCAGCGATGATAACAACCTAAGCGTAGCCAGGGAGCCTTGTCTCGGAGCTCAATCTGCCGGAATTGACCTGAGGACTCTCCATGCCCGAATCACTTCGAGCCTGGCAGAGTCGGCCGTCTTTCGGCAATAGTGTTTCTCGGTGGTGGTGGTGAAGCTATGGCCAAGCATGACTGATACGGTTTCGACGCTAACGCCGTTATCGATCAGAATCTGGCCGTACGTTCGCCTTAGGGCATGGGGATTGAACTGCACGCCCGACTTCTCCGACACGTCCCATACCCACTTGTCGATGGCCCCTCTCGTGATGGAGCGCTCTGGGTTCCGGACAGATGGAACCAAGGGCACGACTTCCATTTCGCCTCTTCCGGCTAGCATCTCGTCTCGGGCTTTGAGATACCGAATCACGACTGGCTTCAGCCTATCGGGTATCGGCACAATCCTCTGCCTGCCGTACGTGCCTTCCCCCTTTGGATGGCGCACCTTGAATGTCCATGTGTCGACACTCAGGTCTTCTCTATGTGCCGCGCAGAGTTCGTTCTTGCGAACGCCCGTCCAGGCGAACATGTGGATGCAGAACGCCGCACATTCGCCTGGCCATCCAGACAGCTCGTCCGCAGCTCGGAGTAGGGTTTCGAGTTCGCCATAGCCAACTGAGCCTGTCGGCCTCCACAGAGCGAGCATGGTCGACAAGAGAGAATACTGGCAACTGACCAGCGACATGAGTTCAAACCTTCTTCTCCGGCAAAGGGCTCCGAG
>CP070732.1:1689736-1713351 GCA_020347565.1 Methanobacteriota archaeon | reverse complement strand
CTTGTGCACCGCATCCATCATGTTCGGGATAGTGATGCTGAAGGGATCCTTTGGAGGACGCATTGGCTATGTCGTCATTGTTGCAAGCATATTCACCTACTTCTCGCCGTTCACGGCCATGATGACGGAACTGCCAATCATACTGCCGTTCATTGGCCTGATTCTGACGGCGATTTGGCAGTCCTTGGTCGGCTTCAAGCTCTTCAAGATGGGCAATGAGGCTCCAGCTGCATGAGCTCATAGAACGACATCTCGGCAAGGAGTGATAGAGCGGGAGCCTGTTTTCCCGCCAAACCCCTTTACCTTCCGCCCCTATGGCCTCTTCCCTCGTAGTGAATCCATCCGGGGCTGAACTGTTAGACAGCGAGACGATGAGTTTTGAATTCCTGTGGACCGATGCACTTCAGGATCAGTCCTGCGCAACTTTCAACCCCTTCTATCCAGGTTTTGGTCACATGAGCGGAGTCTGTTTCTTGTCGATAGAACTGGAACTCAATAGAAATCACATGAGAAATATCTTTTAAATGGTTTGCGAATTCGAACGAATTGAACGAGTAATTCATGAAAATGAACTGGGCGCTCAGAACGTGTCTCTTCGTGTGGGTCGGTGCTTCTGGAAGCAGGGCTGACAGTAGACAGGCCTTCCGTCTCTAGGCTTGAACGGAACCTCCGACTCAGATCCACAATCAGAGCACTTTATCTTGTGCATCTCCCTTGGGCCTGAATCGTATCTACGACTGCCGCCTCCGTGCGTGCCGTAACTCATTGGTTTTTCTCCTTTCTCGCGAAAGCGTCTATTGCGCTAATCGCAAAGGCCTTCAAGGTATTGTAGTACTTGTAATGATGTAAGCTACACATAAGACGAGGATGCGTGCCGCCATCAAAGGGGCGCCAAGCGCCCGATTGAATGATATTGATCTGCGGCAGGTTGGCCGCTGGCCCTCGTCTCACAATCGATTGGCCACTGTCTTCGGCTCCCGAATCTCTGATAGGATGGGCCCCTCGTTCGTCCCGTTCTAGTACTTACCACCATCAGCGGGTACAACAGTGTCGTGTAGCAGCGGCACAAGGTTACGATATTGGGCGTATGATAATCATCAGCACGAGTTCAAGACGTTGATTCTTCTCTGCCTCAGTATACGACGGAGATCTACTCGCGCACTTGATCTGGTGAATGGAGGAAAGGAAAATGAAAAACATCGTAGAGACAGCCAGAGAGGCGGGATCGTTCAAGACACTGCTGGCCGCGGCCGAGTCCGCCGGTCTGGCGGAGACATTGAGTGGCACAGGGCCATTCACTGTGTTCGCTCCATCAGATGAGGCATTCGCCAAGCTCCCGGAAGGAGCAGTGGAGAGCCTTCTGAAGGACAAGGAGAAGCTAAGTGCGATCCTGAAGTACCACATTGTCTCTGGAAAGATGAGTGCAGAGGCCGTGAAGAAGCAACCTGCGCTGAAGACGATTCAGGGAAAGGACCTGAAGGTCGATCTCTCGCAGGGCGTGAAGGTCGGAACCGCCACGGTAGTCAAGACGGACATTGACGCCAGCAATGGCGTGATACACGTAATTGACACGGTTCTCACTGTCTAAGCGAATCATCGTCGATTACCACGGATTTCAGAACCATTATCGTGCTAAACCCTACTAAACCACTTCTTCCGAAGTTTCTGTCCATTGCCATTTCTCCAACACCGAATTGAGCTTGAATGTTTGAGAGCTTCTCCCCGTCCCTATGGTCTTCTCTCAAGGAATGGTGGACCGAAGGGGATTTGAACCCCTGACCTCCTGCTTGCAAAGCAGGCGATCTTCCGCTGATCTATCGGCCCTCTGCTGTCGCATGTGAGCGAATGGGAGGTCTCGTTATATACGTTTCCAGGCGTCCGTCTCAGTGGCAAGCCTGCCACCATGAGACCGAACCACGCACCACCCCAGAATTACCCCCTAAACACAACAGGATGGGATTGAATCCATTCCGGATATGCACTTTTTGGATACTATGTGCCCTGCTTCGAAGGGCGCCCCTCGAGCAGGACTAAGACCGAAGGACGATCTCGATGTTCACACCATCAGGCACCTGTATGCGCATAAGCTGTCTGAGCGCTCGCTCGTCCGCGTCGAGATCTATAAGACGCTTGTGCACGCGCATCTCCCACCGGTCCCATGTCTCGCTGCCCTCGCCGTCCGGGCTCTTCCTGCACGGCACGATGAGACGCTTTGTCGGCAGGGGTATCGGTCCCGCGATGGCGACACCGGTCTTCTCGCTGATGGTTTTGATCTGCTTGCAGACGCCATCCACCTTCTTGGGGTCAGTGCCGCTCAGCGATATCCGGGCTCGTTGCGCCATGTTCTCAGGACCTCTTGGAAAGACACATCATGAAAATCAAAGGAGAAAAGGGGTTTGGTCACATTTCCTTCTTCTCGATGCTTATGACCGCTCCTGCCGCAACGGTCTGGCCCATGTCCCTTATGGCAAACCTGCCAAGCTGCGGAAAGTCCTTCGCAGTCTCGATGGCCAGCGGCTTCGTCGGTGTGATCTTCACGTAAGCAGCGTCACCGGTCTTGAGCACCTGCGGGTTCTCTTCCATAACCTCGCCAGTCTTGATGTTGACCTTCTTCTGAAGCTCTGTGAAGGTGCACGCGACCTGGGCAGTGTGGCAGTGGAAGACAGGCGTATATCCAACTGTCAGAATGCTTGGATGGTTCAGCACGATAATCTGCGCAACGAAAGACTTCGCAACCGTCGGCGGGGCATCTACCGGTCCGCCTACGTCGCCTCTCCTGATGTCGTTCTTCGCGACTCCGCGCACGTTGAACCCCACGTTGTCCCCAGGAGTCGCCTCAGGCAGCGTCTCATGGTGCATCTCTATCGATTTGACCTCGCCTATCTTGTTCGACGGCATGAACCGTAGTTTCATATCGGACTTGAGTACGCCTGTCTCGACTCTGCCAACGGGTACGGTTCCGACACCTGTAATTGTGTAGACATCCTGGATGGGGATTCTCAAAGCTTTGTCCGTCGCCTTTGGGGGCGAACTGAGCGCATCCAACGCCTGAAGCAGTGTAGGGCCCTTGTACCAAGGCATGTTCTCTGACGCCTTAGCGACATTGTCGCCTTTGAAACCGGATGCGGGTATGAAAGGTATCTCGTCAGGATTCTTGAATCCGACCGTCTTCAGCAGTTCCAAGACGGCGTTCTTCGTCTCCTCATACTTGGCCTGGTCGTACTTGACCGCGTCCATCTTGTTCACGTTGACAACAATCTGTCCCACGCCGAGGGTCCAGGCGAGGAAGATGTGCTCCTTCGTCTGTAGCTGCGGTCCCTCAACGGCTGAGACAACGATAACTGCCGCGTCCGCCTGGCTCGTGCCCGTGATCATGTTCTTGACGAAATCCCTGTGGCCTGGTGCGTCGATTATGGTAAAGTAGTACTTCTGGGAGTTGAACCTCTTGTGAGCGACGTCTATCGTCAGACCCCGCTCCCTCTCCTCCTTGAGTCCATCCATCACCCACGCGAACTCGAAAGTCGCCTTGCCCTTCTGCTCGGCCTCCTTCTTGTACTTCTCGATTATGTGCTGTTCGATATGCCCCGTATCGAGAAGCAGTCGGCCGACTGTGGTCGACTTTCCGTGGTCGACGTGTCCGATGAACACCAGGTTCATATGTGGTTTTTCTGCCATATCATGGCCTCCAATACACTCGAATCGAGCATGATGCTCTAGGTATATTAGTCTTTTTCCCCGGCAATCTGGATGGCCTGGGTGGCCTCCATCAGCTCGAATAGTACGCCGCATCGTACGGCTCGGGCTTGAGGCCCTTCCTCTGCCGTATCTCCGAAACGACCCTCTGCTGGACATCCCGGGGCATCGGAACAAAGCCCGCGTTCTCAGTGGACCACAGGGCCCGACCGCTCGTCGCGCTCCTTATGGACGCGGCGAAGCCGAACATCTCGCCGACGGGGCACTTCGCCTGTACCTGCGTGTTCTCCCCCTCCTGCTTCATGTCCTCGATGACGCCCCGCCGCTGCTGTATCTCGCGTATGGCGTCGCCCATGAGGTCCTCAGGCACGTTGACGAAGACCTTCTGTACGGGCTCGTAGAGCACCCTGTCGCCCTGGCACATGGCGCCGTACATGGCCGATCTCGCCGCAGGTATGACCTGGGCTGGCCCCCTGTGTATGCTGTCCTCATGCAACTTCGCGTCGACCAGCCTCACCTTCATGGCCATGCACTTCTCGTTGGCCAGCGGCCCCTGATTCATCGCCTCGACGAAGGCGTCCCTGATGAGCTCCATCGTCTCGTGGAGGTACTGTATCCCCTTCGTCACGTCGAGGAGTATGTTCGTTCCCTGGATCGAGTGAATCCCACGCGCCTCGTCCCTATCCATGCCGAGCTCCTGCAGCTTCCTGGCCATGGCCTTCGAGTCCTTCACCTTGCCATCCGTGCCCAGCTCTCCAGACCTGATGGCCTCTACGACGGCCGGTTCGAGCGACTCCGCCTCGATGTAGAACCTGTTGTGCTTGTTCGGGGATTTGCCCTCGAACGGTCCTCCCGCGCCTGCCACGCACTCCCTGTAAACGACTATCGGAGGCGACGTGTTTATGTCGACCTTGTGTTCGTTGACTATTCTGTACTGAGTTATCTCGAGGTGCAGCTCGCCCATGCCGGACATGAGGTGCTCGCCCGTCTCCTGGTCTATCTCGACCTGGATCGACGGGTCTGCCTTCGCGACGGTCCTCAAGACCTCGACCAGGCGCGGGAGGTCTTTAGTGTGCTTCGCCTCGATCGCGACTGTCACGACCGGGTCGCTGTAGTGCACCATCTTCTCGAACGGTGCCATGTCGCCATCGCTCGAGACCGTTGAGCCGGCAATGGCATCCCTCAGCCCAGATATCGCCACTACGTTCCCGGCGTCGATCTCCTCGACGGGTATCCTGTCCGCCCCGACCGTGAGCGACACCAGCTGCGCGCGGTTCGGGTTGGGCATGCCTATGACATGCAGCTCCTGCCCTTTGACGACCTTGCCGCTGAACAGCCTCCCGACAGCCACCTCGCCGGCGTGAGGGTCGATTATGATCTTGGTGACCATCAGGGCCGCGGGACCGTCAGCGTCGCATGTCAGCATCGCCTTGCCCAGCTCGGACTCCGGGTCCCCTCTCCAGATCGTCGGTATCCTCAGCTTCTGAGCCTCCGGCGGGTCCTGCAGGTGCGTTATCACCGCGTCCAGAGTGACCTCGTGCAGAGGGGCCTTCTTGGCCAGCGTCTTCTGATCCTCGTTGTGGCAGTAGTCATAGATGTCCTTGAACGTGATCCCCGTCTTCTTCATGAACGGCACGCTTATGGCCCAGTTGTTGTACGCGGACCCGAAAAGTACGTTGCCGGAGTCCACCTTGAGCGCCCATTTCTGCTTCAGTTCAGGCGGGAGCAGTCGGGTTATCTTCTCATCCACCTCGTTGATTATGTTCGCGAGACGCTGCTGCATCTGCTCAGGGGTGACCTTGAGTTCGTTTATCAGCCTGTCCACCTTGTTGATGAAGAGTATGGGATGCACCTTCTCGCGTATCGCCTGACGAATGACTGTTTCCGTCTGCGGCATCACGCCCTCGACCGCGCAGACCAGGATGATGACGCCGTCTATGGCCCTCATAGCCCGCGTTACATCGCCTCCGAAGTCGACGTGGCCAGGTGTGTCTATGAGGTTTATCAGATACTCCTTGCCCCGGAACTCGTACACCATCGAGGCGCTCGCAGCGTTGATGGTTATTCCACGGGCCTGTTCCTGCTCGTCGTAGTCGAGGAGCAGCTGCTTGCCTGCGAGGTCCTCGGACATCATGCCAGCCCCGGCTATCAGGTTGTCCGAGAGCGTCGTCTTGCCGTGGTCTATGTGAGCGGCTGTGCCTATGTTGCGTATCTGCCCGGTCTTCCTCATCAGGGCCTGGGCCTTGCGGATGTTGTCCTCCTTCCTTCCCATGCGATCACCCTATTTGATCCGTATGCACTTCGCTGCTCTCCGCGCCAGCAGACAGGAGGGCTGCTCGAGGAGGGGGCGGTCATCTCGCCGATGCCGCGACCCTCTCGACCTCTTCCTTCCTGGCCACGGAATGGCAGTTCACGTCCCCCTTCGCGGCCGCGATTATCTCGTCCGCGAGGCACTCGCCGATGGGCTTCTTGCTCTTGTGGGAGGATTCCAGCGCTCCCTGGCACAGATGCCTCAACGCGAGGTCTAGCCGTCTCGCAGGGGCCACATCAACGGCCTTCGGGACGGATATCCCTCCGTACTGAAGCCTCGTGACCTCCTCCCTGGGCGCTGCGTTCTGAAGCGCGTCAACAAGGAGCTGGAGCGGGTTGTCCTTCGTCTTCTCGTGAATCAGTATGAATGCGTCCTCGACAGCCTTGTAGCTCTTGATCTTCTTCCCAGTGAAGTCCTCCGTGCGCATCATGCCGTTGATGAGTCTCTCGACAATGCTCATCCTGGCCTTACCGAACGCCCTGCTGGTGTGCTTGCCGCCGGTGTGCGGCACGGAGACTGGGCTGATATCGATGTACCGAGCTATGCCAGCGTCGTCAACCTTCACGTCGGAGACATCGAACCTGCCGAAGAGCAACACGTCGCCCAGCGGAGATGGCATCTGCCCCGTGTCCTCATCGACTGCCTTCCCCTCCGGCTTGTCCTCCTTGGGCTTGACCTTCTTGGGCTCGTCCTCTTTCGACCTGTCCCCCTTGGGCTTCGCCTTCTTAGGCTCATCAGCCACCGAAGAAGGTGCTGAAGCGGCCTCGGGCTCGGGCTCTTTTCGCTCAGCCGAGGGTTTCTGTGGGGCCTCCTTCGATGCATTCTTGTCGTCCATCGGCATCACCTCACAGGCTTCTCCTTGCGTCCTCTGACCAGCTCGTTCAAAGACACGTTGTTGACCTTGATGACCTTGTACCTTACCCCGGGTATGTCGCCGTATGACCTGCCCATCCTTCCGCCGATGCCCTCGACCAGGACCTCGTCGTGCTCATCGATGAAGTTGATGGCACCGTCACCCACGGCGAACGCTGTTATCTGCCGGCCGTTCTTGATCAGCTGGATCTTCACGCACTTCCTGATGGCCGAGTTGGGCTGCTTCGCCTCTATGCCCACCTTCTCGAGGACCACGCCCTTGGCCTGCGATGCCCCCTCCAACGGGTCGGACCTCTCCTTGAGGGAGAGCTCCCTCCGCTTGTAATAGCGGTCGCTCCACCTCGTCTTCTGGCGGCTGTTCTTGAGCTTTCTGGCAGTGTTCAGTCCTCTCGGCAAACGTTTCACCTTTCGCTCTGGATTTAAGCCCTACAAACTCGTCCGATTATTAAAACTTGCGGTCATACGAGCACGCCGCCAGCATGCCGAAGTCACATGCTACAGAGCGTTGCCGCAGTGCTTGCAGAACTTGGCATCCTTGTCCTGCGGTGCCCCGCAGCCGGGACAGCTCCTCACGTCCGATCCCCCTCCGGGCGATGGCTGGACCGCGGGTGGGGGGCTCTTGGGAAGGCCGTACAGATGCGCCCAGTACTCCTTCATCAGCCTCTCAGCGTCGTTCTCGTACTCCATATAGGACACTGCGCCGACCAGCGCGGCTGCGGGCAGGACGAGCACCGCGCCGACGGCACCGAGCACTGCGCCCTCGTCGGTCAGCTCAGCCGAGAAGGTCACGTCGACGCCGACGTTGTCGCCCTCATCGTTGACACGTACGTCGACGGACTGTCTGAGGCCGAGCTTAGACTGGAATTGCGCCCCCTGTAGGTAGTAGGGAGACAGGAAGCTCACGCCGAACTGGCGCGACCTCCAGTACCAAGCGCTTGCCTGAACGGCCTGCTCCTTGGTGATGCCATTTACGGGCTTGTGGTCGTGCTTGGTGAATAGGTTCTTGACCATGTGCCGATGTCCCTCCAGCTAGTTCACGTATACATGTCCGATTAATGTGTCTTTCTCTGCGCCCGCATGAGGATGTCAGGAACGCCCGTAGGACTCACCGCGGGCCACGCCCGAGGCGATCAGATGGGCGATCCTTACGGGTTCGGGCACCACGCCCCTCACGGTCGAAATCGCCACCAGCTCCTCAAACTCCTTCCAGTCAAGCCCGACGCCGCAGGCGTACAGGGGCTTGTGGGCCGTCTTCACCCTTTCGAGGCCGAGCCGGGTCACGAGTTCGAGCCTGCGCTGCCAATCGTCGAAGTGCTTCTTCAGAGCGTTCCTGATCTCACCCATATCCGGCATGTCCCGGGTCACCGTCAGGACAGGCAGGGCTGTCCTGCGGCTGAGGTCCTCGATGTCCAGGACGTTGAATCCCGCGAAGGCTATGCCGTCTATCATGACAGCCCTGATCTGATCCTTGTACCTCGACCTGGATATCATCTCGACGACACGGTCGGTGGAGTCCGTACCGTCCACCTCCACATCCGTCTTCAACACAGCCTCGAGGTAGTTCGGGACCCTCACGAGGGCCCCCACCACGAGCGAACGCTGGTCGCCGAACTTGAAGGGGGAGTCGTCCACGCCGAGTATGCGCACCTGCTGCTTCATCTCGCGTTCACACCAGAGGCAGCGACCCGGTGATGGGGTCGACACTTGCCGACGGAGCGGGACCTATTCCGAGGCACGTGGTCGTCTCTGGCGGCAGCTCCGTGAGCCCGGCATCCGTGATCATCGCCCGAGGCAGCCTGGACCGGGCCGCCTCGGCGTCGAGCATCCTCAGCTCGTCAAGCCCTTCAACGCGTACGACAACCTTTCGCTGGCCCTCCTGGTACCAACCGGAGAACCACCGGGGATTCTTTCCCTTCGCTTCGAGGGCGCACGATACAGCTGCGTGCGCCACCTGGACTGCAAGCTTGCCGCCCGACATCTGCAGGTCGCCCCTTACTACGACGACGAGCTTGTACTCGAACGGCCTATCGCTTCTTCTTGGCACTTCCCGCGCCCTCCTTGCGCAGCGCTTCCAGCTCTTGGTTTATCTGGTCGATTGAACCCTTGGCGCACTTCATACGTTGTTCGTAGTACTCCTTCCGCGCGGGAGGGCAGCTCTCCATCCTGTCAGCGCATCTCTTCAGCTCGGTCAGCCAGTGCTCCCTCTCCATCACCAGCCTCGTGGCCCTCCTCTCATCGGAGTGGATGGGCATGAGTATCGACCCGGCTACCCTCGGCGGCGGGTCCCGGTAAAGGGAGGCGTGCACCATGCCCATCCAAGGGTAGGCCCCTCGCCACCAGCCGCCGACGAAGAAGACTGCCGTCACAGATATGAGCGAGATCCAGAGAGGACCTGCGGAGACGTATCCATGCTCCTCGGTGCTGATGGCGTTCAGCGCGAACCCGACCAAGATGGCGATCACGATGCTCAGCCCCATGCCCAGGGCTACCCTGTACACGCCGTCGTATTCAGGGTCGAGCTCGCCTCTTCTCGGGAACAGCAGTCCCACGAGGGTGTAGCCAGGGAGGAAGAACACTATGGCTACGCCAGCCACTATCTGGATCATGCTGCTCATGTAGCTCTGGCCACACGCAGAAGTGAGAGCGTATATAATTGTTTTCCGAACTGCGAGCGCAAGGTCTTCTGGCCCTCCAGGGACTTCGCGGCGGGCGAATCACACCCAATAGGGCTAATTACCTCTCGGTCATTACATCACGAAGACATGTTCGAGCTCAAGGAGCGAGACGGTTTGGCGAGGATATGCGAGCTCAAGACCAGGCACGGCGCCGTCACGACCCCCGCGCTCCTCCCGGTGGTCAACCCCAATCAACTCACCATCACCCCCAAGGAGATGCAGGACGAGTTCGGCGTGGACATGGTCATCACCAACTCTTACATAATCTGGAACGACGAGAGGCTCAGGCTGAGGGCTGTCGAATCGGGCGTTCACTCGCTTCTTGAATATGACGGCTCGGTGATGACGGACAGCGGCACATTCCAGGACCACGTCTATGGCGACGTGGAGGTGGATTTCAGAGAGATCGTTGAGTTCCAGAGAGACATTGGGTCCGACATCGGCACGATACTGGACGTATTCTCAGAGCCCGATTTCACTGAGGATGAGGCAAGAGCAGCGGTCGATGAGACGCTCTTGAGGGCGAGGGGGTCCGCACAGCTGAAAGGGGACATGTTCCTCGCTGGAACCGTCCAAGGTGGAACCTACGCCAACCTGCGCGAGCGCTGCGCTATGGAACTATCGCGCATGAACTTCGACATGCACCCGATAGGCGGCGTCGTCCCTCTGCTGCAGGATTACAGATTCAGCGACGTCGTGAGGGTGGTCATGGCCTCCAAGCAACATCTCCCGCCTTCGAGGCCAGTTCACCTATTTGGCGCTGGGCATCCGCTTGTGTTCCCGATCGCGGTCCTCATGGGATGCGACTTGTTCGATTCAGCGTCCTACGCCAAGTACGCGAGGGAGGAGCGCATGATGTTCCCCACGGGCACGAGGTTCCTCAGCGGTCTCCGCGACCTCGCATGCGGCTGTCCGGCCTGCACGTCGACATCGATCGAAGAGCTGCGAGCCGCGGATCCAGAGGAGAGGGTGAAGACAATCGCGAGACACAACCTCCATGTCAGCGTTCAGGAACTGAAGAACGTCAGAAACGCGATACACGAAGGCTCCATATGGGAACTCGTCGAGAGGAGGGCGAGAGCGCACCCTGCCCTGCTCGAGGCGCTGAAGGCGCTCGAGGAGAACACGGAGTATCTGGAGCGGTTCGAGCCGGTCAGCAGGCGAGGGGCGTTCTTCTACTGCGGACCTGAGAGTTACGACAGGCCCGCCGTGAAGCGCTACAGGGACAGGTTCTTCTCGCGATACAGGAGGCCGGCGACGAAGGCTCTTGTCGGGTTCGAAGAGGGCAAGAAGCCGTACTCGAGGAGCTATGCCAGGGAGATAGCGGCGATTTCCGAAAGCGTGGATGCAAGCTTCATTGTCGCATCGTTCTTCGGACCTGTCCCGATCGAGCTCGACGAGATGTACCCGATCGCACAGTCCGTCCTGCCGGACACGCTCGATGAGGACGTCGTGCGCAGAATGAGGGACGTCATGGAGAGGCACGCGCACGGACACGGCTATCCCATCGCCGCCATGTGGGACGGCGTCGAGACTTTGGAATTCCTCAAGGACGTCGCCCGAAGGAGACGCTCGATCGACATGGACATGCTGAGGTGCCGTGCAGTGCTGGACATGCAGTTCGGTCGCGGGGCGGCGAACATCCTCGACGGCAAGGAGGTCGAGTTCGTCAAGTCGCGCAACACAGGCAAGATACGCAACGTTATCATCGACGGCCGACATGCGCTCTCGATGAGGGCCTACGATGGGAGGTTCACCCTCAAGATCGAAGGTGCAAGGCTGCTCTCAGAGGCGCTGCCCCCTCCTCGAATGAGGGTCGTGGTGGAAGACGAACCAGCCCAGTTCGCCGCGAAGGGCGCAAACGTCTTTGCCAAGTTCGTCTCCGAGTGCGACCCCGACATCAGGCCCGGAGATGACGTGATAGTCACGAACACCAAGGAGGACATCGCCGCAGTCGGCAGGGCTTTGATGAACCGGGAAGAGATGCTCGCGTTCGAACGTGGCATAGCAGTCCGCGTCAAGCAGGCGGTGGAGTGAGCGAAACGTCGGCCCGGACGACCTTGTCCGCAACGGAGACGCAGGCCAGGAAGTCGTCCAATGTGTGCAGCAAGCTCTTGAGCGAGGAAGCCTCTATCCTCGTAGTCAGCGTCGAGCCATTCAACTCGGCGTGGACATAGCCCTCGTTGTCCGTCTCGACGGCGCGGAAGACGCTCAAGGCATGCTCCTCCGAAGGGAACTCAAGGGCCATCTCGCAGAGCAGCTTGCTTTCGCCGGCGGTGCTCATCATGCGTTCCACCCTCGACCGTCGCCAAAATACTTAGATGTTCCCGAAGATGACCCCTAGACGGGTGATAGAGTTGGAAGTCGTCGATGCGATAGAGGGAAGGAGAAGTGTACGCGCCTTCAAGCCGGACCAGGTTGATGACGAGACCATCACCGAAGGGCTGAGACTGGCGAACCTCGCGCCGTCCGCCGGCAACCTGCAGGCGAGAGACTTCATCGTCGTCCGCGGCCAAAGCACGAAGAACCAGCTGATGGATGCTGCCTACGGACAGGACTACGTCGAGACAGCGCCGGTGGTCGTCGTCTTCTGCGCCAACTTGGGGAGGATAGCGGATTATGGCGACCGCGGGAGGGAGCTGTATTGTCTGCAGGACGTCGCGGCCGCCGTGGAGAACATGATGCTGTACCTTCACAGCAGGGGACTGGGAAGCGTCTGGGTCGGCGCCTTCGACGAGAAGAAGGCCTCCGAAGCCCTCGGGCTGCCTGATACGCTCAGGCCGGTCGCCATCCTGCCGATCGGGCACCCCGCGGAGGGAGGGGGCGAGAAGCGTCGGATGCCGCTCGAGAAGATCACCCACAGAGAGAGATGGCAGTGACAAGGAAGCCGTGGCGGGTCAACCGACGGATGGCTCTGTGGACAGCGGTGTTCGCGCTCGTAGCCATTCCGACGGGGATGTTCCTCCTGCGGGCAGTGGAGGGCGGCTTCCTCGCAGAGGGGTTCTTCCTGATATCGCTCTCGTGGGTCATTCTGTTCTTCTTCGTAGCCAAGGTCGTCAACTGGCTCACGAGGGGCCCGGAGGAGCCCTGACGGCCGATGGCACCCGGCCTGGCTGAGGTAGCCCCGGGAGGATTCGAACCTCCGACACGGGCTCCAAAGGCCCGTATGATTGACCACTACACCACGGGGCTGAGACGATCTGCTGAGACATCGGTGGAATGGGACGCCAATGATATTAACGATTGCCTGCCCTCCGTGCGCTGGACGGTGCGTTCGGGACGTCCTTTACCCGTCTTCGACCCGCTCGCCCAATAAATATGTAGGCGTCGCAGCGGTGATCGCCACATCATAGTAGCGCCTGAGGGGCAGCGTGCGCTGCACTACCACCTGTTTGTACGCGTCGGTGCGCAGTATCGTCGACAGGCCCTTTCCTCTCTCGGTAGCGAGCGCGCGAAACCTCGAGCCCACGAGCCGTTCGTTTCTTGCGAGGGCCAGTTCGAACCTCAGCCGCGTCAGCTCGCGAGACCTCTCCTTGGTCATCCATCCGACGACTCGCGGCCCCGCCGAGGCTGCCCTGGTCCTCGGCCTCGGGGAGAACCTCGTCACGTTCACGATGTCGGGCCTGACACGGCGGATGAGTTCCAGGTTGGATTCATGGTCCGACTCGGTCTCGGAAGGATAGCCTGCGATGATGTCCGTCGACAGCGTAAGGTCCGGGAGCCCCGACCTCAGTCGGTCGACTACGCGCTCGAAATCGTCGACTGAGTAGTCCCTGTTCATCTCGGCCAGTAGACGGTCGCTGCCGCTCTGGACGGGAAGGTGCGCGAACCTGAAGACTCTCCGGTCCCGGAAAGCCTCCACCAAACCGTGACCAAGACGCAAGGCGCTTCCTGGATTCATCATGCCGATTCTGAGGCGGAAGTCGGCGTCGACCGCACATATGTCCCTCAGCAGCGTCACGAGGTCGCCGCCCGTGTCGGCGCCGTAGACTGCGTTGTCCTGAGACGTGAGCCGAATCTCAAGCGGCCCTGATCTGGACAGCGAAGATACACTGTCGATTATCTGCCCTGACGACCTGCTCTTCAGGCCGCCTCTGGCGAGGCGAGTGATGCAGTAAGAGCAATCGCCCGAGCATCCTTTGGCCAAAGGGACGATGGCGTATCCTTCCGGTTTCACGGCATTCGCGACCGACGGCCCGACGGTCTCGACGAGGTCGATGAATGTCTGGACGTCCCCAGGAGGCACGAACGTGGCGAGAGGCGCCGCAGCTCTTGCAGCCTCTGGAAGGCCAGTGGGGAGGCAACCGGTTATGATCAGCCTCGGCACATGCGTGAGCTCCTTGACACGGCGGAACATCCGCCTCTCCGTAGACTCGACGACTATGCAGGTCGCGATGACTGCGAGGTCCGCCTCGCGGTGATCTTCGGTCAGCAGCCATCCTTTGGAAGCCAGCACTCGGCGTATCTCGTCCGCTTCCCCCTTGTTCAGCGTGCATCCGTAGGACTCCACATATGCTCGCATGCGCGCATACCCCATGTAGACTATATGTTTTCAAGACTAGCCTAGCCCGCAGAGACAGAACCTTCATATTTCCGCACGGCGGTCATCTCCCCGACATGTCATCTGTGCGAGACGCCAAGAAGTATTCCGCCCAAGTCACCAACTACGAGCACTCCACGAGGAAGCAGGCCAAGGCGGCCAAACTGAGAGCGAGGGCCGCACGGCTCAGGCAGCATGTGGCCAAACACGACGCCAAGATTCGGAAGCTGCAGCGCAAGATCGCCGACCTTGAGCGTCGCGCGGGACAGCTGGTGGGCGTGAAGAAGTAGGCTTCCGGTTCAGGCGGACCCCGGCAGGAACATATATATACGACGAAATGGATATTGTCAGACAATCGTCATACGACGGGATGGGGTGCCATAATGAAGAGAAGGAGATCAGCTGTTCCCCTAGCGATTGAGAGCATGAACCGTCTTGTGCCGACGGGCGTCGTCAAGAAGCGGAGGAAGCTCAAGGCCTCCGGTGTAGACCCTGACACTCGCCGCGTCCTCAACAAGCTCGCGGAGAACCGGATGAGGATAGAAACCCTGGAACGGGGCGTCTGGGAATGCGCCGACATAGACTGTTCCGAAGTGATCGGGGAAATAGACCTGCTGAGGTCGAACATAGAACTCGGACTCGTCGAGATCGCTGGCGGGCTGGATGAGGTGCCGACCTCGGAGGAAGTCCTCGCCGAGGCAATGGCCTGAGGCGTCTGGACAGACGTTACGCCAGCAGTCGCACATGTCGACACGAGAGCCGACTGCAAACCCCACATCGTCTGATTTTCCGTGTGCAAGCCCGACCGAGCGGCGAACGATTTAAGTCCGGATTCGCATCTTCACTCCGCGTTGGATGAGGTGAGCAGTTGCAGGTGATCAAACCCAAGAGACTCACGAAAGGAGCGACTATCGGAATCGTGTCTCCGTCGAGCTTCTCCGAGCCGTTCGGGCTGGGGCAGGGCGTCGGATACCTCAGAGAACAGGGCTACAGGGTCGTCCTGGGCGAGTGTACAAGGAACCTGACACGGCACGGCTTCATGTCGGGAACCGACGAGGCCAGGGCGAAGGAGCTCATGGACATGTTCGCTGACGAGAGCGTCGATGCCATATTCGCCTCGCGCGGCGGATACGGCGCGATGCGCATGCTGCCGCACCTCGACTTCGACGTCATCAGAGACAACCCGAAGATCTTCATCGGCTACAGCGACATCACCACGCTCCACGTGTCGATCCATCAAAGAACTGGACTGGTCACGTTCCATGGGCCCTCGATCGAGGGCTTCGCCGGAGACAACCCGGAGAAGGACCCGCCTACCGGCAAGCCGAACATCGATAGGGCGCTCGAGATGCTGTCGAGGGCTGAGCCATGGGGCAGGCTGGAGAACCCCAAGACGGGCATGTTGCTCAGGACGATCGTTCCGGGCACAGCGGAGGGCGCGCTCTTCGGAGGCAACCTTTCGATGATCACGCACACGCTCGGGACGGATGATTCCATTGAGACCGCCGGGAAGATCCTGTTCTTCGAGGACGTGTACGCATCCGAGTACGACATCGAGAGGCTGCTGACACACATGCACCTTGCACACAAGTTCGATGACGTGAACGGCATAGTTGTAGGCCAGTTCTCGACCTTCCCGAAGCGAGAGGAGTCTCAGCCGACGCTCGAGGAAGTCCTCAGGGACAGACTCGGGTGCCTGAAGGACGTGCCTTCCTTCACGGGCCTTTGCTGCGGCCATGGTTTCAACAAGCTTGTCGTTCCGGAGGGCGTGAGAGCCTCCATGGACGCGAACTCGCCAGCACTCTCAATCGACGAGAGCCCGCTCGCGGAATGAGGTCGTCTGCGGTGATGAGGGAGTCGCGCGGACCAGCCGTTGATGCGCTTCCGGGAAACTTATATAGGACGACCTGAGCATACGTGGTGAGTACCGGGAGAGGGATGGGATTTGAGCGCCGATATGAATGACCACGAACCGGTTGGAGACGATTCCCAGAGCGATGAACTGAGGAAGCAGAACCAGCCCAGAAGAGACTACTGGAACACTTCGTTCTTCGACCTGAGCGGCGGGATACTGAGGGAGCAGCGCTCTAGCAGAGGAGCACCCCTCGACGACCTTCTGTATAAGCTGATGTCGCACACACCAAACACGCGCCTCGCGAAGCACGTCGACAGAAACTTGGACTACCTCCACACCTCCCTTCAGCTGGACCTGATTCGGATGGTGGCCGAGGACATACGACCGAATGCAATCGGCGAGGAGCACTTGCACAAGGAGAGGATCGTCCGGTCGCTGAGAGGCTCGCCCGACATCGTGGAAGTGCATGAGCCGATGGACTGAAGTCTTCCAGGATGAACTTCCTGATTCAGACCTTGCTTCGAAGCAGAGAGTCGGATAGGGCACAAGAGCAAGGGTTTTGGGAAAGGGGTTTCGTGTCCCATCAGAAGAGATGGTCGCTCACAAGGGCGGAGGGGGCGCGTCCTCCACTTTCTCTGACTCGGGCGCCGGCTCCTCAGGCGATGAGGGCTCTCCAGGCTGCTTCTTGCGCATCAACACCATCATTATCGCCGCCACGACAATCGCGCCTATGATCAGGCCCAGCACACCAGACACGAGCGCTGAAATGCCGCCACCCTCCTCGTCCTCGACTTCCTCATCTGACGGGGCGTTCTGGACAGTCACAGAGCCCATCTCCTCAATGTTGCCTGCAGCATCCACCGAGTAGAAGTCGACGCTGTGGTTTCCCGCAGCCGTCACCGAAAACGCGTCGTCGTACTCCATCCACTCGCCACCATCTACCCTGTACATCGTGTAGGCGATGCCGCTCCCGGCGTCCGACGCTGTCAGCGTGACGTCCGAGCCATCGACTTCTGCTGTCGTCGACGGTGCCGTGCTGTCGATCCCGAATGTCTCGGATTTCACCGCCTCCTCGTTGCCGACGTTGTCGGTCGAGTAGAACTCGACGGTGTGAGTACCGTCGCCGTCTACCTCGATCCCGCCAGCTGGATACTCGATCCACGCCCCAGCGTCCAGGCGATACATGGTCGACGCCAAGCCAGACCCTCCTGGGTCGTCCGAAGCGGTCAACAGGACCACGACCGACGGCGTCACGTAGTAGTCCCCGATACCTTTGACGCCGACGAGCGACATGGTCGTGTTTGGCTCCAGAGTCTCGATTGTGAACGACACGCTCTTCGTCTCCTCCTCGTTGCCCATCATGTCTACCGAGTAGAACTCGACCAGCGCGTCGCCCGGCGTAGACACCTCGAACGGCTCGACGTAGGTCTCCCAATCGCCGCCGTTCACCCGATACGTCGTGTGGTCGACTCCGCCATCCCCTCCTGAGCTGTGCAGCGTCACGGTCACATCGGAGACGTACCAGCCGTCGCCCATCGTCCCTTCGAGCGTCGCGGTCGTGAGCGGCCTCAGGGGCGCGAGTGCCAGGTCGCCGTACGTGCTCAACGATGGCAGCATCTGGAAGTGGTTCGGCCACCAGCTGTACTCCCATGTAGACGAAGACATGACCACGGCGCAGTATCCGAGTACGTCGCCAGGCTCCGCCTCCATCAAGGAGAGCGGGATAGAATACTCGAATATCCTGTGGTCCTCTTCCCCGAGCTCGCTCGGTCCGAAGCCGTATGCTCCCGCGAGCCCGGCATGTTCGGGGAGGACCGGGTTGAACGGATAACAGTGCTGGACGAATCCGGCCCCGGTGGAGACGTAGTGATAGGTCTCGTTCGGATAGGCGAACATCTGGAAGTGGTCCTCCTCATCTACTGTGTGAACCCCGTCGTTCCCCGTGTCGAAATAGCAGCCGGACAGGTCGTTATCGCTCTCCTCTGTGATGCCTACGATGTCGTACAGGAAGAACAGATGTGTGGCGTTGTTCATGACCTTGATCGTCATGGCGACGTCGTTGGAATCATCTTCCTCGAGTACGTCGACGGTACCCGCGCCTGCCCATTCCGCGGGATCGACTACACCGTCGATCGCCGGAGCTACTTCAGTCCAACCAGATGATAGCAGAGGAATCGAGCCATTGAAGTCGTCATAAGCGTACGATGCCGTCTCATGGGTGCCATAATCCCACTCCGTATCGTCCGCATCGTAGACGTAGATCTCGACGAAGTGCACGCCCGTGTGCTCAAGTGAATACAGCGGCCAGGCAGGGAAGTCCAGCAAGACGGTCTGATTACCCTGCTCCAGGTACTCCTCCGCTCGAGCCACAGGACCACCCCAGATGGAGGCGTCCAAGTGGTAGAGGCCTGCGGCTTCGACCTCTACGGAGACCTCGACGATGAGGGCTTCGTAGTCACTGCCTCCGGAGGAGTCGAGGCCGTAGTCTGCGTGGGGCGGAGACAATCGGATGGGAGGCGGTTCGAACTGGTCCCAGGTGTAGGCGCTGGTCGTATGCACATCCCAGTCAATGAAGTAGCCGTTCGAATCAATTAGCCATATATCCACGGTCATCGTGCCGTTGTACTCGCCTGCACGTATGAGCTGGCCATCGAACGTGAGCTGAACTGTCTGGACCCCCGACTCAAGGTATGTCTCTGAGTAGGCCGTCGCAAACACCGGCCAGAGCGACGCTTCCAGGGCATAGTCGCCAGCAAGCAGGACATCCACGGTGACGTTCAAGGTCAACACGTCGAATAGGCCATCGTCGTCCGTGTCCGTACCGCTATCCTCGTGCGGAGGAGAGAGCTCAGCACCCGGGGGCTCGAACTCGTCCCAAGTATACGCTCCCGTCGTATACAGGTCTGAATCGAGGAAGAACCATTCATCGTCCTCCAGCAATACATCGGCGGTATACGGCCCGTCGTATGCACCAGTGTTAAGCATCAGGCCGAGGAACAGGACTTGCACCTCCTGAACCCCCGACTCGAGGTACGAGTTGTTGCTAGACTGGCCTATGTACCAAAGGAGTGAGTCATAGAGCCAGATGTACACGTTGTAGTATCCGGCTGTCGAGACATTCACCGACACGTTGATGATCAGGTAGTCGTAGTACCCATTGTCGTTTGTGTCTGTCGCGTAGTCTGAATGAGGCGCCTCGAGCCTGGCCCCAGGAGGTTCGAATTCGGCGAAGCCGTAGACCTCGGTTTCATGCTGCGCCCAGTCGATCTCATCCCAGTCCGCTTCCATCAGTATCAGGTCGACGAAGTACCTGCCATCGTAACCGTAGAGATACAGGTTCTTCCCAGAGAACATCAACTGTACGATATGTATCCCTGCCTCGAGATACGTCGTGTTCGTGTCGGAGTCGACAAGCCACATCCAGCTGTCAAGGAGCTGGCCCTCCAACCTGTAGGTTCCGGCCATGAACACGTGCACGGACGCTTCCACGACCAGATAGTCGTAGTAGCCGTTTCCGTTGGTGTCGAGGCCATATTCGGAATGCGTGAGGGAAAGGGCGGCTCCAGGCGGCTCGAACTCGCGATATCTATACTCATCGGTGTCGTAGCTATCGTCGTCCAGGTAATCGCCTTCCCCCGTCTCAAGGGTGAACTCCGTATAGTACGGACCCTCATGGCCGTAGTCCCAGAGATCCCTTCCGTCGAAGGCGACCGCCACCTCACGGATTCCCGCCTCCAGATGAACCTCGACCTCGGCATCGTCGATGTACGAGAACCACTCGTCCCAGAGCCCCATGTGAAGGTAGAAATCGCCCTCCTCAGTCACGTTGACAGGTACAACGATGACAAGGGCGTCGTAGTAGCCATTTGAGTTGTAGTCCTCACCATGGTCCGAGTAGGGAGGCTCGAGCGACGCGGGCGGGTCGTCGAATTCATCTGCCGTGTAGGTACCCGTAGTGTGAAGGTCGGATGCCAAATCCCACCACACGCCGTCGTACTCGTACAGACGCAACTGAATGTCGTACGGTCCGTCATGTCCGTATAGATTCATCTTCCAGCCGTCGTATGCCAAAGTGACGTGGGCTTCCCCGGACTCCAGATCACCTTCGAATGTCTCCGTATCGACATGGCTCGCCATGACGTCATACATGCGACCCTCTACCATGTAATGCCCATCGAAGGCCACGTCTAAGGGCACGTCGACCTCCAAACGGTTGTAGAGACCATCATCATCGGTGTCGACTGCCTCCTCCGAGTACGGAGGGGCAAACTGAGCGCCAAACACCGTCGTCCGAACCTCGACCAACGTCCAGTCGGCCGGTTCCACGTACGACGAGACATTCACGGTCCCGACGTCGTCCTGCACGAGCGGCTCCGTCGGAACGTAGACGCGCACTATGATCTCCACAGTGCCTCCGCTAGTCACGTCGCCCGTATCTGGGATGCCGTTCGAGTTCGTGTCGGTCAACGGATTGTGCATCGAATCCAGGAATGCCATCGTCCATCCAGCTGCGGACTCTCCTGTGATATCATAAGAATCCGTAACAGACTTGTAGTTCATGATCGTAAGGCCATAATACAAGGAATCCCCCGGCTGCGCCCGACCCGATTGCGAGACAGGGTCTACACCTGTTGGCGGAGGTGTGAACGACACTGCCAGCGAATCCGAAAGGACAGGGCTGTTGTAGGAGTACTCGCACCCAATCATCCCATCCTCGTCTTCGATTCCGACCGTTGCCGAGTAACCGTTGTCTCCGCTCAGAGTAAGATACTGGAACAGTATCTCGCCAGTCTCGCTTAGAATGGCTTCGAACGTCAGCAGATCATAGGAGTAGTAGTGCGAGACCTGCCACCACTCGATGATGAACTGTCTGTCGGGCGCGACTCCGATCGTCTGGTAGTATATGACTCCAGTGTTGTACGGGAAGACATCGACCATGAGGTCGTCCCAGAATGGAGCGATGATCAGGTCTGGAGCGTTCGCGCTCGGTATTGGATCGTTGCCCCAGTCCGACGATCCGCCTGTCAGCGTAATCAGTCCATTGGACGAGAAGTACACGTTCGTGTAGTCCGAGCCGTAGAACGGGAATGCGAATCCGATAGGAACGGCTGAACTAGAAACGTCGTCTCCGGTAACCAGCGAGTTCGTGCCGGTTCCGGTGATGTCGACCCAGCTGAACAACACGCTCGGCGTCGGGGCGTTGCTGTCAGTCCACGAGTAGCCATAGACGTCATCACCTCCTGTATCGGCCGACACATTGACTGTCAATCCTGCAAACAGTGCCCAAACGAGCACCGTTGTTGTCGCAGCCGCTACGAACCTCGTCCTCAGTAATCCATCACCCATGCTCATGCAGATTCCTCCCTGGACACGCTGAAGGGGGCGTGCTGGAATGGTATCTGATTGCACGCCACATAACCTTTGCCGTCATGAGAGCCAGATTAGGATGCGCGGGGAGGGGGATTTGAACCCCCGAGCTCTTTCGAGCACTGGATGTCTGCCCCTTGCGAAATCCGCAAGGAGATAGCAATCCAGCGCCTTGCCGGGCTGGGCCATCCCCGCATCAGATGCGCATAATGCTGGGTGCTTTCTTAAAGGTTTGTTGCGACGCATAGCAGTGCCAGACTCCGACGCATCTTCAGGCACCTTCTCGGATCCAGATTCCCTTAGGTTGGGCGGCTGTTCTTCTCATCGTCGAACCGTGAGGCCGAAAGCCCCGACGCAGCCTCTCAGCGGGCCAATCGCATCCGACAGCGGGTGAAACGACGAAACCCTCATATATCCTCGGATGCAACGTGTTATGCGGTATTCCTGCGTGTAACCCTGCGAATGCAGGTCCCGACGCGGTCCGAAACGCATATATATGGCGTCGGGCTTAAGCGGGATTACCCAAACCTGTTGGCTGCGACAGTCGGCGATGGTTGGGAGGGAGGCGTTAACTCGCCACAGCTGATGATCAACCCTTACTCCATCTGTCGCAGACATGATGGAGGATCAAGATCCCCGACCATGTCGTGACCTCTTGATTCTGACGTTCGATGGTAGAAGAGTATCGTGCAAATACGCCGCGGCATTTCCGAATGTCGCGATGGACGCAGGGACTGTAGTCGGTGAGACATGCAGCCTGCCAATCTGAGTACACGATCAAGCGACCGAAGATAGTAATGAGCGACGACAAGATCAATTCCGGTTGATCCTGCCGGCGGGCACCGCTATCGGAATGCGATTAAGGCATGCGAGTCGAGAGGTGAAAGACCTCGGCGGACGGCTGAGTAACACGCGGATAATCTGCCCTGGAGTGGGGGATAATCTCGGGAAACTGAGGATAATACCCCATAGGTGTGATATGCTGGAATGCTTCCACGCTGAAAACTCCGGTGCTCCAGGATGAGTCTGCGGCCTATCAGGCTGTAGTGGGTGTAACGGACCCACTAACCTACGACGGGTAGGGGCGTTGAGAGACGGAGCCCCCAGATGGATTCTGAGACACGAATCCAGGCCCTACGGGGCGCAGCAGCTACGAAAACTGTCCAATGTGGGAAACCACGAGACGGGCATTCCGAGTGCCAGCGCTTTTGCGTTGGCTGTTCTCTCGCCTAAAAAGCGGGAGAAGTAAGGGCCGGGTAAGACGGGTGCCAGCCGCCGCGGTAATACCCGCGGCCCGAGTGGTGCTCTTTATTATTGAGCTTAAAGCGTTCGTAGCCGGCCCTGTAAATCCTTGGGTAAATCGGACAGCTCAACTGTTCGAATTCCGAGGAGACTGCAGGGCTCGGGACCGGGAGAGGTTCGAGGTACTCTCGGGGTAGGGGTAAAATCCTGTAATCCTGAGAGGACCACCAGTGGCGAAGGCGTCGAACTAGAACGGATCCGACGGTGAGGGACGAAGCCCTGGGGCGCAAACGGGATTAGATACCCCGGTAGTCCAGGGTGTAAACGCTGCGGGCTTGGTGTCGGAGGCCCTACGAGGACGTCCGGTGCCGGAGAGAAATTGTTAAGCCTGCCGCTTGGGGAGTACGGTCGCAAGACTGAAACTTAAAGGAATTGGCGGGAGAGCACCGCAACGGGAGGAGCGTGCGGTTCAATTGGATTCAACGCCGGACAACTCACCAGGGGCGACGGTTACATGAAGGCCAGGTTGACGACTTTGCCTGATTTTCCGAGAGGTGGTGCATGGCCGTCGTCAGTTCGTACCGTAGGGCGTTCTCTTAAGTGAGATAACGAACGAGACCCTCGCTGCTAATTGCTAGCCGTTCCGCGAGGAACGGTGCACATTATCGGGACCGCCAGCGCTAAGCTGGAGGAAGGGGAGGTCAACGGTAGGTCAGTATGCCCCGAATCCCCTGGGCTACACGCGCGCTACAAAGGCCAGGACAATGGGCTCCAATGCCGAGAGGCAAAGGTAATCCCGAAACCTGTCCGTAGTTCGGATTGAGGGCTGTAACTCGCCCTCATGAAGCTGGATTCCGTAGTAATCGCGTGTCAACATCACGCGGTGAATATGCCCCTGCTCTTTGCACACACCGCCCGTCAAACCATCCGAGTTGGGTCCAAGTGATGATGCCTCACCCTGGGGCGTTAGAACTTGGGTTCAGCAAG
The DNA here is from genome assembly GCA_020347565.1 of Methanobacteriota archaeon. Lineage (GTDB taxonomy): Archaea > Thermoplasmatota > Thermoplasmata > UBA10834 > UBA10834 > UBA10834. Next base: position 1,689,808 of record CP070732.1, on the reverse strand, counting down.
GGGGGTTAAGTCGTAACAAGGTATCTGTAGGGGAACCTGCAGATGGATCACCTCCTACGCAACACGGAGGGG
>CP070732.1:1673817-1689636 GCA_020347565.1 Methanobacteriota archaeon | reverse complement strand
TCGTACGTTCGTCCGGAGGGATCGTCTGCGATGTGCTGGTGCTCAACGCGCGCGCGACGACGGCGGAGATCGAGAAGAACTCCATCAAGCAGGCGAGCTTCATGGACGATCCCGGGATCGCCATCCGCGTCTTCGACCGCGGGAGCCTCGGGTTCGCCTACTGCACCAGTCACGACATCGGCGATGTCAGCAGGGCGGCCGAGATGGCGGTCTCCCAGGCCCGGGGCGGGACAGCGGACGACGACTTCAAGGGCCTGCCGCTCGAAGGGGAGGCACGCCATCCTATCGACCTGTATGACGAATCGTTGGCGGAACTTCGGCCGGACGAGGCGGTGGACCTGATCATCGATGCGTCCGAGGAGGCGACCTCGGACAGCAGGATATCCTCCGTCAACGCTTCCCTCATCGTGGCGACGAACGAGGTGGCGCTGGCGAACAGCAACGGCCTCGTGGCCAACCAGAAGCTGACGGCGTTCGACGTAACAGTGGAGGCTGTCGCCCGGTTCGACGGCGGGATGTTCTCCGGACTGGACTTCGTATCGGGGAGGAAGCTCGACAGGGATGCCTCCCGAGCTGTCGGCAGCAGCGCGATGCGCCATGCACTGGACGGCCTGAGACACGCGAAGGTAGAGACGCAGGACTGTCCCGTGGTCCTCGACCCCCTTGCGGCCTCATGGATATTCGCATCCTCCATAGGCGGAGGCGTCAATGCGGAGAACGTGCAGAGGGGTAGGAGCTTCCTCGCTGGCAGGCTGGGGTCCGACCTGGCGTACGAGGGGCTCACTGTCAACGACGACCCGACAGTCCCATGGGGTTTCGGCAGCATGGCCTTCGACGGCGAAGGCGTTCCGACGCGCCCGAAGGCGGTGATAGACCGGGGTGTGTTGAGCACCTATCTGCACGATTCCTACACAGCGGGCAAGGACTCGCTTCAGAGCACGGGGAACTCCTCTCGCGGAGGAACGATCTGGACGTTTCGTCAGCCTCCTGACATATCGTTCTCCAACCTTGTCGTCACCCCTGGGGACGCCTCGACCGAGGAGATGATACGAGACTGCGGCGATGGCGTCTACCTCCGGCTCACCTTCGACCATCCGAACCTCGCAACTGGCGAGTTCTCAGCGCTTATGATGGAGGGCTATATCATAGAGAACGGCGAGATAGGGCCCTCCGTACGCCAGTCCACCCTGGGGCTGAACATGACGGAACTCCTGTCCAGGATAGACCTGATCGGCTCGGAGCCGCGGCAGGCGTTCGGCGTCGTCACTCCGGCCTTGAGGATATCGAAAGCGAGGATCGGCGGCTCCGGCTAGAACTCGAACTTCTGCCCGCACACCGGACAGTTCTGCGCTCTCTTCGCACACATCAGGTGCAGGTCGCCTCCGCACCTGCACGAGACGATGTCGAAGCCGGTCTTTATCTTCCCCTGACACAGCTGACACTTGGTCACGTCCGCCGCCCGTGAGATCTTGAACGGCGGCCCAGGGGCGAAGACTCTCAGCGTCGCCTCCAACTCGCAAGTGTCCGTGGCGGAGCCGAATGGTCTCTTGGAGGACACGACGGCGGCTACCGAGAGCTCACCCTTGTGCTTCGGCACGATTCTCGCGGTCACCCTTCCCTCCTTTCCAGACTCCAGGAGCGGCAGCTCCGACACGTCGACGACCTCGAACTCCCCGGACAGGTCGACCCTCAGCGAGCGCGCTGCGGCCCTGCCGGTGTTCCTCAGGACTATGACGACATCGCCGCGCTGCCCTTCTTGCAGTCCTTCCGTTTCGATGGAAACCTCTATCTCCGGAGCGAACGACTCCATCTCCGTCTGCGCCGTATCCATCGCTTCGGTGAGGAGCTCTATGGCGGACTCATAGTCCTTCTCCTTCTCCAGGTCCGCGAGCGCCAGCAGGCGCTCAGCCTCCTTGACGTTGCCTCCGAGGCTCCGCAGGTTCTCGATTGCGCTCTCGGCTGCTATCGATGTGTCCATGTACTCCCTGTTTGAATCCTCGATCAGCGATATCTTCTGGTCGATGGCCATCAGCGTCTCGAAGGCCTTCAGATGGTCGTCGGAGCCCGCGTGCGCCCTGGCCTCTGCTATCTCCTTCCGGATGGCGTTGACGCCCGCTCCGAGGTCGCCCAGCGCCCTGAGCCTCGCATTCGCCTCCAGGGCAAGGCCGTCGATCTTCCGGTCTATCAGCTCGCCGCACTTGCTCCTGCAGTCCTGTGCCTGCTGGTACGCGAAGTCCCATAGCTTCTCGGAGAACGAAGTCTGCGCGATTTCCAGAAGGTCCTCGCAGGCCTTGGTATTGATGCCCATCGAATTCGCCCTGGAGATCAGCGCCTCCGTTTCTGTGACCAGCGCGCCTATCGACGCCTCGAACAGCGCGCTCGATTTGGTGGCGCACAGGGCTATCGTCTCACGGAACTCGTCGAAGCTCTGCGCGGCGAGCTGTTCGTGCGCCTTCTCGAGTATGTCGTTGCACTCTGAGGTGTCTATGTTAACCTTCTTCAGCCTCTCCATCTGCTCCCTGACGGCGCTGAAGGCGATCCTCGCGCTGTCGAAGTTCTCCCTGATCTCGTGCAGTATGTCCCCGGTCGCTATTGCGGCAGTCAAGGCTTCTGGGTACTTGCCCTTGGCCAGGAGCCCCTCGGCCCTCTTCACTACCGTCTCCGCGGCGTCGGCCTTGATGCCCTCCGCCGTTGCGTCGACGATCTTCCTTCGAGCGTTCTCGACAGCTCGGGCGCTGATCTCCTTCTGGAGCTCCGCCCGCTCCATCTCGGTGTCGCACCTCATCGCGAACTTGAGCGCCTCCTCGTATCTGCCGCTGTTGAACGCCTCGATGCCGTCTGCGACACATCGGTCGGCGGTGCCGACGTGCAAGCCCTCCCCCGAGGCCTTCTCTACCCTCACCTTCGATTCCTCGAGGGTCTTCCATATCGTGGCCTTGGTCGCCTCGATTGAGGCCTGTCAAGACTTCTTCGCCAGCTCCAGCGCGATCGCGTACTGATGTCTCGTCAGCGCCTCGATCGCCTGGTCGAGCTTCTCACGCGCCTCCCCGACATCCATGTTGTAAGTCTCGGCTTCCTTGAGACGTGCTCTGGCGTTCTTGATCTCGGCGGCCGCGCTGGAGCTCAGGCCCCTCACCTGGTCCAGGTCTTCCTTCGCGGAGTCGATGCATCCGAGCGCGCCGACCAAGTCCCCGCTGCCTATCAACTCGTCAGCCTTCTCTATCAGCTTCTCTGGACCTGTGGTGGCGATGCTGACGTTCTTCGCATCGGTGATCATTCTTCGCACGTCCTGGACGAGGTCGCTCACGCCTTTCGAGAGCGCCTCTGCGGCCAGCTCGCTGGACCTCCTGCTGGCGTCCAGCGCGTCGTCGTAGTCCTTGTCCTTCATGTGCTGCTTGGCCTTCGCCAGGAGCGTCTCCGCCTCCCCCACGTCCACACCATGGGCCTTGGCGAGGTCGACGCTCTCATTGGACGAGAGTATGAACTTCGCGGCGAGGTACATTGCGAGACGCTTTTCGGTGTCCTCGATGGTGTTGTCCAGCTTGGCCTCCGCATGGTCGATCTGGCCGTCCAGGAACGCCCTTCTGCCTTCCTCCAGCTTCACCGTGAGGTCTGATATGTCGACGACGTTCCTGGAGGCCTCCTGTATCAGCTCCTCGGCCCGTTCTATCTTCTTCTTGACCTCGCCGTGCCTCGCCACCTTCGAATCGATGATGCTCTTCGTGCCCACGGTTATCTCATGGGCCTCCTTGAAGTCGCGCGACTCTGCCATCGTCCTGGCGTCCCGCAGGCGGTCCTTGACGTCACTCACGTCCATGCCGAAGGTCTTCGCTTCGTCGAGCGAGTCCTTTATCGAGGAGAACTCCTTCTGCAGCAGTCTCAGCATCAGGTCGTCGGCCGCGCTGACGACGGATTTCGCACTCGATATCGCCTCCTCGTACGCCTTCCGGTCGAGGTGGGCTCTGACATCCTTCATGGACGCCTCTAGGTCCTTGATGTCCTCGGGTTCAACGCCCACGGCTCTGGCCGTCTGGATCTTGTCCTGCATCACGCCGGCCATCCTGTCGCACTCCTCTTTGCCCATCCCCTCCAGTCTCGAGGTGATGTTCTGGATGAGCCCGCGCGCCTCCTCGAACTCGCTGACGGTGATGTGCGACCGCGCCTTCTCGATGAGCTTCGTGACCTCTTCGGCTACGCCTTCTTTCTTGTCGAGGCTCGCCACGAAGTTATCAATGCTTGTCAGCCTGTCCGAGAGCGACGCAGAGACCGCGGCCTTTGCGGTTCCCGCGCTCTCCTCAGCCAACGACACGCTCTGCGCCAGATTATCGCCAGACATGGATTCGGTGGCTTGGCGCAGAGCCTCCTCTGCATCTGTCATCTGGGCCCCGATCGATATGCCCAGCTTGATTATCGCGTCGGCCTCTTCTGTCCTCGCCACCGCGACGTCGTAGACGATTTTCCTCGTCTTGGCGATGCCCTCCGAAGACGCCTTCGACGACTCCACGAAGTCCTTCTTCTCGAAGGCCTTCTTGGCCTTGGCGAGGAGGTCGCCGGACTCGCCGGTGTCGTGGCCCATATCCTTTGCGACCTTCATCGCCTTGTTGAGCTCGACAAGCTCGTCGCGCGCCCTGTAGAATACCTCGAGGGCGTCCTCCACTGCGTCCTCGCTCTGCTCCGCGACCTTGATGGCCTCCTCGAACCTGCCCTTCTTGAGGTTGTCCCTCGACGAGTTGAGCAGTTCGATGGCGTCGGTCATGTCGACGCCGACCTTCTTCGCGAGGACGAACTTGTCCTTGGCCTTCGCGATGACGTTGAGAACCGTCTGGAAATGGATCTCGTGGATGTCCTGCCTGGCCTCGTTGAACGCATCTATGGCCTCAAGATACCTCTTCCCTTTGATTGCCTCCTGGGCCTTGTCGAGCAGGTTCCTGGTCTCGCGCGAGTCCTCGTCGACGGTCTTCATGGATCGTATGCTGTCCTTGACGTCCCGTATCAAGTCGTTGAGCTGGTTGGTTATCGCCTTCTCGGCCTCGCTGCCAGCCCTCTTCGAGTAGCTCAGGGCGTCCCTGTATCTCAGCGCCTCAAGGGCGCCCTTCGCCCGTTCCATGTGGCTCTCGACCCTGTCCATGTCCGCGCCGATGCTCTCGCCGGCTTTGGCAAGGTCGTCCGCGCTGTCGATACCATCCTCTATCTGCGACCTGAGGTTCTCGCCCGCGCCTTCGAGCGCCTCTGTCAGCTGCGATATGCCGCTCTCGTACTCCTGCCTCTCCAGGGCAGCCTTCGACCGGTTCACGAGGTCCTCGAACAGGGAGACGTCTTCCCCCATGTCCTTCGCCTGGTTGATGATCTCCTGGGCCTGGGAGAGCCTCGCGGAGAAGTGCTCGTGGAACGCCCTCTCTGCGGAGTTGTAGGCCTCTTTCGCCTTCTTCATGGCGCCTTCGAGGTCCTCCTTGAGCGCGAGATCCTTGCTCTTCTCGAGGATACCCCTTGCGCTTCCGGCATCGCCCTCGTCGCCTTTGATGAGCTTAAGGAGCGACTCGACGGAGTCGGCCACGTCGGATACCTTCTGCAGATAGGCGTCCTTTGCGGCATCCATGGCCTTGCGTGCGTGTCCGATGGCAGACTTGTAGTCCTTGGCGTTCATTGTCGCGGAGAACTCGCTCAGAAGCCTGTCGATGTCAGACAGGTCGACATCGCTCTGCTTGCACACGTCGAGAAAACCCTCTAGCGCATCCCGCTCCTTCTCAGCGAGCTGCTTGCTCTTCGCCGCCTCTTTGGCGCGCTGCTCGAGCTGCTTCTGGAGCTGCAGACTCTTCAGGTAGTTGCCAGCCAAGTCAAACCAAGCTCCTATGCGGTATACCTTCGGGGGTCAAACCCTCTGGCAGAACGTCCAGGGGTTCTCATTCCTGCCAAACGTATTAAATGTATCGACATGTCTATCAATATTGATACGACTCCCCAGTCCCAGCAGTCTGCTGGCGCTGTGCCGATGAAAGCTTCGAGAGGACTTCCTTCTCGGCCCGAGTCGCCCTGTTCGATTGGTCCTTGAGGTCCTTCCTGACCTCCTCATTGAACGCCTCGTCTTCCGATTCTTCGAGGTTGATGCGTACGTTGGCCTGGGCGCCGTGCAGCCCTGCCATCGCCAGACGCACCGCGACGGCGATGTCGGAGCGCATCTGCGTGCTGCCGATGTCCGCGACTCTGGACGACATCTCCAGGATGCGGACACACGCTCCGGCGGTCCTCTGGGGCACCTCTGTCGCCGTCTCGAGGGCTCCCTTCCCGGCAGCCTGCGCCTCCTCGGACCCGTCCGACCTGAGCTTCCGGAACGCCTCAGCAAGTGCTTCATAGGCGTCAGAGTCCTCCTTGGCCAGCCTCAGGAGATCGTCTCTGAGGGTCAGCAGCGAGTCGCTCAACATCGCCAGCTCAGTCCAATTCTCCTCGTGCCTCTTGCTCTTTCGCGTTATCCGGCAAACCATCGCGAGAAGCGATGCGGCGATCGCGCCGGCCGCGGCCGAGGCTGTGCCTCCGCCTGGCGACGGCTCGTCCGACGAGATCTCGTCGCAGAAACTCCGCAGCCCCTCCGTGTCCTTCAGCGCCATATCCGCCTCTCGAGAATCTGGTTGCTCGAGAACTGCTCGAGCCTGAGGTATCTTGCGGTTATGTCGCAGACGGCGTCCAGGGGTATGAGTCCGATGATCTCCCCTTCAGCCACTTCGATCCCCCTCGCCCCGGCCTCCTTGGTGACCTCGTCGAAAACGCGCGAGATGGGAGTTACAGTGTAGTCCGTCAGGTTCATCGACACCTGTACCATGCCTTTCTCCTTCAGGTCGAAGCCCAACGCCTTGAGGTGCTTCAGCCCGCCACCGCTCGTGCGGATCTTCCTGGCGATGTCCTTCGCCGCGCTCAGGTCCTCAGACCTGAGGTTGATGTTGAAGGCTATCAGCGGCATGCGAGCCCCGACTGCCACGGCCCCCGCCGTCGGGTGCACGTTTCTCGGTCCGAAGTCGGGGAATCTCGAATCGTCGCTCGAAATCGCCTCCCGAAGGCCCTCGAACTGCCCCTTCCTCACATCTTCCAGCCGCTTCCTCTCGGGCCTCCTCGCGGCCTCCTCGTACAGAAAGACTGGAATCTTGAGCTGTCTTGCGATCCTCTCGCCGACCTTCGACGCGATCTCAACGCAGTCCTGCATGGTCGCGCCCTGTATCGGCACGAACGGGAGAACGTCGAGCGCGCCCATCCTCGGATGTTCGCCTTTGTGCTTGGTCAGGTCGATGAGCTCGGCCGCGGCGCGTGCTCCCCTGAAGGCGCCCTCCTGAACGCTGTTCTTGTTGCCCACGAACGTTATCACGGACCTGTTGTGGTCCGCATCCATCTCCACATCCAGTATCTTCGTGCCGGGGACGGACCGTATCGAGTGAGCGATCCTATCGACGACGTCCCTGTCGCGCCCTTCGCTGAAGTTGGGCACGCACTCCACAGTCACTGCCATGATTGCCTCCGGTAATTGTCGGGAGGACTATTATAATAACACCTCTTTGCAGCGTCTCCGCGATGTGCTGGCAGGGCCTTCATTTCCGTATCAGATCCACTGCTGCAACTTTCTCCAGAACTAGGTCCAGCCTGCGCGTCTCGTGAGCCGTGGCCAGTTCCTCACGGGATATGCCGAACCGGAGCAACCTCTCCTCGTCCGGCTGCCGCAAGTCGTCGCGGTATGGCGTCCAGCCTGTTTCAGGGTCCACATCAACTTCAGTCAATCTGGCGATGACCACACCAGTGGTCTCGTCGTCCACGCCCATCTTGCGTATTGCGCTGCTCAGCTGCCTCTCGCCAGACGCGTACAGGAGCGTCTCCATAGCGAGTGAGTCCGAGGAGTTGCGCCCCTCAGCGAAGGCCTTCTTCGCGTGGTGCAGCGCACTCGTCAAGTGGTCAGCGCCGAAGGTCATGTCCTCGTCCAAGAAGAGGAGCATCGCCCCACGGCGCTCCGCCATCCGCAGCGTCCTTTCCATCAGCTGGTCCGCCGTTCCTGGTTCGACTCTGACGAGCCACGCCTCCGGAACCTCAGTCGGCGAGGCCGTGTCCTGTCCGCTCATATGAGGCACGGGATGAGCGTCGGACCGACATAATGGTTGCTGGTCAGAACTCCCTGAGAGACATCTGCCCGGCAGCGGCCTCCGGGGTCATGCCCTCGTCCGTCTGTCCCAACTGCTTCTTGATGGACCTTGCTACGGCCTCCCCGATGTTCGGTATCTGCTTAAGCCTGTCGTAGGGAGCCTGCCTCAGATGCTCCATCGTGGAGATGCCGCGCCCGTGCAGCGCCCTCGCCCTTATGCGGCCTATCCCCCTCAGCTTGACGAGTTCCAGCAGGTCCGGTTGTATGCCGTAGACTATCCTCCGGTGCAGCTCCTCTATCGCCGGCGTCGCCTCGCGGCTAACGAGCGCCGAGAGCCGGGCCATGGCGTGCATCAGCCACTCCGCGAGGTCTGCCTTGTTGCGGATGTCGCCGGGGCCGATCCCGTACGCTTCCTCCATGGCCTTCTCGCCCACTTCGGACACCCAATCGCTCACCAGCTTCGCCGTCTTGATCTCTGAGAGGAACAGCTCGTACTTGCCCAGGTCGGTGGGTGGTTCCAGCAGGAGGTCGCCCCGTCTCTCATCGAGGAACCCCTCCACCCATTCGTAGTCCGACCGTCTGAGGTACATGAGAGTCATGTCTGGGACGGCGCAGACGGCGTGTATGAGGCCGAACTCCGTCAGCTCTTCACGTGCTTCGAGCGCTCTTCTCATGATGACAGCGGACATAGGGTCGATATACACGTCGCTAACGCGCTTACCGAAAGGGGTGACAGACAGGTCGTCCCCCTCGTGTATCATCTCCTCGCTGCGCAGGAAGTCGAGGACGTTCGCGATGCCGTCCTCGAGGTACTTCACGTCCGTCTGATGCGCGAGGAAGGTCCTGCCGAAGAAGTCTACGAGGTCGTCGTAGGAGGCGGCGTCACGCGTTGCTATGAGGCCGAGGACATGCGACCGTATCGCCGGCTCCGTGCCCAGCTTCGAGTACAGGTTCTCGTTCTCGCCGAGAAGGTACGTATCGAGGAGGAACGAGCGCTCCTCATCGCTCTTAGCGATGAGTATGGCCTCGCCGAACGGGTCGTATCTAGGCCTTCCAGCCCTGCCGCACATCTGCTTGACCTCAAGCACGGGGATGGCAACATAGCCGATGTTCGAGTCGTACCTCCTGACGTCCCGGACGACGACGGTCCTCGCGGGCAGGTTGATGCCCGCAGCGAGGGTCGGCGTCGCGGCGATGACCTTGAGGGCTCCGTCCCTGAAGCTGGACTCGACGAACCTTCTCTGGGCCGTCGTCAGGCCGGCGTGGTGGAACGCGCAGCCGCTCTTTATGCATCGCGACAGCCTCGCCCCCAGCGTAGTGGGCTCTTCCTGGTCCGCCACCAGCCTGGTGGCGGCCTCAGCCAGCGAGCTGCTGTCCGGGCCCAGGTGCTTCCTCGCAAGGCCTCTGAGTTCCGATGCCAACGACTCCGTCGACTTCCTGGTGTTTACGAAGACGAGACACTGTCCTCCCGACTCGAGCGTCTTCCTCACGATGCCGTTCACAGGGGATACGTCGCCATCGACCTCCGCCCTCGAGTTGTCGGTGAAGAACACCTCGCCGTCCAGGTACACGCCCTCCCTGAGCGGGACCGGCCGCCACTCGCTCTCTACGAGGCGTGCATCTAGCCATTCCGCGAGCTCGGGCGAGTTGCGTATCGTGGCCGAGAGGGCTATGAGCTGTGCGTGAGGGTTGAAGGTCCTGAACTTGACCAGGATCACCTCCAGCGTCGGCCCCCTATCCGGGTCGTTTATGAGATGCACCTCGTCCGCAACCACAACCGTTATCTGCTTGAGCCATTTCGTCCGATGGCGCAGCAGCGAATCGACCTTCTCCGAAGTGGCGACGACTATGTCGTACTTGCTCAGCTTGGGGTCGATCTGGTCAAAGTCGCCCGTCGACTCCCCCACCTTGAGGCCAAGCGCATCGAACTTCGTCAGCTCCTCGTACTTCTCCGACGCCAGGGCCTTCAACGGCACGATGTACAGCGCCTTTCCTCCCCTGAGGACGGAGTTGAGAATGGCGAGGTACGCCACGAGGCTCTTTCCCGAAGCGGTTGGTATGGACAGCACCAGGTTGTCGCCGGCGAGGGCGGGGCCGATAGCCTCCGCCTGGGGAGGATAGAGCTCGTCAATCCCTTCCTCCCTCAAAACCGAGACTATCCTGCTGTCTACGCTCAAATCACTCGTCTTCATGTCCGCCCTCGGTCCGCGATCGTATTCGCAATACGGAGATAGTTAATATTTGTTGTCTTGAAATGAAATAGATGCGTGTGGGATCGGAGAACGTACTGGCGGAGCTGACAACGCGGATTCTCACGGCGGAAGCCTTATTTAGCAAAAGCCTAATAGGAACAACTGGTAGTGGTGCGGTCCAATGGGCGCTGTTGATTCTAAGGCCGACGAAGCCCTGCCCGATGTCGAGGAATGGATCGAGGGTCAGCGGTTCGAGGCGACAGACGAGATAGAGATACCTCCGAACCTGGTGGACCAGGTAATAGGGCAGGATGAGGCCGTCAAAGTCATCAGGAAGGCCGCGGAGCAGAAGAGACACGTGATACTCATAGGCGACCCGGGCACCGGCAAGTCGATGATCGCCCGCTCGATGATAGAGTTCCTCCCTCGGGGAGAGCTGCAGGACGTCATATCCTACCACAACCCCGACGACAACAACGAGCCGAAGGTACGGATCGTGCCCGCGGGCAAGGGCAAGGAGATAGTGCAGGCTCAGAAGGCCGAGGCTGAGATGAAGCGCAACCAGCGCAACTCATGGGCTATGGTGATGATGTTCATGTTCATCATCCTCGCCGGCATGATGTTCTTCATGTACGGCGACCCCACAATCCTGCTGATCGGCATCATCGGCGCCCTGTTCATATTCATAATATTCAGGTACATGATGGGGCAGAGGCGGGAGGCGCTGATCGTACCGAAGCTGCTCATCTCGCACTCGCTTGAGGATGCGCCTCCGTTCATCGACGCGACGGGAGCTCATGCAGGCGCTCTTCTCGGGGATGTGAAGCACGACCCGTTTCAGAGCGGAGGATTGGAGACCCCCGCGCACGAGCGGGTGGAGCCAGGGGCGATACACAAGGCCAACAAGGGAGTCCTGTTCATCGACGAGATCAACATACTCAGGATAGAGAGCCAGCAGAGCCTGCTCACGGCTCTGCAAGAAGGCGAGTTCGGCATACTGGGGCAGAGCGAGAGGAGCTCCGGCGCGATGGTGAAGAGCGAGCCCGTACCCTGCGACTTCATACTCGTTGCGGCGGGCAACCTCGACGCCGTGGCGGGCATGCATCCCGCCCTCAGGTCCAGGATACGCGGCTACGGCTACGAGATATTCATGCGCAGCACGATGCCCGACACAGCCGGTAGCCGCGAGAAGCTCGTCAGGTTCGTCGCGCAGGAAGTGGCGAAGGACAAGAAGATACCGCACTTCGCCAAATCCGCCGTCGTCGAGATCATCAAGGAGGCGCAGCGGAGGTCCGGCAGACGGGGGATGTTAACTCTGCGGCTGCGCGAACTGGGCGGGCTCGTGCGCGTGGCAGGGGACATCGCCAGAGAGCGTGGCGCGAAGCTCGTCGAGCCCGGGCATGTAACCGAGGCCAAGGCGACCGCGCGGTCGCTGGAACAGCAGGTCACGGACAGGGTTGTCGAGAAGCGCAAGGACTACCAGATGTGCCTCACGGAGGGTTCTGTCATCGGCATCGTGAACGGCCTGGCCGTCCTGAACGCCGACTCTGGAATGGCGGAGTTCTCTGGCATAGTCACGCCGATTGTGGCCGAGGTGACGCCGTCTCAGGACAAGGACAGCGGCAGGATAATCGCCACGGGCAAGCTGGGCGAGATCGCGAAGGAGTCCGTGCAGAACGTCTCCGCTCTGATCAAGAAGTACACCGAGGAAGACATCACGAGTCACGACATCCATGTACAGTTCATCGGGACTTACGAGGGAATTGAGGGGGACAGCGCGTCCATTGCCGTGGCCACGGCCGTGATATCCGCCTTCGAGGACATCGAGGTCGACCAGGGGGTGGCGATGACGGGAAGCCTGAGCGTGAGAGGGCAGGTGTTGCCGGTCGGCGGCGTTACTGCAAAGATCGAGGCCGCCTCCGAGATGGGCATACGCAAGGTGCTCATCCCCGAGCAGAACCTCGGAGACGTCGTTCTAGAGGACAGGTACGTCGACCGAGTGGAGGTCGTACCAGTCAGGACTCTCAACGATGTGCTCTCGCATGCCCTCGTCGGTTCAAAGAAAGAAGGGCTGCTCAAGAAGCTGGCTGCTCTGGTATCGACAGGGAGGAAGGCCTCGGGCGCGAGCGTGCAGAAGCCGTCGACCACTGGCACGGAGAGACCCGCGGCCAACTGAGCCATCATCCGGCGGTGCGGCAGACATGCGGGGATTGATTGTTGGCAGGTTCCAGCCTTTCCACAAGGGCCATCTGAAGGCGATACAGGAGGCGCTCTCGCAGAGCGATGACATCGTTGTGGTCATAGGCAGCGCCGAGGAGTCCCACACGGCGGACAATCCGCTCACCGCGAGCGAACGGTACCAGACGATCATATCGTCGCTGTCAGAGGAGGAGGTCACGCGGACGCACGTAGTCCCCATCAGGGACATACACCGATACTCGGTATGGGTGAACCACATAGAGTCATACGTGCCTCCGTTCGACGTCGTCTTCTCGAACAGCCCGATAACGCGCTCGCTATTCTCGCAGGTAGGCTACGAAGTGAGAGGCACGAAGGCCTACAACCCCAAACAGTACAACGGCTCCGAGATACGGAAGAGGATAGTTGAGGGTGGTAAGTGGCGCCACCTCGTGCCTCAGCCGGTCGCGCGGATGATCGACGAGTTGGGGCTGCAGGAACGCCTCCGCATCGCGCGGGGCCGGTCGACCGCCAAGGGGAGGAAGGAAGGTGCTGGCAAGCGGCATGGGTGAGAAGCTCGGGAGGAAGGGCTTCACGTTGGCCCTGGCCGAGTCGTGTACTGGTGGTAAGCTCGGCGACATCGTGACCGAGGTCCCGGGAAGCAGCGTCTACTTCCTCGGGGGAGTCGTCTCCTACAGCGACGACGCCAAGGTCGAGATGCTGGGCGTGGATCGCGCCGTCATCGAATCCAAGGGAGCGGTGAGCGAAGAGGTCGCGCGGATGATGGCAGACGGAGCGAGGATGCGGTTTGGGGCAGACGTGGGCGTCGGCATAACCGGGATCGCCGGGCCGACAGGCGCCACGTCCACCAAGCCAGTGGGGCTAGTGTTCATCGCTGTGGCGAGCGAAGCCAGCAGCACGTGCGTGGAGAACAGGTTCACCGGTTCGAGATCCGAGGTCAAGTGCATGGCCGCTGAGAAGGCCGTGCTTCTGCTTGACGAGTTCTTGGACTCTATCTGATGCGCGCTTCGCGCGTAGAGTATGCGTTAGCGCGGCGAGCACCCGCGTGCAGAATCTCTCTACCCGCACGCGCGCGGCCCAAAAGCTTCATTATTCCAGAGCCGCATCTGCAGCCCTGCACTCATGTCGGAAGGGGATGTAACTCGGACGCCGACCGGCGTCGCAGATTTCGATTCGATATTAGGCGGCGGCATACCAGTCGGCTCCGTCGTGCTCCTGCTCGGGGACGTCGGCGGTGGCGGGCTCGAGTTCGCCCTCACATCTGCGGCCAAGATCGGTCTCGTCAAGGAGTTCCCAGAGACGCGGAGCTTCATGTTGGGACATGCTGGGAAGGACGGCATACTACCCGACAAGATGGCGTACGTTACCTTCTCCCGGTCCAAGGAGGACATACTCCGTGAGGTCCGGCTCTCCTTCACGAAGGACTTCCACGAGTCCATCGATAGCAACCTCCTCTTCAAGGACTTCTCGAAGGGATATTTCATGAGGACCGTCGTTCCGACCAGCTGGGTGGGCTCGGACGGTTCCGAGCTCTTCGCGGACAACCGAGACGACGATGTGTTGGAGGCGCTGGTGACGTTCCTCGACGCGAACGCCCCGCAGAGCCTGGTAGTGATCGATTCGCTGACGGACCTCGTCGTCTCGGAGACGGTCAAGTTCGAGGACGTCGTGGCCCTCATGAAGGGCATCCAGAGGATGGCCAAGAAATGGCAGTCCGTGTTCTATGTGCTCCTAACCGACGAGATTCTGGACAGGAGGCGTCAGCAGATGATAATCGACAGCGTGGATGGCGTGCTCAGGTTCGAGTGGGCGAAGTTCCATCACACATCGAAGAGGCAGAGGTACCTCTATGTGGAGAAGTTCATGAGTGTCCTTCCACACCTGGACCAGGAGAGGATCGCGCGGTTCGCGACGCTGATAACATCGCAGAGCGGGTTCGTCGTGATAAACACGGAGAGAGTGGGGTGAACGGTCAGATGGCTTCGAAGAGGGTCAAGACTGGCGTGCCAGGGCTGGATGAGATGCTTCAGGGTGGGCTTCCCGAGGGACATATAGTGCTGTTGATGGGTTCGTTCGGCACCGGGAAGACAACCCTGGCGCTGCAGTTCCTGATGGAAGGGCTCAGGAGCGGCGAGAACTGCATCTTCATATCGTTGGAGGAGGACAAGAACTCGGTGATCAAGAACTCCGACTCATTCGGATGGGATCTCTCGGGCCCGATATCGAAGAAGAAGCTCGGCCTGTTTAAGCTGGAGCCATCGGACGCGAAGACGACGATAACGAGGATAAAGAGCGAACTCCCGAAGTTCGTCAAGTCGTTCGGCGCGAAGAGGGTGGTCATCGACTCGATCTCGCTGCTGAACATGATGTTCACGAAAGACTCGGAGCGAAGGGCAAACCTGTTCAACCTATGCCAGCTGCTTCGAAGCGCCGGTGCGACGTCCATCCTGACAGCCGAGGTGAAGGACGAAAATCCGAGGTCTTCAAGAGACGGCCTCGCGGAGTACACGGTGGACGGCGTCCTGCTGCTGCAGTCCGACGAGAACCGCGATTCAGGCGAGGTGCAACTCACGCTGAGGGTACTCAAGATGAGGAGGACGAGCCACTCCCGCCGCGTGAAGCCCTACAGCATCTCCGACGGAGGAGTGGTGGTTCACGCCGGAGCGGAGATATTCTGATCCACGACGACGCTCGAGAACGCCCTCAGCGGCGCATAGACCTCGCGAAGACGCCGCCGAGCCTGTGGAGCCCCTCCTCGATCATATCGTCCGAAGGATAGGTGAAGTTCAACCTCAGCGCGCCGTCCCCGTCGTCCGGGTTTGGGAAGAACGCCCGTCCTGATACGAACGCCACGCGCTCCTCGAGCGCCTCCTTAAGGAGCTGCGCCGACGACAAGCCCTCGGGCAGCGTCGCCCACAGGAACATACCGCCCTCGGGCGGCACCCACCTCAGCTCCTCTGGCATGAACCGTTTCATGCCGTCGACCATGATGCTCAGCTTCCGCCCGTATATCTCGCGGATTCTTTCTACCTGCGGGTCGATGTGTCCCTGAGCGATGTACTCGTGGGCTATCGCTTGTCCCAACACGTTCGTGCAGACGTCGCTGGACTGCTTCGCGATGATCAGCTTTCTCAATATCTCCGGGTCCGCGGCCGTCCAGCCAACCCTGAGGCCCGGGGCGAGTATCTTGGAGAAAGTGCTCATGTACACCACCCTGCCTTTATCGTCGAAGCTCTTGATCGGTCGGACGTCATCGCCCACGTATCTCAGCTCGCCGTACGGGTCGTCCTCCAGCACGATGAGGTCGTTGTCGGA
>CP070732.1:1662840-1673717 GCA_020347565.1 Methanobacteriota archaeon | reverse complement strand
CTCCTCGCAGTAACATTCGGATCCCTCTCGGAGTCCCTCAGAGAATTCCCATTTGACATGATCTCGATGCCATTCTCTGTAGTTCTTGTCCAAGTTCCTGAGCCACTCAAAGATCTCCTCAGGGGGCGCATTGATGCGAACAGTATCGCGCAATACTATCATTGCAAAGTCGATTCTTGAATGACATTCGCCCCTATGGCCTTTTCCCAGATTGCATGAACAACCATGTCCGACTAGCAACCCTGCGAAGAGTACTTCTGGATTCAATCCCTTCCCCATCAGGGGATGAAACTTGGACCTTACTTGGGACGTCGTGGGAGAAACTTTCCTGTTTGCGGCATTCATCGCCATTCTTATTGGGCTTGGCAGAGCCTTTGTCGCCCTTGTCGTTCTGGAGCGTAATACCCGCAGAGGCACAGGAACCGTCCATGACAAGGACGTGGAAAGATTCATCGCCAGTATGGCAACGCAAGGTGGGGTAGATGTATTGGTGGGTGTCGGGGTAATCATAGTGCTTCTTACCGCTAGCCTCCTGTCCCCTGGATTCATAGATGGGGAAGGTAAGGGGATCTTGGCTATCCTGGGATTGATCTTCTTCTCCGTGTCAGCGACTGTTCTGGTAGCAGCTGGAAGATTCACCAAGAAGCATCAACGGTACAAGTAGCCGCTACTTCTTGGTGATGAGGGTATGCTTTCGCAGAGTTTCGCCCCAATGGCCTTTTTCTGGAGGGCTCGACCTCAGCCTTCTTGCGAAATTCGGGCAGCGAAATCCTCCACCTTCTTCTGCCAGCCCTCCTCCAAAGGTCCCTTCATGCTTGTCACGAGGACGTGCCCCTCCGCGACCTTCTCCAGGCCTTTTGCCTTGAGCATCTCGTTCATAATCGGCCTCACGCGCTGCCATTTTGTGCGTTCTTCCTCCGTCGGCATCTTGCCGGTCTTCTTGTCAGGCTCGGGAGCTGATTCGGTAGTTAGTATGGCATATTTGGCGCCCGGGGCGATGGCTGCCTTCTTCAGGAATCGACGTACGCTGCCGATAGGTTTGCCAATCCGGCCGGGCGAGCTGAAGACATACAGGTCTGCAGGGGCCAGTTCCTTCGGTCGCACGTTTCTTATGTGGTGAACGTTCACAGCGACTCCTTTCACGGTCATCTGTTTCTTGAATTCCTCTGCAACTCTAGCTCCGTTGCCGAACTTCGAAGCATGGAAGTATTCGATCTTCATACCAACCGGATTGGATTTCGCCTCTATGGCTTTTTCCCAGCACAAACCCCTCCCTTTCTCAGAACGCGTTTCAAAGCTGCTTGGCGAAGGAAAGCCCTCTCTTTGCGTACTTCCTGAAGAGAACTATGCCAAAGGCAATTGCCATGACGACAAGAATGATCGTGCTTATTGGAGCAAATGAGCAATGTGATTCGTAGCCTAACATGCTCTCTTTACTGGCAGACGAATCAGGAATAACCGTGACTACTGCAAACACTGCAGAAGAGACAAATCCTGAAAGAATCACAAGAAGCAGAAGGCCTTTCAAGGAGACAACCACGATCTTCTTCAACGAAACCATGTCAAACAACCTCTGTCCCGAATATCCTCCGCTCCTATGGCATTTTCTCTGAGCCCGGATACTGACCCGGAATCTGCCGGTGATTAAAGGTGGGAGCTTGAAGATTCAAGGCGGAACTCTTTGACGGCAGGAAATCTCGAGAGCGGGCGGACAGATTTGATTGACCCAAGGATTTCATATTGCAGACCCAATTCTGCTAGCATGATGCGCAAGGCAGCTAGTTGGCCCACAAGTTACTTATCCGCGTACTCACGTCCAATGCACAGGAGGGAGAAGTGCCTTTGACTTATTGTCAGAAGTGCGGACATCAAAGCCCAGACGAAGCGACATTCTGCAGCAAATGTGGTGGCCCGCTCCATGCTCCACACACCGTTTCTGGAAAGGACTGGCACAAGGACTGGGACAGGGACTGGAACAAGCAGTGCGAAAACGAATGTGCGGGAGGTCCCAAAGGGGCTTCGATATTCTGGGGAATCATCGTTATCTTGATCGGATTTGCGATAGCTCTATGGGCGCTCAATGAGAGTGACGTGGACCTACCGCAATGGCTGGAGGACCTGAATATTGGCCTCTTGATTGGCCTGGTGATTGCTGCCGCGCTCGTGATAACAGGTATATCAATAATCGCAAAGAAGGCAAAGAGCTAGTGTGGATATTTGTACGCCTTGCACACATTTGGGCACAATTCGCACGTCATCGAATGGCGCCATTGCGATATTTGGATTCTCGTATCCACCCAGAGGAACGAGAACAAGGCAGCAAGGAGCCCTGCATAGAGGTTGCCAGTGATTTCCAACATGCCACTCGTGAGTAGACACAGGCCTGGGACCATGCACATGTTTGCAGTAGTATTCACCAGGGGTCTTCCCCTCTGCAGCAAGCTCGCGAGGTATATGAAGAACAGAATGGAGAGGCCAATGGCGATAGCTAGACTTGACCCGACATCTGTGAAGGCTGGCTTCAGGAACAGGTACACTGTCATCATCGCCATCGAAACGGTCGAACCGATCATGAGACCGAAGCATCCTGAACAGAACACGATTCCGCCGAAGGCAATTCTATGGCTTTGAAAGCTGTCACAATCGGGGTGATGAGCAACGTATCTTCTGACAAGCGTCTCTTGCCCTGTTTCGACATGCTTTCTGACCAGATGCCTCCAAGATCGATTAAGCCAATTTGGGTGAATCGTCATTGAAATGCACAAAGCGCAGGCTGCGATGAACATTCCACCCACTGCCAGTCTCTCGGGTTCTTCAACATGTCCTCGTTGGGAGTACGCGAGGTGTGCGACTGTTAACAGCAGGCAAGCGGCGGTTGCGGACAGGACTATGAAGTAGAATACTCTCGCACTTGGTTTCATATGAGACTCCTCAGCTTCCTCAATACGTGCTGAGACGCCATGTGTCGATACATAGTCCTCTTCAGTTTCTTCTTGGAGAATATGCCCGAAATGCTCTTTGAGTACGATCCGTAAAACGCCTTGTAGCAGTTGTACAACTCGTGCTGGACTTCGTTCCTGGAAAGGGTTTCGGTTGGCATTATAGCATGCGCCATGTCGTAATGCGAGTAATTGGAGTCCTCGATCCATCCATTGGCTTCTGCTGTCTCGTAATAGGAAGTGCCGGGGAAAGGAGTGAGTACCGTGTAGATAGCCAGGTCTGCCCCAAGACTGAGGGAGAAATCTCTCTCGGCCTCAATCGACTCCGCAGTGTCTCTTCTCGCCCCGATCATGAACATCGCATGGGAGAATATGTCATTGTCGTTCAGCACCTTCACCGCGTTGTACGCATCCGAAGGAGTGATGTCCTTGCGAAACTCCCTCAACCGTTCCTCGGAGCTACTTTCGACTCCCATCATCACCCAGTAATTGCCTACATCTCTCATCTTGCTGACCAGCTCTGGGTTCGATGCAACGTCGTCGGTCCGAGCCTGAAAGAAGAGCATCACAGACTCGCTGCATTTTCGTCTTCGAAGCTCTTCATACAGCTCCTTCGACCTTGTGCCATACTCGAAGTTGTCATCTGTCAGCCATAGAAACACGCCGCCATATGTCTCATTGAGGCACTCTATCTCATCTGCAATCCTCTTCGGGGATTTCCTGCGGCATATGCCCTGCCAGTGCCTCCATTGAGTGCAGAAGGAGCACCTGTGATCGCATCCACGTGACCCCTCTAGTATCATATACCGAGTATTACGACCAGCCATCATGGAAAAATGGTATCGCTTGATGTTGTGCTCGACAAGATCATATGCAGGATAGGGCAAGATGTCGAGGGCGGCAATCTGAGGGCGATCTGGGTTATGGACGATATTCCCATTCATCCGATAGGAGACTCCATTCACCTTTTCGACCGAGCCGCCACGTTGAAGAACCTTCACAAGTTCAGCTAGAGTCACCTCACCTTCTCCCCTAACAATGTAGTCAATCTCGGCAAACTGCGTGAGTGAATCTTCCGGCACGAAACTGAAATGGGAACCTCCCACTATCGTCACGATGTCTTCGCCAATAGTCTTCGCAATCTCAGCTGTTCGAGCGCAGGTATAGGCGTTCGCTGTGAAGCCAGATGTTGCCACGATTGTCGGCTCAGTGGATTCGATTGCTCTTCGAAGCCCGTCCCAATCTATTCTCTCTGCCTGGCAGTCAACAACAATGATCTCGATGTCAGGAACCTCTGCTCTTAGATATGCAGCAAGAGAAAGCAGTCCAGTCGGAGGGGGAAGATACTCTCCCATGATGAACCAGTAGTTCCGAGGTGGTTCGACGAAGAGTATCTTGGATACTCCGCCTTCATGCATCAATGTTCTAATGAGTGAGGTTCATGTTATCTCTTTCCATCATCGAAGGAGACCAGAAGTCATGAATCCTCAGAATTCCGTCCCTGTGGCCCTTTCTCACGACGCAACCTTTCCACGATGACGGGAAGAAATGAAGTATCCAATAATTGTCGTTACGATTCCAATCACGGTCACGAGAAGATAGGGCAGGAGAATGCAGGTACCCCAACTACTCAACTCGCATGTCTCGACTTGATACGCCAATAGCAGAACACCTGCAGCAGTCACGACCACTCCAAGCCAGATTAAGATAGTTCCCAGATCTTTCAAACCGTTCCCCCTCTGCCGTCGGTGTTATGCCGTTCCGCCCCTATGGCCTTTTCTCCGAGCCACGAACCTGCTATGGTATCAGATTAGCCTGCCTTGACTGACCATGGACCCTCTCGTTTCTCACTAGATTCGTCGCGCAACCAGAAACAGCATCACTGCCAGAGTCACCCATGCAACTTGCCGCAAAATGGATACAAGACTCGACAGTCTAAGACCCAATTCCCCACTGAGGTCTGGCTGAACTTCGACCAGAAACAAGTACAGGCAGAATGCTGCAGTCACACAGATGAGCGCAACGATAACTAGGTACCTCATTTGCACCAATGAGCCGAACATATTCCTGTTGAAACTGGCCCCCTTTCTGTACCTTGCTATACAACTCTGGACCAGCAGAAGAAGAGTGAGAGCCACACAGATGTATCCAGTCATTTCGGAATAGGCCATGGCCTTACCGACATTGATTCGCAGCTCCCAATTACTATCGTCGTAAGGTGGCTCATGGTCCACGAAGTCGTCAATTATGAGTTCGTACCAGTAGATGTTCAAGGCGAGCGTCGCAATGAGGAGTATCACCCCTATTGATGCGACGATTGCTGCTGCCTGGAGCCTATGGGACTTCGTGCTGTTCGTCTGAGTCTGAATCTCAGTTTGGAGGGCGGAGTCGTTGGAGTCCGGTATAGATCCGATTCCTTCTTCGTGAGTCTGCGAAGCAGGCATGGAGGCTCTCAGCAGTTCGCCACATTCTCCACAGTATGCAATGTACTCAGGGTTCTCGTGCCCGCACTTCTGACACTTCATGCCATTCCCTCGACTATCTAGCGTATGCGTTTCCGCCCCTATGGCCTTTTCTCCAGCTGACTGCTCAGCCTCATATCAGATCGAGTCTCCTTCCGGCAATGATGTATGCTGTGAATCCGATACATGCCACAATCGACACTGCACCAGCCATGCCCCAGCCGAGCATGTCACGACTAGCGAGTCCAAGTGCCCATATTGCCGCAAAGCACAACCCTGCCACGAATGGAAACAAGACAAACCACGACAGATCAAGAAGTCGCTTCTTCAGGTGGCTCTTCTCCTCAAAAGGGACGCCATAGGAGAGCCATTTCGAGCCTTCCTTCTCTGAAGCATATGGCGGTTCCGCTTGACTGATATTGGAGGCTGTATGGAATCGTGACCCGACTCTGTCGGTTCTCTTCTGGGGATTACTGGGGACAATTGGCATCTCTTCATCACCTGATGGCCATTTCCTCGCGATGCCATTGGCGCAACAAAATCATCATTGAAGTGCGCCGATAATGTACTTTTCCACGGTATTCCATCGTATTCCGCCCCTATGGCCTTTCCTAACAAA
The DNA here is from genome assembly GCA_020347565.1 of Methanobacteriota archaeon. Lineage (GTDB taxonomy): Archaea > Thermoplasmatota > Thermoplasmata > UBA10834 > UBA10834 > UBA10834. Next base: position 1,667,697 of record CP070732.1, on the reverse strand, counting down.
GGCCTCAATCGCCTTCGGGGGCAGCAAACTTGACTGAGAGCTTCATCTTGACCATAGTGACAACGGCCTTCGGCCATTCCACAACACTCTCACCATCTTTGATGCCTTGCGCTCTCACAGGCATCTCCGCAGAGGATGTCTTCGTTTTGGCCTTAATCTTGAAATGAGATTCGTCAACTCCTTTGGATAGCAGAATCTCACGAATCGAGCTAGTGATCTCCTTCTCTATTGAGTCAGTGTCCAAGCGCCATCACCTCTAATCGTTGATGCCACTCCGCCCCTATGGCCTTTTCTCCGATGGCAAATCACTGCGGCTCAGCCGGAACAACCCAAAGGCGATGAGCGCTATGCCGAGAATCACTAGCACAATCCCCAGACCTTGAATCCACTGTCCCCATTCCATCATCTCATAGAAGAGTCGAATATCTTCGCCGAGGCGGAAGTAATTGAAGCGATGCCAGGCGTATGAATACATCAAGAAGCCGATGACATATGACACCAGGCCAGCAACAATTGAGATGAAGCTTGTCAAGAATAGCTTCGATTCACGCTGGAGTGCCACCTTCATCAATGGTCCATTTCCGTTCATTGAAACCGCTCTATGATTGGCTGCGCGAGCTTAAACTCTTGGGGAACATGTCGCTCTGTGCGGATTGGTGGCTTCGTCCGCCCCTATGGCCTTTTCTCTGGATCCGGATGCATAGTGGATATCGATGTCGATTCAGGTAGGCTCTTCAGAGTCGCCCACAGTGATTATTACATTCCCCTTTTTATGTCCTTGATCCACATATCTATATGCCTCAACAGCCTCTTCCAAAGGATAAGACCTATCTATCACTGGTTTCAATTTACCCTTCTCAACGAGTTCCTTCAGAAAAATCAAATCTTCATTACTGTCAGTTGACATTCCAAAAAGAATCCTTTTCTCACTGGTAATGGAGGTCCACACTCTTTGAAGAAATGGCCAATCAACTGTGAGATAAGCACCATTCTTTTGTAGAGAATCCTTACAACGGTGAAATGAAATTTTACTGACAGCATCGAAAATAACATCGTAGGTAAGACCATTCTTGGTAAAATCCTCCTTGGTATAATCAATTACCGTATCGGCTCCCAACGATTTTACCAGTTCGAAATTCCGGGAACTGCACACTCCAGTAACTTCAGCTCCATAATATTTCGAGAGCTGTACTGCATAGGTACCTACACTCCCTGATGCTCCATAAATTAAGACTTTTTGTCCCACCTCGACATTTGCCTTTCTCAATAGGTATAACGCAGTTAGTCCTCCTACTGGAAGAACGGCAGCATCTTCATAGCTGATTCTTGACAGATCAATTGTTACTATTCTATCTTGAGAAAGACATTTGTATTCTGCATTTGTACCACCAAAACTTACACCTTTGGAATATCCAAAAACCTTGTCACCTTTCTTAAATTGGGTAACATTCTTACCAGTTGATTCAATTTCACCTGATAATTCCCAACCAGGTATTTCTTTTCTTGGCTTCGTAATACCAAACATGATACGTCCAGGAAGCCAAAACCAGGATGCGAAGGTAAAACTTCGAATTCGGCAATCCCCTGTTGTCACAGTGGATGTGTGAATCTTAATCAAGACCTCATTTGGTTTCGGGGAAGGTTTATCTACCTCCTTAAGCTGAAGAACGTCTGGTGGTCCATATTTAGTACAAACAATCGCTTTCATTTTCCTTCCCCAGTATGTACATTCTTCATCTGATAATATTGATTGTCATCATTAACTATTTCGTATTTTTGACGTGGTAAAAATAATGAGCCGTTGATAGAAATTGGCCAGTAAGAAAAGAGCGGGCCCGGTGGGATTCGAATTTCAGACACTGGCTAGAATCTAACAATGCTGCATCGGATTTCTTGGGAGGGTGCACCAAACCCTTTCATTCTTTCCGCCCCTATGGCCTCTTCTCTGCGAGCGGATCCTCAAACCACATCCAACTGTTCCATCATCTTCTTCACTGTCCAGGATCGCACAGCGAAATGGATTGGAACTAGCGCAAGCCCACAGGCACACAGCGCAATAGCAGGCCAGAAGATGCCATAGAAGATGAAAGCGCTTGATGCAGAGGCAATGATTCCCAGTGTTCCCCATAGAATCTTCCTGTTTGTCATGGGCGCTAGGCGATACATGTCCAAGACAGTTGGTGATGGTGTCCAACCACAGATTGAACATGAAATGTCCATTCTTCCGAATCTGATGGTGCCTCCGCAATCTGGACACTTCATGCCATTCCCTTCATCGCTATGCATTCCGCCCCTATGGCCTTTTCCCAATGATTCTCACAATTCTCCGGTTGATAGAGCGGCCCTTTGGCCATAGATTTTATATCGCGCCAGTAGAATGGGGGAATGGGCAGTCTGACCCGAGGGAGGAGGAAAGGGTATGGTAGGAAGAAAGGTCGTAGCGTCACTGATGTGCGTCGTCGTGGCTCTGATAGCCGCGGCACCATTGGCACAGTCCGAGCCTGGGGCTGTGCATGAGATAGTGAAGGACGAGAATGGCCCGCCGTCGACTTGCGCGGAGACTTGGGAGATCACACCATCAAAGGACTGGACCTGGCACGGGCATATCGTGAACTATGGGTTGAGATGGGTCATCATCGATGTGATGGACATGGAAACAGGCGATATTCTGGTCGACCGGGAGATGTACAGGTTCGCCTCATATCCAGAAGGATGGGTCGACACAGAGAAAGTCGACATGGTCGCTGGGCATACATATTCCATAACCGCCACTCCGAACGGCCCTCTGGGATCGAGATGTACCGTTGAGGACGTTCTCGAAGGCGGTCCGGTGGCGTCATTCACCGCGTCAGTCGATGGAGCTACCGTATCGGTCGATGCGTCCGCGTCGTACGATCCTGATGGGGTGATAGTGTCCTACGACTGGAACTGGGGCGATGGAAGTGTGGGAAATGGCAAGACAGCTACTCACACGTATGTCCCACCTGAGCAGACGGCCCTATCCTCGCCAATTCTAGGCGCCCTTCCATTCCCGCACGTGATATTTGGACACACCTACGACACGAGCGCGAACCCATTGCCCAACTGCACGGTGACCATCACGAATCTGAGGCTCGGGCTATCGGCGACCGTGCAGTCCGACGGCACTGGCTTGTACCAGACCGACCTGGCTAACATGGCTGAGCCGTACGAAATCGGCGATGAGATACTCGTTGAGGCGGTGAAGGACACACTCTCGGGATCTGCTACGGGCAGTGTGACCGACGCTCCATTCGATATCATTGATGTCACTTTGGAGCCGGCCGGACCACCGCCGAATCCGTATCTTGTGGTTGGCTACGCAAATGACGTCAACGGCAATCCCCTGGCATACTGTCCGATGACCGTTACGAACCTGAGAACTGGAGTGTCTGCCTCGGTGACGTCCTATCTGGATGGCGCATACCTATGCAACCTCGCCAACATGGCCGGAGCATACGAAGATGGCGATGAGATACTCGTTGAGTCTGCGACGAACGTGTTCACAGGATCTGCCGTGGGTCAAGTCAGCCTCCCCTGGCCGTTCACCTGGATAAACGTCACGATGGAGTGGAGTCCGCCGTCCGGCCCCTTCGAGGTGACGATAACGTTGACGGTGACAGACGACGACGGCCTGACGGATACGACTGCGCGGACTGTCACGGTCGAAGTCACACCACCGCAACCGGTCCCACCCGTGGCGGCGTTCTCTGCGATCGTCGACGGAATGACCGTATTCGTCAACGCGTCCGCGTCATATGATCTGGACGGGGAGATAGTGTCATACGAATGGGACTGGGGTGATGGTTCCGTCGGAACAGGCGAGACTGCGGCTCACACGTATGTGCCGCCGGAGGCGGAGATGTCATTGTCGGGCCCGATACTGGGTCCCCCAGTACCCCATTACATAGTTGGCTACACATACGATGTGTACGGCGATCCCCTGCCCAACTGTACGATGACTATCATAAATGTGAGGCTCTGTTGCTCTGACGTCGTGACATCCGATGAGGATGGGGCTTACATGTACGACCTGCTCAACATGTGGGAAGCGGGGATCTACCAGATCGGTGACGAGATACTTGTCGAAGCTTGGAAGGATTCACTGTCAGGGTCGGCCATTGGCTACGTCACGAGCGCTCCGTATGACATGATCAACGTTACGTTGGAGGAGGGCGGGTCCATTCCGTTTGTCGTGACGATAACGTTGACTGTGACGGACGACGACGGTCTGGAGTCGACAGAATCCCAGGTTGTGGTATTGTATCTGCCTCTGTTCAGCGAGGACTTCGCAGACCTGGATAACTGGACCGTCTTCGATACAGGTGGACTCGTTGACCTGGACTCGTCTGGCGACGCGATAGACCCGCCCAGCTTGGAGGTGCACAAGCAACAGGTAACGGGCGAAACGAGAGCCTACCGAGAATTCACCACGCAATCAGGGAACTTCCACATTGAAGCAAGGATGAAGGTCGCGACCACGTGCTGGGGCAGCGAAGGATGGGCATACTTCATCGTCGGCGCGGGATCAGCGGCATCAGTGACGTTCTGCTTCCAAGAGGGATACCTCAAGTGGTACGAGCAGGACGACCAGCACTTCCACAGCGTGATGGCGTTCTCTGTCGACACCCCATACCTGATCGGCTTTGACATAGATGTTCAGGCGGGGACGTACGACATCTACGTCGACGATGTGCTGAAGTGGAGTAATGCAGAGCTGAGGCAGGGGATAGGTGTACCACTTGACCGAGTGACCTTCCAAGCAGGATGGCTCGACCTCTGCTACGGCACTCATCTGTGGGTCGACGATGTGGAGCTCGCGACGGCGTAGCATGCCGG
>CP070732.1:1626962-1662740 GCA_020347565.1 Methanobacteriota archaeon | reverse complement strand
GCTCAACCCGACCGAGGCCATCCAGAAGCTCAAGATCAAGGCGGCCAAGCGAAGGCTGTTCGGACGCAGGAAGAAGCGTGCGTGAGCGGCGGCTCCCTGCGCTGGGCAAGGGTACTTATCGACGGGCGCCATATCACTCATCCGAAGGCGGTGGGACGACGGATAGACTCAAGCTCGAGTTCGGAAATGGTGTCGAGGTGACGGTCGCCTTGAGGGGCGACGCCACTGCGACCGTGAAGGCGTTGACAGCGTCGTCACCGTTCGAGGCAAGGGCGAACAGATGGGGCGATGAGGTGTACTTCGAGACCCCGGTGTCGTGCGCCCTGGAGGCAGACGCTCGGGACGAGATGACGGTGGGCGAAGTTGCTTATTGGCCTGAAGGAAGGGCGCTCGCGATATTCTTTGGACGCACTCCGGTCAGTAGGGGCGACGAGCCGCGGGCGTACAGCCCGTGCAACATAGTGGGCGTGGTCGAGGGCGACGTCGAAGCGCTCAGGTCGGTCGGTGACGGGGCCGAGGTCCACGTGTCCGTCCTCTAAAGCCATCGTCACTGACACGTGTAGCCGCCGTCAACAGACAGAGCCGTGCCGGTTATGAAGCTCCCGTCCTCCGATGCGAGGAACAGGACCGCGTTCGCAACCTCATCAGGCCTTCCGAGCCTGCCGATGGGATGGAGCTCGCAGAGTTCGGCACGATACTTATCGACGGGCATGCCGCTCCTGGCGACCTCCTGAAGGAACATCGGCGTCTCTATTTCGCCGGGGCAAACGCAGTTCACGCGGACATTCTTCAAGGCGTAGTCGAGGGCAAGACACTTCGTCATGAGGACGACCGCCCCCTTGGAGGTGTTGTATGCTATCGCTCCGCGGTCGCCCACGAGCCCGCTGCACGAGGCCGTGTTGATGATGACCCCGCCGCCCTTGCCCACCATGAGCGGGCCGACCTCCTTCGTCATCAGGAACACGCCCTTCACATTCACGGCCATAACCCGGTCCCAGTCCTCCTCGGAAACCTCCTCCACGGTCCCTTCGACGAGTATCCCCGCGTTGTTGAACAGGACATCTACTCGGCCGAGTTCGTCCACGGCTTCGCCGACCATCCTCTTCACGTCGGAGGAGCTTGTGACATCTCCGACGATCAGCAGAGGGTCGAAGCCGCGCTCCTTCATATTCGAGAGAGCTCGCTCTCCCTGCTCCCGGGACACATCGATTATCGCGACCTTTGCGCCCTCCTCCAAGAACCTCTCCGCGGTGGCCTTGCCTATCCCTGAGGCGCCTCCCGTCACAATCACGGACTTCCCCTCGAACCTCCTCTCCGACATAGGAACGACCTCGCTGTGTATCCGGGAAGGGTATGTTTAACCTTCCGCCCCTTAGCGCGGCGACAGACATATAACGGCTCGAGCATTTGTCGACGTACGGCTGGAAGGAGCTAGCTGGCGATGGCGAAGAAGGTATTGGGTATCCTCGGCAGCCCGAGACTGGAGGGTAACACGGCCGACCTGCTCGAGGCGGCCCTTGAGGGGGCGCGGTCCGCCGGGGCCAAGACGGAGCGCCTGGCCCTCGCACGGTTGAGCATAGACGCCTGCATCGAGTGCCGCAGGTGCGACATGAACGCGGAGTGCGCGGTCAAGACCGACGACATGCAGGAGATATACTCCCGCATTCGCAAGGTGGATGCAATGGTCCTCGCATCCCCCATATTCTTCATGTCCGTCAGTGCCCAGACGAAGGCGATGATCGACCGATGCCAGAGCTACTGGGTTGAGCGCTACATCCACCGAAGGAGGGCGTACGAGGGGCGGGAGCGCCCCAAGGGGCTGTTCGTCGCCTGTGCGGGCTCGTCGAGAGAGATGATCTTCGACCCCGCGAAGCACGTCGTGAAGGCGTTCTTCGCGGCGATAGATTATCAGTACGCCGGCGAGGTGCTGCTGGGCTTCACGGACGACCCCGACCTGGCCCCGAGGAAGGAGACGGCCATCGAACAGGCGCGTCTCGCCGGGGAGAGCCTCGTCGGCCCGTGAGCGTCGCGGCAGGCTCAGACGAGCTTGCCCTTTCTCATCACTTCTCTGGTGCGACCGTTGGTCTTTTCGACATCGATGTTCGCGCCTGGCGCGCTCACGAAGTCCCAGTGCATGACCGACTCGGCCCCTCCTCCGTAGGACTTGTTGGCCCCGAAGGCAAGGTGCGCTGTGCCCCGTATCTTCTCGTCGGTCAGTATGTATCCGATCGCTCTGGTTATCCTCGGGTTGAATCCGATTCCGAGCTCAGCGACGTTCATCGTCCTGACAGGGCTGTACTCCTTGCTGTCCAGCTTCTCGCATTCCCTGAAGCTCGCGACCAGCTGGCCAAGGTTCGACGACGCGGTCGTTCTGTCCAGGAGCAGCTTGCCCTTCCTGAACTCGAGGCGGACGTCCTTGACCAACTTCCCTGACATCCTGTCCTGAGTGATGGGGCAGTACAGGGTGCCCTCGCCGACGGTCTCCCTGGGGGCGAAGAACACCTCTCCGGCAGGGAGGTTTGCACCTCGGTCCCCGATGTCGTAGTCGGCCTTGCTGACGAAGCCGTCGTCTATGTTGATTCTCCTCTTGCCTATGTCCACCCTGAAGTCCGTCCCCTTGTTGTCCCACACATGGACCCATCGGGCATCCTTGAATCTCCGGGCCATATCCTTGCCCATGCTCATGAGCTTCTTCGGCGGGACCGAGATACCGCCCATGATGAATTTCTGGAGATCCCTGTATGGCACGCCGTAGCGTCTCGCCGCCGCCTCCGTGGGCCATCCGGCATACAGCCACTTCTTGCCCTTCTTAGGATGGTACACGATGTCCAGGAGAGGCATGTTCGCCTTCTGCCTCGCCACCAGCTTATCTCTGGGGAACCCGTCGGCTATGGACGGGTCGTCCAGCTCCTCCACGATGATGATGGTGTCGGTGTCCTTGACAGCCGACACCAGATGCCTCGGCACTGTCGCCAGCGTCGATGCCGGTATCTCGTCGTACACGGCCTTGGCGTATCCATCCGACGTGGCCGTCAGAAAGGGTACAGCGCCCCTCCTGTAACACTGGAGCGATATGGCCTCCAGCAGCTCCTGCGCATGTGTGCCGCCCTTGACGAGTACGCATTCTCCGCGACCGATGTTACATGTCTCCGTCATGCTCTTGGCGCATGCCATTATGCTCTTTCTGCTCGGCGTCATGATGTAACCTTGTCGCACACTAGAGGCTGCGCGTAGATATACTATCGCGAGAAATCGTGATAAGCAAGCGTCTGTGAGGGGTGGTCATAGGTTCTTCACGACCATCTTCGGGATGCAGGTGGCGTCGTACTGGGCGCACTTGTGGCACGCGGCGAGGGTCGGGCCGGGAGACGCCTCTGGCGATGACGGCAGAAAGCCGATGCGCAGGAAGAAGTCCGGCGCCCTGGCGAGTGCCCAGAGTCGTGTCGCGCCGCGATCCCTGACCTCGGACGCGATCCTCTCCACAATCATCCTCACGATTCCCTCGTTCCTCCGCGAGCTGTCGACCGCCAGCCATTCGACCGAAAACGCCTCTCCGAGGCGCTTCAGCGCCGCGCATCCCATCAGCTGCTCTCCCGCGTAGCAGCCGTACGCGACGGCGATGTCGTCGAACTTGCCGCCTTCGAGCCCGGACCTCCGGGCCAGACTTCTCATTGCATCGAAGTCCTCGGTCTCCTCCAGCGAGACCTCCTGCACCTGACTCTCCTTCATCAAGACCCGAATCCAGCAACTCCATCTCATGTCCTTCCCAGGATCACTTGGCCTCGAAGCCCGTGCCGTTCGCGCCGAAGTCGGCGCCGGCTTCGCGCTCCTGCTCCTCCGGGGCTTTGGGCAGCGCGATCTCGAAGCATGCAGGCTTCTCATGCGCGCCGTAGCCCCCGCCAGCCATTGTAAGGAGGCCGTTGTACCTGTCCACCAACAGCTCGAGAATGGTCATCATCAGCTCGTGGTCCCCGGCAGAGAGCCTCTTCGATTCTCTCTGGCCGCGGTTCCTATCGTTCCTTGGCTCCTGCGCGTGGTCGGAGCCATCAGAGGCGCAGTCCTCAATCCGTACCTTCCACGCGCTGTGGCCGTTCATTATGGAGATGTCGATCTCTGCTGTCTCATCCAAGCTCCGCCTCACGACGTTGCTCAGCACCCCGGAGAACATGTCGTATATGAGCTCGTCCGCGACGACGTTGCAGAATTCGAACGGGCAATCGAGGCCGACCACAACGTCTTTCGTGGGATGATCCTCCTTCGCGTTCGATATGCATTTGACGAGTATTTCGCGGAGGTCGTATACGCGTGCCTCGGCAGCCTCGCCAGACCTCACCTTTGATATCTTCCGCACGTTGTCCACGAGGCTCTTGGCCTCTCCGACCAGTTCGAGCGCGAGCGCAATATCCGCCGCATCCTCACGGGCTATGAAGCCTCTATTCCTGACTGCCTCCAAGCGCGAGCTGAGCGGGTCCATGACGCTGCCGATGTCGTGGACTATGATATCCAGGTACCTCCTCGACTCCTTAAGGGAGTCGATCGCGTCCTCGCTCATCCTCGAGTCCTCAATGGCGATAGACAGCAGGGCTGTAAGCATCTGCATATCCGCGATCTCCTCCCGAGACGGCATATGCCCCTCCGTCGGCTCGTCGATTTCGACCCACCCGATGAGGTTACCCAGGCGGTCCTTCATCGAGAAGTTGATGTAGTCGAGCTCCCCCCATTCGTCTTTGGATTCTCGCGGCTCTCTGATCCGAGATATGTCCTGGATATAGTCGAAGTCGGAGTCGTCGATGTCCTTCCTTTGTTCGGTCCTGACATAGTGGCAATCGTCTGCGATCAGCGACTCATCTGCCATCTCTACGGCCTTGCTCTCAAGACGGTAGGCGTGCCTCTTAATGGCTCGCGCCTGGTCCTCCGGAAACCCGTGGACGATCGACGGGCGCAAGTATCCAGTCGTGTCATCGAGTATGCAGATCGTGAACTTCTTGATGGGGAACCGCGCTGCGATGGTGTCCGCCACTCTGCGCAGAATGACATCTAAAGGCTCCGACCTCGTGATGAGGCGCAGTATGTGCAGCATGTCCGATGTCGGGACGATACTGGAGGCTGCGCTGCGGTCCGGTGAGCGTCCGACGTAGTCCGAAGTCTCCTGCATGAGCTCAATCTCGAGTGCGATCCCGCTATTGGTATTCGTCACACCTTATAAAAACATGTCGAAAGGTTCGCCGCAGACGATGTACGGGCTGTCTGGCCGTCCTCCATCGCTGCCCTCGTCGTTCCTACACAGCAAGGCGTAGCCTTGCTGGGCCTAAGCGCTTACGACGGAGGCCTCATCCCGTGCACGCAAGGGTTCTCATACATGCTGTGCATAACGTCCTTCGAAGGCGAGAACGGATAAGATGCCGGCGAGAAGAATGAGAGTCGACGACATAGGGTTCGCAGTGAGCCTCATATGCAGGGAAGGATGGGGACACACTCGTGTGGACCTACTAAGGCTGCTCTCGCTGAGCCCATCCGGAAGCTTCGTGTGGGAGACTGACGGGAGACCCTGCGGCTTCGTCACGAGCGTCAGGCACAGGCGCACTGCCATGATAGGTCACGTCCTGGTGTCGTCTGATAGTCGAGGCCGGCAGATCGGCAAGAGCATGATGTCGGCGCTCCTGTCGGATATCGATTCAGCAGGTATGGAATCCACCATGTTGTACGCGACGACGGACGGCGCCAAGCTCTACGAGCAGTTCGGGTTCGTGAACAGCGGGCACGAACTTGTCGCGGTGGGCGTGTTTGTGAAGGATAGCGAGCGCTCCCAGATGGAACCCGCCTGCGATATGGTGCAGAGGGACGATATCGAGGCGCTGTCATCGATGGACGCTCGGACGTTCGGGGACGACAGGTCCCCTTTGATCGCCCGGCTCCACGACGAGTTTCCAGAGCACTGCTTCAAGCTCGTCAGGCAGGGCGAGATCGTCGGCTTCGCCTTCGGGAGGCGAACTCCCGTGGGGTTTGATATCGGCCCCTGGATATGCATGTCAGGGCAGCGCGGGGATGCGACTGCGCTGCTGGACTCTGTGATTCACTCGTTTCCTGGCGGCGGCAGGACGGACATATCCCCTTTTGCCGCCAACAGGCACTTCGCGAGGATCGTGGGGCGATACCACCCGTATCGAAAAGCCGAGCGCGTTCACCTGATGGTCCGGGGCGAGCAAAGGTACACCACACAAGTCGACAAGGTCTTCGGCGTCGCAGGGTTCGAGCTCGGCTGACGCCGTTATCAGACGTCGTCGGCTTCCCTCTTCGCGTAGTACGCTATCCTGTCCTCGCATCTATACCCTTTGCCCTCGACTAGCCTCTGTGACGCCTCGTTGTCCTTCTCTATGAGCGCGCAGATGATCCGTCTTCCCCTGCTTCTGAGAGCCTCTTCGCATCGGGCCAGAAGCTTCGCTGCGATTCCGGCTCGCCTCCTGTCTGGCACCACGGCGAGGCGGTTGACCCACCCCTTCCTTCCGTCGTCGCTGCCTATCACCACGCCGATCATGCGCTCGCCCTCGAAGGCGCCGATGAAGAGGTCGGGCGCCTCCCGTCGCCGCCTGGTCAGGTTCTCGAGCGTGTCCCTTCCACCAGGTTTGGTCGGGAGCCCCGCCTCGGACCAGAGGGCGAGTACCTTAGGGATGTCGTCCTCCTGCAGCGGCAGAAGCATGACGCCGCGGCCACTCCCCCTCGAATCCATCCAATCCTTCCTCCAATCCGGATGGCTGCTCCGACATCTTCAGAGCAGTCCCTCGCCGCGCGCAGCTGAGCATATCATGCTCATCGCGTCGAAGACACGAAACGCGTCAACGACGTCCTTGGCCTGGTACTTGACGGACTTGTCATCGGTCCTCTCCACCATAGGCATCTGCGCGCATCGCTGAGCCATGATGGTTCGCGTGAAGTCCACTTCCATGGTCACGGGTGCGTCGACGACGTACGGTTTCATCTCGCCCACCCTGCGCATGGCCTCTTCCGCGCCACTCCTGATGTCCTCGCAGGCCTTTCTCGGATTGAGCGTCTTCACTCCGTACAGCCCGATCCCCTCCTTGGTAGGGACGCCCACGATCTTTGGCATCAGCGCCTGTGCCTGCTTGACCGCGTGAAGGTCCCCTGACACCATGACGACGGGCACCCCGAAGTGCCCCGCAATAGCAGCGCTCAGTCCCGACTCGCCGAGCAGCACGCCGTTCAGCCGCAGCTTCGCGAACGCGTACGTGTAGGTGTGACCGATCGTACCCGCATGCGTGTCGCGCATAGCGTGGTATCCAATCTGGAACGAGGCGTCGAACTCCTCCGATATGCCCGCCATCATGCCGAGGTCGTACGGCGTGCCCTCGATCACGACCACGTCGCTGTCCAGCTCCTCGAAGAGAATGTTCCTGCCGGTGTCGTGGGCGTCGCATACGACCACTTCCTTTGCGCCGCCCGCCTTCGCTCCCTCTATCGCCGCGCGTACCTCGTCCGTCATCAGCTTCCTTGCCCTCGCGAAATCCGCGTCTTTGGCCTCTGTCTGGTCCTCATGCGCGATGCCGGCTATGCCTTCCATGTCCACTGTGAGATGCGCCTTCATGCTATCGGTGAGGGTATTCCCGACCATCCATTAAATGCTTGTACCGCGACCGCGGCCGACGGAACCCTTTTCATCGAGTTCCGGCATCCAGGTTGCTGAGACGATTGTATATGGACGACGACCTGCAGAGGATACGTGAGCGGTTCGGCATCGTGGGAAGAAGGGCTGAACTCGAGAGGGGGCTCGCAGCCGTCCACGTGAACAGACATCTGATGATTGAGGGGCCTGTCGGCGTCGGCAAGACGGTGTTGGCTAACGCCATAGCTTCATACCTGGACAGGCCTGTCTTCAGGGTCGACGGCGACGAGAGGTATACCGAGCAGAAGCTGTCGGGATGGTTCGACCCCCCTGTCGTGCTGGAGAAGGGTTATGTTGAGGACGCCTTTCTGCTTGGGCCGCTGACAGAGGCGATGAGGGCCGGGGGAGTGCTGTTCGTCAACGAGATGAACCGCATGCCCGAAGGGGTCCAGAACATCCTATTGCCAGCGATGGACGAGGGCATCATCGACATACCCAAGGTGGGGCGCATCAGGGCGAAGGAGGGCTTCGTGATCATCGCGACCCAGAACCCCCGTGAGTTCGTGGCGACGACGGCTATCTCAGAGGCGCTTTCCGACCGGTTCGAGCTCCTGACGCTGAACTACCAGCCGGAAGGCGAAGAGTTCGAGATAATCGCCAGACGGTATCCTGCGGCCGATGGCGATCTGGTTGCGCGCTCCCTGTGGATATGTCGCAGGACGAGGGACCACCCGAACATCCGCCGAGGAGCGAGCATCCGTGGCGCCATCGCGACGGTGCAGCTCGCCGGTGCGTTCGGCTCTGCAGACGAGAGCGCGCTGAGGCGTGCGGCCCAGATGGCGCTTCCGACCAGGATTGAGATGCGCGAGGAGTCCAAGACGACCGCCCCGGAGGTCATCGACCAGATCGTGGACGAATGCCTCGCGGAGGCCCCGTCTCCTCCGACCGATATGGACACCGAGACTACCAGGGGCGACCCCGGCCGAAAGGGGAGACCCGCGGATGGCGAGAGGAAGGTGATCGACGTCGGCGACATCGCCAAGCTGCTGGAGACCCATCACGAGGATAAGCTGCTGGACGACGACGACATCGGCTGGAAGGTGGCCCAGAACTACATGCGGATCAGGATCGGCCTGTCCGACCCCGCCGCTCTGGAGCTTGCGAGGAAGATCGCGATCCGCGCGACCATACAGAGAGTGCTGCGCCTGCTCGGTCCCGTGAGGCTGCCCTCCAGGGTGGTCCGGGAGCCTTTCTTGCCCGGGGATGGGTCCGAGATCGACATCGAGTCGACGGTCGAAAACATCGCGGGGAAGAGGAGAGCCGGTGCGGCTGACGTCGTCGTCGAGAGGAGGGAACCGAAGGACCTGTCCGTCGCGCTGATGCTGGACGCTTCGTTGTCGATGAGCGGGGACAAACTGGCGATGGCTTCCGCCGCGATTGCCGTCCTGGCATTCCGGCTGACGATGGTAGACTTCCTTCTCGTGACCTTCAACGACCGGCCGAAGGTCGTGAAGAGGCTCGATCAGGATTTCAGCCTGGACGACCTCGTAATGGAGCTTCTGGAGTTCACCGCCCCGGGCTACACGAACATAGAGTCAGCTCTCGTGAAGGGACACGAGGAGCTTTCCAAGGCAAGGACCCGGAACCAGGTTGGCGTGCTGATAACCGACGGCAACTACACGGTCGGCAGAGACCCGTCGCTGGCCGCCTCGTCTTTCAAGAGGCTCTTCGTAATCATGACACACAGCCACGACTGCAGGCTCGGCGTGTGCGAGGCGGTGGCCGGCGCCGGCGGCGGGCACGTGTACGAGGTCTCGGGCTTCGACGAGGTGCCCCGCGTGCTCTACAAGGTGCTGAGGGTGGTCGCCCAGGGGTCTCCGGGGTAGGCAGCTGCCCGGTCGCAGGCCATGAGTGTTATTGAGCGTTGATGCACAAGTATTGGCCGATTGTGCAGAATTAATATTTAAATGTTGCTCAATCTCGTATCGGCACGACTGCGTGGCTTCCGACAGACTTTATGAACTATCGAATAGAAATGTGTTATACAACTTCCTCCCCCCCTCTTCTTTTTCTTTTTCTGTCCACCTTCCACCTGGTGTGCCCTCGCCTTCATCCCGTCCACGCGCATCGCCGGTTCCTCACAGCGCTTCTCGTCGTCGGCAATGCCTGCCCTGAGTCCAGAATGTTAATATCGATTGGCCACGGTTACCCAGCTCGGAAGCCAGCATTGCGTTGCGACGGCTCCAGCAGGTGTTTGCCTTGGATATGAGTCTGCCAGAGTGGGTCGAGCCTTGGGCGAGGAAGGTGCCTGACCTGAAGGTGGCCCCGCCGGGCCCGATCAGCAAAGCCATCATTGAAAAGGACAGGAAGTACGTGTCGCACGCCTACGACAGGCTCTTTCAGTTCACGATGAAGAGAGCGTCGGGCTCCGCTATAATGGACGCGGATGGCAACGTGTACCTCGACTTCAGCTCTGGCATCTCCGTGATGAACGCCGGTTGGTCCAACCCTCGTGTCACCAAGGCGATACAGAGGCAGGCGGAAGAGCTGACGCACTCGTTGGCCAACGACGCCTACTTCGACAAGGAGGCCGAGTTCGCGGAACTGCTTGCTGAGATATCGCCCGGCCGTGCGCTCGAGAGCACCTTCTTCGGCAACAGCGGAGCGGAGGGCGTCGAGGCGGCGATCAAACTGTCCAGGTACTACACGAAAGGACACGAGCATGTGGCGTTCATGGGCTCCTACCACGGCAGGGTTGGCAACGCCCTCGCGATGGCTAGCCGCGTGAAGTACAAGTATGGACACGGCCCGTACGCGCCTGGCGTGTTCTTCGCTCCGTACCCTTACTGCTACCGGTGCTGGTTCAAGCAGGAGTACCCGGCCTGCAACATGCTCTGCATGGACTACCTCGATAAGGCGATACTCGAGTTCGGAGGACCGAGCGGCAGCCTCGCATCAGTCTTCGTCGAGCCGCTGCAGGGCGAGGGCGGCTACATCGTTCCGCCCAAGGAGTTCATGCCGAGGCTCAGAGAGCTCTGCGACAGACGTGGGATGCTGCTCGTAGCCGACGAGGTCCAGTGCGGGCTCGCGAGGACGGGCGAGGTCTGGGAGTGCAACTCGACCTCCACCGTCCCGGACATACTCATAACCGGGAAAGCCCTCGGCGGAGGCATACCGCTGGGGGCAATAGTTGCGAAGGCGAAGGTGATGGACGTATGGAGGCCGGGGTCTCACTCGTCCACTTTCGGAGGCAACGGCATAAGCATGGCCGCGGGGCTCGCACATGTCAGGGAGATACTCGACCAGGACCTAGCGGGAAGGGCGAGGGCCCTCGGCGCCCACGCCATCAAACGCCTCGAGGAGCTAAAGGACATGTACGAGATTATCGGAGACGTCCGGGGGAGAGGGCTTATGATCGGCGTCGAGATGGTCAAGGACAGGAAGACGAAGAAGCCGCTCCTCGTGCCTCAGATTCAAGGCCTGGCGTGGAGAAAGGGCCTCATGATGATCACATCCGGGATGTATGGCAACGTGTTCCGGATTGCGCCGCCGATAGTCATCTCCGAGGAACAGCTTGATAAGGGCATAGACATCTTTGAGAGCGCGGTCAAGGAGACTGAGTCTGCGATGTCTCCGAAGGCCTGAGGAGTGTTGGAGACGGACATATCAAGGATACGCGGGATGAGCATTCAGAACCTGATGACTCGAGAAGTGGTCACGCTCAACGCCGGAGACAAGATACGTGTCGCTTGGATGAAGCTCATGGAGCGCGATATCTCGGGGGCGCCGGTCGTCGATGACGACGGCAATGTCATAGGGATACTGAGCATGTCGGACATCAACGGCAGCATCCTCGAGCGATTCAGGAAGGCCAGGGCGCTCAGAGAGGCGACGCTGCGGGATGCGGACGAGGCCACGAGGGAGGAGACGAAGGAGCTCTCACTGGCGATGAGGGCTGTCACGGAAAGCTCGGTGTCTTCGCTCCTGCCGATGGGTCAGAAGGTGGCGGGCCTCGGACCTCTGGATTCACTCGACAGAGCTGTCAAGATGATGGCCGAAGGCAACATAAACCGCTTGCCGGTGATTAAGGACGGAAAGGCCGTGGGCATCCTATCGAGGCAGGATGTGATCATGGTCCTGGCCGGGAAGTCTCGGCCCTGACGCCGTGTTCAACGGCGGCGTGTGGCGTTCCTCGACGAAGTCGAGTAATACATCTACAGCATTACATTCACAGGAGCGGGGGTGTGCAGGATCAGTGTCGATAGAAGGCGCATCGCAGGGCTGATGGAGCGGGAGATCGCCGAGTTCGTCTCCAAGCATCCGAGGTCCGGTGCCATGTTCGAGAGGGCGAAGGCGTCGCTGCTCGCCGGCGTTCCCATGAACTGGATGGTCCGCTGGGCAGGGCCGTATCCCATCTTCGCCAGAGAGGCGAAGGGCTCGAGGATATGGGACGTCGACGGTCACGAGTATGTCGACCTGTGCCTCGGAGACACGGGGGCGATGTTCGGCCACTCGCCCGACACCGTGGTGGAGCGCGTCCGCGGACAGGCGGCGAAGGGAATAACGACGATGCTTCCGACGGAAGACTCGATATGGGTCTCCGAGGAGCTGTCGAGGCGCTTCGGGCTTCCGTACTGGCAGGTGGCGCTCTCCGCCACCGATGCCAACAGGTTCTCCGTGCGCTTGGCGAGGGAGGTCACTGGCCGGAGCATTGTGCTGGTCGTGCGCGGCTGCTACCACGGCTCCGTGGACGAGACGCTGATAGACCTCGAAGGCGGCAAGGTCGTGCCGCGGTCGGGCAACATCGGACCGCCTGTCGACCCTGTCGTTACGACTCGCGTGGTGGAGTTCAACGATACTGAGGCGCTACATAGGGCGCTCGCGCCCGAGGACGTCGCCTGCGTGCTCTGCGAGCCTGCGATGACCAATCGCGGCATAATCCTCCCGGATCCGGGGTACCACGAGGCGCTCCGCGAGATGACTGCAAGGCACGGAACCGTCCTGATCATCGACGAGACTCACACGATATGCTGCGGGCCGGGAGGCTATACACGGGAGCACGGGCTCAGCCCGGACATGCTGACGATAGGCAAGCCGATAGGGTGCGGCATACCCGCTGCCGCCTTCGGCATAAACGAAAGGGTAGCCCGTGCTGTCATGAAGAGGATCCTCGACGACGGAACTGACGAGAGCGGGCTGGGCGGGACGCTATCCGGCAACGCCCTCTCCGTTGCCGCGATGAGGGCGACGCTAGAGAGCGTAATAACCGAGGAGGCGTTCGACCGCATGACTCCGCTCGCCGTCAGGTTCGAGAAAGGCGTGGTCGATGCCATAACCGAACACGGCGTGCCTTGGCACGTCACGCGCCTGGGCGTGCGCGTGGAATATCATTTCATGCCGCGTGCTCCGAGGAATGGCAGGGAGGCCGAGGAGGCGAAGGACGCCGAGCTGGAGAAGCTTCTGCATCTGATGGCTCTCAACCGCGGGATACTACTGACGCCGTTCCACAACATGGCGCTCATGTCTCCGTCGCTGACGGTGGAGGATGTCGACAGGCATACGCGGGTGTTCCGTGAATGCCTCGAGGCCATCTTCGAATGAGGAATACGGAGACGAAGGAGGACGGGAAATGCCGATCGCTGAGGATACATTGGATCTGTTGGAGAAGCAGCTCTCTGAGATGAAGGAGGCATTTCGTGTGCCCGGACTCTCTCTGGCCATCACGGACAGGGACCGCACCCTGCACGCGTGCGCGATGGGCGTGTCGGACACATCTGCCGGGAAGGAGGTGACGGGCGAGACGCTGTTTCAGATAGGCTCAATCAGCAAGTCGTTTGCCGCCATTGTCATCCTTCAGCTGCGGGAGAGGGGAAAGGTCGACCTCAACGCCCCCGTCAAGGAGTACCTCCCATGGCTAGAGATCAAGTCGAGGCACGCACCGATCACCCTGCACCACCTGATGACGCACACCGCTGGCATCCCAATGGGGTCTGAAGGGACCGTCGCAGGGGAGACGGAGGTGTGGGAGCTTCGCAACTTCGAGACGAGCGCCCCTCCCGGCGAGTACTTCCACTACTCGAACACTGGGTACAAGGCCGTGGGCCTGATAATCGAGGCCATCACGGGCAGGCATTGCGGTGACGCGATCGCGCAGGGCGTGCTGAGGCCCCTGGGGATGACGCGGACACACGCCACCATCACGAACTCCATACGTGCGTCCACGGCCACTGGCTACTGTCCTCTGTACGACGACCGGCCTGTCAGCAGGTCTTCGCCACTCGCCCCCGCACCCTGGTCTGAGAGCGCCACCGCTGATGGGTCGATATCCTCCGTCCCGGAGGATATGGCTTCGTACATCAGGATGCTACTCAGAAGAGGTGAGGGCCCCGACGGCCCGATCATCTCGGAGGAGAGTTATGATATGCTCACCAGTAGGTTCGTGAAGCCTGCCGACAGCATGCACGGTGAGCACTACGGATACGGGTTCAACGTGGAGGACCAGGACGGCCAAGTTGTGATAGGACACACGGGCGGCATGATAGGCTTCACGTCGTCCCTGCTCGCCAACCTGGACCTCGGCGTCGGCATGGTCGTGCTCACAAACTGCCTGTCTGAGCCTGAGATGTTGTCGAGGCACGCGCTGTCGACGATCAGAGCCGCGGCGGAGGGCAGGCCCGCGCCGAACCTCGTTGTCTCCAATCACGCCTATATGCCCAAGGATGCGTCGGAGTACGTGGGCAGGTATTCTGGAGAGGACGGGGAGATCGAGATGACCGTCTCAGACGGCAGGCTCGCGGCTACTGTAGACGGGAAGAAGTGCACGTTGGAGGGCATCCGTGAGGACTCCTTCGTGCTCGACCACGAATCGTTCCGGCTGTTCCCCTTGAAGTTCACCAGGGAGGCGGGGCAGATCGTTGGAGTGGCCTGCGGCCCGGAAGTGTACGCGCTGGAGTCGCGGCTCGAGCGCGATGACCACGAGGAGCCGCCGAAGCTCTGGGACTCGCTCGTTGGACACTACAGGTCCCACAACCCGTGGCTCACGAACTTCCGTGTGGTGAAGCGGAGAGACCGGTTGTTGTTCGTCGACTCCTCGAGCGAGGAGGAGCCACTGACCCCGCTATCGGACGGGTCCTTCAGGATAGGCGTGGACCCGAGGTCGCCTGAGCGCATAAGGTTCGACCGGATGATTGGGGGCAAGGCGTTCGTCGCATACGTCTCGGGCGGTTACTACCAGAGGACGTTCACTCCCTGACGGCGTCGCACCAGAGTTCTCCATTCGTCACTTATCCGGCGTCGGCACGACGCATATCATACGCAGGAGCGAAGCGCCGTCGTTGACGAACTGGTGCAATTCGTTCGGCTCCACGAACACCGCGTCGCCCTTCTGGAGCGGGATCTCTGCTGTCTCGAGCACTATCTTGCCCTCGCCCTCGACGACGTAGACCTCGTGCTCCCAATCGTGTGTGTGCTTCGGCGTGTTTCCGCCTGGTGCGACGTCGAAAAGCCTCATGTGGAAGTTGGGCACGCCAAGGTCCCCTGCGATCAGCTCCCTGAACACGACGCCTTTCGTGCCTTCTGGCGAAGTGCCGTCGACCTCTCCCTGCCTGACCTTCTTCATGGCCTCGGAATCGCAGGACGTCGCCAAAAGGCTTCCGCAGGGAAGCAGCAACAGTTATGATGTCTCGAGGGCATTCCTCGCCGTTGGGAGGAAGGCAATGGTGAAGGTGCTCGTAGTCTACGACACTAGACATGGCAACACAAAGACGATCGCCTCGTCGATAGCGGACGGCGTCCTGGACTCCGGGGTGACCGACGTGGTGATCAGGAGCGTGGGAGAAGTCGACGAGGGCGAATTCAGAGACGCCGATGGCGTGCTGATTGGGACGCCGAACCACGCCGGCGGACCGACTAGGAGGGTGAGGAAGCTGATCCGGGACGTCTCAGGAAGCGACTTATCTGGCAAGACGATCGGCTTCTTCGATACCTACATGGGGGGCGATCTTCGAAAGGCGACGGCGAAGATGGAGGCCGGGCTGAGGAAGAGGAGTCCGGACGCAAATATCATGTCTCCGGGGGGATCGTTCCGCGTGGATAGAATGAAGGGCCCGCTGGCTGAGGGGGAGAAGGAGAAGGCGCGAGAGTTCGGGAAGGCCCTGGCCTCGAGGATCAGGCGCTGAAGTTCGCAAAGCATATATCGAAGATAGCCCGATTTGCCGTAAGTTGACAGAGAAACGTGAGAGTGAGGAGCGACACGCCGGCAGAGCCGTTGCGGTGCTGTTCATCGCGGCCCTGTTGTTCGTCGTGTTGGCGGAGGCCCTCTACGACATATTCCCGTTCATCGATATATCCGATACGACAGGCGACCTGCAGAAGCTTCTGGTGGCCTCAATCGCTATATGCCTTACCTGGCTGCTGATGTACTTCTTGGGCAGCCTGTTTGAGAGGGTTACTGTAACGAGGGTGGAGAGCCACGCCCGCGTGCGCTCAATGTGGAAGCTGATCACCTACGGCGTTTGGATCCTCGTACTGAGCGTCATCATATTCAGCCTCATCGGCGAGACGAGGAACATCGTACTGTACATTGGTCTCATAGGCGCGGCCCTCACCTTCGTTATGCAGCAGCCTCTCCTGAACATAATCGGTTGGGCGCTGATATCCTATAGGCGCGTGTACAGGATTGGCGACCGTGTCTCCGTCGGCGGCACGAAGGGTTACGTACTCGACGTCACCACGATGTACACTGAACTGAGGGAGTTCGGCGACTGGATGAGGGGAGACACCTTTACTGGAAGGATCGTCACGGTACCCAACAGCATGGTCCTGTCATCTCCGATATTCAACTACACGAAGGATTTTCCGTTCATCTGGGACGAGGTCGTGAACCTCGTCACCTACGAGAGCGACATAGAAGTGGCCAAGAAGTACATGATAGAGTCCACGAAGGAGGTTGTTGGCTCTCTCATGGCGGAGAACTACGAACGCTACAAGCGCAGGATCGAGATACGCGACCTTCACCAGCTGCTGCTCAAAGAGCCGGAGATACGGATGGAGCTGGCCGACTCCGGCGTCAACGTATATGTGCTCTACTTCTGCCCAGTGGAACAGCGGCGGAAGATCAAGTCCGAGATTGCCGAGCTCATATGGAAGAAGTTCATGGCCGACCCGAGCGTGGGTATCGCCTATCCCCACATGCACCTTCTGGGCGAGGTCAGGCACACGTGACCCGTCTTGGCTCAGCCCAAAGCCCAAGCCGTCGACGTCTGGTGAAGGCCCCTGAGGGAGAAGCGTAATAGGTTTGGGACGCTCGCACTCGCGCCGCGGCAGCGGCGCCTACGCAAGTCTGTTTAATAGTGGATGGTCGATACGTCTCGACGGTCAAGTGCAGGTGGTGAAGGGGAGTGTCCGACGATATGGTCGACCTGGAATCCATCCATCTCTTGCTCACTTACAAGTGCGACGGCGAGTGCGACCACTGCTTCGTGTGGAGCAGTCCGCGGGCTCCTGGAACGATGACCCTCGGCTTCGTGGAGGAGACGCTCAAGCAGGCAGGCGAGGTCAGCTCCATCTCCTATGTCTGTTTCGAGGGGGGCGAACCTTTCCTTTTCTATCCTCTGTTGGCGAAGGGTGTGGAGCTCGCAAGTAAGAACGGCTATAAGGTCGGGGCCGTCAGCAACGCCTATTGGGCCAATGACGATAGGGACGCCCTTCTCTGGTTGAAGCCTCTGGTAGAGCTCGGTCTGACCGACATAAGCGTCAGCGCGGATGAGTACCATGGATACGAGGAGAGCAGCCGCCTTGTCGCCAACGCTTCCAGGGCCGCCAATGAGTTGGGAATCGAGTCGAGCGTCCTGCGTGTCAGAGCAATGAAGTGCTACACGGAAGGAGTTGAGAATGATGACGACGGGGGCAGCATCTTCTTCCGGGGTAGGGCTGCCTCCAAGCTGGCCCCGCAGGTGTTGGGGAAGCCTTCCTCCGAGTTCAGGTCATGCCCTGAGGAGCCCCCGAATATCGGCAGAGTGCACATCGACGCGTACGGTAACGTCCTCTTCTGCCAGGGAATTTCCATGGGCAACATCCTGGAGACGCCTCTCAAGGACGTCTTATCTAGGAGGTTGTGCGAGCAGCATCCAGTCATCGCGCCCCTTGCTAGCGGAGGTCCGGCCGCTCTCGCTAAGCATAATGGCATCAGAACGAAGCGCTCTTACGCGGATGCTTGCCACATGTGCTACGATGTGAGGTGCAGGCTGAGGGCCAAGGGCCTTCTCAATGAGATCCTCCTTCCAGACCAGTCCTACGGCGATTGACTCGGCGTTGCGAGGTGATGGCTCCTCCGTTCGATTGGAAGCGTTTTCGGCGAAAGGGAAATAGCCGATTGCCTGGATAGCCTGGAATACAGATGGTAGAACACTTAGCGTATAGAGTTGCCTCCAGAAGCGGAGGGATCGAGTTCCGGGAATACCCAAAGACTGTCTTGGCGAGAGTCAACGGCATGAGCGATGGAGAAGCATTTGGTCTGTTGCTCGACTACATAAGCGGTAGCAACGATTCATCAAGCCGAATCGCAATGACTGCACCTGTCGTCTCAGGCGGCGAAACACCAGAGAGGCTGCCTATGACAGCGCCAGTTGTCTCGGCCGCAGGATGGTTCTCTTTCGTGATGCCCACCGGCAGGGAAGTCGACACGCTACCCGGGCCAAAGGATGGCCGGGTTGACATCGTCGAGGTGCCAGAGAGGACGGTTGCAGCGCTTAGATTTCGTGGCAGGGCGAACCGAATGCAGGTGTCCGCAATGGAGGCCGAGCTGTTCGGGGCACTTAGACGGCAGAACATCCGGATTACTGGCACACCGTTCCTGATGCGTTACAACCCTCCTTTCGTACCGGGCTTCCTGCGTAGGAACGAGGTCGGCGTAGAGGTGGCATTGGGAGAGGGAGACGGGCGAGATGGCTGAGGAGGCGACATTCGCGGCCGGATGCTTCTGGGGTGTCGAGGCGTCCTTCAGGAAGCTTCGCGGCGTTATCGACACCTCCGTCGGGTATGCGGGCGGACACACGGAGAACCCGTCCTACGAGCAGGTCTGCACCGGCAAGACAGGCCATGCGGAATCCGTGAGGGTGTTGTTCGACACGCAGTTAATCACGTACGCCGATCTTCTGGACGTCTTCTGGAAGATGCACGATCCCTGCTCGCGTGACCGGCAAGGGCCTGATGTCGGCAGCCAATATCGGTCGGCGATATTCTATCACGATGAGGTGCAGAGAGACGAGGCCTTCGCCTCAAGGGACCGGCTCGACAAGGGAGGCGTGTGCGGTGCTAAAGGGGTCGTGACAGAAATAGTCCCGCTCTCGTGTTTCTACGTCGCTGAGGAGTACCATCAGCGCTATCATGAGAAGCACAGGTTGTTTGGGCGACTGTGCTCTGGATGAAGCTGACTGCCGGTTGATCTCATAGAATGCCATGGGAAAGGGGTTTGTGTGGCTCAGCATTCCCGAGAGCCAAATGTGCTTATGGCGGAGGCTGCGTGAGATGCCCTTTCTGTGTGCTGTCCTGCTCATTCGCCGTCGTTTCTGCGCTGCCTTCTCCTTTTGACGAAGACCACGATGACAGCAATCCCGATTACGGGAAGCAGTATCATGGAGAACTCCGGTATGACTGTCCCGATGTCTCCTGGCGTGAGCCCGCCTGTCACATCCAACGGGAACCACGTATCCGTCGCGTTGATGTATGTGTTACTGCTTGGCGAGCCGAATGTGACGGTCGTCTGCCACACTCCAGCGTCAGTTGAAGGTACGAAGGTGTGCGACGAAGTGCCGAAGGTCGTGCCGGGGTTGTTGCTCGAGAGCATCACCGTTCCATTCCAACCTGTGACGGTCACATCAGTGAGATTCTTCGCCGTTACTCTGATGGAGTAAGGAACGCCAGGCGAGTACGGTCCTGCGTCAAGCATCTCGACGTCATAGTAGCTCACGTTGGATACCGCGAATACGAACTGTGGCGACCCTGTGGAGTTGCACAGCGGATAGGAAACGTCCTCGTTCGGTTGGGCGTCGGGAAGATCGATTGGGCCCTCCATGGTTATCGTCTTAGTCGTCGCATCGTAGTAATCGCTTATCGTCGATGGATAACAGCTGCCCAGAACCAGCTCTCCCCAATAGGCGTGTGAGGTGAGTTCAGCGGCCTTGGCGGCGTCGATCACATCGCTCGTGCCGACATACGGCTGATATCCTATTGTCGGGTCGCTGCCCAGTTCGATGACGAGCTTCTCGCCGTCGGGGATATCATGGCCTTCCGGTGGCTGCCAATATCTGACCATCTGGCCATATTGAATCGTTCCTGGTGTCCATTCTCTTGTCATGGGATTGTAGGTCGAAGGGGACTTCTCGTAGTCGTAGTTGTCGTAGCGCGAGTTCCACGACGATGCGGGGTGTGCCAGGTTGTTGGGACAACCATCGATGTGCCAGCTGTCGAGGTTCCAGGCGGCGGACCAAATGTCTGGGTCCTTCCAGGCCATCATCCGGTAGAAGGAAGTGAATCTCCCGTCGAGATCGCCTCCTTCAGAACCGCAGGTTCCGTTGAGGTAGATGTCCTCTGCGTACGATTGCAGGTACTCGATAAGGCCGACGGTCTCCAGGTATCTCATCATGAGCATCTCATAGCCCCAGGCATGCCCCCATATCCTGAGGACCAGACTGTCCGCCGTCGAGCTGCCGTCGACGGAGAGCCACGCATCTATCGTACCCGAGTCTATCGGCCAGTCGTAGGCGTTATAGATGTCGTACTTGCCCGCTCCGGTGCCGTCTACGCTCCAGTGGGAAGCCCAGGCTGTATTCAGCGCGCCTCCAGAATTCGCAGTGTTGAATTCCGTCCTGAGGTCACCTGTCCCCGCAAGGTTCAGGAACTTGACGGCCGCACTGCGGTTGAAAGTCATCGTCCCGTGGATTTCCGTCCACCAACCGTCGTTGGCATCGCCGCCGGTGAAGGTCACTGCGCCCGCAGGCACTCCGTAGTATGTGTTGGCATAATGATTCCCAGCAGTGATATCTGTAAGCTCTTGGGCCAACAAGTATGTTACCTGCCAGTTCCATGAGACTGAACCACCGTCAAGCGTCAGTCCGCCTGGATTAAGCATAGGTATGAAGTGCGGATCCTTTCCAACACCCGTTCCTAGGCCACTGATGTTACTGGCCTCCATGGTGTTTCTGTAGAATGTGTATACCCCGTAGCCCATCTGGGCAAGACCCGGAATGTTGGAGAGTTCGTCAGAGTAGTAGTCGTATAGCATCGTGAACGGATAGCTTCTTCGGATGAAGAGGTCTGGATACGGATACGCAGTTCTGGTGTCCCACCATTCATTGATACCCATCGTAGCTGTGACGTTCCCCCTGTGAGAGTAATCGGTAGATTTCAGGTACAGCTCGAACATGTTCGCAACAGTGTATGTGACCTCTCTGTCACCCAGTACCTCTATCTCCGCTGAGAACTCATTCTGCGGTACGTCCTTCGTGCCCATTAATGCTGGTGATGCAATCATGAGGCTCGGTATGATCATCATTGCTGCTAGTGCCAGGCCAATATGCCACTTCGGCATCTCTCGCCTCTGCCGTCCTGCGCAAGTTGTACTCCTGTCAATGACAGGGGCACAGGCGATCCTTCGCGGTGAATTCGTTCCGCTATCTCCATCGGCAGGCCATGCTCTAGAACTGCGCAAATCAGACTCCTCCATATCCCCAAGTCCACTGAGGTACGTTCTAGCCGATATATAACGGTGTTCATCGCGCTGCATGAGCCGCTGAAATGGAAAGGACTGGACGTCTCGGAGATATGTGCGATATATGACAGAAAGGCTTTTGTATTCACTGTACATAGAACGTTGTTTGCCAGGAGAAGGCGGATGGCTGACGGTAGGCCTGCGATATTCGCAAGCCAGCTGAGGAAAGTCCCCTCTCCGAGAGAAGGTGGGCTGCACTAGCAGCAGGGCGAGAGTCCTGGCAAGGGCACAGAAACGGCACAGCCTCGGGACAACGCGATGATTCCTTTGGGGATGAGATCTCCCGAGGATTTGATGAAACGGCGACTCCCCACCGGAGCAAGCTCAAACGGCCGGAACGATTTCTCATCGTCGGCGGGTAGAGCGCATAGTCGAATGCCATCAACCTCGCAAGAGGTGAACAGAAAGGGGCTTATGTCCTTCACCTGGCTCCTGTACCTTTATAAAGGGTGCAGGGCAGGATTCAACTACTGTCATTCACCCACATCTCGAGAGTCTTCCGGTTTCTGAGTCAAGGCGACTAGACTCCGATGTCCACAAGCGAAACCTGAAGGTTGATTGCGAGGAAGGCCATCAGGCACTGTGATCTGCGAACGAGCCAGGAGATTCCTCTGTGTCTTGTGAATTGGGTCTACTTGGGGCAAGTGCAATTACAAGCATCACTAGCAGGCCGATTGTGCACAGATACCATCCGAGCTGCAAGCTCGCATTCCTGTACACATCTGGAACCATGCTCCCGTACTCTCCAAATGCAAGCCCCCAAGTCAGAGTCAACGCGAACGTGAATGCCACAAGACTATGAGCCGCTTGCGAGAAGATGCGCAAATCCGCCTTCCCAACGATGTCGTTAATGAATGACGGCGCGAAGAAAAGGACGGCCGCAGCCGGGACCGAGTACATCAGTATTGATACTTCGAACCCACTGACGGACCATGAAACCTGGGCCCACCAACTAGTCACCGAGCCGGAACTCCAAGGCAGAAAGAATCCTAGGATTGTGACAATCATGAGAATCGGTGCGATGAAGAAGCGCGTCATGCTCGACCAACTATGGCCAAGTTCCTTCGAATGGCACGCTACTTCACCGCATTTGAAGGCATCGCGAT
Organism: Methanobacteriota archaeon; assembly: GCA_020347565.1. Taxonomy (GTDB): domain Archaea; phylum Thermoplasmatota; class Thermoplasmata; order UBA10834; family UBA10834; genus UBA10834. The sequence continues at coordinate 1,640,248 of CP070732.1, read as the reverse complement.
ACATGCATAGGGAGAGCAGACTCGCTGTCAGGCCACCTAGCAGTGCCAAGAACCACCCGCCGCCTACCTCGTCGATCGAGTGTGAAAGCTCGGCCCAACTAGATTCGGATTGGGGCAGGAAGCTGTGGAGGTATAGCGCGGGTCCAGCAAGGGCAATGCTGTTTAGCATCGACGAGGCACGCATTGCTGAGGCACGCCTTTCCTCCTTGACGAAGCTGACTATGGTGACGAGAAATGAGACGATTGCCGCCATGAAGCAGATAATGAGCGAGGCCATGAACAATGCTTGATGTGTTGACGGATCGTGCGCGAGTCTGGAATACACCCAGCTAATCAATCCTTCGTATGTGAGGCCTGCGTATACTCGCTCCCATGGAAGGAGATACGCAACTATGACGAGGGTCTGGGCGAGACACAAGCCGTAGCGAAGCCAGAACGCCCCCGCATTGAAACCATCCTTCCTCGATGCCCGACTCAGCATGAACTACCCACTTGGAATTCATGAATCTATTGTCCGCTATAAGAGTGATTCTCTGAATGGTCAGTCTCTGAGAAGATTTCGTCGTCTAGTATCGGAGAAAAGGCTTAGGGGTGGACGGGGATATAGCGAAAAGATGACGACGACAATCAACCTTCTTCCAGCCATCATCGTCGGACTTACACTCATTGGAATAGCTGTAGCAGTGTATGTCTTCTACTTAATGAAATTCATTCGAGGAGCAAGGGTGCGAGAGATGGAAGAATCATATTTCTGCCCTCGTTGCGGGCGGGGGCTTGATGACATCACATCCAATTGCCCTGGGTGCAATAGGAAGCTTCTATTCCCGGAGAAAAGGCCATAGGGGCGGAGAGGCATACGCTGAAGGGTCGAGGGGAATGGCGAAGAAGATTCGTGTGTGCAAAGAGTGTGGCCGCCAAATTCCATCAAACGCCATCAAGTGCAGCATTTGCAGTGTCGAAACGCCATCAGTGATTTCCCTATCCAATTCGACGACTGAGCCTGTTGAGGAGTTACCTCGAAGAGGGGGACTCGAGAAATCAGCCCTGCTGTCCATTCCATATTCCCCAAAGAAGGCATTCGAATCACTGTATCTCTCTGGAACTCTAAGAGTAGCAGTTGTGGTTTTGGCAACGACCTCGATTCTCGTTGGCGCATGGAGCCTTCTCAAGAATCATATGTTCGATCAATCGGCCAATTTGGAATGGCCTGAAGCCATTCAGCAAGGATCCTTGATATTCACAACTCTCGGACTCATCGCTATTTTGGGTGCTTACTTCTCAAGAAGGCTGTACCGTGGGCGTGGTGATTATCGGTCATCATTCATACTGGTGTCTTTCATTGCGCCATGGGAGTTCTTGTTCGTTGTCTGCTTTGGTTTCCTGTCTTGGGAACCTGCAATCAACCTGATCGGATCGCTCATCGTCACGGGTGCATTCGTTGTCTGGATGTTCTGGGTTTGTGGCATGGCTATTAGCGTGGCGAATGACATCTCAATTGGCCAAGGTGTGACGACCGTGCTGATCGCCTCCTACTTATGTGGCATCATTATCATGTTCACAGGAATTGCCTTATCTGAGGACTCTCTGGAATCAGATTCGATAGTAATGATGTCACTGATTGCGATCATCTTCGTGCTATTGACGCTCAAGTTGAAGCCTTCGCCCCGTACATCAAACCGCCGGATGTTGAGAAGAAGCTAGGACGGACCCTTAATCTCAACCAGAGAAAAGGCCATAGGGACGGAACGGCATAACGCGAACGGGTAAGGAAATGGATAGGAGAGTTCAGATCGCCCTGTTAGTCGTGATAATCACTGCTCTGGTTGTCGCTGGTGTCTACGCTGCTGGATGGTTTCGAAAGACCAGCACGGCTGAAATCATATGCTACATTCATCACGAAGAAGGCAGCGAGGGAGTAGGCTATAATGTTTGGACTTCAGAATACGAACCCCCTTACTCGCCGCTAGAGGCGCTCGATGAAAGGTCCGGCGAAGTTGCGCCAGGCGAAGTTGCCGAGACCATCATCATGCACAAATGGAACGGAATAGGCCCTTCCACTGTTCGGGTACATGTACACCTCTCCTGTATTCAGGCTGGGGAGAATAGGGTAATCTTGCATGGTACTACTTTGATGATGGTACCGGGAGGGCAGTACCGCCTGGATTGCCATATCCTCCTTAAGCCGAGCAATGAAGTCACTGAGTATGGTGTGTACATCCAGGATGCATATACTGAGTATCCAAGTTATCGCGACCTCTTTTCGCAAACTGGCTCCGCAGGCCTTGAGTTTGGCGTGCATCGCGATAACCCGGACGATGACAAGAGATTCAGCGTGTTTGTTGATGGTGAGTTAAGGATTTCCGGCAATTTCGGGCCTCTGTCCACGCACAATATCACGGTTGATGTCCTTTGGGATTGGCCCCGAGAATATCACAATTGCCACATTGAAGTGATAACTCACGACCAGAATTCGACGGTTCACTCTGAGGTAATCCTGGTAGACAGCGGGACAACGGTGCCGGTAACGGTAATAATCTGAGAAGACATGTGGAACAGAACCTTTCGCATAGCAAGGAAGCCCTGACGCGATAGCGCTAAATCTTCGCAGAGAAAAGGCCATAGGGGCGGAATGTCTACTCTTACCAGAAGACGAGAATCGTCATGAAGACTGCGAATGCGAGAAGAAAGAACAGGATGCTCTTCCGACTGAGACCGAGAAAGCCTGACTTCCTAAGCTCCAGCAATGCCTTCCTGCCTCGTGGTAGCACGCGAGCAGGCGGTTGCGTTGCCGTTCCACCAGACATCGAGATGCAATTCAGGACGAGACTCTTAAGAGTATCTCAGGATTTCCTTCCCAGAGAAAAGGCCTTAGGGGCGGAGGGGTATCGGGAGGCAGAGGAGGGGTGAGTGGCTGAATGTCCGCCTTGTTCCTGGTTCTGATCATTCTTGCGCTCACCTGCGTAGCCCTCGGGCTGCTCTTTCGTAAGAGAGCCGAAGAGCGCCGTTCAATGGTGGCTTTCATTCTCGCCATCATTCTGCTGGTGAGTGCAGTCTCGTCACTCCTGGTAGAAGCCACACGAATCGACGATGATGCTACCACAGTACGAATCTCGATTGACTCGTATCGTGGAGACGGAAGCGCAGATTCTGGCACTTCCGGAGATCCCTACTTTGAGATACGGGTTGGATGGACAGGAGAGGACTTCAGCTACTTCGGAGAGACCTATGCAAGCGCAATCTTCAACGACACTGAGGAAATCGAGAGTCCATTCTCAGCTATGGTAGACATTCCTGATGGGCAGTCCTGGATTAGTTTCACAATCGAGGTATTCGACTGGAACTTCGAAGGCGCCATTCCGATTGATTACAGCCCAGAAGAAGAAGATCATACCCATCACTATATTCTTAGACCGTTTGACTACTCCTGGACATCCGACGGCAGTATAGACGGGAAAGACGAGACCGACTGCATACTAGAGTATTCAATAATCGAGGTCTGATTGGCCGGGGAGAAAAGGCCATAGGGGCGGACGGTACTCCTCCAAAGAGTATATAATCAGAAGCCTCCAGTATAGTAGAGAGGGATTGAAACTCACATGGATCGACATCACATTCTTGCATGGGGAAGACACGAATCAGATGAAGGCGTTCGACAAGACGAAGTTAGACGAAGATCTCACGGGTTCATCTACTGGATAGGCGTTCCATTTTGGCCATTTGCTGTCTTGGCAAGCATGGTCTCCCGCCGACTGTCTCAATGGCGAAGCTGAATAGACAGTTATCGTGTGAAAAGGCCATATGGGCGGAATTGGAGGAGAACCACGATCATCATACATCTAGCCCATCAATTCATGGGTACATGCTTGGAGTCCTCAAGAATGTGCTAGCTCTTCCGCCTTCGATTCGAGTGGGAGCTTTCGAGTATTCGATTGGCTTCCGAAGGGGTGCTTCTTCTTTGAATTCATGGTCCCAATAGTCATTCTTGTTCTATCTCTCAAGCTACCATGGGATGGCCATCTTCTTCTGAGTTCTTCTCTTGCAGCAATTGGAGTCATTGCTATGGCAATGCTCGCCAACGGCAAATGCATCGTCTTCATTCAATCACCCCCTCCTCGAACCACGTTTCGAGGCTTCGTTGTGCTCCTCATGCGAGGCATGGTCAATGGTATTGACGGTTCATGTCATATGGAAGAGTCAAGCGGAGGACGACCTGAAGAGCAAACGCTGACCGTTTGGTCAACCTGCGCTTGACTGGAGGGGCAACCTTCTCACGAAGGCGTTTAGGCCAGTCTCCTAGCCATGGTCGTCATCTCCTATCCCGGGTTCGTCGAGGTTCACTACTGCCCCTCCCGGTGTTCGCGCAAGCGTTCGAAGCATTTTATTGTGCCAGGTTGTTTCATATTCACGCCAGAAGTAGATGAGATTAGGCCTCACGGACACAACGTCTTCATCCTTACTGACCTCTTTGATGATTCGGCGTATCTCGGTCATCTTGTCTGACCTGAGAAGCACGCGAACGAAGTCCGGGATGTTGATGAATGGCCTGGCGATTAGCACTCTCTGCGGGTATCTTGAAAGAATTCTTCTGCCGACTTTGACTTTGTCAGCACCGCTCCTGAGATTGATGAACAGCAACGTGAAGAAGCTCTCGCCAGGTGGAAAGTCAACTGGGATGCGAAAATCCAACGACCCTTCCGATCTCATGCGCTCGATGTGTCGCCTGACAGTCTTGGTCGAGGCTCCGACTGCGTCAGCTATCATCTTGGGCGATTTGCGCGGGTCGTCATGGAGCGAGTCGATTATCTTCAAGTCGAGAGATGAGAGCTGCTTGCAGTCCTTACTGAGCGTTGCTCCCTCCGACCAACAGTCAAAATTCACGCCATCATGATAGGATAGCAAACCCACCGTAGCCTCAGGCATCTCTGCAACTCGCTTGACGGAACCGACATACCGTTCGAGCTCAGATACCTCTCTGAGACATCCGAAGACCAGTAGGACTCCTCCTCCAAGGACGGCAGCGGCGAAAGTGGATTCGTTTTCCCCTAGTCTGTCCAAGGTATTATCGGTCGATGCGGCCTTTGACATACCCCAGACAACAGGGAAGGTCAAGTTGCCATAATAACCGTAGGAAATCTTCGCCTTGATGCACTTGAATGTACCTAGCCTAGCTAGGACTTGGAGCCTACTGTTGACTGTCTGCCTTGAGGTCCCGAGTCTCTTCGCGAGCTCCTTAAGAGGAATCCTGGGATCTTCAGATATCAACTGCAGTAGCTTCTTGTCAGTATTGTCCATTTGTCTAGTCTTCACTCCTCCTCGAACCACAATCGAGGAATGCAGATAACGGCGTTGCTATAGGTTAAACCTTTTTTACTCGGGGGGTTTCGAAGGTATTCATCCCAGAGAAAAGGTCATAGGGGCGTACGGGCATCAGGAGAATGAGGAGTGGCGGGAAAGTGTCCGAGTCGGTTCAAGATGCCAAATCAATCCGCATGCCAGCTGTGGCAATAGGGCTTTTTGCAGGCTTTGGAGTGGCATATCTCGCATCTTATATCGCCGATCGAATTCATGTTCCCGAAGGCATTCCGAACCTCGCATTCGTGTTGACCGTTGTTCTCTTGCCAATCATCGTTCTTGCGGCGATTGCAATCATCTTGTGGATTCGAGATCCCTCGTCTGAGAATGATGCACTACTGCGAGAATTGGTCGTTTATTTCTGGATCCCGTTCTTCATTCTGTACTATGTGACTTACACCCTTCACTGGCTGAACAGGGTAGGGTGAGCGCCACGACAGGTAGTTCCTTTGTCGGAGAAAAGGCCATAGGGGCGGACGGTACAGATAGGATTGAAAGACTGACCGCGAGCTAAGCAGAAGTCCGTCTATGTCGAATCCAATGAGCTGCTGGTCTCAGCTTGATCTTCTTCCTGTGCGCGATGTTCTCCTGGAATCCACGGCCTTCCCATGGGTCCCCACAGAACTGCGATACCTGCAATCACTACTATCGGTCCGATGAAGAGCATGTAGAGTATCCATGCACCTATGACTGCATCCGACGGTCTCCAGCTTCCGTAGGCGAACATAACCATCTGCGCAATGAAGCCTATGGCCAGGATTGAGCTACCGATAGTCGTCCTGCGTGATGCGTCCAATTCCATTTCTTGCGTCCGGAAGAGGAACCTGGGCCGTCTGTATAAGCCAGCGATAATCAACAGGATGGAAAGCGGCAGGAGAAGCCCTAGTACCTCAAACAACCTTGGTGTAAACTCGAAGTAGTATGCTGCATTCAGGTAATATGGGATGAAGACCATAATGCCCAATCCCAAGGCCGCCGCTCCCGCCGCTCCACGATTACTGAGTTCCTTTCCCTCTCGGAACTCCTTGAGGGATGTCTTGGAGTATAGGAGGGAGTATGACACGATGCCTGCGCCAAATGATATAACGAACACACAGAAGGTTACGAATCCAATCCGCGCATCTATGGGAACGAGGTCGGGACCTATCAATAGGAGGGGGTTGCCAAACCCAATGAAGATTGCTCCCAATAGGAGGGCAATGGCCCTCCTCCAACTGACTTCTTCCTCTTCAGCAACGGGTCTCTCTAGCCGACTGCAGGCATAGCAAGTCGGTGCGCTTGAGAAATACTCCGAACCACACTTCGGACACTTCATAGTCCATCGCAAGAATCACATCCGAGTGACAGGTCTTAATCTTTGTCTTGGCGTTCCGTTAGAAAAGGCCATAGGGGCGGAATGCGGACTCAGATAATGCTACCGACTCAAGCAAGATTGCGAATCCCGGAATCTCGTCTACAGGTTCACTAGCACACTAAGTGCCAGAGCCCCAAAGAAGAAGAAGAGGCTCAATCCGGTCAAGCCTATTCCCATTCCGACAGGAGACTCCCAACTGTACCAAGCATATTCTTTCATCAGACCTCCACCTCTGCAATTCGTTCGAATACAGACTGCCTTAATGCTATCATTCTTGAAATGGTGTTCGGCATTCATGGATTATCGCAGAGAAAAGGCCTTAGGGGCGAACAAGAACCAGGTGCATTAGATGAAATCGAGTGCGCAACTCGAAATACGAGGCTTTAGACAGGGTTCCATAATTCAGCATCCAGTTCGGTATTTCTCGCCAATTCTTCCCACAATCTTCTTCCTGACGCCTCGTCATTCATCGCCTTGTCTGGCTTCTTGACGCGCTTGTTTAGCTTGAACAAAGCTCCATTAATGCTACTGCGGTCTATTGACGAAAGCATCAGGTCCGCGATAGGCTCACCCGCGACCCTCGGTGGCCTCGCAACAAGAATCGTAGCCACCTTCCAGAAGGCGCCCATAATTCCGGTTGGCCATCTCTTCTTCAGCTCCGGATCTTTCTTATCGATGATGAACGAGGGATTGAATGCCACAGAGGAGATCTTTCCTGCGTAGCGTCGAGCTAACTCCCCAGCGATTATTCGGTCGCATGTCTTGGTTCTGTTGAATGCGACTCCTGCCTTGTGATTCTTGATGCTCTCTAGGTCATCCCAGTCGATTTCCTCATGCATATATGGTGCTACCACGTGAAGGACCAAACCGTCTGACTGCTGCATTCTCTCCAATAATAGTTGGGTGAACAGAAATGGTCCAATCACGTTTGTCGCAAACATCAATTCGTGACCGCTGGGAAGGATGTTTGGTCCATCTTGCTTAAGTGTGACAGCAGACAGCACAAGCCCATGTATTGTTGGAAATCGGTCCAATGCTTCATTAGCTGCTCGCGTCACAGACTCCATGTCTGAGAAGTCCACTGTCAATGCCGCAACTTCCACATCCGAGTGCTTGGTCTGGGCTTCTGATAATGCGACGCGAATTGAATTGGCCCTTGCTTCCAGCGTCTCGGGTTTGCGTCCGAGCAACACAACACTAGCACCACGTTTTGCCAGCGCGACTGCCGCTCCTCCTCCAATGCTTCCAGTAGCTCCGGCCACAAGTATTGTCTGCCTGTTCGACATAGAATCCCCCAAGCTGTAATTGAGTAGTCCAACTCTTAACTTTTTTGCAGGCTCTTCATCTCAAATCCGAAGATAGTCGGCGATGAAGTAGGAGGAAGATAGAACTGTTGCGCTGAGTATGATCGACCAACGAGAATCGGACTGGAGTGCGATTCATCAAGTTCTAAGGAAAGGATCATGAGAGTGAGTCATTGACTATTCGTGTATAGAGGTGAATCTTGACCTCGAAAACAGTCTTATATGGCAACAACATTCCATTGGATGGGTCGAGAATTGGCAAATTCAGATGAGGACAAGAATATCTCAAGATTGCTGGGAGCAGCATTCATTCTTCAGGCATCAGCATCCTTGACCTCAGGATTGATTCGCGACTCACTGATTGGAACGGGTGACATAACCGATACTATGACCCGCATTTCGAATGATGCCTGGCTGATGGAATTGAGCATTGCAGTCGAAATGGTCACAGCCATTGGCGTCGTCATGCTGGGCGCTCTACTGTATTTTGTACTGAAAGGGCAGGATATGAAGATAGCTCTTATTGCCCTGGGACTGTATCTGATGGAAGTAGCGGCTATTGTTTTCAGCCAAATGGCACTCTTTGGTCTCTTGCACGTTAGTCAGGAATCTGCAACAGCAGGACATCCTGAAAATCTGCAGACTCTTGGAGCTCTGTTCTTGGAAATCCATGAATTCTCGTTCTTATCAGTAGTTATGCTATTCTTCGCCCTTGGAGCAGTGCTGTTCTATTACCTGTTCTACAGATCAGGATATCTTCCAAAGGTCTGGATCCTCTTTGGCCTTCTGGTAGCATCTCTGTCATTCATAGGAGTCATGCTAGCACTATTTGGCATTGATACTCCAGTACTCTACGTGGTCATGCTGAACTTGCCTTTTGAACTGGGAACTGGCCTTTGGCTCTTGACCAAAGGTCTGAAGAACGACCTAAGAAGAGAGGGACAAGAATAACTCGCTTCCAAGCAGCACCCGTCCTTCGCAGAGAAAAGGCCATAGGGGCGGGATTCCCACGCAATAGCCAAATACCGTGGCCGCAGGTACTCCATTCGAAATGGCGAGATGCACCCACTGTGAAGCAAGGAATCCCGGATATTCGAGATACTGCACAATCTGCGGAAGGCCTATGACGGGAGTACAGCAGATTGAGCCTCAGCAAGTGTCAGACGAAGGAGGGCTACGGTGTCACAAGTGTGGTACGGGGAACCCCAGGCACTCTGTCTTCTGCAACGCCTGTGGCTATTATCTCAAGAAGAGGGTTGCTATTGCCATCCTTCTCACATTGACCGTTGTCACAATAATCGCTGCCTCTCTGCTTATTGTGTTCAAGGATGAGTGGCTCTGGTGGCTGATCGGACTACCACTTATCGGATTCTCTGTTCTAAGGGGGGTCTTCATTGGATTATTCGGATTGAGGGGCGAACGCCTTGAGGAGTGGAAAGCACGAAGGCGGAGGAAAGGCGAACTGACGGAGTCGTAATCCGTGAGTAAAGGCCATAGGGGCGGAATGGCATCCTGGGAAAGGCCGAGGGGAATGGCGATGAAGTGCTACAAGTGCGGGCAGGAGGCAAGCGTAGCTGTGAGGTCTCAGGCGATGATTTCGACGAAGGAGGTCTTCAGGTTCTATTGTACCTCTTGTTTTGAGAGTAAGTCCTGGAAGAAGGACTGAACTGGCGCTGACGTGTCCGGCTCGCGAAGCCCTTAAGACACGTGAGGCGATTCCGATACGGGGAATGGCATGAAGTGTGGACGGTGCCTGACGGAGTTTCCGGGGACGATTTGGTTCCGTGTTAGATTTGGTGAGAGGATTTGCCCGACATGCGGGGAGCGTTACCCCACGACCCGTCAGATGCATTTCGAGATTGTCACCATTTCTGCGTTCTTTCTCCTGGCGTCCGTGATTGTGATTGTCACGGAGCGAGGTTATTTCGCCTTAGTGATTGGGGCAGTTCTTATCGCCGCAGGTTTGTCAGAATACTTCGTATTGATGAGAAGAAGAAGAGGATTGACACTGGCCAGTTCATATTCGGTTGACAGCGTGGAGGAAGGGCCATAGGGGCGGAATGCCAAGCATTGGATCAAGATAGCCGTGGCCTAGCCTTCTTTAATGTCCTTCTGAATGCCTTTATCAAAGCGCTTCTGCCAGAAGGACAAAGGCTGAAGACCGTCACAAGGGCAGCGGATAGACCGATGTAGAATCCAATACCGAGACTGTATTCTGCTTCAACAAGTTCGCTCCGGAAGAGATTGAAGTCACTATGAGCAAGAGAGAGCGCCAATGCACAGACAGCTCCAACTTGTAGTACACCACCAATTGGACTCCACCATGAGATCACAGCCCCCACTATGAAGAAGAGAGCAGCAATCGAAACAGCGGGCAGTATCGCGTTTGAGTAAGGGCCGAAGTCAAAAGCCCATGCTCCCATCACCATCGCCAATGAGTAGGACGGGGACGGTGCGGGGATTAAGGTGAGAATCCCCCAGCGGGTGTGAGTCGTAAATGCTTCGAGAATCAGCCACGGAGGAGCTATAATCGCAAAAGCTGAGATGAGGGCGCAGATTCTGCTGACTGCATTTGGCGCCATGACCTCATAAACCGTTCGCCAATTCAATATGAACCACCGGCCTTGAGCCTCTGAGCGGATGCAAGCTATAAAAGCGATTCTCTGAATTGTCAGTCTCTGAGAAGATTTCGTCGTCTATTGTCGGAGAAAAGGCCATAGGGGCGGAAGGAAGGCCTTAAGTCAACTGAGGCGATTCAGCTGGCAGAGGGCTTGGCTATGATGAAGATTCTTTTCATCATCGGATTGGTGATAATTGGAACTGCTGCTTCGTTGCTGTTGATGGGCAAGATTGAATCCGGCGTGGCAGCAATTGTGGGCATTATCGGAATCGGCATACTGAGTTCATCTGGTATGATGTGGGGCCTCTCTCAAACCAATGGGAAAAGGCCATAGGGGCGGAGGGACATCCTGACAACGGGTCGGCGGCGATGAGTTCTTTAGGCAATTCCATAAACAGTCAGAACCTGCGAAGAAGGCGAGTGTCTCTGTTGATTATCATGCAGCTCGGCTGCGCACTGTCTGGAATAGGACTTGCTGCATGGTATATCGAAGCCGTTGACTGGTACCTTGCAGGAGCGGCGCTTGTCCTGGGAATCATAGTGGGCCTGGTTGCCCTGAGGCAAATCATCATGAATTCGAGAAGAGCATTATCGGAGAAAAGGCCATAGGGGCGGAGTCCCGACTCCCATGCCGTAATTCTACTTATCGCCCGTTCTGAACCTTGCTGCTAGTACGCCGATTATACTGGTTACGATTAGCACAGCTACCAGAGTACCCGAGTGAAACTCAGGAATGACCAAGTAGTATTCAAGGAGTAGGTCGTTTATTGCGGCTGCAACGGCTTCCACAGATGCATTGAGCGATGCTCGAGCGCTGGCTACGAACTCAGCATCCAGCCAATCGTACTGTTCATCCATCCATACATTGCTACGAACGGCTCCATCACCAAAGGTGATCTTAAACCCAAGAGACCTTGCGGCGTCGCCGGCATTGAGTTCCATGAGAGACACATCAGAAGGCGTGTCAAAGGTTTCAAGCCTCGATTCGAACCAATTCTCGTAGGTGGTGTGATGAGTCTCTGCTCCCCAGTCGGTACTCGCTCCCATCGTATGGCCGTACGCACCGACATCAGCTATGTAGTGGGCCATTGCCCCGACGTAGAACGCTGCATTCTCCATATCTGAATCGAGCATCCGGTCAAGTGCTTCATCATACATCGCCTGGGCTCTGTCAGCACATATATCGTCCTGCAGGGTGCCGTCCAAATAGTAGTAGACATGGTGATTAGTGGAATCTCCAATGTATGCCGGATTGTCAGGCGCCTCTGTTCCTAGTAAGTATTGCGATTTGAAGGTATCTGATAGGAAACTAACATCTAGTGATTGGAGAATGAGAGATTTCTCCGCGACCCAGTCATGCGTTCCGTAGTCCGGGTTGGCAATGTCATCTGAATAGCCTCCGTTGCTCCATGCCCTTGCGATTCCCGTAGTGCAAAGTGTCAGAACAGAGAGTGCAATAGCCACACTCAGAGCGCATGAAATGCATGAAGACAACGATCGCTCATGATCACGAGTATCTCTCATCGCAGCCTACTTCACTCCAATCATCGGTAAGCATCAGCATTCCAGGACTTGCTCTATCTCTTCATCTTGCGGAGGTCCCTCTTGGCGTTCTCCCACTTCTTATCCAAATCTACAATCGCTTGCTGACACATCCTGGCAGTTTCCTGTTCGACCTTTTCGAAATCCCTCTTCAATTCATCCAACTTCCTCTGGTCTTTTGCAGCCATATTCATCCCCAGATTCGTGAATCATACGTTCGAATCTTTCTCCAGTTCTGGCAATTCAGACGAATCCACGATTTCCTGATACGCCCGGACTATTCTCTTCAACTCATCTATCTTACTCTCGTATTCCGCGAACTTCTCCACTGCCTCAAGTCTAACTTCGCTGGTTGCCTCTTCAGCTCTTTCCAGTGCTCTGAATGCCACCTGCTCAGCTCCGCTCTCCAAGTATTTTGCCTGCTGTTCAAGAGAGCGGTCTGATGCTTGCTCCATGAAATAGAAGGCAACAACGGCTACAATCCATCCGCTGAATACACCTGCAAGGGTTGGAACATCCGTGAAATTACCAACCATGGCAATTCCAAGTATAATCAAGAAGCCACCTATCAGGACAACCGCCAATGTGAACCTGAATACCTCCTTCCATCCTTGAATGCGTTCTGTGCCTTCAGCTGCCCTATCCCTTTCAGCGGTCTGTTCGTCTTTCCGCTTATACGGCTCAGGACCAGTCGTTCTTTCCTTCGGCTCGACGACGGCTCTTTCCATATCCTCCCCTCCTCGAGCCACCTCGAGGAATGAAAATAACGGTGTTATCACAGATTAATACTTTTCGTGTCTGTACAGCCGGAGTCGGTGCCAAACTCAAATTCTGCAAGTAGAAGAATGAATGGATTAGGCTCCGGTCAATTCCGCAGAGAAAAGGCCATAGGGGCGGAATGCTAGGGAAAAGCTGATAATCCCTCAAGAGTGATTCCAAGCGGCCGAGGGGAATGGCATTCCAGGAGGAGGCAGATGATTACCGCTGAGGCTGTCCGAAGATGGTGTGGCAGGATCGCCTGGTGTTCAGTCCTTCTGGCGGCGGTATGGACGGTTCTTGCCGTCGTAGTCAAACCAGTCTTCTTATGGGGCATGCTTTCAGTTCCTCCACTCAT
>CP070732.1:1467241-1626862 GCA_020347565.1 Methanobacteriota archaeon | reverse complement strand
CCATGCTCGCCCCCGGAATCCTATGGTCAGGCTATCTCCTGCCAGGCGAGTGGGTCATGCTCGGCCCCTTCGAGTACATGATACCCCACGACACGGAATGGGTCATCAACTGGGCATACGTCGATGCGTGGGACCACCAGTGGCACTACGTCTACGCGGAATCGAGCTGGGAGATAGAGGTCTTCCACCCGATGATTGAGATATGCAAGTGGGAGGCGCGTGAGTTCACATGCGCTCACGAGGGCGAGGAGGTAAGCTACTACATCGAAGTGCGGAACCCGAGCTGGGATGCCACTATGTACGCGGAGGTCTACGATCCCATGCTCGGCGGACTGCTGTGGACGGGATACCTCGCACCGGGCGGGTCAGTGCTGCTCGGACCCTACCTGTATGTGGTGCCCGAAGGCGCGGAGTGGGTGAACAACACCGCGTATGTCGATGCGTGGGATCACCAGTGGCACTACCGTTATGCAGAAGCGTCCTGGACAATGGAGATACTGTATCCGGACATCGAGGTCACCAAGGAGGGCCCAGAGGTGGCCAACATCGGCGAGACCATAACCTATCGCGTAGAGGTGACGAACACGGGCGACACAGAGCTGTACGACGTCTATGTCGTCGACTCGCTCGTTGGCGCGCTGGCGGGGCCTCTGATGCTCGCTATCGGCGAGACGATCTACCTTTCGTACGACTATATCGTCCCCGCTGGAGAAGGCACGCTGGACAACGTGGTCAGCGTGGAAGGCCGGGACAGACAGTACGTGTGGGTGTATGACGAAGCTCGCTGGGCCGTGTACAAGTACGGCGAGATATCCGGCTTCAAGACGGCCGACCTCAACCTGAACGGCGGATGGGACGAGGGCGAGCCCGGGCTGATGAACTGGGTCATCCAGCTGACCGGAGAGCTGGTGGGTGGCGGATGGGACAACCGCACCATGCTGACGGACAGCGGAGGGTTCTACGAGTTCACCGGCCTAGGTGCCGGCGTGTACACCGTGAGCGAGGTCATGCAGGCCGGCTGGACGGCCACCACGGTGACATCTTATACCGTCACCGTAGGGAGCGGGACTGTGCTGTCCAGGAGCTTCGGCAACATACCCTATGGATCCATATGCGGCTACAAGTGGCTCGACTCCAACATGGACGGCGTATGGGACGAGGGCGAAGAACCGATACCCGGATGGACCATATTCATCTACGGCGAGGACGTCAGCGGCTACCTCGTCGATGACTTCACCGTGACCGACGAGAACGGCATGTACTGCTTCGATGGCCTCCTGCCCGGGCTGTACTCCGTGTATGAGGAGCTCCGCGAGGGCTGGATACCGACGACGCCTGCAAGCGTCGTTGTGGACGTCAGCGCGATCGAGCCGTTCGAGATAACCTGTGTCAACTTCGGCAACGTCAAGTACGGGCAAATCACGGGATACAAGTGGCTCGACGAGTGGATGAACGGCATATGGGACGGGCACGAGGTGGCTCTCGAAGGATGGACGATCGAGCTCACGGGAGTCCTGTCGGATGGAAGCCTGTTCGGACCGGTGTACGCGACGACCGATTCGACCGGGTTCTACTGCTTCTGCGACCTGCTGCCCGGGACGTACGTCGTCCGCGAGCTGATACCCGCAGGATGGACGAACATAACGCCGGACCAGTATGAGGTCACCTTGGACATGGCGGACGAGGTCTTCTGCGCGAAGTTCGGCAACGTCGAATACGGCATGATAGACGGCTGGAAGTTCGTCGACTGGGACATGGATGGCTTCTTCGATGGCGTCGAAGAGGGCTTGGAGGGCTGGCAGATAACCCTCGAGGGATGGCTCAACGACGGCATACCACCGTATTCGCTGGACGGAACCTACGTCGGGCCGTTCGTCACCTACACGGACGAGAACGGGTACTGGTACTTCGACAACCTGTTGCCAGGCGTATACAAGGTAACGGAGGAGTCGAGGAGCGGTTGGTACGCCACGACGCCGATGGAGAGGTGGATAATAGTCACCTCCGGCTCGTACATCTTCGATGTGAAGTTCGGCAACGTACCGTACACGTGCCTCTGGGGCTACAAGTTCGAGGACATCAACGGCGACGGCAGATGGGCCATGGGTGAGGAGCCCGGTCTGCCGGGCTGGACGATAGTGGTGGAGGGCGTGCAGAACGACGGCGTGCCCGTCTACATCGAGCTCATCACCGACCAGGACGGTTACTGGGCCACGTGCTTCATCATACTGCCGGGAGAGTATTGGATATATGAGATGCCTCAGGAGGGCTGGGTGCAGACTACGCCGGACATGTACTGGTTCTGCATACCGATGGCGATGGGACCGATGGAGTACGAGTTCCTCTTCGGCAACTTCAAGCTGGGGAAGATCTGCGGCTACAAGTATGAGGACATGAACGGCAACGGCGTGCTCGACGAAGGCGATGTACCCATCGCCGGCTGGGAGATGTATCTCACGGGCGCCGCCAGCGGCATGACCTCCACGAATGAGGACGGCTACTTCTGCTTCGACGGCCTGACTTACGGCGTGTACACGGTGACCGAGGAGTCGCGGTCCGGTTGGGCGGCGACGACTCCGACATCGCACACGGTGACTATCCTGTCCGGAACCGAGGTGTGCCTGCCCGTGTTCCTGAACGTGGAGTACAGCATAGTCTGGGGCTACAAGTTCGAGGACAAGAACTCGAACGGCGTTTGGGACGAGGGCGAGGACCCGATACCTGGCTGGAAGATCACCATGATGTGGAACGGTGACTTCAATCAGTACGAGACGTACACGGACGAGTCCGGGTACTACGAGTTCACCGGGCTGTTGCCTTCGGACTACTACTACGTCTGGGAGGAGACGCCCGCCGGCTGGACATGGACGACCACGCCGTACGAGGAGTTCCCCATCGTGTCCGGCACGAACCATAGGGTCCATGACTTCGGCAACTTCATGAACGTGATCATCTGGGTCTTCAAGTTCGAGGACGTCAACTCGAACGGCGTGTACGACGAGGGCGACCACCCGCTCGAGGGATGGGAGATCATGGTCTCCGGACCTGGAGTGCCCGGCGGCACGGTCACGCTTATGACCGGTGCCGACGGCTGGGCGAGCGTCGAGGTCACCGCGGCGGGCATGTATGAGGTCATGGAGATGGTGCCGCCCGGTTGGACGCCCACCACGCCGACGATGGAGATGGTGTTCGTCGAGTCCGGCTGCTGCGACCCCTGTGAGGTGATGTTCGGCAACTTCCGAGATGTCACCATCACATTGTTCAAGTACGAGGACATGAACAGCAACGGCGTGTACGATGACGGCGATGTGCCCATCCCCGGCTGGGAGTTCTACTTCGAGAACCACGCGGGAACGGAGTCGTTCACCGTCACCACAGGCATTGACGGCAGTGTGTCCGTGACCTTCCAGTCGAGCGACGTGTGGAACATCACGGAGGAGATGCCGGCCGGCTGGGTGCCAATCAACCCTGCCACGGGCATGGTGCAGGTGCTGATACTGTCCAACTACGCGTACAGCATGAACATGCAGATGGAGTGCTACTACTACGAGTTCGGCAACTTCCACTGCGTGGACATACTGGTGTTCAAGTACTGGGACAAGTGCAGCAACGGATGGTACGACCCGGACTTCGACGACGAGCCGCTTCCGGGCTGGTACTTCGAGCTCAGGGACGCTACAGGCGCACTGCTCGATTGCGGTTACACGAACGAGAGCGGGGAGCTGCTCTTCACCGTGTGCCGCGCGGGCGTGTACTACGTCATCGAGGAGGACCGCGAGGGCTGGACGCACATAGACCCCGCCTCCGGCTACTTCGAGGTGGAGGTGTCGTCAGGGGACAGCTTGATCAGGCTCTGGTTCGCCAACTACCTGGACGTCGACGTCCCGATATTCAAGTACGAGGACAGGAACTCGAACGGCGAGTTCGACGAAGGCGACGTCCCTGTGGAGGGCTGGTACTTCGAGATGACGCGCGAGGGCAGTGACACCGTCTACAGCGGCTACACGGACGCCAACGGCGAGCTTGTGCTCACTGTGAACAGATCCGGTCTGTACACGCTCGTAGAGGAGGACCGCATGGGCTGGACTCCGATCAACCCGGCCAGCGGTGCGAGGCTGCTGTCGATCACCTCAGGCACGGCCGTGCCGGTACAGATGTTCGGCAACTTCCGCGACGTGACCATCTGGATCTTCAAGTTCGAGGATGTCAACTCGAACGGCGAGTACGACGAGGGCGACCACCCGCTCGAGGGCTGGTCGTTTACCGTGACCGGGCCATGGTCAGGCTCCGGCACCGTCGTCACGACGGGTCCGGACGGCTTCGCGACCATCGTGGTCGACAGGGCGGGCATGTACACCGTGACCGAGGAGGACCGCGAGGGCTGGACGCACACGACGCCGTGCGTGTTGGACATCTATGTATGGTCCAGCATGCAGGAGGAGCCCCTGCTGTTCGGCAACTTCAAGGACGTGGAGATCACGGTCTTCAAGTTCGAGGATGTCAACTCGAATGGCATGTACGACGAGGGCGTGGACGTGCCGCTCGAAGGCTGGCTGATGATGCTCTACACGGAGTTCCATGGCGAGATCTTCTACGCGCATACGGACGCCACGGGCCACGCGACATTCACTCTGACCTACAGCGACTACGTATACGTATATGAAGACCTGCCGATCGGTTGGGTGCAGACATGCCCCGAGACCGGGTCCTACGACTTCTGGGTGTATTCCGGCTGGACCTTCCCGGTGTTGGAGTTCGGCAACTTCCACTGCGTCTGGATCGAGGTCTTCAAGTACGAAGATGTCAACTCGAACGGCGTGTACGACGAGGGCGACAGACCCGTCGAGGGCTGGCACTTCTACCTGTACGACCCGACCGGCATGCCCTGCGGGGAGGCTGTCACGGACGTCAACGGCCAGGCGTGGTTCCTCGTGTGCCGCGCAGGCATCTGGATCGTCGAGGAGGAGATGCGCGAGCACGTCACCCCAATCAACCCGGCATCCGGCTTGCTCGAGGTCGAGGTGTGGTCCGGCGCGATACCACAGCCGCTCATGTTCGGCAACTTCTGGGACGTGCTGATCATCGTCTTCAAGTACGAGGACATGAACAGCAACGGAGTGTACGACGACGGGGACGAGCCCATCCCGGAATGGATGTTCGAGATATCTGGCCCGGGCGTGACGAACGCTGTGGAGTACACCGACGGAACGGGACACGCCTACTTCTGGGTTAACAGGGCGGGCACATACACCGTAACCGAGGAGGACCGCGAGGGCTGGACGCACGTGAACCCGGCGGACGGAAACCTCGATGTGACTGTCATGTCGGGCTGCATGCCGGAGCCGCTCATGTTCGGCAACTTCGAGGATGTGATCATCATCATCTTCAAGTTCGACGACCGATACGGGGACGGACAGTACTGTCCGGAGGAAGGCGATGTGCCGCTCGAAGGCTGGGTCTTCGAGCTCTACATCCTGGTCGGCGAGGACTGGGTCCTAGTCGCGACGGCAACGACCGACTCGGACGGATACGCACAGTTCGTCGTGACACAGGCCGGCGTGTACAAGGTCGTCGAGGTGCTGTTGCCTGGATGGTTCATCATACTGCCTGTGGGCGGCGAGTACATCGTCGAGGTCATGAGCGGTTACGAGCCGATTTGGCTGGTGTTCGCCAACTTCAAGCTGGGCATGATATTCGGCTGGAAGTGGAACGACCTCAACGGCAACGGGGAATGGGACGAGGGTGAGCCTGGCCTGCCCGGATGGACCATACGCTTCGAGTGCTGGTTCTGGGTAGGCGAGGTATTGTACTACCTCTACGGCGAAGACACCACGGACGAGAACGGCTACTACGAGTTCACCGGCCTGCCACCGGGCCTCTACACCGTATGGGAGGACCTGATGGGCGGCTGGGTGCCGACGAGCCCGCCGGAGGTGGAGGTGGAGGTCATCGGACACACCGAGGCAAGGGTCGACTTCCTGAACTTCGAACTCGGATGCGTCTGGGGCTACAAGTTCGAGGACTACAACGGCAACGGAGTGTTCGACGATGGCGACACGCCGCTGCCGGAGTGGCACATCTACCTGTACCTCCACGACGCCCTCATCGCGACGACGATGACGGACGGCGACGGGTACTACTCGTTCTGCGACCTCGGGCCTGGTGTGTACACCGTGACCGAGGAGTCGAGGGTCGGCTGGACGCCGACGAGCGCCCCGTCCGAGGTCTTCGCTATGACCTCGGGAGCTTCGATCAGGGTGCACGACTTCCTCAACTTCGAGTTCGGCATGATAACGGGCTACAAGTTCGAGGACCTGAACTCTAACGGAGAATGGGATGAGGGCGAGCCCGCGATCGAGGACTGGCAGATACTCCTCGCCCTGGAGTCCGATCCCCCGGCCAGCGATCACACCAACGAGGATGGATACTACGAGTTCGGCGGACTGATGGCTGGCACGTACACCGTGTGGGAGGACGATGTCGTCGGCTGGACGCACACGACGCCGCCGATGTTCATCGTGGAGATATTCTCCGGCAGCCATATCGAAGTGTGCCCCTTCGGCAACTTCCGGAACGTCAGCATCGAGATCTTCAAGTACGAGGACGTCGACGGCAACGGAGTGTACAACGAGGGCGACCATCCGATCCCCGGCTGGATGTTCACCGTGACAGGGCCGTGCTTCCCGACGCCGCTGGTGGTCTACACAGACGGCGACGGCGAGGTCATAGTCTGGATAACCATGGCCGGCACTTACGTCGTGACAGAGGAGGACCGTGGGGGCTGGATGCACGTGAACCCCGAGAGCGGCTCTGTGACCTTCGAAGTGCTCTCGGGCGACCTCTTCGAGCCGTTCATGTTCGGCAACTTCATGCTCGGTGAGATAACCGGGCAGAAGTTCTACGACTGGAACCTCAACGGCATAAAGGACGAGGGCGAGGTCGGCCTGGCGAACTGGGTCATCTGGATCAACGGGACGCTCGTGGGCGGCGGATACCTCAACTTCACGCTGCTCACCGACTCGAGCGGGTTCTACCAGGTGTCTGGGCTCCCGGCGGGCGTGTACGTCGTCTCGGAGAGGCTCGAGTTCGCCCCTGCCGGCTGGGTCCCGACGCTGCCGACGACGGTAGTGGTGGACATAACTAGCGCCAGCGCGGTCTCGGTCAGCTTCGCAAACGCCGTCTTCGGCATTGTCGAGGGCTACAAGTTCTACGACAAGAACCAGAACGGCGTATGGGACGAAGGCGAGCCCGGCCTGGCCGGGTGGACCATCATCCTCGAGGGCGTGACCGACGAGGGCGTTGCGGTGTACCGCACGACGGCCACGAACTCGACGGGACACTACCTGTTCGAGGACGTCCAGCCCGGAGTGTACGAGGTGACAGAGGTCGTGCAATTGAACTGGGCACCTACGACACCGCTCCCAGTCACCGTCGACGCGAGCGGCGCGATGGAGTACTTCGAGGCCTGGGTGTACATCGGCAACATACGATTCGCCAAGGTCTTCGGCTACAAGTTCCTCGACACGATACCCGACTGCTACCCGTACTGGCCGAACGGTATATTCGACGAGTACGAGTACGGCCTGTCGGACTGGGAGATAACCCTTGAGGGATGGACGGAGACGGGCGAGTACATCTCGATGGTCAGGTACACGGACGAGTTCGGCTACTACGAGTTCACGGACCTGCTGCCGGGCACGTACTGGATCAACGAGACGCTGCTCTGGGGCTGGTATGCCTCGAGGCCGGTGTCGAACATGGTGATTATCTTCCCGTATCCCGCGGGCATGGTGATCTTCCGCATAGACTTCGGCAACGTGCTCCCCGAGCCCGACCCGGAGGTGCCGTTCGTCCTGGAGGAGGGCTGGAACCTGTGGTCCACCCCGATCGTCGTGGATGGCCTGACCGCGTCGGCCCTACTCGACGCCATAGGACCCCATGGTCTGGCGGTGACGATGCTGGACAACGGCCAGGGGAAGTACGAGTCGTACGTCGCGGGTATGTCGCCCGAACGCGACTTCCCGATCGTCACGGGCCTCGGGTACTTCGTCTACGTGACGGCGGACACGGCCTTCACGCTGAGGGGCAGCTTCGAGTCGCAGCCCAAGGCGGACCTCGTGTCCGGCTGGAACCTGATAGGGTACAGCTCGCTGAGGCCCGTCATGGCGAGCGAGCTGCTCGAGATGGTTGACGGGTCGTACGGTCTGGCGCTGACGTACTACGACAAGGACGAGGGCCAATACGAATCGTATGTCGCCGGCTTCTCCTCGGAGAGGGACTTCGTGGTGACGCCAGGGAATGCCTACTATATCTGGGTGGGTGGACCTTGCGAGCTCGTGTTCGGCTAGACGAAACTGGTCTTATCTGTGGGCGGCGCTTTGTAGCCGCCCAGAAAACCCATTATACTGCTCAATCGATACCGATAGGCAGCTCTGGAGAGGCAGATGGTGGTAGGCGCATGAGGCACAGTTTGGCGATCGCAGCCGCGTCGATGCTCGTGGCGGGGCTTATGCTGGCGACGATAGTGGTTGCGCCGGCGTCGCAGGTGGACGCCGAGCTGGAGAGCGCGCCGTCAGACAACCCGACCATAGTGACCGGCACCGTGTACGATTCTGGAGGCACCCCTGTCATCGGTGCGGACGTCAACGTTTCGATGTACGACGGAGCGACGCTTCGATCATACCAGACAGATGTCACAGACTCACTCGGAATGTACGAAGCGTCCTTTGGCTTCGGAATCGGAGGCGACGAGTGGGGCGTCAACGACACGATACTGGTCG
This sequence comes from Methanobacteriota archaeon, assembly GCA_020347565.1. Taxonomy (GTDB): domain Archaea; phylum Thermoplasmatota; class Thermoplasmata; order UBA10834; family UBA10834; genus UBA10834. Next base: position 1,618,082 of record CP070732.1, on the reverse strand, counting down.
TTGCTGAGTACGGCGAGGAGATCGGCACGAACTCCACGGTCGCACACGCCATCGACGACCCCGGGATGCTTCAATATGTCAACGTCACCATCGGGACGGTGATACCGGAGTTCGGCGACCTCGGAGCCATCCTCCCAATCGTAGGATCGCTCGGCATTTTCATGGCGCTCTTTTTTGCACGCAGGAAGAACAGTGATTGAACGATGAGCCCATTTGCGCGACATGCACCTACCAGGCTGGAGGCGCACACCGGAACGCCAGCGAAACGGACCTACGATCCAATGGGAAAGTCTTTATTCGCGGCCCATGATGTCATTGATTGTACCTTCAGCGCGCTCCTTGCCGCAAGGTGAGCCTGGCGGAAGTGAACGAAGATGCGGTTCGCAGATCGGTCGTCGCCCGCGGTCAAGATTCTGGCGGTTTCGATGGCGTTCACGGCAATCATCGTGACCGTTCCGGGCAACAGTGAGGCGGGAACGTTCCCCAAGCTCATCTACGGATATGTGTGGGATGGCGCTGGAACCCCGCTCGAAGGTGCGGACGTGACCGTCAACATCAGAAGGCCGGACACGTCGATACGCGCGACTCTCACGAGTGCCACACAGTTGAATGGCGATTACATGGTCACCTTCGCTCCGGCAGACTGGGAGATCGGGGACACGATCGAGGCGATATCCACGTACCAGGGGCACCAGGAGTCCAATTCCACCGGCCCTATCACTATGGAAGAGCCACAGTGGGTCAATATCAGCTACGCGTTCGAGATACCCGAGTTCGGTAGCGCCGCGGGCTTTCTGTTCACGGGCGCGTTGCTGGGCGCCGTCGCCGTCGTGATGATCGTGTACTTCAGAAAGCGGTAGCCGCGTTGCATCCAATTCCGATCTGATTAGCGCTAGCAAGCCGAAGCTGCTGCCGCTTCCATCGACGGAAAAGCATTTTAGAAATGCAGGTCCATGTGATAATGGGATGCACTCGCAATGGAAGGCCGGCACAGCGGATGCTTCATTACACGGTTTGATAACGAGCGACCACCCTTGAAATACGCGCGCGCGTGGTTAATGACGTCGGAGATGTCCCTCATTGCACACTGAGACACAACGCCGATACGAGGACATCGCGTCCGTCACACGCAATCCGAAGCGATCTCTGACAACTTCTTCGCTCTCAGCGACATTGCTTCCAGCGTTCGTATGTCTCCTGATGGTCATCTCCTCGATGATCGTCGCGGCCTCAGCGATGGCGTCGTCTGAATCGGGATGTTATGGCGCCCAGGCCGAAGGTCTCCCGCCTCGAGACACCTCGGTCCCTGCGGCCCGCTCGTGGGATTGGCACGCGCTCGCGTCGGAAGATGGGACCGTGGATGTGATAGTCGTCCTGCCAGAGGATGAGTCGCCGGCGGGCGTCATGTCCAAGGCGGCGCAGGCGAAGAGCGACGGGGGCCAAGGCGGCATGAGCTGCCTGCGCTTGACCCGCTCGTTCTCCGTTTCCATCAACGGCTTCGCCGCCTCTCTAGACGCTGGCGACGTGCCGTTTTTGGCTTCGCTGGTCCCTGGATCCTTCATCTTTCCCGACCTTCCCGTGCAGGCGACGCTCGACAACAGCGTCATGCACATTGGAGCCGACCAAGCCTGGAGTCAATACGACCCGGTCGGCCTTCCGTTGACGGGCGAGGGGATGGTCGTCGCGGTCGTCGACACGGGGATAGACTACAGCCATCCGGACCTTGGCGGCGGCTTCGGCCAAGCGTACAAAGTAGTCGGAGGATACGATTTCTACAACCAGGACTCGGACCCGATGGATGACAACGGCCACGGCACACACGTCGCCGGCATCATAGCCGCGGACGGCGATGGCGTAAAGGGGGTCGCGCCGTCGGCCAACCTCCTCGCGTACAAGGTGCTCGGCGCCGACGGGACCGGCAGCATGAGCCTGGTCGTCTCGGCCATAGACGCGGCGTTGGATCCTAACGGTGACGGGCTCACAGACGACCGCGCGGATGTGATAAGCATGAGCCTTGGCGGCTCCGGGAGCGCCGACGACCCCGTCTGCCTCGCCGTCGAAGAGGCGGTCTCTCTCGGCGTCGTCGTCGTGATCGCCGCTGGGAACGAAGGCCCTTCCCTCGGGACTGTGGCGTCTCCAGGCCTGTCGCCGGGAGCGGTCACGGTTGGCGCCGTCGACGATTATGGCAGGGTGGCCAACTTCAGCTCGAGGGGGCCCGCGAGCGGCCTCGTGATGAAGCCAGAGATCACGGCGCCCGGCGTTCAGATAGTCTCCACGGTGCCGTACTCCGGGGTGAAGTATTGCTCGTCGACGGGCTACTTGGCAATGAGCGGCACATCTATGGCGACGCCGCACGTGAGCGGCGCGGCCGCCCTCCTCCTTCAGATGCATCCCGATTGGACGCCGGGCATGGTCAAGTCGGCCCTCGTATCCTCCTCCTCGGACATGGGGGACTCCTACTGGACGGGCGGAGCGGGAGAGATATGGATCCCCGGCGGCATCGACACAATCCTCTTCTCCGACACGCCCCTGGTGTCCTACGGACTGGCGGGCGAAGCTTCCGTGGTCGTGCAGCTGTCCAACATAGGAGCGAGCGCGAGCCTCGTATCACACACAGACGACTGGCTGTCGCTCACGGCAGACGGCGAGCAGGCGTCGCCTCTGCAGACGGGGCTGTCGACCGTTTCGCCCCCGGTCCTGTCAATAGCTTCAGGCGGCTCTGCGTCCGTGTCCATCGATGTCAGCGGAGACGTCTCGTCGGTCCCAGAGGGTTACTACGACGGCGAGGTCGTACTGTCCTCGGGCTCCCTCACCCATAGGATACCCTTCGGGTTCGTTGTCCTCAGCAAGCTGAACGTCCATGTGTACGACGAGCTGGGTCGAGAGGTATTCGACCCCTACGGCGGCGTATTCGTGTACAGCCTGCCTGACGCCGACGTGGCCATGGTTAAGAAGGGGTCTGTCCAACCGTCGCCGCCCGCGAGCTTCCTGTTGCCCTCTGGCACATACGAGGTGCATGCTCTCGGTCACCAGCTCGTCTACGTCTACTCCAACCCCTACGTCCTCTCCACCACCGTGAACCTCCAACCGATGGAGACGCTAGAAGTCGACCTGCACATGTCCCAGGCCAAAGCGATGACGATCGACCTCCAGACGGAGGGCGGTCACCCCATATTCGTGAAGGACTTCAGGATGTACGTGAGGCACGAGAGCGCCAGAAACGTGTCGTTCGACCTCACGGGCTCGGACTATTCCATTATCGGTTCGGAGCTGTTCTCCATCGACGACTCCATGACAGTCTACGTCAGCGACACGATGGCGCGTGTCGGCGTGGCGGCCTCCGGCTTCTCGTACAGTCCCAGCATGTGGAGCTTCATGGAGCTCAACTGGGACCACTGGTACGAGTACGTCTCAGGCCTGTCGACCGCATTCATGTTCGAGGCAAGCGCGGACCTGCAGTACCTGCTCGCATGGGAGTTCGACGGCGTGAACGCCCAGTCGCCTTCAACCCTCACATGGGATGACGGAACGGCGAGGCACTACATCACCAAGTACGACATTCCTGGCACGATAGTGAACCCCTGGTGCGACTGGGGAAACCACAGGTCTATTGGAGGAGACGCGGCGTTCTTCGTCCGCAGGGACACCGACACGTCGCTCAACGCATTCTTCTCCGGTATGACGAGGACCACGATAGTCCACGGGACCTTCGTCGAGCTGTACTACCCGAGGGGACTCTTCGAGGGCTTCTTCGAGAGGCAGTACTACGAACCCGATTACGGGAATCTCGTGCACGCTGGCACCGTGTCCGAGATATACCTCCCCGACAGGAGCTTCCTGACCCCGCTGCAGGCAGGGACGGTCGTTGAGGTCGTTGGGGCGGGGCCATTCTACCCAGCCGTCCGGACTGAGAACACCGATGACACGCTCGTCCTGTTCCATCCGCTGCTGAGGGACCAGTCTGGTACGCGCGTCGGCGGCAAGTCCGGGCCGTCCATGAGCCTGTACAAGAACGGCGCGCTCCTTGGCATGTACCAGCTCTCAGAGTACCTCGCGAGGCCGGACGCTGTTCGCCACGTCGACCTGTTCGGTGATGGCGATTACATGGCCTCTATCACATACTGCCCGTCATCGCAGGTGTGCGACGATGTGCTCATCGAACTCGGGTTCGCGATCCCGAGCACGGACATCGACCCTCCACAGATCAGCTGGCTGAAGCTGCCGCAGAGGTTCGTGCCTGGTGAGTCGCTTCGGCTGAGCTTCGAGGCCTTCGACGCAGCCTCCTCCGTCACAGCCTCGGTCAACTGGCGTCCGTCGGGCTCCGCTTCGTGGGCGCCGCTGGCGGTCACCCAGGAGTCAGGCCTGTTCGAAGCATACATCCCGACGTCGTCGTCGGATTCGGGCGTGGATGTAATGATAGAGGTCGCGGACGAATCGGGCAACTACCTGAGATACGCGGCGGGCCATGCATCGCTCGCACAGGTGCCTGTTCTCTTCGAGATAGCGCCGCAATCGGCCCTGGTTCCATACAGGAACTCACCAGTCACGGTCGTCCTGGAGGGGAGGCTCTCAGACGTCGATGGCAACCCGCTGAGCAGCATCGCGGGCGTCCCGTTGGAGCTGGTCATCGCCGGGGAGAAGGTCGGGATGATACTCGATGAATACGTGTCCGCCACGACACATGTCCACGACGGAAGCATAAGGTTCGAATGGGCCTTCGACTCCCTGAACCTCTTCTCGTCAATGAACGAGACGCTTGAGGTGCTCGTCGAGTTCGACCTCGGCATCTACGAGCCGATATCGAGGGCTTTCACAATCACGTCTGTCGCAGACGAGGCCTTCGCCCCGATTATAACTCTGAACTCGCCAGCGAACGGCGCCTTGTTCGCCCCCGGCGAGACCATAGACCTGAGCATCGAGGACGACGGCGCATTCGAAGCGACCGTGTCCTTGGACGGCGGGGGCTTCGACGACCTTCCTGCTCCATGGGACATCGACACCTCCGGCTGGAGCGACGGCGAACATGTCATCGAGGTACGGGCGACGGACGACCAGGGAATGGTCACGAGAGAGACCTACGGATTCGAAGTGGATGGATCCCCGCCGGAGATTGAGATCATTCGTCCTATTGACGGGGCGCAGGTGCCAGTCAACTTCACGATCGAGGCGTCCGTATCCGATGACCACCTGTCACAAGTGGCCTACAGCAGAGATGGCGGAGCGAGCGTGGAACTCGTAGAACCCTACAACATCGACCTCACCGGCTGGGACATCGGCGTGCATGACGTTCTGTTCGTCGCAGAGGATGTCCTCGGGAACCTCGCAGACGCCTCAGTGCAGTTCGAAATCGTCAACTCCACCATCGTGTTGGTGGTTGTGGGGCCCTCATATGGCGATGTTATACGACCGGGAACCCCGATAGACGTCGACGTGTACGCCTCAGGGTCAGTCGGATGCTACTGGTCGGACGGAGGCGTTCAACATGAGCTGCTGGCGCCCTACGACATCGACACAACGTACTGGGCCGAAGGGCCGCACGCGATCGTGATCGGCGCTTCGGACGATCTCGGCGATGTGCTCGAGATCGACTTCGAGGTCGTGATAGATGACACCCCGCCGGTCGTCATGCTCGTCACTCCCGCGCTCGGATCCTTCGTCACGCCGGAATCATACATCACCGTGCGTGCCACGGACATCCATCTGCAGACGGTCTCATGGTCCGTGTTCGGGGTCACCACGAGCAGCGGATCAGCGACGAACGCGATATCCGCATCGTTTGCGACAGCAGAGGGGGTGTTCTCGGTCGCGGTAACCGCTGTGGACCTAGCGGGCAACTCAGCCCTGGAGACCTTCGTGTTCGTCATGGACCTTGAGGAGCCCGAACTCGACATCTCGGGCGTGACGCCCGGAGATTCAATCACCCCCGGGACGTTGCTGACTCTCTCCGCGCTGGACACGTACATCTCCTACTTCGCGTGGTCGCTGGACGGAGAGCCGTTCATGAAGGCTTCAGCCCCCGTCGAGTACTCCACGGAGGGGCTGGAGTCGGGATGGCATCAGATAACGCTTATCGCCGAGGATCACGCTGGACGGGTCGCAGAGAAGGCCGTGTCATTCTACATAGACGACTCGCCCCCGAGTGCGTCGCTGGATGAAGAATATGAGGCCACCTCCGGGGAGCCGCTCGTCGTGCGCGTCGTCGCCGTCGACGACTTCGGGATCGGGGGCGGCGAGCTGCGCTACGAATCCCCCAACGAAACCTTCGAGGCGATGGCCATGACGCTACATGGCGCCGAGCTCGTGGCAGCCATAGAAGCCGAAGATCTGTGGGATGGCATGCATATCTTCGTCATAGTCGAGGACGAGGCGGGTAACGTCTTCGAGAGCCCGCTGGCCACAGTGAGCGTGCTTCCAGCGTCTCCGGCAGCGCCCCTGCCGGACGCTGTCGACGACGGGGCGGAGCAGACAGGGGCGCGCTCGTCCCTTCTCGGGACCGCGCTCATGATCGGCGGCGCGGCAACCGCAGGGCTGCTCGTCGCGCTGCTCATGTCCAGGAGGAATAGGAATGCGGCCAGAAGGCCTTCCAGAAGAGCGTGGCCACGGCCTTATTCCGCATCGCCGGCCCGAAGAAGTGTTCCGGACGCCCAGCGGAGAGCGGGCCGTCGCAAGCCGGCGGCGTATCGCTCCCCCGCGACGATAGCTGCACCGAGTACACACCGCAAGGGACGCCGTCTGACCGCACTGGAAATCCACCGCATGGCGACGGATGAGATCGACAGGGAGGTCGTCGCACAGGGGATCGCGTGTGCTATCGAGGACCAGGACGATGAGTGTGACGAGGTCGAGAAGCAGCTGATGTCAATCATATCAAGAGGATCCGTGTACGGCGATGACGAGCTGTCGCCTGACACAGTCCTCGATGACGATGATCCGCACAGGACACCCGCTTTCGTCTCCGGTCTTCGCCTGTCGCGCAAGATGAGGCAACAGTCCGGCAGGAACAACGCCTCGTGAGCGCAGCATCACGCTTCGCTCGCCGAGGGCTCGGCGAGCAGAACTCCGTCCGTCTCCGGCCTCGGCTCCCTGGAATCCAGCCATCTTACTATGATTATCCAGAATACTGAGATCAGGGAGACGAATATCAGTATTCCTACGAACCCGTGGACGAACGCGAGCGCTGGATGTCCCCAGGCTATCCCCGCCATGATGGTTACGACCATGCGGATGATGTTGGATAGCCACGTTACGGCGAAACCCACGAGCAGGCCGACTGCTATGCGAGCGTCGATGCGGCGATACCGAGCCACCACAAACGCGAGGAAGGCCGAGAAGAATAGACCAGCGGAATACAAGCCGCTGCAACCGTCGCCGATTCCCACCCTGAACAGCATGTCGTTGTGCTCGTACTCGATTATGTTCGTCAGCCCGATGCCATCAACGTCCAGGATGGCGTCCACGCGGAACCCGAGGACGCCGAGGAGCCACGCTACGGGCGCGGTGATGATGTAGTACTCCGCATACGCGGTGACCCTGTAATGTGACTCGCCAGTAACGAAGGAGTACGCCCTCCAGATGACGACAAAGACCACCGCGAGGAAGACGAGGTACAGGGTAACGAAATCCTTCGCCTCGCCCAGCTTCGACCGGCCGGAAGGGTAGACGACGAGTGCGAGGCCGAGAAGGGTGACTATGAAATCCTCCATGCGCAGATTCGTTTCTCCGACCAAGACCATCTTCCAGAGCGACCACAGTAGTATGAGTGCGAACCCCGCGGCGGGGATCAACACAGGACAGAGCTCCCTCCTCACGTATCTCGACAGGAAGTCGACCAGTATGCCTTCCGACTCCCTGGACACGGACCTCTGCAAAGACAGACAAGCGCGTGTCGCAAGAGCCGCGCCGACGCCCACCATCACCAATTCGACGAGGAGAGCCGAGTGGCCCATGTAATGATTGTACAACGCCCCTGCAACAAGCAACGAGCCCAACAGCAGGAGCCATTCGTTCCGCAGCATCTGTGCCTGGAAGCACCATCTCGGGCGTATATAACGGTTTAGGAACGTGTGGAGGAGCCCTCTCCGGACCTCACGGCGACAAGGGCGGTCACAGCGACCACGGTGAACAGGATTGACACCTCAGCCATCGTCGAGATCGTGTTGACGGCCGATGGAACCGCGGTCCCGATGATGGCGGCGGAGACAGGTATGGTCACGGCGAAGAGCGCGCCGACCGCGAGCGCCGTGGCGAACGCCCTCGTGCGGAATCGGATGACATAGCTGTCGGTATCCTCGGACAGTAACGCGCTCCAGGCAAGGAGCGATGTCGGGAGCAGCAGGCCGAGGACGGAGGTCTGCCACACATCCATGTCTGCCAAGGTGACGATATCGATAGAGAGGGCGGCCACGGAAAGGTCCACGAACAGGCCCAGCATCGCAGCGGGTCTATATCTTATGATGATTCCGAATAGCACGAGCACTACGCCCACGGCGCCGGGCACGAGGAGGGAGAACGAGAGATTGCTGAAAGTCAGGAACAGCGCGGCAGCCGCCATCGCGACCGTCATCTTCAATCCCACGGATGCCTTGATCATGCGACCCCCCTCCTGATGCTCCTCACTATCCTCGCGGTCGTGTCGGCCGGCCCGATGCGAATGAACGATGCCCCGGCCCGTCTCAGTGTGGCCTCGGTATTGACCGCCCCGCTCATGCTGCAACAGAGCCGTTCGGCCCCTGCCACATCGAGGCACGATGACGGCTTCGAGTACCAGTCGTCATAGGTCTGTATGACCAGGATCCTATTCCCTGTCCGCCTGCACAGGCTCGCTGCTGACACCACTGCGTCCCTGGAGGAAATCAGGTCGGATATGACAACGAACAGCATCTCCCCTCCGCGCCTACTCGTTATCACGTCCCGTATCACCCCTTCGAGACCGATGTCCTGCATGCCCGCGTTTCTGTGGGCCGTGATGCCCTTCAGCGCGTCAAGGAACGCCCCGCGGTCGCCTTTGCCAACCGCTGTGGGACTCTGGGTCCGCAGGAGAGGGCTGCTCGTTCCAGGCTCCAACACGGCCGCGCCGTCATCCACCTTCACGGCGCCTGGGATGTCCCTGAGAGCGATGAGTATCCTCTCGAACTGATGCTTGGCGAGCGACGATTCCACCATGGAAATGACAGACGTCTCGTCGAATGCCGCCGCCCCTGTCTTGTGGAAGTTGCTGAGCAGCACGCGCGACAGCTGAATCGCGAGGTCCGTCGCGTGGTCGAGCTTGGCAACCTTGTGCGACGACAAACGCATGCTCCTGCTGCAGTCAACCAAGACCATTGTCTCGAGCGTACCCTCCCTCTTGTACGTCTTCGTCATCAGCCTGCCCAGCCTGGTGAAGGCCTTCCAGTGGATGTCCCGGGCTTTGTCCCCAGGCGCGTATTCCCGGATGCCAGAATGTTCGAACTCACGGAGGGCGACCGCCGGGGTCCTAGTCACGCCGGCGTACTCGAAGTGTTCTCGTCTGGCGACCTCTCTCGCCGTGCTGAGGCTCTCCCTCCTCGTGTGCACCGCGACCGTGGTCTTCGCGGGCGCCTCGAGCCTGTGCGTGTGCAGGCCGAATACATCCGATTGCTCGATTACGACGTCGTCCATGGCCAGCCGACCCCGCCTTTCTGCCACGAAGGAGTAGGCGAACGACCAGACGGAGCGAGGAGGCACCTTCGCAAATGCGACGTTGCTTCCCGACGCAACCGCGCAGCCGTGTGGCAGGCGATCCTCGAACCGTGCCTGCAGCGGTGTGGCGTTCAGGTTGGCAATCTCCACCTTGACTGCCACCGGCTCCCTGGCGAAAGCCAGCTCGTCGAGGACCTCGCGGCTGACCTTGACTTGCGAGTGGAACACTTCGGAGAGGAACCTGCGCCTCGAGTAGACGAAGATGAGGACGAGCCCCGAGCACACGACAACCCAGGACAGGCTCATGAACAGATACGCCGCGAGCACGAACACGGCGCAGAATACCAGGAGCATCTTTCCGAGCGGAGAAGTCTCCAAGACTATCCACTCTTCCGGTCGCGGTCCAGGGAGAGTTCATCCGCGAAATCGCCTTTGGGTATCGGGACCCTCGACAGCACCGACTCGGTGACACCGCCCTGCGTCTGTCCCTCAAGGTCCGCCTCTGGCGTGAGTATCAGTCGGTGATCCACCACCTTGTGCGCCATGCTCTTGACGTCGTCTGGGATGACATATCCTCTTCCGGACAGGTACGCGTGAGCCTTGGCGGCGAGCATCAGGTGCATGCCGCCCCTAGGGCTGAGGCCGAGCTCGAGCGGCTCGACCTCCCTCGTGGTTGTCATGAAGTCCCGCACGTACTCGACGACGCTGTCGTGCACGTGGACACTTGTCACGCCAGTCCTCATCTTCGGTATGTCCTCGGGCGGCAACACGTTCTTCAATCGCCGGGCCTCCCTCCCCTTCAGCCTCAGCATCTCCAGCTCCGACTCGGGGTCCAGGTAGTCCATCGTGCTCCGTATCATGAACCGGTCGACCTGCGCCTCAGGTAGGGGATACACGCCCTCTGTCTCTATGGGGTTGATCGTAGCGATGACCAGGAAGGGGTCCGGCAGGTCGAACGTCGTGCCCTCGATGGTGACCTGCTTCTCCTGCATCGCCTCGAGCATCGCTGACTGCGTCTTGGGGGGTGCTCTGTTGATCTCGTCTGCCAGGACTATGCTGGCGAAGACGGGCCCCTTTCTGAACTCGAAATCGTCCCGCTTCTGATTATAGAAGAAGTGTCCGGTTATGTCGGAAGGAAGAAGGTCCTGGGCGAATTGTATCCTCTTGAAGGCAAGGCCCGTCGTATCCGACAACGCCTTCGACAGCGTCGTCTTCGCGATGCCTGGAACGCCCTGCACCAGCAGGTGGCCGTCTGTGAGCATGCATGTCAGGAAATCGTCGACCTGCGTCTCGTAGCCAACGACGGCCTCACCGATCTCCCCCTTCAGCCTTCCGAGTATCTCTTCAGCGTATTGCGGCGACGCGGCCTCCTCTCGCATGATATCACGAATCCGTCGACCACTCGTGAAGGGTCTCTCAGGTCAGCTACACGAATCCCTTGCTTGTTCATCAATGTATCCCAATCGCACGGCTGGACGGGGCGCAGGCGACGCCTGGACGGAGGTCATCTGTCCTGAGGTGTCTCGACCTCTTCCACCAGGTGCTTTCCCGCCGAGACGCTGTCAACAGAGTGTATAACGGCTCCGCAATCGGAGATGGTTTCCTCTATGCTCTCGAAGTCGATCGAGGGTCCTTCGATCGTGATCTTCACGCTCTCCGTCTCGCGGTCCACCTCTTCGAGCGTGCAGTTGACCCCCGACACGCCCTTGAGAACACTTATCCGGCGGGACATCTCGATTATCGTGGGATGGTGTGGCTTCAACACATCGAGTACTAGCCTCTTGATCTCTGTCACTTACGCATTCCCTGCCGAGGTGCCCGGGACTACGAGGTCTTCGTATTTAGTTCTTTTCGGGATGGCGTTGTCAGACGCCTGTCTGGCGCCTCCCTGAAGCAGCGCCTGGGCTAGACAGGTTTAATACGCCAATGACCAATGCGATTGGCCGTGGACAGAGCACCGATCCCTGCGGAGGAAGTGAAGGTCCTCGACATTAATTCGCGACACCTCGGAGTGAGGACCCTAGCGCTCATGGAGAACGCCGGGGCGGAGGTCGCCAAGTATGTTCAGGGGAGCTTTCCCCAGCCTGCCCGAACGGCCGTGCTCTGCGGAAAGGGCAACAATGGTGGGGACGGCCTGGTCGCCGCGCGGCACCTCGCCGCGAGGTCGCCGGTGACCGTCTACATGGTCGAGTCCGTGCGGGAGTCGTCGTCAGACCTCGTCACCGTCAACTTCGACCGTGTGAGGGCGCTCGTTAACGGCCTCGACTCGCTCGACCTGAAAGGACACGATGTCGTAGTCGACGCCATGCTCGGCGTGGGCCTGCGGGGGAGGCCCCGCGAGCCGTATGCCAGCATCATCAGACTCCTGAACCGCAGCAAGAAGCCCGTTGTCAGCGTCGACGTGCCCTCAGGATGGCCGTCGGAACTGAGAGTCCGCCCGAAGGCGACCGTTACCTTCCACGCGCCGAAGATCGGTATGAACAGAAAGAACTCCGGCAGGATGATCGTGGCGGACATAGGCATACCGGACGAAGCCGAGACCTACTGCGGCCCTGGCGACTTCTCATTCCTCCCCAGCAGGAAGCCCGACGCCAAGAAGGGCGATGCCGGCAGAGTCCTCGTCGTCGGCGGAGGGCCATATACCGGTGCACCGGCCTTCACGGGGATGGCCGCGATGCGCTCCGGCGTCGACCTCGCGTTCGTCGCGACGCCAGAGCCTGCGGCGTTGCCGGTCGCCGTGTACTCGCCGAGCCTGATTGTGAGGGCGCTCGACGGCGAGCTGCTGTCCGAGGAGCACGTCGATGAACTGATGTCGTTCTCGAAGGACATGGACGTCATCGCCATCGGCCCAGGCCTCGGCTCGGCGCCGGAGACGACCACAGCTGTGCAGAGGTTCGTGCAGCGCTGCACGAAGCCGATGGTAATCGATGCGGACGCCATAGGAGCATGCAGCAAACGGCTCCAGGTGCTGAGGAGAAAGACGGTCGTCATAACGCCGCACGCCGGTGAGTTCAGGAAGCTTACTGGACGCGCCCTCGGAACCGAAGACCCTGTGAAGAGGGGCGACAAGGTCAAGGAAGCTGCCTCGAAGCTGCGGGCCACCATACTGCTGAAAGGACAGGTGGACGTCGTCAGCGACGGCTCGATGGTGAAGCTCAACAGGACGGGGAACAACGCGCTCGCCGTGGGGGGAACGGGAGACGTGCTCACCGGCCTCGTCGCCGGCATGATCGCACAGGGCGCGAAGCCGTTCCATGCAGCGCGGATAGGCGCTTTCGCCATGGGCCTCGCTGGTGACCTCGCCTTCGAGGAGAACAACTACGGACTCATCGCGACGGATGTGATAGACAAGATCCCCTACGTGCTCAGACGATACGAGTTCGACAGGCTCGAATGAAGAGGCGAGGCATGAGGATAGCCATAGTATCAGACGTCCACTCGAACATACACGCGCTCGAGGTCGTTCTGGAGAGGATAGAGGGATACGCGCCCGATGCGGTGCTGTGCCTCGGGGACGTCGTCGGGTACTCCGCCCACCCCAACGAGTGCTGCAGACGCGTCCGCAGCACGGTGGACAGCTCGATACTCGGCAACCACGACCGCGCAGCACTGACGCGCGATGTTCGCTTCATGAACCCGTACGCTGCCGCGGCGGCGCTCTGGACGGCCGACCGGCTGGATGAGGAGTCGAAGAGCTTCATATCATCGCTCCCGACGAGCCTGCGTTTCGACGACGACGAGGGGTGCGTAGTCAGCGGGTTCCACGGGTCCGACACAGACCCCGACGAGTACGTGTACGAGGAGATGGTCGACGGAGACATCCTGGTGAGGTGCGCTGCGGACGCTGTGTTCCTGGGACATACGCATGTGCCCTACAGACGGGCGTTCGAGACGGGCGTGGTCGGCAACCCTGGCTCCGTGGGCCAGCCGCGCGATGGAGACCCCAGGGCCAGCTTCGCCACGTTCGACACACGCTCGCGGGATTTCGACGTCGAGAGAGTCGAATACGACACCGAGTCCGCTTCGGAGTCGATACTGAAGGCAGGTCTGCCCATGATCCTCGCTTCCAGGCTCGCTGTCGGCAAGTGACGACATGCGAATGCTTTTATCGCTGTCTCCGCCGTATCGTTTCCGTGGACATCGAACCAGTACCCGACATACCTGCCCTTGTGATACGCGGGAGGAAGTCCTGGGTGTGCATCGCGGACCTGCATCTCGGCATAGAGGCGGAGCTGAGGGCTTCGGGCTTCAACATACCGAACCAGACGAAGAAGGTGACCTCGGTGATAGAGGCCCTCGAGGGCTACGCGGACAGAATGCTCATACTGGGCGACGTCAAGCACAGGATAACGCACGCCACGCCCAGGGAGGACAAGGACGTGCGGTCGGTGATGGACACGATCATGCGCCTCTTCCAGGCGGTCGTCATCACCCCTGGGAACCACGACGGAGGGCTCAGAGGAATTGTCCCCGAAGGATGTATAGTGACGCCGCTAACTGGCACGGTGGTGGAAGGCGCAGGGACGCTTCACGGGCACGTCTGGCCCTCTGAGGAGGTCATGTCCGCGGCGAAGGTCATCACCGCCCACATTCACCCTTCGATACTGTTGGAGGACTCGCTCGGGGGAAGGGCAAACGAGAAGTGTTGGATGAGGGCAGCGATGAGGAAGGAGAAAGCGAGGGAGAGGTACCGGGGCTGTCCGGACGAGATGATCGTGGTGCCGGCCTTCAACCCGCTCATCACGGGGACGCCGATAAATGTTCCGGGAGGCGGAAGGCTCAGTCCACTGCTCAGAAACGGCTTCGCGGACGATGACACAGTAACCGCATATCTCCTGAACGGGACGAACCTCGGCAGGCCTTCCGCGCTATCTCCAAGGAAGCGCGCGAGTCGGTGACCGGAGGCTCACTTCTTCGCGCGGTCGAAGAATATGTTCTTGCCGCTTGCGGAGAGCGGTATGCCGTGGACTATCGCAGACTTCATCATCCCTATGCGCCTGGCCGAGACGCCTATCCTGTACATGACCCTGTTGTCGACGTTGTGGTCCATCGCCGTCTTCGCCGCGGAGCCGAGCGCGATGCCTAGGTCGAGCAAACGTATGGCGCAGTTCGGCCCGTCGAAATCTCCCGTGGACGACCGCTCGTTGAACTCATCGCACGACGCAAACCCGCATGCTCCGCAGTTGAGGCCTGTGCCCTTGTGGGGAAGAAGTCCCAGAAGCACGACGGCGTCGGAGTCGAGCACGTTCTGACCGTCCCGCTCGAAGCCTGGTATGCTCCTCTCCTTCGCGACCTGGATCATATCTGTCCCGAGCGCGACCCTCTCCGATTCATCGGCCAGCCGGACCTCGACGAAATCCTGGCCGACGGCCTTAGGGGCGGTTCTCGCGGACAGAATCATCAATTCGCCCACGAGCCTGACCGTGTCCTTCGTCGCCATGATCCCCGTATGAACCCCTTGGGATTTATATGAGTTGGGAGCCATAACCGGGCTTCGGGGAGAGGAGATGGCCGATGAGCGAAGGGCGAGGACATAGGCGGCTCCTTCGGCGTCGGCGCAGGAGCGTGGACGTGCGTCCGAGGCTCGTCAAGATAGCGAAGTGCATGATGCGCCGAGCCGCCTCTCGCAGGGTGAAGATGGAGACGAGGCCGCAGGTGAAGGCCATCCGCATCAGGGGAGACGCCAAGTGCGCCATATGCCTCGGCATGATAAAGAGGGACCTGCCAAGCGTCATATGCGCCTGTGGCGAGAGGTTCCACAACACATGCGCAGCCCGTACGGGCACATGCCCTGACTGCGGCAAGCAGCTGTGGTGCGCCAGACAGAAACCGCACGTCGTCGACTCCAGCGTCCCGACCGTGAAGCCCATGCGACTGTCCAAGGAGGACAAGCTGTTTCTGCTCGAAGAGCGTTTCCTTCTGGGCGACATAACCGAGAGGACATACTTCGAGCTGAGGGACCAGGTGAGGGATGCGCCCGAGACCGCGTTCTTTTGCAACGCCTGCGGGAGACGGCTCCTTGACGGCGATAGCTGCGACTGCACAACGGCCCTGGCGGAATCGCAGTGTCCCGAATGCGGTTCGACGCTATCGGGCAAGGACATGTTCTGCAGGACCTGCGGAGTCGTGTTCGCCGAAGACTTCCCCGAGGACCTGTTTCAGTGTCCGGAGTGTTCGAGGATAGTGTCCGAGAGCGAGGGGCAATGCGAGTGCGGGGCGCTTCTTGTCGGAGAGGGAAGCATGATATGCCCAGGCTGCGGCGCGGAGATACCTGAGAGCACCTCCGAATGTCCCATATGCGGACACCTGTTCATCGAGGAGATCTGCGAGTGCCCAGCGTGCGGAAGGAGGGTCGACAGGGACGCGTGCCTGTGCGAGTGCGGCGTCGTGTTCTCCGACGGGGCCGTCGGAGCGGAGTGCTCGGAGTGCGGTACGAGCGTCGGCCTCGAGGACGTCTTCTGCCCGCGATGCGGCGCCCGATTCTCGGACTCGCAGGGAACAGAGGAGAAGCTGGAAAGAGTGGTAAGGAGTTGAAGGGCGGACACGGAAACTCGTGTCCGCCGTTGCCAATGTGTTTCCCGCGGGGCAGCGCCCCGCCTCGGCTCATCTGACGAAGTCTATGCCGTCATCATCCGCGAAGGGCCTCGAGCGCTTCGCGCCCACCGCCGCTGCGGCGTCGTGGGAGTTGCCCTTGCCCATCAGCAGGTTGGACCTGGCACCAGTGACGATCAGCAGTATCCTGACCTGCCCCTCGAGGGCCGGGTCGACGCTGCATCCCCAGATGATTCTGGCGTGCTTGTTTATCTGCTCGCCGACGACCTCGGCGGCTTTCTGGGCCTCGGAGACCGTCATGTCCGGGCCGCCGACCACCCTGATCAGCGCTCCCTTGGCCTCATTGAGGTTGATCTCGCCAAGCAGCGGGGAGCTGAGCGCTTCGTCGATCGCCTCCTGCACGCGCTCCTCGGCGTCCGACTCCTCGGATTCGCCCATTCCGACGAAGGCCACGCCTCCCTCGTTCATCACAGTCATTATGTCGCTGTAGTCCAGGTTGACCAGTCCAGGCTTGGTGATTATCTCCGTGAGGCCTCTGATCGTCTGCATCAGCACCTCATCGGCGACCTTGAACGCGGCGTCGACCGGCAGCTTGGGCACCAACTCGAGCAGCTTGTCGTTGGGAATTACGATGGTCGTGTCGCACAGCCTCCTGAGCTTCTCCAGGCCGTCCAGGGCGTTGTCCATGCGCACCTCGCCCTCCGCCTTGAATGGCAGCGTGACGACTCCGATCGTAAGGGCCTTGATCTCCTTGCCCAGGCGCGCCGCGAAGTGTGCTGAGCCGGTCCCGGTGCCTCCGCCCATCCCGGCAGTGACGAAGACTATGTTGGCGCTTTCCAGGAAGTCGCGAATGTCGCGCTCGTTCTCCTTCGCAGCAGCTTCGCCCACCGTCGGGATCGCGCCGGCACCCAGGCCCTTGGTCACGCTCTTCCCTATGAGGATCTTCCTGGGCGCGTGTATGGCCAGAAGGTGTTTCGCGTCGGTGTTGACAGCGCAAAGCTGGGCGCCAGATATGCCCGCTTCCACGCATCTGTTGATCGTGTTCGATCCGCCGCCGCCGCATCCGATGATCTTTATGCTGACATCAAGCTGGGCAGCGATCTTCGCGATCTCCTCGTCGTCTGCTGTCATCTCGGGAGTCTTCTTCTCCTCCGCCGCAGCTTCGGACTCCTTGGGTCCGGAAGGCTTCTTCATCAACTCCTCTGCGTCTTTGCCTAATGCATCTTTGACCAGTGACTTCGGCATGAGTGCACCCCATGAAGCTACGTAAGTAAATGGGTAACCTCGATATAAATATTCCCCAAGGCGGATGCAAGCCAGTAACCTACCTCTCGCGACGGTCGGTCGCGGACCGCACCGCCGCGCACGAGCACATGCACGCCTGCAGGCTCGCCTGCGCTGATGCCTCTACCTATGTACTACGATCTCAAGAATCGTAGGCGCGGGCGCGGACGCACCACGCGCGCACGGCGGGTCTGCGTCGCCGTTTGCAACGGTCCGCCGAGCGTGGCTCGGAGGCGTCGGACGAACTGCCTGGCGGTGGACGCAATTTAATATACGGCGTAGGCGATAACGTATGGACAGCCGAAAACGCGGATGGGATGATCAACATGAGGTCGATTATAGACGATGCTCTCGAGATACACGAATCGAGCAAGGACTCGAAGGCCCCGACCGGAGTTCCGGCGGACGATGCCGAGCTGGCGAAGATAGTCGATGCGCTGAAGGTCAGCATAGCGATCGTAGGGTGCGGCGGAGGAGGAACGAACACTGTGAACCGGCTGGGACAGGCTGGTGTGTTCGGTGCGGAGCTCGTTGCCGCCAACACCGATGCCAAGCACCTGTTGCACGTTCACTCGCCGCACAAGGTACTCCTCGGCAAGAGCGTTACGAAGGGGCTCGGGGCTGGAGCAATCCCCGAGGTGGGGGAGAAGGCAGCCCAGGAGGCAGAGGAGGACCTCAAGGGCTACGTCAAGGGCAACAACATCGTCTTCGTGACGGCCGGCATGGGAGGCGGTACGGGCACGGGGTCGGCGCCGATAGTCGCGAGGCTGGCAAAGGAGTCCGGCGCCCTCGTGGTCGGGATCGTGACCATGCCTTTCAAGGCCGAGGGCGGGCTCAGGATGGAGAACGCCGTGAGGGGGCTGGAACGGCTGAAGGTCAACTGTGACACCACGGCCGTGATAATGAACGACCGGCTCCTGGAGATAGTGCCGAAGCTGCCGCTCGATGCGGCGTTCAGGGTGGCTGACGAAGTTCTCATGGAGTCGATAAAGGGGCTGACGGAGATCATCACGAAGCCCGGACTCGTCAACCTGGACTACAGCGACGTGATGACGATAATGAAGAACGGCGGCGTCGCGATGATTGGGATGGGAGAGGCGGACGACCGCACGTCCCGGAAGGAACGCGTGGACGCGGCGGTCGATCAGGCGCTTCAGTCCCCGCTGCTCGGAGACGTGGACATATCCACGGCGAGAGGGGCGCTGATAAGGGTCGTCGGAGGCCCAGACATGACCGTGACGGAGGCGGAGAAAGCCGCGGAGCTGGTCAACGACCGCATCAACCCCAACGCCAGAATCATCTGGCGATGCAGCGTCGACCCGCAGAGCGAAGGCATGGTCAGGGTCATGGTGGTCCTCACAGGCGTGAAGGCTCCGACCCCGAAGGCCAACGACCACGACAGGCCGAGGAGAGCCGAAGAGTTCGTCCGGTGAGCGACCCCGAGATGTCAGGAAAGGTCGCGCGCGGCAAGTGGAGGTACATAGCGTTCAGCATCGAAGCCGACGAGCCGGTGACGAGGCGAGACCTCGTCGGGGCGCTCCTGGAGGCAGGGCGCGGCTCGCCGGTCGGCGACTCCTTCCGGCTGACGGTCTTCGAGAGAGGCATAGGGATACTCAGGGTACCCCACATCCGGAAGGACGACGCTATCGCGCTCATACGGTCGATATCATCCGTCAGGGGAATGCGCTGCGATCTCCGAACCCTGAAAACCTCCGGCACGATCCGGAAGCTCAAGGGCATCTACCTGGGGGACGACAGGAAATTCCGCGACGAGGACGGCTAACCAGGCCGCAGGAGCCCGAGAATATTCGCCGCAAAGCTTTATATTGATTTACCACGTTAGGACGCGTCCGGCCCCAGCTGAAAGCGCTGGACTTATTGAATGGGTGTTGAGCAAAGGGGTGTCATTTAAGATGCAGCCAGGACAGATGGCGTATGACAGGGCAATCACGGTTTTCTCACCGGACGGCAGGTTGTTCCAGGTGGAGTACGCTCGAGAAGCGGTGAAGAGAGGCACGACAACGGTCGGCCTGAAGTTCAGGGATGGAGTGGCGCTCATCGTGGACAAGAGGATCGCGAGCAAGCTGATAGAATCGACATCCATCGAGAAGATATTCCAGATAGACGAGCACATAGGCTGCGCCACATCCGGCCTCGTGGCGGACGCGAGGGTGCTCGTGGACCACGCGAGGGTCATCGCGCAGATCAACAAGGTCACCTACGCAGAGAAGATGGACATAGAGACCCTCGTTAAACGGCTCTGCGACTTCAAGCAGAACTACACCCAGTACGGTGGCGTCAGGCCCTTCGGAACCGCCCTCTTGGTGGCGGGCGTGGATGACACGGGAGCGCACCTCTTCGAGACGGACCCGAGCGGCGCCCTCGTGGCCTACAAGGCCGGCTCAATCGGCGCGGGCAAGAACGCCATCATGGACGTCTTCGAGGAGGAATACGAGGACGACATGAGCATGGAGGAGGCCGTCAGCCTTGGGCTCAAGGCGCTGTCGAAGGCAACCGAGGACAAGCTGAGCACCAAGGCGGTGGAGATAGGCCTGGTAAGGATGGGAGAGAGCTTCAGGAAGCTCTCGGACGCCGAGGTGGAGGCCTACGTGAAGAAGTTGGAGAGCTAGGCGGGGAGCCATGGTAGACCTGGACGACGCGATCGTCGCGAGGTACGAGTCACACGGCGAGAGTTTCGAAGTTCTTATCGACCCAAAGGTTGTCCAGCAGATGAGGGACGGCAAGGAGGTCGACCTTATAGAGCACCTCGTGATAGACACGATCTTCAAGAACGCGAAGAAGGGGACGAGGGCGCCGGAGGACAAGATCAAGAAGACCTTCGGCACGGACGACCCCATCGAGGTGGCGAGGTTCATAGTCCTGAAGGGGGAGTTCCAGCTCACGACGGACCAGCGCAGAATAATGCAGGAGAACAAGCGCAAGCGAATCGTCGAGTACATAGCCAAGAACGCGATGAACCCGCAGACGGGCGGGCCGCATCCGTCTGCCAGGATCGAGACGGCCATGGAGGACGCCAAGATACACGTCGACGCGTTCAAGCCTGTGGAGGCGCAGGTGCCCGCGATCATGGACGCCATCCGTCCGCTGATACCCATAAGGTTCGACAAGATACAGATGGCCGTGAAGCTCTCGGGGGAGAACTACGGGCGCTGCTATGAGGATTTCAAGGCGTTCGGCAAGATACTGCGAGAGGAGTGGCAGAGTGACGGCTCCTGGATAGGCCTGGTCGAGATGCCAGCGGGCATGCAGAACGACTTCGTCGAGAGGATAAACGGCAAGACGCACGGCGAGGCGGAGATCAAGCCCATGAAGAAGAAGGGCTGACATCATCTGGCGGGACGACTGGCTCCGCCGGCCTTGAGGGCCGTCGGGGGCGTCCGTACGACCAAAAACTTAAAGCAGGGGACGCGTTCTTGGGCCTTCGGTAAGAGACGAGGGTAAATGCGCTGCGCGGAGAAGACCTAGAAGACCTCTATGCCTTCGGGTCACGCGAGCAGAGTGTTTATCGGAATCACCAACTTGAAGCGAGTGAATGGAATGCAGCGAGAGAGTTCTAGAGAGACTGCAAGAGAGATAGTCGTACCTGGAGACCTGCTCTCCGGATCGGGGATGAAGGCCGGACCGGGTACGTATGTGGACGGAGGGAGCGTCTACGCCGCCCTCCTGGGAATAAGGAGCGTACGCGCCAACACGGTTGGCGTGGTGCCTCTCGCGGGACAGTACGTGCCCATGAGGGGAGACACCGTCATAGGCAAGATAGTGGACATGGGCGCGTCGAACTGGCTGGTGGACATAAACGCGGCGCATCCGACGCCGTTGCACGTGAACGAGGTGCCTTGGAGGGTCGAGTTCGGCGAGACCGGCAGGTTCATGACCATAGGCGACCTCGTGCTGCTCAAGGTCATAGGGGTCGACGAGCTAGCGAAGGTCCAGGTATCGATGAAGGAGCACGGGCTGAGGAAGCTGGCTGGGGGCATGGTCGCTGATGTGGCGCCTGCCAAGGTCCCTCGGATCATAGGCAAGAACGGTTCCATGATCCAAGTCCTCAAGAACCTGACAGGATGCAGGATATACGTGGGCCAGAACGGGCGCATATGGATAGACGGCGACATGGACAACATACTGTTGGCCGTCGAGGCGATCAAGCTCATAGAGGATCAGGCGCACAGCAGCGGCCTCACGGAGAAGGTCAAGGACCTGCTCGAGAAGAGGACGGGCAAGGGAGAGTGAAGGACATGGGAGGAACACCGTTACCCGACGGGATCAAGCTGATGGACGAACAGGGAAGGAGGATCGACGGCCGGCTGCCTGGCGAACTCAGACCGTTGAAGATCGAGGCGGGCGTGCTCAGACGGGCCGACGGTTCGGCGTATCTCGAGATGGGGCACAACAAGGTCATGGCGGCCGTATACGGCCCGCGCGAGTGCCATCCGAGGCACATGCAGGACCCCACGAGGGCTCTGGTACAGTGCCACTACAACATGGCGTCGTTCTCGGTCGACGACAGGAAGAGGCCAGGGCCGGACAGGCGTTCGCAGGAGATATCCAAGATCATATCCGAGGCGCTCACGCACGTGGTCTTCACGGAGTACTTCCCGCGCACATCGATAGACGTGTACATAGAGGTGCTCCAGGCCAACGCGGGCACCAGATGCGCCGGCCTGACCGCGGCGTCCGTGGCGCTGGCCGACGCCGGGATACCGATGAGGGACCTCGTGGCGTCGTGCGCCGCCGGCAAGGTGGCGAACACGATGGTGCTCGACCTCGGCAAGGAGGAGGACAACTTCGGCCAGGCGGACATACCGCTGGGCTACATACCGAGGACTGAGGAGGTCGTTCTGCTCCAGATGGACGGCGACCTGACGGCGGACGAGTTCAGGACCGGCCTCGGCATGGCCGCGGACGCGTGCAAGAAGATATACGACGTCCAGAGGGACGCCCTCAGGCGCAGATACGTCGTCGCAGACGACGGCGGCAGCGAGGGGGTGAAGTAGGCATGTCAAAGGATGTCATGGCCGACCTGAAGAGGGACCACATAGCCAAGATGCTGTCCAAGGGCATCAGGGAGGACGGCCGCAGATTCGAGGAGATGCGCCCGATAACGATAGAGAAGGAGTACGTGCGCTCGGCCGAGGGCTCCGCCAGGGTGCACCTCGGCAATACGGACGTGATAGTGGGAATCAAGATGATGGTCGGCCAGCCGTTCGCCGATACGCCGAACAAGGGCGTGCTCACGACCAACGCTGAGCTGATACCACTCGCGAGCGAGACCTTCGAGAGCGGCCCGCCCGGCAGGGAGGCGATAGAGATAGCCCGCGTCGTGGACAGGGGCATCAGAGAGGGTCAGGCGGTCGATATGGAGAAGCTGTGCATCGAGCCGGAGAAGGAGGTCTGGATAATGTTCGTCGACATCCACGCGCTCGACTACGACGGCAACCTGTTCGACGCCGCGAACATCGCCGCGGTGTCGGCGCTGAAGAGCACGGTCGTGCCGGCCAAGCGCGCGGACAAGGGCGAGGACTTCCCGCTTCCGGTCGCCCACGAGCCGATCTCGGTCACAGCAGTTAAGATAGGCGAGCATGTATTGGTGGATCCGACGTACGACGAGCAGTCCGTCGCAGAGGCGAGGCTGACCGTCGCCACGAACGAGAACGGCAACCTGTGCGCGATGCAGAAGGGCGGCGAGGGGAGCCTCACTGCCGACGAGGTGCTCAGGATAGTCGACCTTTCGAGAACGATAGGCGCAGAGGTGCGCGCGAAGACCTGAACATGTGAGGGTGGCTGATCCGCATGGCCAAGAGAACCAAGAAGGTGGGCTCCGCTGGGAGGCTAGGGGCCAGATACGGCGTCAAGATAAGGAGGCGAATAGCCGATATCGAGTCGCAGGGCAGGAAGCGGCACGATTGCCCCAAGTGCAGGTCGAAGGCGGTGACGAGGGATTCGACCGGCATTTGGACTTGCAGGCACTGCGGCTCGAAGATGGCGAGCAGCGCCTACAGCCTCACGGCCCCGGCATCGGTGAAGCGGGAGGTCAAGCACGTGCCGACCGGGGAGGGCGAGGAGGAGCTGCCATCCGCGGGTGAGGGGGCCGAGGGGGAGGCCCAGTGAGGAGTGTGCGTTCATGTACAAGTGCTCGAGATGCAAGGAGCCCGTCCGGTCTGGCATGAACACGGTGGGCCTGCAGTGCGAGAGGTGCGGGTCGAAGGTGTTCTACAAGGAGAGGCCGAACGTCAGGAAGGCTGTCAAGGGTAGATGACGTTGGCGAACCGCGCGAAGCTGACCATACGGACGGAACATGCAGACGTCGTCAGGCAGGCGCTGTCGCCCGAACTCGCGGAGAAGATACCGCGGACGAGCGTGACGGTGACGGGGCGCGACGGCGAGGTCGTCATCGAGATCGAAGCGAACGACCTCACGGCCCTGAGAGCGGCCCTCAACTCATATATCAGATGGGGCGATGTAGCAGAGGAAACGGCACAGGAGGCAGGAAGGAGATGATCGAGAACTTACCACCGAAGGTCCAGAACCAGATAGCCCAGTTCCAGCAGCTCTCCCAGCAGATACAGATGATCGCGACGCAGAAGATGCAGCTCGAGGCGCAGGTGCGCGAGCTCGACAAAGCCGTCCAGGAGCTCGAGAAGGCGGCCGACGACGCGCTTGTGTACAGGAGCGTGGGCTCGCTGATGATACAGAACAAGGACAGGGCCGGGCTCTTGACGGAACTGAAGGAGCGGAAGGACTCTCTCGACGTGCGCGTGAAGACGCTCGACCGGCAGGACAAGCATCTGCGCGAGAGGCATCAGAACCTACAGGCCCAGATCACGCAGGCGCTGCAGGGCTCCGGCGGAGGCGACTCCGACGACGCGCCCAAGGCGGGCTGAGACGGCGTGCAGAACCTATTTTATAAGGATTGGGCGCTTGACGCTTCTGTGCTGTCGGACATAGCAGCTGAACTCGAGTCTGGAGGGAGGACTCTTGTCCTCATACACGGCAACGCGGACCCGGACGCGCTCTCCAGCGCCTTCGCGGTCTCGCGCGCGTTCCCCGATGTCGAGATATGCGCCCCTGGAGGACTCGACAGGGTTTCGAAGATCCTAGCATCGAGGCTGGACATCGAGGTGCGCGAGAGGGACATCGACCCCGAGGACGAGCGGGTGCTCGTCCTGGACACATCAGGTCCTGACCAGATACCGCTCCAGCTGGACTACTCCGACTCCATCGTGATAGACCATCATGCGCGGAACAGCGCTTGGAACGGCGCGAGGATCTACCTGTGCGACGACACGAAGGCGTCGTGCGCGGAGATCGTGTACGAACTCCTGAAGGCCGCGCAAAAGGACATAGACAGGGACGTCGCGTTGGCCCTGATGGTGGGGATACTCACCGACACAGGCAGTTTCAAGTACGCGCGGCCAGGGTCCTTGATTGCCTTCGCCGAGCTCATGGAGAGGCACGGGACGCATGTGGACGAGGCCATAGAGCTCGTGTCCCTGGACGTCGACCCATCGGAGAAGATATCGCAGCTCAGGGGCGCCCAGAGGCTCAAGTACTGGAAAGTCGGCGACAGGATCGTAGCCATCTCCCAGGGGAGCGCTTTCGAGGCGTCCGTGTGCAAGGCGCTCCTCCACCTCGGCGCGGACATAGCGTTCGTTGGATCGCAGAGGGACGAGACCTTCCGCATAAGCGCGCGTGCCACTCAGGACGTCGTCAGGAGGGGCGTGCACCTCGGACGGCTGCTTAACGGCGTCGGCTCTGAGACTTCCAACGGCGGCGGCGGTCATCCGGGCGCCGCTGGGATATCCGGCGTCGGCGATGTCGAGGCGATGCTGAACATATCGGCTGAGAACGCCATCAAGCGGCTGCGGAAGATCGGGCGGGAAGGATCGTCATCTGGTGATCGATAGCGACTTGACCCTCTCCAG
Source organism: Methanobacteriota archaeon (assembly GCA_020347565.1). Classification (GTDB taxonomy): domain Archaea; phylum Thermoplasmatota; class Thermoplasmata; order UBA10834; family UBA10834; genus UBA10834. The sequence goes on along the minus strand of CP070732.1, from coordinate 1,592,646 downwards.
ATTGCCCGGGTGCGACTCGAAATATGCTCTGACCGGCTCGAGGAGCGTGTTGATGGCGTCCGCGACGCCGCTCTTGAGATCCATGGGATGGAGCGACTTCGACGAGTAGGCTTCCACGACGTCATCGAACGTCTCGAACTCGACGGGGCCGCCGTACTTCGCCGACCGGTCGACCTTGAGTCGGCCCAGCTGCGGTAGTACCAGCAGGCGGATCGTGTCGAGGACAGGGTTGCCCTCCGTCTCCGGGGGGCAGAAGGCGTTCTTCAACTTCCTCTTCACGTCCTCCGGGCCGTCGTGCATGAACACGGCGCTGTCCGGGCTGCTCTTGGACATCTTCGCCTCGACGGGATCCATGCGCGCGCCGCCGCCGAGGCTCATCAGCAGGGGCGTATGGAGCGCGACGGGCTTCTTCCATCGCAGCTTGTCCGCGACATCCCTCGCCAGCATGTGCGCCCTCCGCTGGTCCATGCCGGCATAGGCGATGTCGACGTCGAGGTGGAATATGTCCGCGACCTGCATCGGTGGATACATGATCTTGGACGCGTCTATGTCCGCCTCGTCCTCCGCGCGGCCCATTATGGTCATCGCGCGCTTGAGGCGGGTGAGCGAGCTCGCTTTGCATATCCTGATGAACTTCTCCCAATACTCCGGCCCGCTGATGAGGTCGGTGGCATAGACGAACTTCGCCGAGTCATCGACTCCGAGTGCGAGGAAGCAGTCGTGCATGTACTCTCCGCATGCGCGTATGCTGTCGATGTCCGCCCCGAGCTTGTCGTTTATCATGGCATGCCAGTCCGCCATGAATACCGTGACTTCGACACCGGCCTTCTGCATGTCCACGACCTTCGAAGCCGTGATCATCTGTCCTGCGTGGACGAATCCGCTCGGCTCGTAACCTATGTAGGCCGTCGGTGCGGACCTCGTCTCGAGCAGCGCCTTGAGCTCGTCCACTGTGACTATCTCGAGCGCGTCGCGCGTGATGAGCTCAAGCCTGCCCTCGAGATCCATGCTACCGTGCCCCGTCCCGATAAAGGGGAGCGCGAGAAAAAGCTTTGTGGGCGATACGGCCCAGAAAGGTTAAGAGGCGGTCCTGCATTAGCTTCTATCCCTTGTCACACCTGCTGTGGGGGACTACATGTCGATATCGAACATCAGAAACGGCAAGATGATCATCAAGGTCTCCGACGTCAAGGACGTCGCAGGAGATGGCTTCAGAATCTCGGAGGAGTTCTACCACGAGCTGGATCGCCAGGTGCACCAGATGATAGAGCACGCGGCCAAGAGGGCCAAAAAGAACGGCCGCAAGACCCTGAAGCCGTACGACCTCTGAACGCGCGGAAGCCGAGCGGCCGATGTGATGGTGCTATGTCGGGAGACGAGAGCGAACTGTCAGCCCGAGGACGAGCGCGGCGCGAGCACGGTGCTCGCGTTGAAGAGCCCGTCGCCGTGTGGACGGAGAAGGAACACCTCATGGGGAAGGTCGCCGAAACAGGCGTTGTGATCCTCAGGACTTCCGGGTGCGCGCACGCAGCCTCAGGGGCGTGCACGATGTGCGGATACAACATCGAATCCGTGCGCGGCGCCGGAGCGGACGACCTATCGGCGCAGTTCGCCAAGGCGGTCGAGGGACTGGGCGATGTGGAGCTTCTGAAGGTCTATACGTCCGGGTCGTTCCTCGACGACCGCGAGGTGCCGGCAGAGGCCGCCAGGACGATCCTCGACTGGTGCAGGGAGCGCGGCACGGGCCTGTTGGTGGAGTCCAGGGCGGAGTTCGTCACCGAGGAGTCCGTCGGGGCGTTGACGGGCGTGCACGACGACATAGAGGTCGCCATCGGCCTGGAGAGCGCCAACGACAAGGTCCTCAAGTACTCGATCAACAAGAACATGACAGTCGCCGATTACGACCGAGCGGCTTCCACGGTCAAGCGCTCCGGGGGGAAGCTCAGGTCATATGTCCTGCTCAAGCCGCCGTTCCTGACAGAAGCTGAGGCCGTGGAGGACGCCATCGCGGCTGCCAGACACGCCGCGCTGCAGAGCGATACCATCTCACTGAACCCGGTCAACATACAGAAGGGCACGCTGGTGGAGCGGCTCTGGAAGGTATGGGCGTACCGGTCGCCTTGGCTCTGGAGCGTCGTCGAGGTGCTCAACGCCTGCGCGAGCCTCGACCGCAAGGTCGTGTGCGATCCGACCGGCGGCGGAAAGGAGCGTGGAGCGCACAACTGCGGGGGCTGCGACGGCGCGATCCTCGATTCGATAAAGGACCATTCGCTCGCGCAGTCGCGCTCGGCGTTGAAGACGCCCGAATGCGACTGCCACGACCTCTGGCAGACGGTGATGGAGCTGGAAGGGTTCACCGTCGGCGGCACATGCGACCTTCAGAGGTTCTTCAGGGCACCGTGATTCCGGAACAACCTTTTTCAGGGAGCACAGAGCTTCGAGTCACGCAAGGGAGGACACATGAGCGAGTACGAGGTCAGAAGAGGGCATCAGGAGAACATATCGCCTGAGAAGCTCAAGGCGCACATGCGGGATGTCTTCGGAAACGTCGAGGAGAAAGAAGAGAGGTACGTCTCGTCGTTCGGCGCACTGAGGGAGCTACGGGCGTGGCAGGGTGGCAAGAACATCCTGTGCGTCGAGACGGACACGGACCCAGGCGTCGACGACGAGGTCGCGCTGAGGACCATCAAGGCGTACAACACCTTCCTCGAGAGGGCGACTGGGTACACCGCCAAGGAGCGCGGAAAGCGAGCCCAGAAGAAGGCGAAGGAAGGCAAGTAGAAGCCACGCCTCAGGCCGGGCCGGTCACGTTTATATACGAGCACCCCATTCAGCAAGCCTGCGATACCGAGGCGGTATCGACCAGACGTCATGTGGGCTATGTCTTGGCAGGCACCCCAACACCCGCGCGGGACGATGTTCTGAAGCGCGGACGAGACGTCACGGTCGAGAACGAATGCCTCGACTCAAGTGCTCGACGGCGATTCGAGTACATCGAAGTATCCAGCTTCGAGACGAGGGATAGCACATGCCACAAAGGAGACGTCCGAGGAAGGGCTCCATGGGCTACTCGCCCAGGAAGAGAGCCAGGAGCATAACCGCCAGGATATCCTCTTGGCCCGACGCCGAGGGGAACGGCACGAGGCTGCAGGGCTTCGCTGGTTACAAGGCCGGGATGACCCATGCGTTCATGGTCGACTACAGGCCGAAGAGCACGACCGCCGGCCAGGAGGTCCAGGTGCCTGTCACGGTGCTCGAAGTGCCGCCGATGAAGATCTGCGGAGTGCGCTTCTACGAATCCTCGTCGTACGGCAGGAAGGCCGTGGGAGAGGTATGGAGCGCCAAGCTCGACAAGCACCTTCCGCGGAGGCTCCCGGTGCCGAAGGAGTACGACGAGAAGAGCGCGTGGTCGAAGGCGGAGAAGCTCGAGTACGACGACATACGCGTGCTTGCGCATACGCAGCCTGTCCTCGTAGCTGGGCTCCCGAAGAAGAAGCCCGAGCTCATGGAGATCAGGGTAGGCGGCGGTACGCTGGACGACCGGCTGCAGTACGCCAAGGGCGCTCTCGGCAAGACCGTCACGATAAGGGACTTCGCCTCCGAGGGGGCTATGGTCGATGTCAGCTCCATCACCAAGGGCAAGGGCTGGCAGGGCGTGACCAAGAGGTGGGGCACGAAGCTGCTGATACACAAGAACAGCAAGCATCGGAGGCTCATCGGCACTCTCGGACCCAAGAGGCCTGGCCTGGTGAGGCACACTGTGCCCCAGGGCGGCCAGGTCGGGTTCCACCAGAGGACGGAGGTCAACAAGCGCGTACTCAAGATAGGCGACAAGGGGGAGGAAGTGACCCCGAGAGGGGGCTTCTTGAACTACGGGCAGATAGCAGGCCCGTACGTGCTCCTGCACGGCTCGGTACCGGGCCCGTCGAAACGGCTCGTGCGCATGAGGGAGCCCATACGCGACACGGGCATCAAGCTGTCCGAGGCGCCCGAGATCACGTTCGTATCACTTGAATCAAAACAGGGAGTGTGATTGAATGGCTGAGAAGAAGGTCAAGGAGAAAAAGGCGACCTCGAAGGGCGCCCGCGCTCCCGACAAGATCAATGTCTACGACATCAAAGGCGACGTCGCCGGAGAGGCGGAGCTGCCGGAGGTCTTCGCGGCGGACTACAGACCGGACCTCATACGAAGGGCAACCGACGCGATGGCCGCGAACGCGAGGCAGCCGTACGCCCCCAAGCCTACCGCTGGCATGCGCCATTCGGTGCAGACCTGGGGGAAGGGCAGGGGAGTGTCCAGGGTCCAGAGGCTCATGGGCAGCTCCACCGCCGCGCAGTCCCCGAACAACGTCGGTGGGAGACGCGCGCATCCGCCTCGGGTGGCAAAGGACAGAGGCAAGAAGATCAACCGGAAGGAACTGCTGCAGGCCAAGCTGGCCGCGCTGCACGCCACCAGCGTCCCCGAGCTGGTCCGCGGGAGGGGCCACAGGTTCGAGGAGGAGCTCACGGTCCCTGTGGTCGTCAGAGACGACCTCGAATCGATCAAGACGACCAAGGATGCGATTGACGCCCTGTCATCGATAGGCGTCTACGACGACGTCGAGAGGGCGAAGAACGGCCGCAAGATACGTGCCGGAAGGGGCAAGATGAGGGGGCGGAAGCACCGCGCACCGCGCGGTCTCCTGGTCGTGCTATCAGGCGAATGCGAAGGCGGCAGGAGCATGCGGAACATCGCCGGTGTCGAGGTGGTTACGCCCAAGACGCTGAACGTGTCCGTACTCGCGCCCGGGGGCGACCCAGGCAGGCTGATGATGGTCAGCGAGTCAGCGCTCTCGGAGATAGGCAGGTGGAGCAGATGAGCAGGACTGTGCTGTTGCACCCGTATGTGACCGAGAAGACCATGAACTTCATGTCCGGAACGCCGCCGCAGAACCTCAGGGACGGCAACCGCCTTGAGTTCGTCGTGCGGAGAGACGCCACGCGAGCGGAGGTCAAGCGCGCCTTTGAGGAGCGTTTCGAGGCGAAGGTCGACAGCGTCAACATCAAGGTGATGAAGAACGGGAAGCACGCGATCATCAAGCTGAAGGAGGGCTACTCAGCCGAGGAGATCGGCATGAGGATCGGCATATTCTAGGGGTGAACGGACATGGGAAAGAACCTCATAAATCAGCGAAGGGGTCGGGGGTACGGTCGGTACAAGTCTCCCAGGCACCTCAAGTTCACGGATGCCAAGCACCCGAAGGTGAGACGCGGCAGCGGCGTCATCGTCGACATACGACACGAAGCCGGCAGGATAGCACCTCTGGCTAAGGTGGACCTAGGGGATACGGAGTTCTGGATGCTCGCGCCGGACGGCGCCTTCGTCGGCCAGAAGGTGACGGTGGGCGCGTCCGGCTCCGTTACAGCGGGCAACACCGCCGCCGTCGGGCAGCTGCCCGAAGGCACGATCGTGTACAACGTCGAGCTGCAGCCGGGAGACGGCGGAAAGCTCGCCAGGACCGCTGGCAACGCCGCGACGATTGTCAGCCACGGCGCCAAGACGGTCGTGCTGCTCCCGTCTGGCAGGTTCAAGGAGGTCGACAGACGATGCCTCGCGACCGTTGGCCTTGTGGCCGGTGGAGGGCACAAGGAGAAGCCCTTCGCGAAGTCGGGGAAGAAGTTCCACGCTTACAGGTCAACGTCAAAGGCGTACTTCACGGTGAAGGGCATTGCGAAAAACCCCGTCGACCATCCACACGGCGGAGGCGGACACCCGCACGTCGGGACGCAGTCCAGCGTGGGAAGGAACGCTCCGCCGGGAAGGAAGGTCGGCAGGCTAGCGCCCAAGAAGAAGTCGCGCAAGAAGCCGAGGAAGGTGTAGTGAATGGCTGAGACGGTCAAGGTCGAGACGCCCGAGCCGGCCGCCGCCCCGGTGGCCAAGACGACGGGTGCTGCGGGGGCGAAGCCCGAGAAGGCGAAGAAGCCGAAGCCCTCTGCCAGGCACGGAGGGTCGGCGAAGGCCTCGCGACGCAGGATGAGGAAGAAGAAGAGCCAGATACAGGCGAGAAGGAAGAAGGAGTTCACGTACCGCGGGTACACGATGGAGGAGCTGCTCAAGATGCCGCTCGCGGACATCATCGAGCTCCTTCCGGCCAGGGCGAGGCGGTCGTTCATACGCGGCCTCAACCCCGAGCAGGACGCCTTCCTCGCGAGGATGAGGACCTCTGACGAGCCCGTGAGGACGCACAGGCGCGAGATATACGTGCTCCCGGAGTTCGTCGGGAAGACGGTCATGATACACAACGGCAAGGAGTTCCAGCCAGTGGAGATCAAGCCCGAGATGATAGGGCATTCGCTTGGCGAGTTCGCGCTGACCAGGAAGGGCGTGAGACACTCGGGCCTCGGCGTCGGCGCCACGAGGTCGTCCAAGTTCATGCCACTGAAGTGATGGAGGAGGTCGAGGGGAATGGGATACACACAGCAGACGGACCCGGAGACGACCTCCAAGGCGATAGGCAAGGAGATGCGCGTGTCGCCGAAGCACTGCAGGGAGGTGTGCAAGATGCTCAAGGGCATGAAGGTCGACAGGGCGAGGGAGTACCTCACGGGGATTGTCGACATGAAGACCGCCGTGCCCTACTCGCGATACAAGATGTTCCTAAGCCCCAAAGCTGGGAGCGGCCCGGGAAGGTACCCGCAGAAGGCGGCTAGGGCGATCCTGGGCGTCGTGAACAGCGCCCACTCCAACGCGGAATACAAGGGCCTGGACGCGGACAACATGAGAATCAGGGTGGCCTGCGCCCACAGGGGCAGGATACAGAAGGCGTACATGCCGAGAGCGCATGGCAGGAGCACCCCCTGGAACGAGCAGACCACGAGCGTAGAGATCGTGTTGGAGGAGGTCGAGAAGTCATCCTGAGGATGGCGCCCGACGGAGGATTTGCATGGCAAGCGAGAGGAAGTTTGTGACGGAGAAGATCCGGCGGGTGCTGCTGAGGGAGTACATCATGTCCCGTGTCGGCCGCGCGGGGTTCGGAGGCCTTGATGTCCAGAGGACGCCGATGGGAACGAGGGTGACGCTCATAACGGAGAGGCCCGGCCTCGTCATCGGAAGGCGGGGAGAGGCAATCAAGGGGCTGACGAGGGCGATAGAGGACGACTTCAGCTTCAGCAACCCGCAGATAGAGGTACAGGAGGTCGAGAACCCGAACCTGAACGCGCAGATCATGGCCGAGAAGCTCGCAAGCGCGCTCGAGCGGGGCTGGCACTTCAGGCGGGCGGGGCACTCGACGGTGCGAAGAATCATGGAGTCGGGCGCGAGGGGCTGCCAGGTGACAGTGGCCGGCAAACTCACTGGACAGCGTCACAGAAGGGAGAAGTTCAAGTCCGGCCACATCAAGTTCTGCGGCCAGGCCAAGCTGGACTTCATGGAGAAGGGTTTCGCCAATGCGAGGATGAAGCCAGGGACCATAGGCGTTACGGTACAGATCATGCATCCGGATGCGAGGCTCCCGGACGAGATCGACGTGCTTCCCCTGCCCGAGCCCGAGGCGCCGCCAGCGGCGGAGCCGAGCGCGGAGGCTGAGAAGGAGGCTGCCGAGAAGGTCGAGGAGGAGCGTGCGGGCGAGGCCGTCGAGGAGCTGAAGAAGGCGACGGATGCAGAGGAGAAGGAGAAGAAGAAGTCCGCCCCGAAGGAGAAGAAGAAGGAGGGCGCCGAGGCGAAGGAGAAAAAGCCTCGTAAGCGCAAGAAGAAGGACGAAGGAGAGGCGAAACCCGAGGAGAAGCCAGAGGCTCCAGCCAAAGGCGCTCCGAAGGAGGCGGACGCGGAGAACGAGCTGCCGCCGCCGAAGGACGAGGCGCAGCCCGAACCGCCCAAGCCCGAGGACGCGGAGCCCACGACCGAGGATGAGCCACCACCGCCTGAAACCGAGACGGAGCCCACTGCGAAGAGCGGGGATGGGGTGGGAGGAAAGCCCGAGGCGAAGGCGAAAGAGACCAAGGCCGACGGGGCTGAGAAGGAGGGCTAGAGATGGCATTGCTGAGGTCGGACGACATCAGGGCGATGCGACCGGAGGACAGGCGAAGCAAGCTGAAGGAGCTGAACGACGAGCTCATGCACGAGCGCGGGGTCGCCGCGATGGGCGGCGCGCCCGCGAGCCCAGGCAAGATGAAGGCGATCAGGAAGAATATCGCGCGTATAGTCACGATAGAGCGGGAGTACGAACTCGGCCTCGAGAGGCCGACTGAGTCTGCCGCGGTGAGGAAGAGAGAGAGAAAGGTGTCCAAGGTCGAGGAGGTCCCCCAGCCCCCCGAGGAGGAGCTGGAGGAAGAGGCCGCGGACGAGGAGACGGAAGAGGAGTAGAAACCAAAGGAGGAGAGAGAAGTAATGGCTGGTATTTGCTCGGTATGCGGACTGCCAGAGGAGTTGTGTATCTGCGAACAGATTGCCAAGGAACAGCAGCAGATAAAGATAACCACGGACACCAGAAGGTACGGCAAGGTGGTCACCGTCGTCGAGGGGATCGACTCAAGTGACATCGACATGGAGGAGCTCGCGAGGAAGCTGAAGACGAGATGCGCCGCAGGAGGCACGTACAAGGAGAGCAAGATAGAGCTCCAGGGCGACCACAAGAGGAAGGTGAAGGAGGTACTGGAAGAACTCGGGTTCTCCGTGGACTCGAGGTAGGACCGAGCATGAAATCAAAGGACTTCCGGAGGACCCAGTTCATCGGGCTCGACGTCGAGGTCATCGGGTCGACCTGCCCGTCCATCGTGGGCGTGCACGGAAGGGTCGTTGACGAGACGAAGAACACGATCACGATCGAGCAGGACGGCGTCGAGAAGATGGTGGCGAAGGCCGGGTGCGAGTTCAGGTTCGACGATGGCTCGCAGGCGCATGTGGTCTCCGGAGACGACATCAGATTCAGACCTGAGGACAGGATCAAGAGAGTGCGATGAGCAGCAAGGTGATGTGACCATGGCGAGGAAGAAGGAGGCGGCAGCCAACATAGGGCTCGACGTCGAGCCACCGAAGGGCACCTGCACGGACAGGAACTGCCCGTTCCACGGCGAGCTGCCTGTCAGAGGCACGGTCCTGAACGGGACCGTCGTGTCGACAAAGATGCAGGGCACGGTCGCGGTCGAGAGGGAACACCTCAAGTACGTTCCGAAGTACGAGAGGTACGAGAAGAGAACCAGCAGGTACCTCGCCCACTCGCCGCCGTGCATTGAGGCGAAGGCGGGGGACAGGGTCAGCATTATGGAATGCAGGCCGCTGAGCAAGCGTGTCTCGTACGTCGTCATCGAGAGGGCGTAGGTGTTCGACATGAAGGGGCTACCGGGCAGGCAGATGAGGGGCATACCCGCGGGTGCGAGGCTCGACTGCATAGACAACACGGGCGCGAAGGTCGTCCAGGTCGTCTCCGTGCCGAAGTACCACGGGGCGAGCAGGAGGTATCCGAGCGCGGCCGTAGGAGACCTGCTGGTTGTGACGGTTAAGAAGGGTACACCCGAGACGAGGAAGCAGCTCATGCGCGCGGTGATCGTCCGCCAGAGGAGGCCGTTCAGACGGCCCGAGGGGACGATGATCCAGTTCGAGGACAACGCGGTCGTCATGGTGACGGAAACGGGCGAGACGAAGGGGACGGACATAAAGGGCCCCGTGGCGAGGGAGGCGGCCGAGCGCTGGCCCCGCATCGCGGCCACCGCGTCCGTCATAGTGTGAGGTCGATCGGATGACTACGAGCCACAAGGCAAGGAAGCAGAGGAGGGCGAAGATGGACGCGCCGTTCCACAGGAGACGACGCATGGTATCGGCGCACCTGGACTCGCCGCTCATCAGGGAGTACAACGTGCGCTCTCTCCCGGTGCGGAAGGGCGACACGGTCAAGATCATACGCGGCTCCAGGGACATCAAGGGGACCGAGAACAAGGTCGCATCGGTCGACCTCGGAGAGTACAAGATAATCATAGAGAACGTGACGGTGGCGAAGGCGGACGGCACGCAGACCGAGCGGCTCATAGACCCGTCGGACGTGATCATCACCAAGCTCGACGTGTCGGACGGCTGGAGGAAGAAGAAGCTCGAGGATCTCAAAGGAGGAGCGTGAGAGCGTTGAAGAAGCACATGAAGAGGATGGCAGCTCCGAGAAGATGGCCCGTCCCCAGGAAGGTCAGCCGATGGGTCATGAAGCCCAGGGCGGGACCGCACAGGAAGGAGGAGTCCATGCCACTGGCGATGGTGCTGAGGGACATGCTCGGTGCGTGCGACAACTTCCGCGAGGCGATGTTCATCATCGGCGGGCGGGGTGTGAAGGTGGACGGCAGGGTCGTCACGGACGACAAGTACCCCGTGGGATTGATGGACGTCGTGACGCTCGTCGAGGCGAAGGAGAGCTATCGCCTGCTCCTCGACTACAAGGGCAGGCTGATGCTCGTGCCCATCGAGGAGAAGGAGAGCTCGTGGAAGCTCGTGAGGATAGACGACAAGAGCGTCGTCGCCGGCGGCAAGGTGCAGCTGAACCTCCACGACGGGAGATGCATACTGCTCCCGAAGGACCAGTACAGGACGGGTGACGTGCTCAAGATAGAACTCCCGTCCCAGCGCATAATCAAGTCGTTCAAGCTGGACAAAGGCAGCCTCGCGCTGCTCACCGGCGGCTCCCATCCCGGGTCCATCCAGACGATCGAGGAGTACAGGCTCCGAAGGGGCTCGGGCTCGAACACCGTGACTTTCAAGGAAGGTTTCAGCACGGTCAAGGAGAACGTGTTCGTCGTGGGCGACAAGACGCCCGAGATAAGGTTGGCGGAGGCGAAGGCCCTATGACGAACCCCATGCGCGAGATAAGGATCGACAAGGCTGTCGTCAACATAGGCGTGGGCGACGCGGGCGAGCGGCTGTTGAAGGCGGAGAAGGTCCTGCAGATGGTGACCAAGAGGAAGCCGATACGCACGCTGGCCAGGACGACGAACCGGGACTTCGGCATCAGGCGCGGCATGCAGATAGGTGTCAAGGTCACGCTCCGCGGCAAGGAGGGCGAGGAGTTCGTCAAGACGGCGCTGTGGATCAGGGAGAACAGGGTCGCCGAGTACTCGTTCGACCCCGAGGGCAACTTCTCCTTCGGCATACAGGACTACACGGACTTCCCCGGCATGAAGTACGACCCCGAGATAGGCATCTTCGGGCTCGACGTCAGCGTCGCGCTGACACGGCCAGGGAAGCGAATCGCAAGGAGGGACATCCTGAGGAGGAGCCTTCCACACCATCACAGGATAACCAAGCACGAGGGGATGGAGTTCGTCAGATCAAGGTTCAGCGCAGAGGTGGTCGATTGAAGCCGAAGAAGTTGTTCGGCAGGAAGGCTGGCTGCACCAGATGCGGCCGCAAGCGCGGCATCATACGGCGCTATGGAATGCGGCTCTGCAGGCAGTGCTTCAGGGACATGGCCCCCGAGCTGGGGTTCAGGAAGTACTCATGAGGTGATGTCGGATGCAACAGGACCCATTGAACGATGCGATGTCCGTCATCAAGAACGCCGAGCGCGTGGGCAGGGGCGAGTGCGTCATCAGGCCGTCGTCGAAGCTCATAGGCCGAGTGCTCAAGGTGATGCAGGATGCCGGGTACATCAGGCAGTTCGAGCTCGTGGACGACGGCCGGAGCGGCATGTTCAGAGTAAACCTGGCAGGACATATAAACGACTGCGGCGTCATCAGGCCGCGGTACTCCGTCAGGAAGGGAGACCTCGAGAAGTTCGAGGCAAGGTACCTTCCCGCGCAGGACTTCGGGGTGCTGATACTGACGACGACGAGGGGAGTCCTCACGCACACGCAGGCCAAACAGGGCGGCGTGGGCGGGAAGCTCCTGGCGTTCGTCTACTGAGGTGATCTGGATGAGCGAAGTGATGGGTTTGCACACGGATGAGATCGACATACCCGAGAAGGTCCAGGTCGAGGTCGACGGTGCCGTCGTCAAGGTGAAGGGACCGTTGGGGGAGCTCTCCCGCGAGCTGTCGAGCCCGTACGTGAGGATCGTCAGGAACGGCGATGCGGTCGTCGTCATCGGCGACACGAAGAGGGCGAAGCACAGGGCTCTCGTGGGGACTTTCGCGTCGCACATACGCAACATGATACACGGCGTGACCGAGGGGTTCGAGTGCAGGATGAGGATTGTCTACGCCCACTTCCCGATCAAGGCGGCGGCCAAGGGCGAGGTCTTCGTAATAGAGAACTTCCTGGGGGAGAAGCACCCGAGGACGGCGAAGGTGCAGAGCGGTGTGAAGGTGGCGGTCAAGGGCGACCAGGTCACGATAACCGGTTCAGACATCGAGGAGGTCGGCCAGACGGCCGCGAACATCGAGAGGGCGACGAGGATTAAGGGCTACGACCCGAGGATATTCCAGGACGGGATATACATCACTGAGAAGGCGGGGAGGTGATACACCATGGCCGATGATAGATCTGAGGACGATGGAGAGTTCGCGAAGCTCCGCATGTTCAAGGACGAGTATGTCCCGAAGCTGAAGGCGCTCGGCATAGAGACCAGGGAGGACCTCGCCGAGGCCTTGGCCGACGAGGAGCGCACCGATGAGATACACGAGCACCTCAAGGGCGTTGGGCCCAAAACTCTCGAGCACTGGAGGGAGGACCTCGAGGGCTACGAGGACGAGGAGTCTCCCGAAGAGCGCCTCGAGCCCGAAGGCGACGAAGACGAGGAGAAGGGCGACGACGAGGAAGAGGTCGAGATAGAGGGCGACGAGGAGGAGGAAGAGGAAGAGGTCGAAATCGAGGAAGAGGAGGGGTACAGTGTCAAGCTGAAGCCCGAGCTCTCGAAGGAAGTCCTCGCCGCGCTCAGGGAGCGCGGGAACATCGCCTCGAAGCGCCCGACATTCGTGCGCCAGGAGTACCACAGGCGCAAGCAGCTCCGGACCACCGGCTGGCGGAGGCCGAAGGGGTTGCACTCGAAGATGAGGAGGCATATGACGCGCAGGACTAACGTCGTCTCGATCGGCTACGGCAGCCCCAACGCGGCGAAGCACCTTCACCCGTCGGGCTTCAGGGAGGTCATGGTGCACAACGTCAAGGACCTCGAGGACATCGACCCGAAAACTCAGGCTGCGAGGGTGGCGCACACCGTCGGCATGAGGAAGAGGACCGAGATAGAGGAGAAGGCCGACGAGCTCAAGATAAGGATACTCAATAGGAGCGGATGACGATGGACCTGAAGAACCAGAGGAGGATGGCCGCCCAGATGCTCAAGTGCGGGGAATCCAGGGTATGGATAGACCCGAACAGGACGGAGGATGTGGCGGACGCGATCACCCGGTCTGACGTGAGGACGCTCATCTCCTCCGGCACCGTAGCGGCGAGGCAGAAGCGGGGCGTCTCGAGAGGCAGGGCGAACTACCTGCAGACGCAGAAGCGCAAGGGCAGGAGGACCGGCCACGGCTCCAGGAAGGGCGGAAAGCACGCGCGCAAGCCCTCGAAGGAGAGATGGCAGCAGACCATCAGGCCGATCCGACACAGGCTGAGGCAGCTGAGGGACGATGGCGTGATCGACACGAGGACTTACAGGAAGTACTACTTGAGGGCGAAGGGAGGCGTGTTCAAGAGCAGGCCGCACCTGGACTCGCACCTCAGGACAGAGGGGATACTGAAGGAGCGATGATCATGGCCACAGGACCGAGATACAAGGTGCCCTTCCGGAGGAGGAGAGAAGGGCGTACGGATTACAGGCGCAGGCTTGCACTGGTCAAGAGCGAGAAGGCCAGGGCGGTCGTGCGCAGCTCCAACAAGCACACGAGAATACAGCTCGTCGAGTACGCGGACGGCGGCGACAAGGTGCTTGCGTCGGCGGTGTCGACGGAGCTGGCGAAGCTCGGATGGACGCACTCGGGGAAGAGCACCCCTGGGGCGTACCTGACGGGCTACCTCGCAGGCAAGAGGGCGCTCGAGAAGGGAGTCGACAATGCCGTGCTGGACATGGGACTCAAGGACCCGGTGAAGGGGTGCGTCCTCTTCGCAGCTATGAAGGGTCTCCTGGACGCCGGCGTGGACGTCCCGCACGACGGTGCAGTCCTCCCGTCCGACGACAGGATAAAGGGCAGGCACATGAGGGAAGGCACGGAGGCGCAGTTCGACGAGGTCAAGGGCAAGATGGGAGGTGCCGAGTGATGTCTTCGGATTGGACGCCCAAGACGAGGCTGGGCAAGCTCGTCGTCGACGGGAAGGTCACAACCATGAGCGAGGCGCTGAGTACCGGGCTGCCGCTCAGGGAGCCGCAGATTGTGGACATACTGCTCCCGGAGCTTGCGGACGAGGTGCTGGACGTCAACATGGTCCAGAGGATGACTGATTCTGGCAGGAGAGTCAAGTTCGCAATAACGGTCGTTGTGGGCAACCAGGACGGATTCGTCGGACTCGGAAGGCTCAAGAGCAAGGAGGTCGGCCCCGGGATAAGGGCAGCCATAGACGTCGCCAAGCTGAACATCATCGAGGTCAAGCGCGGCTGCGGCTCGTGGGAGTGCGGATGCCTTACGCCGCACTCGCTCCCTTTCGATCTGGAGGGACACTCTGGCTCGGTCGTCGTGAAGCTCAAGCCCGCGCCGAGGGGCACGGGCCTTGCGATAGGCGACATCGCCAAGAGCGTGCTGAAGATGGCGGGCATCGAGGACGCGTGGGGCTTCACCAAGGGCCACACGAAGACCACGATAAACTATTCCGTCGCGACGTTCGAGGCGCTCAGGCTCACATCGCAGATGAGGGTGACAGAGGAGCAAAAGGAGAGGTTGAAGATCGTCAGCGGGCCCGTCAGAATACAGGTCGCTCCACCGATAGTCGTCGAGGAGTCCGCCGAGGAGGGCGAAGGGAAAGAGAAGGCGGAGGCGTCGGAGGTGGCGCCCGCCGCCGACGAGGAACCCGAGGCCGATCCCGAGCCGGCGCCAGGGCCGGCGCCGGAGGCAGCGGAGCAGAAGAAGGAGGGCGAGTGAAGTGTCGGCTGTGGCAGTCGTCAGGGTGCGCGGACATGCCAAGATACGGCGCGACGCGGTCGAGACAATGGAGATGCTGAGGCTCACAAGGCCGAACCACTGCGTGCTACTCCCGCACAACGCGACGACCAAAGGCATGCTCCAGGTTGTCAAGGACTACGTCACCTGGGGAGAGGTCAACAAGGAGACCATCGCCAACCTGCTGAAGGAGAGGGGGGAGGTCTCGGGCGGTGCGAAGCTGACCGACTCGTACGTCAAGGGCAACTCGTCCTTCGCGTCTGTCTCGCAGCTCGCTCAGGCCATAGAGAAGGCCGAGGCGAGGATGACGGACGTCAGGGGGCTGAAGCCCGTGATGAGGCTGCACCCTCCCAGGCAGGGCTATTCGAAAGTCAAGAGGCCGTACTCGGTCGGCGGCGCCGTGGGCTACCGGGGCGCAGAGATCGAGCGGCTGTTGCAGAGGATGCTGAAGGACTCGGAGGAGGCGTGACAACATGGTTAGCAGAACGCGCAAGTTCATGGGCAGCAGAACCCATGGCCGCGGCAAGAAGGCCGGAAGAGGCGCGGGCCTCAGAGGCGGCAGGGGGAACGCTGGCCTGCACAAGCACAAGTGGATGGCTACGGTTAAGTACTCCCCCATGCATTTTGGCCGCCACGGCTTCAAGAGGCCGCAGTCCGTTGTCGCCGACAAGATAACGATCAACCTGTCCGACCTCGAGCAGTCCTTGCCGGCACTGGCCGAGGACGGTTTCGCGGAGGAGAAGGGCGGCGTGTGGACTGTCGACCTTACCAGGCTCGGCATAGACAAGCTGCTTGGCTCCGGCAGGATAGGTACCGCGGTCGCCGTCCGCGTGGCAGAGACGTCGGCGAAGGCCAAGGAGAAACTCGAGGGCGCAGGCGGAAAGCTGCTCGAGGAGTGATGGGACGTCCGCATGGGATCGCGAAGACAGGGACGAACGAAGACTGGCGAACGAATGACCGGACGATAGGAAGGATATCTGATGGCCGAGGGGGAGAAGAAGAAGAGTCTGTTGTACAAGCTCAAGCCCGTCACAGACAGGCTGCCCGCGGTCACGAAGCCCGAAGGACACGTCCACTTCAGGACGAAGATGTCCTGGGTCATCCTGATCCTCGTACTCTACTTCGCCATGACGAACGTGGTCATATACGGTCTTGACGCGGAGCAGAGGATAGACCTGTTCGCGCAGTACAGGGCGATCCTCGCAGGCGCCCAGTTCTCGCTGATGCACCTGGGCATAGGCCCCATCGTCACGGGCTCCATCATCATGCAGCTCTTCACCGGCGCGAAGATCATCAAACTCGACCTGAAGAACGCTGAGGACAAGGCGATTTACCAGAGCACCCAGAAACTGCTCGTGCTCGTCATGATAGTCGTCGAGGCCGCGCCGCAGGTGTACGGCTTCATGGAGCCGTCCTCGAAGTTCATAGACATCTCGGACTCGCTCTGGCCAGGGAGCGGGCTGTCCCTGGCACGGACTTTCATAGTGCTGCAGCTGATTGTCGGCTCATATCTCGTGTTCCTTATGGACGAGGTGGTCTCGAAATGGGGCATAGGAAGCGGCATATCGCTGTTCATCGCCGCGGGCGTGTCGCAGCAGATATTCACCGGGTCGCTCAACTGGCACCCCGCTTCGCCCTCTGCGGCGATGAGCCTGTCCAACCCGCCCGCGGGGACGATACCGAAGACGATATACATATTCCACCACATGTCCGCGCCCGAGCTGTCCAGCAACGGATACGAGCAGATATTCCTGGCGCAGCCGAACCCGATGGTAGCGCTCATAGGCACGATAATCATATTCCTATTCGTTGCGTACACCGAATCGAGCAGGATAGAGCTGCCGCTGGCGCACGGAGGCGCGAGGGGCGCTAGGGGCCGATACCCGATCAAGCTCATCTACGCGTCGAACATCCCCGTCATACTCATGGCGGCGCTGCTGGCCAACGTCAGCATGTTCTCGATGCTGTTCGCCAGCCACCCATCGTTCGTCAACATGCCCTTGCTGGGCGATAACTGGATGGTGGGATACTATGCGGAGGGAAACACCGTCCCAGCCGGAGGGCTCGCCTACTACCTGTCGACCGTCAACGGCGTGGGTGATTGGCTGTTGCCGCTGCTCAGTCCGGAGTATCATAATTCGTATATCGGCGGCATAGGCGACTTCAAGTCGCGCATGCAGATAGGCATCCACGTCATCGTCTACTTCAGCGTAATGGTCATAGGCTCGATACTGTTCGCCAAGTTCTGGATCGAGACGACGAACATGGGCCCCGAGGCCGTGGCGTCCCAGATCGAATCGAGCGGGATGCAGGTACCAGGGTTCAGGCGGGACCCCAGGGTACTCAAACGGGTGCTGGAGCGGTATATCCCTGTCGTCACGATCATATCAGGAGCGGTCGTCGGCGCGCTCGCCGCAGGGGCCGACCTGATAGGAACGGTGGGAAACGCCTCAGGGACGGGGGTGTTGCTAGCCGTAGGCATCATGATACAACTGTATGACGCCATCGGGCGAGAGCAGATGATGGAGATGCATCCCGTACTCAGAGGGTTCTTCGGAGGCGAATGAGCTTGGCCAGCACCGGGCAAGGAGGAGGTAAGCCGGGGTTCGGAAACCAGCTGATCATGCTGCTGGCGTTCATGGTCGCACTGTTCGTCCTGTTCGACAACGACATAAGGCAGGGACTGGGCAAGGCCGTCGGTGTGGCGCTCATGCCGCTCGTGGGCTTCGACGGCGGGTACCCCGTCATCACCCTCGCGTGCACCGGTCTTATCATGACGCTATTCAGCGTGTCCGTGCGCCACCTGTTCATAGACTGGATATCGATGGCGCGCAACCAGAGGATCATGTCTGCCTTCCAGAAGGAGATGAGGGAGGCCAGGTCGAGCAACAACACGTACAAGCTCAAGAAACTGACGGAGCTGCAGCCGCAGATGACCGCGCAGTCGCTGAAGTCAACGCAGGCACAGTTCAAGCTGATGCCGGTGACGATGATAGTCATCATACCGATCTTCGCGTGGCTCGCCAACTTCGTCTACCTCGACCTGTCGTCGACGGTGTTCTCGGTACCGTGGGAGTTCAACGCAAATATGAGACATTCGAACTTGCTTCCCAACTGGGTGTTGCTGTATTCCCTGGTGACGCTACCCTTCGGGCAGATCCTGCAGAGGGTACTCAAGTACTACAGCTTCAGCCGGAAACTGCACGACCTCAATCGCCGGTCGGGCGACGGCTCGAAAGAGGCCGGCGCCGAGGGGTGACGCTGATGAGGATAGCGGTGTCCGGGCCCCCAGGGAGTGGCAAGACGACGGTGAGCGAGATCGTAGCGAACCGCCTGGGGTACAAGCTGGTGCTCGTTGGGCAGGTATTCAGGCAGATGGCCGAGGAGCGCAAGGTCTCCCTGGACACCTTCGGGAGATACGCGGAGGAGGACGAGACCATCGACAAGGAACTGGACTCCAGGATGATTGCCATCGCGCGAGGTGAAGACGACATCGTCATCGAGGGGAGACTCGCCGGCGCGCTCATGCGGCGGGGCGACATCGAAGCGTTCACCGTCAATGTCGACGCCGCGGAGGATGTGCGCTGCCTTAGGATAGCGAAGCGCGAGAACAAGCCGGTCGACCAGGTGCAGAGGGAGATACGTGTCCGGGAACGGTCGGAGAACAAGCGGTACATCGCCTACTACGGCATCGACGTCTCCAACAAGATGATCTACGACCTGTGGATAGACTCGTCGGGCAGGTCGGCCGAAGAGGTCGCGGACGCTATCGTCGACGAGGTCCGCAAGAGGTTGGATGATGAAGGTCCAGAAGGCGAAGGTCAGGCGTGAGCCAGACGAGGGACGCTCGCCCAGCGCGCGCACCGTCGACGATCTGCTGAAGGACGGCGTCGTCGTTCTCGACAAGCCCATGGGACCGACCTCGCACCAGGTAACGAGTTGGGTGCGGGACATGCTGGACGCCGCCAAGGCCGCGCACGGGGGGACGCTCGACCCGAGGGCGACGGGCGTGCTGCCGATCGGCGTCGGGATTTCCGTCCGTGCAATGGATTCGCTTCACCACGGCACGAAGGAATATGTCGGCGTGATGAAGATGCACGGCGATGTCGACGGCAAGAGGCTGAAGGAGGTATTCGGGGAGTTCGTCGGGGAAGTCATCCAGACTCCGCCCGTGAGGTCCGCGGTGCGGCGCGCTCCTCGGACGAGGATCGTACATTCGCTTGAGCTCACGGAGGTCTCCGACAGGAACGTGTTGTTCAGGGTGGACTGCGATGCCGGGACATACATACGGAGCCTGTGCGTGGACATCGGCGATGCGCTCGGTATAGGAGCACACCTGCAGGACCTGAGACGAACCAGGGCGGCGACGATGACAGAGGCCAGCGCCGTCACGCTGCACGACCTCAAGGACGCCCTCCACTATCATCGAGGCGGCGAGAGCGACGCGCTGCGGAAGATGCTCCACCCGATGGAGACGGTCCTCGAACACATGAAGACGGTGGAGATTAAGGACTCCGCCGTTGACGCGGTATGTCACGGTGCTGACCTCGCGATACCCGGGATCGTGTCTCTGAACGACGACATCGAGAAGGACGACGTGGTGGCGATACGTTCGTTGAGCGGAGAGGGCGTCGGCCTCGGGAAGGCCCTCATGGACACGCAGGAAATCGTCGCGCGATCCGAAGGCATCGCCGCCAAGACGACCAGGGTCTTCATGCCCACGGGGACCTACGACAAGGGCTGGACCAGCCGGTAGGCTCAGACAAATGAGCCGAGAACGCTTTGACCTCTCTGCAGCGGGCCCGCGTCGATCCCAAGCTCGTTCTTCACGGACTCGGAGAACTCGCGGGCGAAGCCATGCGTCGCGAGCACGCGCTCCGGACCACAAAGCCTTACGAACTCCATGAGTTCGTTGTAGTCGCAGTGGTCCGAGAGCGGGAACTCCTCGTCCGTTCGGTGCGCTGGCCGCCAGCCGGAACCGTTCGCGGACCACCCCGAGAAAGACGCCGTCTTCGCGCCGTCCTTGACCAGCCTGTCGACACGGGCCGACTCCCTCCCGAGCCCGGATGTGATGTAGACGACTGGCTGCGTCGGCAGAGCGTTCCCGAGGCCTTCCGTCGGCAGTGTGAACCCGTGCGCGCGAAGCACACGGTGGTTGTCACCTATGCCCCTTTGCACCCTGACCGGCCTGCCGCCCAGCTCGTACGCCAGCTCCTGGGCTTTGCCCAGAGGATAAGCGAGCAGCACGACGCTTCGGTCTGACGCGAGGTTGGAATCCACCCAATCAGAGATGGCACCCACGGTTTCCTCGTGGTCGGGGAACTCGTAGCCCTCCTTGCCGTAAGTCGTCTCCGTGACGAGCACGTCGCACGGCGCCGGTCTTGCGGGGCTCAGGTGGTTCTTTCTCCTCGTACAGAAGTCGCCGGTGTACAGCATCCTGATATCGCAGCACTCCAAGGCGATCATCCTGGACCCAGGGATGTGCCCCGCATCCAGCAACTCTACATTGTCGCAGCTGGTCCGGCGCAGGCCCTTCCGGCGCAATCGGAGAAGGTCGTACGTAGCATCCGAACACAGAATCGGGACGTCGCGGAAGCGGAGCGGAGCGTGGTCCGAGTGCGCGTGCGACACGACGTTCCGGTCATTGGCTACAGGGCGCGGCGGATCGAGCCGATACCTCACGTCGTCCGCTTTCAGAACGATGCCGTTTCCCGTGTCGTAGATCGCTGAGGGCACGCAGCGCCTCCTGCCGCTTCGCAGAAGCGGGATATCCGATTTGCCGCGACCTATTTCACTATCTTATCCGCTCGAGCGAAAATGCTCCTATCGTCAGCGACTTGTTCGTGTGCCTGTACTCCACCCAGTCACGCGTTTGGGCGTCGCATATGCCCTGGACGGAGAGCAGAGTCTTCTTCTTGTCGGTCTTGAACTCCACCGCGCCGGTCATCTGATGCTGGATCGACTCTATCTGCTGTTCTGAGTGCATGCCCTTCTCGAGCGTGTACACGCCGACGGCGTTTGACTGCCTCACCCTGGTGGCGAAGGCCTGCACGAACCTGTACGCCGCCTTGTTGTCCGCTTCGGGAACGCTCATCGATAGCGACAGATAGACGACCCTGAAGTAGGGGTGGCCATCGCCGCTCAGGGACGATGCGATGTCGTCCATCGCTGAGCCTATGCCCTTGTAGTCGTCCGGCCCGTCGACCTTCGTCACGTTCCCGGTCCCGTCGCCGCTGCGCGACTCATCCGGAGAGCCCGTGGCGTCGATCCATCGTACGAGTCCAAGCTGCTCGAACTCGACGAACGTCGGCATTATCGGCGCCATCATCCTCGCGACCTCCACCGGCGGGTGAGAGGTCGTCACGATGACCGCGGGCACGCCCTTCTTGAGCCCCTCGGCGACGAACAACATCGTCGCCGTCTCCTTGCCTATGAACGGCGGGCCGACGTAGAGTACGTTCGCAGCGAAGGGCATGCCGCCGAGCAGCAGGTCGTCCAGGCGCTCGATGCCAGTCTTCACCTTCTTGTCGGCGTACTCCGTCTCGACTTCCGCTCCGAGATCGTCGATGTCCTTCTTCAGCTGCGTCTGCAGCGCCCGCTCGCGCTTCTCCAGCTCTTTCTCACGCTGGTACAGCCGAGCCTTCATCTCCCGCTCCTTATCCTTGAGCCGACGCTCTCTAACGTCAAGCGCCTTCATCCCTTCGGCGTCCGCCTCCACGACGCCTGACCGTGCGCTATCGAAATCCGTCACGCTCTTGAACAGGCTGCGCTCCTTGGACTTCAGCTCGGCCAGCTTGAGCCCCAGCTCTGTCTCCTTTGCGTTGAGCGACTTGTCCTTGGCTATGAGCTCACGGACCTTCGCGTTGGCGCGCTCGTGCTCCGCCTTAAGACGCGCCTCGAGTTCCTTGACGATGCCCTCGCGCCTCTCGAGTGACATGCGCTTCCTGCTGAGCTCCTCCTTCTGCTCGTTGGCCTCCCCGAGCTTGTCCCTCAGCGACTTCGCGAGAGCAGCGTACTGCTTCTCCGCCTCCATCGCGTCCTCCTTCGTGAGGCGGATCTCCTCGCCCTGCGCCTCGAGGCTGTCCATCGCGGTCCGCAGGCCGGCCTCCGTCTGCGCGATCTCCTTCTCCCGCTCTAGAAGCTGCGATTCCTTCTCGACGAGATCGTTCATCTGCTTGTCCGCTCGGGCTACCAGCCTCTCTGCTTTCTGCGCCTTCTTGCGGATCTCCTCCTCGCGCGTCCTGAGAGCTATCTCCTTCTCGGCGACGGCTTCCTTGCTGATGAGAAGCTGCTGCCGCAGACTCTCGACAGCTGTCGCCTCATCGCCCTTGCCAGCTCCCTTCTTCGCGGCCAAGCTCTGCAGCATGCCCACGTCGACGGTCGTTTCGCGCTTCGCAAGCTGCTTCTCCTTCTCCGCCAGCTCTGCCTGGAGCGTTTCGAGCTCCGCCCTGACAGACTCGAAGGACTTCCGCTCCTCCGCGATATCTGCAATCTGACGCTTCAGGTCGCGCTCCTTCGCCGTGGCCTCGAGCAGCTTCTGCTCGAGCTCGGATCCCTTCTTCGCCAGCTTCATCTCCTTGGAGGTCACGCTCTTGACACGCTTGTCGACCTCGCGCTTCTGTGTTTCTGTGTCCGTTTCCTTGAGCCGTAGCGTGTCCAGTTGCGTCTCTATCTCGACCTCCTTCTTGGTCAGCTCCTGGCGGGCGCTCTTCGCATCCTGGGCGCGCAGCTCGAGCTCGGACTCCATCTTCTCTATGTGCATCTTCCGGTCGTCGATGACTTCCAGCTCCTCAGATAGCCGTCTCTCGTAGGCCTCGAGGTCGGACTCCTTCGTCCTGAAGGCCTCCTCCCTGTAATCGAGCGCAACAGCCCTTCTCTCCAGCTCCTTTATCTGCTCCCTCAGCTTGCCGTCGCTCGCCTTCAGCACCTCCCGCTCTTGGATGGAGGTCGAGCTGGCGATAATGTGCAGCATCGAACCGCTCAGCTGCACCGCGACGGCGCTGCCAAGGTATGCCATCGGCAGGATGCTCGCGAGGTCGATCGGTGCGAAGTGAAAGACCATGGGGAACACCAGGAGGGATGGCGGGAACATCGCGGCGGCGATGCTGATGGCCTTTCTCCTGCCCCTGCCCTCCCATGTGAGCGCGAGTGATATCATCGTCAGCGTTATTCCGAGAAGAGACGCCGGGTACAGCCAATCGGGCCGTCCCAGGGCGACCTCGCCCATCTCGTCGAGCGCGATCAGCGCGATGAAGACCGCCGGCACGATGAAGGCGGCGACGTTGAGAGCGAAATGCGGCTCTCGTCTATCGGCGAAGTATGGCTCCCATTTGACGCCGAGCGCGACCAAAGCGGCGATGACTCCAGCCATCAGAGGGACAATCCACTTCAGGACAGTGACGTACTCTGGGGCGTCTATAAGCAGTTCCCAGTTCTCGAGCAGATACGCGAGGACCGCCGTCGCAGCGAGGGCCAGGCCGGAGGCTAAGCCAAGCACGTGGGCGACCCTGCCCATCCTCAGCTGCAGCATCGCAGCCTTTCGAGCCCTTGGGGCTTCGGCTCGCTCCAGCCTCCTGTTGAAGTCCTCAGGAGCCTTAGCCTCTTCTCTGTGCTCGGGCGCTGGAGATTTTGTCTTCGTCTTTCTCGGCGCCATGTCCCCGATCCCTTCCGGATAAACCATAGGTGCGGCCCTTTCAGGCCTCGGCCAAAAAAGACCCTATGGATACTTAAACATTGACTCGCTGTTACCGGTCTTTCGCCCGATTGCTGGCCCTCGGCCTCCGCCCTCGATTCACGACTCCAGCCTTCGTCTGTGTGGAGCGCGCCCAATCGGCGCCCAATCGGGACAACAAATATCCCTCGCCGCGACGTCAATGCCGACGGACGCGCATGAACGCGATTTCGAAGACGGATGATGAGTGGAGGAAGGCTCTGTCCCCCGAGAGATACCACATACTGAGGATGAAGGGCACGGAGAAGGCGTTCACCGGGGACCTTCTGTACAACAAGGACAAGGGCGTGTATGCCTGCGGTGGATGCGGTGCCGAGCTGTTCAGGTCGGGAGAGAAATTCGATTCTGGCAGCGGATGGCCCAGCTTCTTCGCCCCCGTGTCGGAGGAAAGCATAGAGGAGCGGCCCGACCGTTCGCTCTTCACGACGAGGACGGAGATCGTCTGCGCAAGGTGCGGCGGACACCTCGGACATGTGTTCGAGGACGGGCCAGCCCCGACGGGGAGGAGATACTGCGTCAACTCGCTGTCGCTGGACTTCAAGAAGGACCCGTAGGTCATCTGTGAGGGGAACATATGCGTATCTGGGACATACCGGCGAGGCGTCTCTGCCGTAGCCATCTGCTGGCCGAGCATCGCGAGCTGCACGCGATATGGAGCATCATCCTGAACGGCAAGAAGGGATATTCGAGGCATCCGGAGGTGCTGCGGTGGGACGGTAAGCTCGGAACGCTTTGGCTCAGACACGAGGAGCAGAGGAAGGAGATGATCCGAAGAGGCTTCGAGCACGATTCGCCGCTGCACATCGGAGACGTACCGAAGGAGCTTGTGGGAGATGGTAACCCGTGCTACCTGGAGACGCCTTCCGAACAGCTTCGGAGGCTCAGCCGCAAGGGGTGCGCCTGCGATACCGGAGCTACGCCGCAGAGTCCCCCGAACAGGACCTGAACTAGAACGGCTCAATCCTTTTGCCCGGCTGATCCAATGATGTATCTGCATGTCCGGGTTCGTTGTCGACACCGACGTCGGGTATTTCGGCATAGCCCTGGTCTTGTTCTTCCTGATATACGTGCTGATACGTCTTCTCACGCACAGGCGCGAGTGATCGGACGGTGTGGGATTGACGTGATGGCAAGCGTCACCCGACTGACCTGCAGCTCATTTCGGAACCTTGCCTCGCGGCCTCTTGCGCATCAGAGACAGTATGACCAGCGAGGCAACGGTCACGGCGATGGCCAGACCTATGATGAGCGGCGCCTGCCCGCTGGTCCCAGCATCTGCCGGTTCGAGGTCGAAGTACAGTGGGTTCGCGCCCCAATGCGCGTCTATGCTCCTTTCTGGGTCCGCACCCCAGTCGCCCCAGCCCGTGAAGTTGTCCGTTCTCCAAGCGTATGTCTGATCCACATACGCAAGGGCAATGCAGCATGAGTCTCTGTATATGATCCGTTGGAGTTATCCGCGTATTCACCAGCGATGTCCGCGTCGAGTTCCGTTGCCGAGAGCGTGAAATTCTCGTCGTAGGAAGCTGAGCAGTAGCGGCAATCGCTAACCGCGTAGTTGTAGTCGTAGTCAATAGCGGTGTTCGTATGATGGAAGAGTTGTGATATGGGGTCGATAGAGCTACGCGAGTGATATATCGACAGGTCCCATTCGCCGGAGGAGTACAGATAGGGGCCCATCCAGTTTCCCCACCACCTAGGTTCGGTCATTATCAGGAGATCCGCGTCTACTCCGATTTCCTCCCATTGGGAGCGGAGGAACCCCGCGATCTCCTTATCAACGGCACGGTCGTCCCGCACTACGAGCGCGAACTCTAACGGCGTGCCTTCCTGAACCAGCTCCAGCTTCACGGCGTCACTGTCAGCCGTGCATACTCTGACGTCGGGCGAGGAGTCTGTATACCTGTATCCCCCCTCCTGGCTGGGCCAGCGCTTCGCTTCGGCGCTTGCCAGTGAGCCGAAGACTACCTGCGTCGGATTTTATACATGTAGACTAGATTCACCCGACTCCCCCCAGCACCGATTTAACCGCGACGTGGGAGATAATCAGCTCGGATGACGGCTCCCACAAACGCCCATATCATAGGTCCTTTCGACGACCCGCTCAGCAGCGAAGAAGGGCTCTCACAGCTCGGGAGAGAGAGAACCCTCAACACGGCGATCCCGCCGCTCGATGACGTCATACGCGGGCTCAAATCATCCCAAGCGACACTGCTTGATTCGGATACCGGGTACGCTTCGGAGCTGATGCACATCCTGTGCGTCCGCTCGCTCGCGGAGTTCGGGGAGGAGGTGATATGGATAGACGGAGGCAACGTCATCGACCCATATACGCTGTCCGCGTTGTGCAAACGCCTCGGCCATGACAAGCACGCCATGCTGTCCATGGTGAACGTTGCGCGTGCGTTCACAGCATACCAGCTAGTCTCCCTTGTAGACGATGGCCTCGAGACGGAGGCGGAGAGATGCGCCCCGTCTACGATAATAGTCTCGTCCATCTCGGACATGTTCATGGACAAGGACATGAGACGGTATGAATCGTATCAGCTGCTGCGCAGGTGTGCGGACGAGGTAGCGAGGGTGACCAAGGAGCGCGACACGATCACCGTGGTCTCGTCCCACACGCCGGGTCGTGTGCGTCCGGAGCCGAAGGTGATGTCCCTGCTGCACGGTGCCTTCGACCGGTCGGTGAGAATCCGCGCCAGCAGGAATGGCATATCAGTTCGTTCGTCGAGGGAGGGGCGCTCTGCCTACTTCTTGCCCGTCCCCTGGAACCAGATGGTTCTCGACGATTTCACGGGGGGATTCCATGGGGAGGACCGTACCAACATACCGCGTCGCCCTTGAGCGGATGGCACAGCAGTGGAGCGACTTCCGTAGGGCGCTTAGGAAGGGCGACAGAGAGGCATTCGAGTCGCTCATAAGGAGCGCGAGGATGCACGCGTCGGCCGCGACCTACGCCGTCAGCCTCGACCCCACGGAGTCGGCGCTTCTGTCGATGCTGCTGGAGCACGAGAAGGAGCTGATACGTCTCAGGGAGGCGCTGGACGGCGGCGGCAAGCGCAACGACCGGGATGAGTGTGATGAAGGGGACGGTGGGCGGCCCGGATGAGGGGATGGATAATCGACATCTACCCCGACTATGCCTCGAACTCGATCGTCTATTGGCTCAGGACCAGGAAAGGCATTCACAAGGTCGTCGACAGGGATTTCCTACCCACGATATTCGTCCACGCCTCCGAAGAGGAGCTCGGGAAACTGGAGCGCGCGCTGCCGATACTGGACGCCGTGGGAGAGGTGGAGAGCGATAGAAAGCGCATCTGGCTTGCGGAGGAGCCGCGGATAGTGCTAGGCGTCACGGTGAACGACTACTCGAGGGTCGAGGAGGTCGCGAGGACGATAGACAACCGCGGAAGGTATCGCGAGTACACCCTCTTCAACGTCGACCTCAGGTTCAGCCAACGGTACTTCGTGGACAAGGATGTCTTCCCCATGGGCCTCCTGGAGCTGTCGCCCAAGCCGAAGATGCTTGACGACCCCTTCGAGATGGACTACGAGCTGCCGCCTATATCGTCCGAAGAACTACGGGCAGCCACCAGCGGGAGGCGAGGCTTGGAATCGTTCGAGGACAGGCTCATCAGCCTGACCGTGGACCAAGAGACCATAGAAGACGACGAGGAGGACGTCATACGAGAGGCGGAGAAGGTCATCGCGCGCCGGGACCCGGACATAATATACACGAACGGCGGGGACTCGTTCCTCATACCGTTCCTCTACCATCGCGCGAGGCTGCTATGCATCGACGAGCCGCAGCTCGGAAGAGACCGGTCTAGCCGGGCGAGCACCAAGGGCAAATCGTATTTCACGTACGGGCGGATACTCTACAAGCCCCCCTCGCACAAGCTCTGTGGAAGACTGCACCTCGACCGCGAGAACTCGTTCATGCTGGAGGAGAGCGGCCTGGGCGGCCTGATAGACCTAGCGCGCATATCGCGCACGCCGGTCCAGGAGCTCGCCAGGCTCTCCCCGGGGAGCGCCATAAGCGCCATGGAGGTAAACCAAGCGCTCATGGACGGCTGTGCGGTCATGTGGAAGAAGAACCTCCCGGAGAAGTTCAAGACCGCGAGGGAGCTGATCATCGCCGACAGAGGCGGGTTCATCTACGAGCCACGCGTGGGCGTATTCGACCGCGTGCTCGAGGTGGACTTCACATCGCTCTATCCGAACATAATGACCAGATTCAACATATCGCCAGAGACCATAATGTGCGATTGCTGCCCGCAGCCTGCGAGGACTGTGCCCGTGCTGGGATACGGCATATGCGACAGGAACTTGGGGCTGATACCACGCGTGCTCAAGCCCGTGATTGAACGCAGGACGCGGCTCAAGAGGCTCGTCAAGGACGGCGTCGGCGACGTGTCGCTGTACAAGGAGCGCTCGGACATACTCAAATGGCTCCTCGTGACATGCCTGGACGAGCGCACGGAGGTGCCTCACCGCCTCGATGGCAGGTTCGACATCGCCCCCATAGGCGACATAGTCGAGAGGTGCTCAGGGGGCCGCCTCGGGGAGCACGCGGTGCACGGCGACCTCCGCGTGTTCGGCGCGGACGAGCACATGATACCCGCAGTGAAGCGCGTATCGAGCGTCATGTCGTTCCCGGCGCCCTGCGAGATGATAGAACTCGGCATGGATTGTGGCGTTACCTCGTTGACCCCCGACCACCCGTGCTATGTCGTCGACGATTACAGGCTGCGCCTGAGCAGGGCGGAAGACCTGACAGAAGGGGACGTCCTGCCGACGATCCCGCCCCTTTACCGTGGGACATGGGACGGCGAGAAGTGCGCCGGGAGCGTAGCCGTGCGCTCCACCCGGAGGCGCCCTCCCTCCTGCGACCACGTCTGCTGCCTGTCCGTGGCCAGTCCGCTACACGGGTTCGCGCTGGCGAACGGCGTGCTCGTGCACAACTGCTTCGGATACACCGGCTACAGGAACGCGAGGTTCGGGCGGATAGAGTGCCATGAAGCGATCAACGCTTACGGGCGGGAGATAATGCTCCAGACTTCCGAGATCGCCGAGGCGCACGGCTTCGAGATACTCCACGGCATAGTCGATTCCCTCTGGTTGAAGGGTGACGGCGACGCCGAGAGGCTCTGCGAGCACGCGTCTGGCCACATAGGCATACCCCTCGACGCCGAGGGGGTGTACAGGTGGATAGTGTTCCTGCCATCGAGGGTCAGCGGCGTGGGCGTCCTGAACAGGTACTACGGCTTATTCGAGGGGGGCGAGCTCAAGGTACGTGGCATAGAGCTGAGGAGGAGCGACTCGCCGGGCGTCGTCAGGGACATGCAGTCCGATATGCTCTCGGCGCTCGCGAAGGCGTCCGACGCCACGGAGTTCCTTGAGGCCGTTCCCGAGGCGCTCGAGGTGATGTCAGATTACGTTGACTCCGTTCGAGGGCGATCGGTGCCCCTTGAGAAGCTCCTTATCAGGAGGAGGGTATCGAAGAGCGCGGACGACTACGAGCAGTTCAACGACGGCCTTGCGGTGCTCATGCAGCTGCGGCGAGAGGGCGCGGAGGTCAAGCCCGGAGAGACTGTGAGGTACGTCATAACGGACGGCGGGAGCCGGGACGACCGAGCGCGCGTGAGGGTGGAACCGTTGCTGATCGGCGACGAGGAGTACGACGACGAAGCATACGTGGACCTGCTGGTCCGCGCGGCGGAAACGATGCTGCTCCCGTTCGGGCACAAGAGGGTGGATCTCCACCGGAAATGTACCTTTTCGCGCAGCTGAAAATTATCAATCTCAATAATGCTTCGAGAAATGTAGTCAGTAATGAAAAAAACTAAATAGCGTGATGACGAACAGGGTTGCAGGCAAGGGGGAGTCGGCCGTGTTCGTGTCGAGGTATACCGTGCCCGCAATAACTGCCCTCGCGGAGCAACTGTCGCCGGTTTCCAATGCGAAGGCCTCAGAGGCCGTCGATGAAGAGAAAGGTGAAGAAGTAACGATAAAGGTAGAGTGGTGTTCGCCTTAAGCAGGCGACCCGGAGGAGATGGATGTTGAGCGTTTACCTCCTTCCAACATAGGATAGGTCAACAGGCTCTTCACGATCCAAGGGGTCCCTGTCATTTTAACGGGGGGAGAAAGGCGATACCCCTCTCTACCTACACCTTTTCTCACTTCCTGCTCTTCAGGCACATGACCTTCACGCGCCCCGTCCACTCACCCGAACAGAAACGTGACGCATATCGGCACGAGAAGGCAGCCCATGAGGTTGATTCTGCGAACGCCCGACATGGGAGGCAGCAGGCCGAGGCTGCCCGCCGCGACGAACAACAGCGCTCCCCTTACGCCGGTAAGGCAAAGGACGAGCGAGGTGACGAAGGCGAGCGAGAGCACGGCCGCGTTATCCGAGCAGAGCATTCGCTGCAGCCTGGATATCGTCGTCGCGGACATGCCGCATATGAGCCTGTGGCATACCGCGGCCGATAGCAGCATCGACATCAGCATCGCCGCCATAGGCGTGACCGACCAGAGACCATCCATATGCAGCGTCTTATCGCCGAGGAAATGGACGACCGCCTGCATGATGCCACTCCTTGCCCTGGAAATGACGAAGAGAGCGCCGACCGACAGGACGGCGCCGCACGAAGATATGGCGGAGTAGAGCCATATGAACCGGGCGGCCTCCTCTGGGCCGCCGCCCTCCGGGGCCGCATCCTTCGATATGCTCGCGCACATCGTCGCCGATGAGCCCGAAGTCATGCCTGGTATCCAGCCGACGAGCAGGCCGCCTAGCGACGAGAGCACGACCTCCTTCGGACGCAGGTCCGTATCGATGCGATAACGCCTGGGCGATCCTTCGTCGGCGTCTCCTTTCACCTCTCCACGCGAGCCGAGGCTCAGCAACAGCGTCGGAACGCCGAACAGCCCTGCGAAGAGAGGCAGCAGCAACGACGACGCTCGAACGAAGCCTCCGTGGATCCATGGAAAATCTGGTACCTCGCACGCATAGTAGTTGGTGTCCAAAACGATGAATCCGAGAAGGCCCGAGACGAGGAAGAACGTGGAAGCGAGCACAGCTCGCCGCACCGGGTCCCCATGTCCCAGACCGTCGGACACAACGAGTGCCGCGGACATCAGCGCGACGACGATGCCCATCACCTGCCTGATGGACGAGTACGCGTCCACCGGTGGACCGAGTATCAAGCAGACGGAAGGTAGGAGCAGCAAGCCCAGCGCCGCCCCTGAGAGGGAGCCGTCCGCAGAGGCGCGCACGGCGGCGCCTCCGAGGCCCATCCTCGCAAGCCGATGAGCGGGCAACAGCGAGACCGTGTCGCCCGATGGTATGCCGAGATATGTCGCGACTATTGATTCGGAGAACATGTGCGCGACCAGGGCTGCGACGAGGAAGCTCGATATCAACACGGCGGCGTCGACGCAGCCGAATAGAGAGCCGAGGGCGCCAAAGGCCGATACAGCGGATGCCGAACCCGCCACGACGACCGCTGCCACGTTGTTGACATGGAGCCCTGGCACAAGGCCAGTGCAAAGGCCAACACCAGCGCCGGCGAGGGAGGATGCCAGCACGGCAAACAGGAGAGAATACGCTTCCATGGGCTGCTCAAAGGACGGTGAGACCCTCTGCCGTTTGGGGCTACAGTTAGCGTGTGGATTCGGTCACGAACATGTATGCCACAACCTCCTAATATGGACTTCACGCTCTCCTTTCAGCCTTGGGGGGCAGAGCCATGGGTGGCGGAGAGAAGAAGAAGCTGACAAGGGCTTTCGGAATGCCAGTGGGAGATGACCAGAACAGCGAGACTGCTGGAGACCGAGGACCTGTCCTCATGCAGGACGTGCATCTACTCGAGAAGCTCGGGCACTTCGATCGCGAACGCATCCCCGAGCGCGTCGTTCACGCCAAAGGTGCAGGTGCTGGCGGATATTTCGAGGCGACGGCAGATGTCACGAAGTATACGAAAGCGAAGTTCCTGTCCGAGGTCGGCAAGCGGACCGAAGTCTTCGCGCGGTTCTCAACCGTGGGCGGGGAGAAGGGCTCGGCGGATTCGGAGCGGGATCCCCGTGGCTTCGCAGTCAAGCTCTACACAGAGGAAGGCAACTACGACCTTGTGGGCAACAACACGCCGGTGTTCTTCATACGCGACCCGTTGAAGTTCCCGGACTTCATACACACTCAGAAGCGAAACCCCGCGACCAATCTCAAGGATCCCAACATGTTCTGGGATTTCCTGTCGCTCACGCCGGAATCCATCCATCAGGTGACGATACTGTTCTCCGACAGGGGCATTCCAGCCACATACAGGCACATGAACGGGTACAGCAGCCACACATACAAGTGGTACAACGACAAGGGGGAGTACTACTGGGTCCAATACCACTTCAAGACCGATCAGGGCATAAGAAATCTGACGAGGGAAGAGGCCGAGGAGATGCGCGGCAGGGACCCGGACCACGCGACCAGGGACCTCCACGACGCCATTGCGAGGGGAGAGTTCCCTTCGTGGACTCTGGAGGTGCAGATCATGACGCCGGAGCAGGCGGACGAGTACCGTTTCGATATTCTGGACATCACCAAGGTCTGGCCTCACGCTGACTTTCCACCGACGAAGATTGGCAAGCTGGTGCTGAACAGGAACCCCGTGAACTACTTCGCAGAGGTGGAGCAGGCGGCTTTCTCGCCAAGCAGCTTCGTACCCGGCATCGGGCCTTCGCCGGACAAGATGCTCCAGGCGAGGCTCTTCTCGTACCATGATACGCACATTCACCGGCTGGGCCCGAACTACCACCTGATACCAGTCAACGCGCCAAAGAACGCGCCTGAACACAGTTACCAGCGGGATGGGTTCATGCGCACCGACGCGGACGGCGGCGGGGGCCCGAACTACTGGCCGAACAGCTTCGGCGGGCCGGAGCCAGATGCTTCTGCAGCAGAGCCTCGGTTTGAAGTCCGTGGGGACGCTGGACGCCATGCATACTCGCACCCTAACGACGATTTCGTACAGCCAGGCAACCTCTACAGAGATATCATGAACGACCGGGACCGGGATCATCTCGTCGGCAACATCGTGAGCCACCTGGCCGGGGCGGAGAAGAACATACAGCTCAGGCAGACGGCACTGTTCTTCAAAGCCGAGCCAGACTACGGGTTGCGCGTGGCCAATGGGCTCGGCCTTGGCGGCAAGGAGGTCGAGCGTCTGGCGAAGATGTCGCAGGAAGAACGAGTCGAAGCCACGAAGTACAGCAGAGAAGTACGATAACAGTCGCTTCGGGAGTGTCGTCCGATATTCTTTTTTGGTTCAACTGAAGGAGAAATGCAGCAGTCTTACGTCCTTTTGTGCTCCAAACGATGATCTCACACGACCGCGACCTTTCCGTCCACCACCTCTACCTTGACCAATGTCTTGATCTGCAGTCCGATCTTCCTCTCTATCTCGGCCTTCTTCTCAGTCTTCTCTATCGCGACGATTATGTCTGTGATCTGCACGGGAATCTTCTTCAGAGCGTCAACAAGGGCCCACAGAGTCCCACCGGTGCTCACGACGTCGTCCACGATCACGACCCGGTCCCCAGGCCTGAGGCCGTTCACGAACAATGTCGCCTTGGAGTATCCCGTGACCTGTGCGAGGTTGACCTCTCCCGGAAGGCCGTACATCTTCTTCCTTACGATGCTGAGCGGCTTGCCCGTCTTGAGCGAAAGCGCTGTAGCGAGCGGTATGCCGAGCGCCTCCACGGTTAGTATGACGTCGCAGTCGAAGTTGCTGATCTCAGCCATCGCGTCGACCACTTCCGTCAGGACGCGAGGATCCAGCCGGGGGACGCCGTCCGTTATCGGGTTGACGATGTACTCGTAGTCTCCGCGCTCCACCACAGCCGACTCGACGAGCGATGCTTTGAGAGCTTCGAACACCATGGAATCCAAAACGGATTGACTGGTAATTAACCTTCGGCTTCAGCATCGGTGGCGCAGCATCCCGGCTCGACCTCAGACGCGTCGGTGGACTTGAGCGTTATCAGCGAATGGATATGGTACCTGCCGCCGATGCGCTTCCTCGGGTTGAGGTACTCCAGCTCGACCAGGAATCCCATACCCACGACCCTGCCTCCGAGCTTCTCCACCAGGTCGGCGTTGGCCTTGATCGTGCCGCCGGTGGCCAGCAGATCGTCGACGAGCAGGACCTTGTCTCCGGGCTCGATGCCGTCGTCCCTTACCTCGATCACGTCCGACTCGTACTCCTTGGCATAGCTCAGGCTGTGGACCACCGGAGGCAGCTTGCCCTGCTTCCTTATAGGCACAAATCCGACGCCCAGCTCGTGCGCGACGGGTGCTCCCACGATGAACCCTCTCGCCTCGTTCGATGCGACGACTTTGACATCATCGTCCCTGAAATGGTCTGCCAGGTCAGTTATGCACTGTCCGAAGGCGACCTTGTCCTTCAGCAGCGGCGTGATGTCCCAGAACACCACGCCCTTGAACTCGGGCACGCGTTTGATCTTAGACCTCAGATCCATTGTACGGCCACCTTGGAAACCTCCGCCGTCCTCTGCGCGGTACGGCATCCGGAGGCTCGTCCAGGCCCAGACGCCGCTCCATCCAAAGCGTTCCTTCGATTTCAATCTTATGTCAGACGCCGCAAGGAACAGGGCGCCTCGGGCCGTGAGGGCGAAGCTGAACGGCGCCAAACATATGAACCTTCAGGACATTTGCAGCAAAGGTGATGATGGAAATGTCCGAGACGCCTATGGGCACTGTCGAAATCGCCCCGAACGTGTTCTGGGTCGGCGCCAAGGACCCGAACAGGAGGCTTTTTGACGGGCTTATCCCGCTGCCCCACGGAACGAGCTACAACGCGTATCTGATCATCGGCTCTGAGAAGACCGTGCTGATAGACTCGGTGAACCCAGGATTCGAGGACGAGCTTGTCGACAAGATCTCACAGCACGCAGACCCGGGCAAGATCGACTACATCGTGATGAACCACGCGGAACCCGACCACGCGAGCGCCTTGATGCACATGCTTTCGCTGGCGAAGGGAGCGAAACTCGTGACGAGCGCGAAGGGGAAGGAGGCCGCGATGATGTATTTCCATGTGCCCGAAGACAGGATCATGGTTGTGGACGAGGGCTCGACCATAAATCTCGGCGGCAAGACGCTCAAGTTCGTCGACGCGCCGTGGCTGCACTGGCCCGAGACGATGTTCACCTATCTTCAGGAGGACGGCGTTCTGTTCCCGTGCGACTTCTACGGCTCGCACATCGCGTACGGAGAGTTTTTCGCTGACGAATTCGGCGAGGGCCACACGCTTGAGCTGGCGAAGCTGTACTTCGCCGAGATCATGATGCCCTTCCGAAAGCCTGCGATGAAGGCAATAGAGAAGACGAAACAGCTGAATCCGAAGGTCATCGCGCCGTCGCACGGTGTGATGTACCGCAGGCCCGAGCTGATCGTCGACGCATACACGGATTGGGCCGGCGAGAAGATGAGGAAGAAGGTGCTCATCGCGTACGTCTCAATGTGGGGCAGAACGGAGCACATGGTGAAAGCGCTGAGAGAAGCGCTAGTGCACAAGGGCATCGAGACTCAGGTC
Source organism: Methanobacteriota archaeon (assembly GCA_020347565.1). Taxonomy (GTDB): domain Archaea; phylum Thermoplasmatota; class Thermoplasmata; order UBA10834; family UBA10834; genus UBA10834. Next base: position 1,557,322 of record CP070732.1, on the reverse strand, counting down.
TTCGACCTCACCGTGACGGGCATAGGAGAGGTAGCGAAGCAGCTCATCGACTCGCCCGTCGTGGTAATCGGTGCTCCGACGGTACTCGGGGGCGTGCATCCCGTTGCTGCCTACGCTGCGCTGTTGACGAAGACGCTCAGGGCGCCGACCAAGTATGCTGCGGTACTCTCGTCCCACGGCTGGTCCGGCGGAGCGGTCAGGCAACTTGGAGAGATACTCGGCGGCACGAAGATCGAGATGCTCGGAGTCGTTGATGCCAAGGGGCCCGCGAGCGACGATGACATCAGCAAGGTGCTCCAGCTGGCCGACGACATCGAGAAGAAGCTGAACGAGCTGTCGTGAGATTGGGTGCCCGCCGGTCATAGGCTCTTGTCGCGGGTCTTCCGGAGCACGCTCCATGAGTCTGTGATCAAGAAGCTCTCGTCCATGTTGTCCACCATTCGCTCGAACTTGCTCATCGGGGCGGCGAACGTGAGCACTCCCTCGTCGACATAAGGTCGCGCTGAGATGTCAAACATCCCGATGACGCACCTCGGCCTGCTCGATCCGTGTTCGGCGTATGGATGGTACACGATCGACGAGCAGCCCGAGCCGAACGGGCAAATGACCCCGTCCGGTTCAGCCTCGTCGAAGTTGGCGAGCGTGAACAAACCCGAGAGTACGTCCGCCGTCGCGAAGAAGACGACCACCTCAGGATCGTCGCGAGAAGACAGCTTGTCCCAGCGCTTGAACACTATCGCGCTCTTCGGCGCGACAAGAGGCGGGGCGAATCCCATACTCTTTCTGACGAGCTCTGGCGACTTCTTGTATCGTTCTCCATCGACCTTTCCTGGTATTCCGTAGGACAGGAAATGCTCGAAGTCCTCGCCTCCTATATCCTGGCTGAACCCCAGGTACCTCTTGCCGCCCCTGCAGCCTATGTTGCCAGCATTCAACGCAAGCGTCTCTCCCCTGCGCGCTTCAGAGAGCTCCTCGATCACACAGGAATGGCTCCGGGTCTCGCCGTCCTCGAGTTCGACTTCGTAATCGTCTGAGTAGAATACGGCGAGAGGCAGCTCGGAGTCGCCGAAGTGTCTATTCCACTTCGATATGAACTCATCTTTCAACCCTGGCTTCAAGAAACGCTTCCCCCTCATGCATGTAATCGTTGTCAATGGACATATCTGTTTGTCCCTCGTCCCAATGACACGGACGCGGGTCCTCGCCCCGTGTTGGAAACTATGAAATCTGCGGTAGAGCGCTACGTTTCGAGATGGTCTATCCAAGGGAAGTGTTGAATCGTCTCAGATGGCAGGAGGGCGAGGACCTCTCTGAGGCCACGATCTGGTTTGTGCACAGAGGCGCTCCAGGAGGCGTCGCAAACGTGTCCGGCTCAGACGTCGTGTCACTGGGCAGAAGCTTCATGGAGGTGGAGGGGGCGTTCATTCCGTATCACCGAGTCACGAGGATCGAGTATCGCGGCAAGGTCGTCTTCGACAAGGAGGTCGAGAGGCACAAGGGGGCTGTGAAAGAGGACGGTACGACCGAGTAACGCTCGAAGCGGCCGTCCGTCCCAGCCAAACGTATATCTATCCAGTTGGCTTCCTGGCGATTCGATGGACCTGATTTGGCTTCCCTTCTCCGTCGCGACGATCTTCTTCTACGGCGTCGGACAGGTGCTTGCCAAGAAGAGCAGGGCGAGTTTGTCATCGGCCAACTACATGCTCCTGTTCGGCGTCACCGTGTTCGCCATATGGGGGCTCTACTGGATAGCTCTCAGAGAACCCGTTCCGCATGAGACATCCTCTTGGGCCAAGGCGTGCGTCGCTGCCGCGCTGTCTGGTGGAGCGTACATAACGTACTTCGAGGCGATCAAGCACGGCAAGGTAAGCATCGTGGGGACCGTGGTGGGTGCATATGCCCCTTGGACCGTAGTGCTCGCATTGGTGTTCCTCGGAGAGGCGCTGTCGCTCGGCGAAGGGATAGGCGTGGCGTTGGTCGTAGCGGGAATGCTTGTGTTCACATACCCTTCTGGCAACGACGAAAACGGCAGAACCGAGCGGCTCGGCATCATCTTCGCGCTTGGCACGTTCTTCCTCTGGGGCACATCGGCCGCGTTGTCCAAGGATGCGATCACGGAGATCGGACAAACGGACTTCATAGGCGTGTTCGCTGTCGTCTGCCCGCTCATGTGGGTCATCTACTGGCTCGCGGCGACGAAGGGGAGGCTCGAGAAGCCGACCGGGGATAGGCGCACGCTGGCCCTTACGATGCTTTTCCTCGCAGCAGGAGGGATCACGATGTATGCGGCGTTCGCCAACGGCAACGTGTCCATCGTCTCACCAATCACCAACCTCTACCCGATGGTCACCATCGCCGTCGCGAGGTTCAGGCTCGGAGAGAGCCTCACACTTAGGCAATACGGGGCGCTCGCGACGCTGGTCGCTGCCGCGCCGCTCTTTTCACTCTAGGTGCTCGTGTACTTGCCGTCGGAGAACACCATACGGTCAAGTATCCTCCGCTCGGCCCTCTTCTCCGAGGGCACGAGGTCGGCCACTATCTCGACATGATCCTTCAGCGGGCTGGTCATAACCTTCTTACCCAGCGTCTCCTGCACCTGGTAGATGCCGGCCGAGCTGGACATCGTTACATGTATCTCTATCGGCTTCGTCTCGCCCTTCCTGATGTCGACGGACTCGATGGACAACGCGGATATCGAGTGGATGTCGTGTTTGCCCAGGTCGAACGAAAGCCTCCCCCTTCCCTTCGTTATGTCCGCGCCGTCCGCCACGACGACTATCGCCGCCTCCATCGTCAGAGCGTTCTCGCCTTTGTCGTGGGCGTAGAGCGCGTGCAGTATCTGAGATATGACCTCGGTCCTCCGAGACTCATCTGAGTATATGTCAGCCAGAAGACGATTGAGGAGTGCGTTGGCATACATGACGCTGAATATCTCATGCAGGTCTCTGTGTACCGCGTTTCCTATGTCGTGCAGGAGACAAGCAGCCATCACGATCAGATGAGCGTCCTCCTCCGACATGCCAAGGCCGTCGATCGAATCCAGCTTCACGTCTCCAGCCTCGAGCAGAACCTGCAATATGCGGATCCCGTTCGCAGCGCATATCTTGGCATGAATCGGCCCGTGGTCGTTGTAGCCCAACTTCCGAACCGCAAGGAAATTGGCGAGATTGAGAAGCGTGTTCGTCTCAGCATCAGACTGAAGTACCCTGAACAACTCCATCGCCTTCGGGAACCGTTTCAGGCCGTCTTCGATCGTTCTGATGGATTCCTCTTCCAGTGACTTGTATGAGCCGGGCATCCTCAGCCCGTAGAGGAGGCCGTCCTCAAGCATTTTCTCCGTCATCGTCTCACCCAATCCGTCTCCGCGCAACACCATGATGCCTTACGGGACTATTGACTTTCCGACTCAACGCCAGCCGTGTGCGGAAACAAGCTTTTGTATAAACATCCCCCTAACTCCATCCTGATGTCGTTCATCTCCGAACTCAAGTCGACCATCGGCGACGAGAAGGTCTTGACCGATCCGGCTGAGTTGTATGTTTACGGCGCTGACTGGAGCCCTCGCACATCCGACGAGATCATGCCACCGGAAGTGGTCGTCCAGCCTAAGACGACCCGCGACGTGCAGCGGACGGTGAAGGTGGCCCACAAGCATGAGGTACCGGTCACCGCCGGCGGAGGACTGACCGGCATGCTCGGCGGCGCCGTGGCGATGTATGGCGGGATCTACATCGACAGCACGACGATGAATTCGATCATAGAGATCGACCCGAAGAACCAGACTGTCAGAGTGCAGGCGGGCGCGACCCTCCAGAAGGTCAACGACGAAGTGAATCTCTACGGGCTGTGGCTACCGCACCAGCCGGAATCGAAGTGGGTCGCCACCGTCGGCGCCGCGATAGCCTGCGACAACGACTCGACCTTCGGCGTCAGGTACGGTAAGATACTCAACTGTCTCCTCAGCGCCCAGGTCGTGACGGGCACGGGCGAGGTGCTCGAACTCGGCCACAGAAAGGCGCACTTCACGTCCTCGGGATACAAGCTGAAGGACCTGCTCGCGGGGAGCGAGGGAACGCTCGGCGTGATAACTGAGGCGACGCTCAAGCTCGAGCCGATCCCGGAGGCGAGGACGGTGGACATGCTCGTGTTCCACAGGATGGGCAGCGCAGTCGACTACCTGAGCAGGCTGCTGAAAGCCGGCCTGTGCATAGAGGCCGCGCACATCAACTGCAAGCGACGGCTGAAGTTCTACACCCACGCGTACAGCAGGAAGCACGGAAGAGACGCCGAGATCCCTCAATGGGCGGAGGCCCTTCTCGCAATCGCGTTCGCAGGCGACGAGAGATTCGTGGACATACAGAGGAGCTACGCGCTGAAGATAGCCGAGGAGGAGTTCGAAGCGGAGGCCGTCCAGGAGAGGGAAATCGTCGATAGCTGGTGGGCCTCTAAGTACACCCTCGATTTCGAGCCTTTCAAACAGAAGTGGCCGGACTCCCAGAGGACGAAGAAGTTCGGAGCTGCCGACCCTGGCGTGCCCGTAGGCAGGCTGGAGGAGTTCTATCACAAGTTCGTCGAGGTGGCGGAGAAGCACGGGCTGGAGATCATAGGGATGAACGCGTATCTCGAGCACCCGAACAGCATAGGCTTCTCGCTATCGTGCGCCGTCTTCGTGGACTACAGGAACGCAGAGGAGATCGGGCGCTTCAGGGAATTCCACGACGAGCTGAGCAAGCTGGCCATCGCGTTCGAGGGCACCATGAGCACTTTCATGAGCGACACGCACCAGAAGGCCCCGTACATGGAAGCCGAGCACGGACCTTCGCTGGCCTATATGCGCGAGATAAAGAGACTGTTCGACCCAAAGGGGATATTGAACCCTGGGAAGAAGTTCATCCGAGAGGGCAGATAGACATGTCCGGGCTTGACGAGTTCGAGGACGAGCTTGAGACCTGCTTCGGCACTTCATGCGGACTGTGCGAGCGCGGATGCCCAGTATACCAGACCCTTTACACGAGGACCCTGTCGATGAAGGGCAGGAACAGGACCATGCTGGGCCTGCTGAAGGGCAAGTTCGACATCACACCATCGGTGATCGAGGCGGCGTTCGAATGCACGCTTTGCGGCAACTGCGACAGATGGTGCGCCCTGAAGAACACGGACCACACGATGGCGTTGAGGGAGCACCTTCTCAAGCACGGGGTCGAGCCGATGAAGGAGCACTCGTCCCTTCTCGCGAGCCTCAAGAACTACGGCAACCCCTGGTTCCAGCCAAGAAGCGCACGCAGCAAGTGGATGCGCGGACTCGACATACCAAGGGCTTCTCCGGGGAAGCAGGAGGTGCTGTTCTTCGCTGGGTGCACGTCGGCGGTCATGAAACCGCTGGTACCTTCACTCGTTGCGAGCGCCAAGCTGCTGAAGAGAGCGGGGGTCGACTTCGCCGTGATGGCGCAGGATGAGCCGTGCTGCGGCTCCACTCTTCTAAGGGTCGGACAGACGGACGAGTTCGAGAAGCTCGAAAAGGACAACTTCGACAAGTTCAAGGCGCTGGGCATCAAGAAGATCGTCACATCCTGTCCCGGCTGCTACACCACCCTCAGGAGGTCCGCCGAGAGGCTCGGAGAGGATATCGAGGTGGTGCACATAACGCAGGAAGTGGCAGACCTGATACGTTCCGGCGACCTCAAAGTCCAGAGGTCGAGCGAGAAGATGACATACCACGATCCGTGCCACTTGGGCAGGCTCGGAGGCATATTCGACGAGCCGCGGGACATCATGAAGGCGGTGTCCGAGTTCGTGGAGATGGGCAACAACTGCTACGAGTCGAGGTGCTGCGGAGCGGGGGCGGGACTTCAGTCAGCGTTTCCGAAGCTGTCACGCGAGCTCGCGACAAGAAGGATCGAGGAGGCAAAGGGCACAGGTGCGACGACGCTTGTCACCTGCTGTCCGTTCTGCGAGACACAGCTGAGGACCGTCCCTGGCATCAACGTGACCGACCTCATGGAGCTTCTACTGGAGGCTTCTTCGAACGGAGGATAGGCGTCTTCGCGCACTGACCGGGCTCACTTCTTGCGCAAGGCCTCGCGCGCGTGGGTCTTCAGCGCATCTCTGGCCATCGTCCAGGCGACCAGGAAGACGATGGCCACCCCGAGCGAAAGGGCCGCCGACCATAGAACCTTGATGGGCGTCGCGGCGTCCGAGACGCCGATGTAGAGGTAGAGCAGTCCCACGCCTATCACGGCGAAGACTGCGCTGATCCTGATCGATACTCTCGATAGTTCCGCAACGGTTCCTGCTTCGACCATAATCTCCCCTCGCTCGAATATCGGGGACGGACGTACTTAAGCCTTGGCAGGGAGTTCCAACGGCCGTCTGGCAGCTTCAGATATCGAGCTCGTACGTGACCCGTTCCTTGTCCTTCCCCTTTCGGTCCCGTTTGGTGATCCTCAGCTTGCCAACCTCGGACAGAGAGCGCACATGGGTCCCGGCGCAAGGGCAGACGTCGAAATCGCCAATCGTCACCACCCGGAGCTCCCTCACCGATTTCGGCAGGAGGTCGAGGTTGGCCCTCTGAGCGTCGACTTCGCGCTCCAGCACGTCCCTGGAGATCGTGGATATGTTCACCGGCGTTCCCCTGGAGAAGATCTCGTTGCATTTCGCCTCGACCTCTGCTAGCATCTCATCCGAGAACGTGACGGGGGCGAAGTCTATCCTCGAGCGATCGTGGTATATCTGATTGCCGACAGTTCTCGCGCGGAACGAGTCGTAGACGACGCCGGAGATTATGTGCTGCGCAGTATGCATGCGCATATGAGCATATCTCCTGTCCCAGTCCAGGACTCCCTTCACCGCGTCTGGGACGTTGTCGGGATTCTGCACGAGGTGGTGCTTCGGGCCGTCCTTCTTCGTGACTTCCCTCACCTGCGCGCTGCCGCCGTCCCACACGAGCCTGCCCGTATCCGAAGGCTGCCCGCCACCGACGGCGTAGAACGCCGTACGGTCGAGGACGACGTAATCGAACCCGTGCTCGACGATCTTCGCATCGAACTCGCGCGTGTAGTTCGAGTCGATGTCCTTCATGTAGAGTATCTCTGTCATGGCTCACACTGTTCCTTAAGGCTGTAAAACAGAGAGGGGGGAAGTAGTTTATTCTTTTGGCGCACCGCAGTTCGGACAGGTGTGCATGAAGGTCGGGAACTGAACACTGCAGTTCTTGCAGCGTACCATGGGTGTGGCCGGGTGGTACTGGTGGTGAGCCGGCGGCGCGGCCTGCGGCGGAGCCTGGACAGGCGCGGGGGCTGGTGGAGCGGTGTGCTGATGCGCCTGCGGCTGCTGTACTGCCACTGTGCCGGGTGAATAGGGCATATACCCAACCGGTGTCTGCGAGCCTATAGCGTCCCCGAGCTTGACGTAAGTGAGTATCAGGAGTATCGACGGCAACGCGAACCCGGCGAACCCGAACATGATCCAGATGATTGTGTCGTTCTTCGCCTCGTGGAACTTGCCCTGGTCGATTGCGTCGATGACGGTCCTCTTCATGAACACCGCCGACATGAAACATATCACCATGGCTATCAGGCCGATCAGTCCCAACAGGAGCATGCCGACGCCGCCGTTACCTACGGCGTAGAGCGTCAACGCCACGATGGATATTATGAACCAGCCCAGTACCCACAGCAGGAACATCAGCTCTCCCCACCAGGCGAACCGGCGACCCTCCGCGACGTCCCTTGGAAGCCAAGGCGGAGAGGACCCTGACGCAATGATCGACCCCAAAGCACTACTCATATCGAATGCCTCCTCTAGTCATCCCTTCTTGCCGCTCGTAGACGACGGATTAGAATCGTGGTGGGCGTATATAGCGTTTCCGACAGAAGCACAGGAGCCAGCAGCGAACGTCCATCGGCTCATCCGTGAGACAGGCCATCCACTCTTGCAACGGCATTCATGACCATCTCAGGCGTCACGGAGAACGGCATATTCGACATCGTGTCGGAGGGGTTGCACGCCCTTTCTGCGGCAGAGGGCAGCTCCGATGCTTCGATGTCGCCCAGGTCGGCCGTCGACGTCGGAAGGCCTATCTCATAACACCACTGCATCAGCCGTAGGATCTCCCCGTCCGACCTGTCCTCCAGTGCCATCTGCACCAAGGTGCCATAGGCGACGATCTCCCCGTGCTTCTTCTTCACGCCTGGCATCGTTATGAGGCCGTTGTGGATCGCATGAGCAGGAGCGCATCCACCGCCTCCGAAACCGAATCCGCTCATCAGCTTTATCGCCTCGATGACCGCTTCGAGCGCCTCCGTTATCTCTCTCCTCTGCGAGTCGCGCTTCGCCTCCGCGCCGTGAGCCATCAGGATGTCGTAGCACTTCATGTTGATCTCGAGGGCCGCCGTCGCCGCCAGCTGGTCGGCGCCTCTCGCTCTCATCGCCGCCGCATAGGCCGGCTTCTCAACACCGCTGGCGACGGCGTCTCCCATACCCTGGACGAGGTACTTGACCGGTGCCAGGCCGACCACCTCGGTGTCCACGAGCACCAGGGCGGGCGGACGCTCCAGGTAGTGGTCCTTCACGAACTGGTGTTCTTCGGTGAATATGACAGCATCCGCCATCTGATCTGCGTTCGTCGCGCACTGCGTCGGGACTGTGATGACCGGCAGGCTAGCCCTGTCCGCAGCCGCCTTGGCCGTGTCCACTGCCTTGCCGCCGCCTGCGCCTATCACGAGCCCGGCTTTCAGCTCCTCCGCCCTTGAGCGCACGGAATCGATCTTGGCATGCGTGCACTCAGTGACTGAGTCGTCATGGCCCACCATCGGCACTCCTGCCGCTTCGAGGCTGGCCCCCATTCTCGACCCTACGGCGGCGAACGCCCTCCGACCGGCCACGACAAAAGGCCTTGAGCCCAGGTCGGCAGCGTACGAGCCTATCGAATCGATCGCCCTCCTGCCCTGGACGTACCTGGACGGCAACACGACCTTCCTGAATCCCTTCGACGGCACGGGACATCCCTCTCTCGGACGGCTCTCGCCCCAGGGCGCGATGGCGTGGTCCGGCATCAATCTTGCGACGGCCTCGTGAGCGAGGTACTGGCTACGGCGTTGGACCCCCGCAAAGTAATAAGTAGAGACTCAGAGATAATGGCCTCCGGACAACGAGCGAGACTGACAATCCGTTCAGCCCTCGCCTGCTGGACAGTGAAACGAATGAAATACGAGCATTACAAGAGCATATACTCCCGGCTGAAGGTTCCCAAGGACATAGACCAACTCGCCGAGGAGATGAAGGTCAACAAGGAGCTCCTCCTCGTCATATACACACAGAGGACCGTAAGGGACGCGACGAGGAGATACTACATCGTGAAGAAGGACATCAAGAAGATAGCCCGCGACTGGAAGAAGGGGCAGAGCATAGTCAGGTTGGCGAGGAGGATCAACTTCCCGCCAGTCCTGCTGGGCTTGCTTCTCTCTCCCGAGATCAACCTGACGAGGAAGGAATACTGGAAGTACATACGCGACCCAAGCACGTGCAAGAACAAGCGCCTCAAGAAGGAGCTCAAGCATGTAGCCGAAGCGGACATCATATACTCTCCCAAAGGCTCCCAGGTGCAGACAGACCGTGGCAAGTGGGGCGAGGGGCTGTTGCACAAGTGGCTCGACAAAAGAGATCTCTGCTACAGGACGGAGGAAGACCTCAGGTCCACCCACAAGAAGACCCCGGACATCCTGCTGGACAAGCCGATGAAGATCAACGGATCGGACGTGTATTGGATAGAGTCAAAGGCGTCGTTCGGCGACGAGGTGGAGCTCAAGAAGAACGTGCGTCGCCAGCTCAAGCCGTACACAGAGGTGTTCGGCGCGGGCGCTGTGGTCTACTGGTTCGGCTTCATCGAGGGAATCGAACCTCCCGAAGGCATCACCCTTCTCGATGGCGGCTACTTCGGCACGAAGATATGAGGACGCGGCCGAGAGCCGTTGGCAAAGGTTATTGAAACCGTAAAGGGATAATCGTGCTCGATGGCCGAGGCTACCGACGCGTACATTTCTGCGGGGGAGCTGGAGAAGTTCAGCTACTGTCCGTTGAGCTGGTGGCTGAGCAGGACGCACGATCCCGAGCATCGGGAGCTGCGGAAGGGTATCGAGGAGCATGACAAGCTGGGCAAGTCCCTGTGGGAGATAGATTCTGAGGAGAGGAAGGCCAGCCAGTCGGAGACTCTCGTCTTCTGGTACGCCGTCACGGCGACGGTGATCTCGGTGCTCGGGCTGGAGCTTGTCCACGGGGACGAGACCCTGCCGCTGAGCGAAATCACTGTGGTCGTCGCGCTCATATGGACGCTCGCGGCCGCCTTTTTCCTGTACAAGGCCTCGAAGTCGACCATCAAGAGCAAGATCATGGACTACGAGAAGATCATCCTCATATTCGCCATAGCTGCGGTCATCATAGCCGTCAACTCAGTGGGCATTCTCGTCAAGAACGACGATCTGGCGTTTGCGCTCGAGACCGTGTCGCTCGTCTGGCTCATCGCCGCCTCGTACTTCCTGTACAGGTCGCTAAAGTCGACGGACATCGCCCGGCTGCTGAGGGACGAGTTCGAGGTCAAGGGCAAGATTGAGTACATCGACATCGACGACTCGAAGGTCTTCAAGTCAAAGAGGTACGGCATATCGGGCAGGCCTGACTACGTGATCAGGGTGGGAGAGCACCTGATACCGGTCGAGGTCAAGAAAGGGAGGACGCCCCAGGGACCTCTCTTCTCACACATCGTACAGGTGGCGGCCTATTGCCTGCTCATAGAGGAATCATCTGGTCAAGCGCCGCCCTATGGAATAGTGAAGTATCCAGAGCAGGAACACGAGCTGGAGTACAACGCCGACATGAAGAAGGTGCTCCTGCAGAAGATAGCGGAGGTTCGCGCGACGCTCGCGACCGGGGACGCCCACAGGAACCACAAGAGGCCTGGCAAGTGCAAGTCGTGCTCGCGCAGGAGCGGCTGTCCTGAGAGGCTCGTCTGAGCGCTTCGGCTTCCTGGCGTCATTCGACGGTCACGGTCTTCGCTATGTTCCTTGGTTTGTCGATTGGGCAACCCCTCGCCCTCGCCAGGTAGTACGCCCAGAGCTGCAGGGCGACTATTGCGGGGACAGGCGAGAACAGAGGGGATGTCTCGCGCAGGTAGATGACGTCGTCCGCGAACTTCTCTATCTCGGTGTCGTCCTCCGTGGCAACCGCGATGACCGGGCTGCCTCTCGCCGACACCTCGCTGATGTTGCCGATTATCTTCTCGTACGTGTGGTCCTTCGCGACGACTGCCACGACCGGAGACTCCTCGGACAGAAGCGCGAGCGGGCCATGCTTGAGCTCGCCCGCCGGGTATCCCTCGCCGTGTATGTACGATATCTCCTTCGTCTTCAGGGCGCCCTCGAGGGCTATCGGGTAGTGGATGTTGCGTCCGATGAAGAACATATCCCTCGAACCGCTGTACTTGCCTGCGAGGGCCTCGATCGCGTCCGCCTGGTTCAGCACGTCCTGGACGGCGCGGGGGAGGTTGCGCAGCTGGCTTATGATAGAGCGCTTAGCATGCGCAGTTATGGCCTTTCCCTGGGAGCCGAGCTCGATCGCCAAGAGGTAGAGGGCTATGAGCTGCGTCACGAAGGTCTTCGTCGCGGCGACGCCTATCTCCGGTCCCGCACGCGTGTAGATGACGTGGTCGACCTCCCTTGTGATGGCAGATCCGACGACGTTCACTATGGCCACTGTCCTGTTGCCGCGCCTCCTGGCCTCCCGCGCCGCAGCGATCGTGTCCAGCGTCTCCCCGCTCTGCGTCACAAGGACCACGAGGGGGTTCTCGCGCGCGGGCGCGGAGTATCTGTATTCTGAAGATATCTGCGTCGTCACAGGCATCTTGGCGAACTCCTCGATCAGGTACTTGCCGACCAGGCCGGCGTTGTACGACGTCCCACACGCCACGATCTTGACGCTCGAGAACGGGCTGCCGTTCAGGAAAGAAGACTCAGCCTCGACGGCGTCTATTCTGCCCAGCAACGACTCGTGTATCGCACTGGGTTGCTCGAATATCTCCTTAAGCATGAAGTGAGGGTATCCGCCCTTCTCAGCGTCCTCGAGGGACCACGCCACGCGCTCGGCCTCGCGCTCCACCTCGTTCCCGTCGGCGTCGACTATGGTGACCGAGTCCGGGGTGACCCTGACGAGCTCGCCGTCCTGGACGTATATCACGCGGTCCGTGTACTTCAGCAAGGCGGTCACGTCGCTGGCGAGGAAGTTCTCGCCACTGCCCACACCGACAACCAGCGGGCTCTCCTTCCTCGCGCCGACCACTTCGTCCCTGCCGCTCGAGACTACGGCGAACGCGTAGGTACCGCTCACGCGCTTAAGCGCGCGACCGACCGCGTCCAGCAGCTCGTCGTCTCCGAGCTCCTCCTCAACGAGATGTGCGAAGACCTCCGTGTCGGTGTCCGAGGAGAACTCGTGGCCGCCGGCGACGAGGGCGTCCCGGAGCTCTACGAAGTTGCTTATGATGCCGTTGTGCACCACCGCCACCTGGTTCCTGCAGCCGTCGAACGGATGGGCGTTGTCCGAAGTCGGCCTGCCCTGCGTCGCCCACCTCGTGTGCGCGACGCCGACGGTCCCTTCGATCGCCGGCATCTCGGACTCGAGCGCGGCTATCTCGCCCTTCGTCTTGTATACGCGCACGCCGTCCCCGACGACGGCCATGCCCGCTGAATCGTAGCCCCTGTACTCGAGCCGCTTGAGGCAGTCCAGCAGGATGGGCTGCGCCGACTTCCTGCCCGCGTATCCAACGATGCCGCACATCTGAAATACCAGGCTTAAGTCACGAGCGCCCTGTTCGGCAGGTTGCGAGTCACCTTCGCGCCGCTCGACACCTTGCACCCGGAGCCTACGATGGTGCCCGGCTCGACGATCACGCCGGTGCCGAAACCAGTGTCCTCACCGACTATCGACCCTATGTGGGGCAGCTTGAAGAACTCGTCTCCGACGTTCACGAACGACTCGGCCCCCGGCGCCATCAGGTGCGACTTGCCCTTCACGCCGTAGCCGAACACGCAGTGGGAGACATACGAGTGGGCGGCGATGGAGCAGTTGCTCATCAATATGCTGTTCTTGATGGTCGTATATGGCTCTATCGCAACGCTGTCGCCTATGCTCGTGGATGGGAATATCGTGACGTTGGGACCTATCTCGCACCCCTCGCCTATCAGCACCGGCCCGTATATCGTGGTACCGGCACGGATGACCGTCTCCTCACCTATGCCCACCGGCCCAGCCATCGTCACGTTCTTCTCGATCCTCCCCGCCGTGTTCGCATGCGCCTTCTCCAGCGCCGCCGCATTGAGCTCGAGCAGGTCCCAGGGGTAGACTGCGTCGATCCACAGGCCGTCGGAGAAGACCGGCGATACCGAGTCCTCGCTTATCGCCGCCCGAAGCGCGTGGCTCAGGCCGTACTCTCCTGACCTGATGCACTGGTCTACGAGGTCGAACACGGACCGCTTCATGCAATACAGACCTGTGAGGATGATGTTCGACATGGCCTCCTGGGGCTTCTCAGCTATCTCGCCTATAGTCCCCTTGTCTATCGTGACGACGCCGTACTTGGACGGGTTCTCGCTCTCGACGACGAGCGCGCTCGGGCACAGACCGGACCTGATAAGGTCGCCCACGGCCTGCGCGTCTACGACGTTGTCGCCCGCCAACACGAGGAAGTCCTCGTCTATCCTCTCCCTCGCACACGACAGCGCGTGCTCGTTACCGAGCTGCTTGTCCTGGACGACATACTCTATCCTCGCACCGAACTTCCTGCCGTCCTCGAAGTGAGACATTATGCGCTCCTTGTGATAGCCGACGACCATGACGATGTCGTGAAGGTCGTTCTGGACCAGCGCCTCGATGACGTACTCCAGGATCGGACGGTTGGCGACAGGTATCATCACCTTGGGCTCCGAAACGGTCAGGGGCCTCAGCCTCTTGCCCTCGCCAGCAGCCAATATGACAGCCTTCATCAGAAATCCCACCAGACACAGAGTGACAAGGTTAGGGGCGACTTAAGCGTTTTGCACGGGCTGGACGGACTCACTCCTCCTCTTCGTCCTCGGACTCGTCCTTGTACCCCCCGTACAACGCCCTGTTCCTCGCCTCGACCTTCTCCTCGGTGAGCTCCTCGAAGTACTCACACTCGCATCTCGCCAAGGTGATTATGTCCCTCTCTGAACAGTATCCGATACCCGGTCCGGACCCGTCCTCAGGCCTCGCGTCCCAATGCAGGCAGATAGGGCACAGGCGACGAGCCGCCTTCGAACCCTTGCACGTGCTGTGGTCTGTCACAATCCGGGTTATCAGTCTTCCGCGATATATCAGGATTTCTGCCGAATCGGTGGGACGGGCTCGGCGAGAAGCGGATAGCGGGGGTTGGATTTGAACCAACGATCTTCAGGTTATGAGCCTGATGGGATTTCCAAGCTACCCCACCCCGCTGATGGCGACTAATGTTGACTATGTAGTTAAAAGTATCCGTTCGTCACGGGACTGCTGGGTCAGAAGAATCGCCTCAACCTCAGGAGATCCTCAATGGAGCCCTTGACCTGGAGCTTTCTCGTGGCCAACGCTTTCATGACGCGTAGCTTCCTGCTCCACAGGCGCGTCAGGGTGTCGGCGCTAGCGATGATCCTTATGTCTGGGCTCTCCGCGGCGCCGCCGTGTGGTCCGTCGACTCTGCCGTCCTGCAGGCGAAAGTGATACCATTCGCCATCTTCCACCTCGAGCTGAATCGTCTTTGACACGCCCTCGAGCTCCTTCGCGAGCGCCGGGTCCTCCGCCACCTTGCCGTTGAACTTGTCGATAGCCGTCCTGAGCAACTCTTCGACCAATATCTATCCCTCGAACGATTCGAGCGTCCGCATCCCCTTGAGGTTCATTAGCTTTTGGGAGGTCTCCCATGACCGCCGGGTGTGCGGCGGGAGCGAGCCCTTCTCGGCTATCCAGTTCTGTAGGAACGCCCTCGTGACGGGATCAGATGCGTAGCCGGAGCCTAGGCTGGTGCCCAGCTCACGCTCGATGAGGCCTACGCGGCGGTCTCTTGTGACTTTCGCGATGATGGACGCTGCTGAGACTACAGGATACGCGTCGTCCGCCCTGTGCTTCGCCACCGTCGAAGCGCCACAACTCATGTGCGACCGCGTCATCTCGCAGAACCGCTCCTCGCTGACGTCGGCCGCGTCCAGATAGGCGATCGTGGGCGAGAGCCTGTCGATCACCCTGGCGAACAGCATCGCCTCCAGCTGGTTAATCGTCATCCTCTCCCTCAAGGCGTCTATCTCTTCTGCTGAGACCTCGACGACCTCCACCTGCGACACCTCTATGATCCTGGGAGCGAGTTCGTCTCTCCTGCTCCTCGTCAGCTTCTTCGAGTCTCTGACGCCCAGTCCCACGAGGGGTGCCTCGTCCTCGACCGAGACTCCGCAGACCACCAGCGGCCCCATCACGGGACCTCTCCCCGCCTCATCCACGCCGCATATCATTTCCACGCACGGGATAGCGCTGGATGGTAGATAGAATTTGGTCTCCCGACGGCGTCCCTCGGAGGCTGCGAAGGATTAAAGGGAGGGTGCGTAGTTACTTGCACTGCGAGGAGCGGATCATATGGCGCTAGGCCCGCCCCAAGGATTCGAGGATGGGATCTCGAGCGATGTCAGCGTTCTTGTCTACATGCTCATACTTGTCATAGGGCTGCTCATCGCCTTCGCGGGGAGAGTCGTATGGAGACACCTGATGTCTTTCATAGGCGCCCTAATAGGCGGGATCCTTGGGTTCGTAATAGGCACTGCGGTCGGAGGCGTGCTCATAGGCCTGTTCGCGTCCATGCTCTGCGCAATCATAGGAAGCTTCGTGTTCGTGTTCCTGGCTGAGATCGGCCTCGGCGTCGTCGCCGGCCTGTTCACCTACTTCGTCGTCCTGGGCCTCGTCGAGAGCGAGATCGTTGCGCTCATACTGGCCGCGATGGCGCTGGCCCTCACGATCGTGTTCATAGAGCAGGCGCTCGGCGTCGTGACAGCCGTGATCGGCGGTCTGCTCGTCGGCCTGGGCGCTCTCTGGCTGGAGTGGATAGACATGACTATGGTCGTCATCGTGATGCTCGCGGTGATGGTCTTCGGTGCGGCGGTCCAGCTGACCGCGATCAGCGACAAGGGGGAGGAGCGGCGGAGGGCGACTGTCAGCGCGTCCGCAGCCGCTGGTGGACCGGCAGCGCCGATGATGCCTGGGAGGGCTTGCCCGACATGCGGCGGACCTCTGGAGTACGTCCCCGAGTACAACAGGTACTACTGCTACCGCTGCCAGCGCTACGAGTAGATAATATACGCCACCCTGCTACCGTCCGGATGGTAAAACAGTCATGGATTATTATCCGCCCATGATTACAGTTGGAATCGGTGCAGGGTGAATCATCTGGACGTGCAGAATCGCAGGGTCGAGAACGGGTTTAGGCTTACACGTGTCGGCGTCACGGGAGTGCGGAAGCCAGTCGTGGTCCAGCGCAACGGAAGACACAACCACGTGACGGCCCTGATCGACGTGTTCGTCGACCTGCCATCTACGCAGAAGGGCTCGCACATGTCGAGGAACGTCGAGATCATCACCGAGATGATAGACGAGAGCGTGCGGGAGAAGGTCTCGAGCCTGGAGGAGCTGTCGGGCAAGGTCTGCAGGGAGTTGCTCGACAGGCACGAGTACGCCAGCTACGGGGAGGTCAACATGGTGGCGGACTACTTTCTCGAACGCGTGACCGGGACGGGAAGGCGGATCATGGAACCCTACAAGCTGATGGCGAGGGCGACCGCGAAGCGCGGGAACGGCCTGATGAAGCTGGTGGGAGTAGAGGTCGAAGGCATGACGGCGTGTCCGTGCGCGATGGAGAGCGTTCGCGAGCAGCTGGAGCAGAGGTCACCCGGGCTCTCTGAACAGGCTCGCAGCTTGCCCGTGATAACGCACAATCAGAGGAACCGTACGACGCTCATGATGGAGGTTCCCGAGCACGTGGACATCGAGGCGGACGACCTGATCGCCATCGTCGAGAGCTCGCTGAGCAGTCCGACATACGGCATTCTCAAGAGGGACGACGAGGCGAAGGTCGTGATGAACGCCCATGAGAACCCGAAGTTCGTGGAAGACGTCGTGAGGGACATCCTCGGCAAGATACTCCACCGATACGAGGACCTCGACGATTCGGTGCACGTGACGGTCAGGAGCGAAAGCGAGGAGTCCATCCACAAGCACAACGCATTCGCAGAGAGGATCACCACGCTTGGAGAGTTGAGGGCATCAGATGACCAGTGACGACGGCCGGCGGCCTGGGCAAGGCGATGTCAAAGGCGTCGTGGTCGACATCGACGGCACTCTGTCCGGGAAGAACCGCAGGATAGGCCTTGAGGCCGTCGCCGCCCTGCGCGAGGTCAACGACTCCGGTGCTGTGGTCATGCTCGCGAGCGGCAACGTGCTCCCGGTGGCGTACTCTCTCGCCGTCTACTGCGGCTTCGAAGGCCCGATAATCGCGGAGAACGGCGGCATTGTCTCCCGCGGGCAGGAGGTGTGGAGGCTGGCGGAGCCGGACGAACCGCTGAGGGCGTTCGAGCACCTCGCGGGGTCGATGCGCGTCGAGAGGCTCTTCACGGACAGGTGGCGCGAGACCGAGGTCGGCATCAAGCAGGACCACGCCTTGGACGAGGTACGACGGCTCGTAGAGGGATTTGAGGTGGATGTCCAGAGCACGGGATGGGCGATCCACATCATGCGCAAGGGCATGGATAAGATGACCGGCGTGCGCAAGGCCTGCGAGATCTCTGGCCTCGATGTCCGCGACGTGGCGGCCATAGGCGACTCGGAGAACGACGAGAGGATGCTGCGAGAGTGCGGATGGGGGGTGTCCGTGGGCAACGCGCCCGAGAAGACCAAGCGCTCCGCTGCCCATGTCGTCGCCAGCGAGAGCGGGGATGGCGTCGTCGAGGCGCTGCGTTGGCTCAGGCTGCTGTGAACGTCGACGCAAGGTTTTATGTGCAACGGCCGTCCTTGATTGGAGCACAATGACGATGGCGGGCGTCTGCAGCTTGTGCGGAGAGCCAGCAATGAACACGTGCAAGCTGTGCGGGAGACTGGCGTGCGACAGATGCGTCGAGCCACGGACAGGCATATGCCTGGCGTGTTTCAGAAAGGGCGGCGAGGCCCATCCGGATGTGAGCGGGGGCAGGGTTCTACGCTAGGAGCCGCTTCGCGTCCTCCTCCGTCATGCCGACCGCCTTGAGCAGGTACTTCAAGCCCTTCTGGATGATCATGTCCTTCGTCTTCTCGTCCAAGAACTTCTCCATGACCACGGGCGCCCTAAGGACGTACTCCATGCCGAACTCGGAGTAGTAGTACTTCGCGTTGTCTGGGTCCAGCTCGGCAGCCTTGTTGTATGCAGCCTCGGCCTCTTTGAACCGGCCGACCTCGACCAGGTACGACGCATACGACGACTGGAATACCGGATTCTTAGGGTCGAGGTCTACTGCCTTCTTGTACAGCTCCTGGACATCCTCGACGGACATTTTGGGGACGCCCACGGATGCCTCCGCCTTGCCGAAGTAGGCGTCCGCGCACTTGGAATCCGCCTTGATGATCTTGTTGAACTTCGTTACCGCCTTGTCGAAGTCGCCGTTCGCCAGGGCGTCCTGGGCATCTGCGAGGTCCTTGTCAATCGCCATCATCGCCACCGATCCCTATTCCGGAGACGGGGGTATCTATCGACCGGGGGGGTTTAAAACGTTCGCCTCCTGTAATCATCTGTGATGCCCTGGGCGCGCTGGTTGGGAAACGCTTTTATCGGTAGCGGAGGTTCTCTAGGCCAACGCGACACGGTCAGGTGCCAGGTATGTTTCCCGGCGGCAGAATGAATCCGAAGCAGATGAAGGCTGCGATGCGAAGGATGGGCATCACTCAGGAAGAAGTGGACGGAGTCGAAGAGGTCGTCATAAGGACGAAGAAGAAGGAGATCGTGTTCAGGGACGCCGCAGTCACGGCGGTCACCATGCAGGGCCAGACGACGTATCAGGTAGTGGGAAGCCCCGAGGAGCGCGAGCTGTCCGAACGCGGAAGGGCTGAGGAGAAGGGGGGCGTGCCCACGGAGGACGTCGAGCTGGTCATGTCACAGGCTGGCTGCTCGGAGGAGGAGGCCCGGAAGGCCCTTGAGGAGTGCGACGGCGCACCCGCAGAAGCGATACTGAAGATCATGGCCTCGAGATGAGGCTGTCGCTCGGGAAAGAATTATAGCACGTCACCCGTTGTCCGCTGCCTTGCAGGTTGAGGGTACATGAAACTCCATCAAATGAGAGCCAACTGCAGGGTCTGCGACAAGGAACTCAAGGCGGACGACATGGACGACATGTTCGTCACGTTCTATTGCATGAAATGCGGCGTGTACACGACCAAGCCAATCGAGGATTTCAAGGACGAGCCGGAGGAGCCGGCGAGCGGGGCAGCTCCGAAAGACGAAGCTGGCAGCTGAGGCGGCTGGCGACAGCGGGTCGAGCCAGCATCTGCGCAGCCGCCAACGCTTATATACGCAGTGAGCTTTTGCCTCAGACACCACGTCCGACAGCGTGGCTTGCCAGTGGCTCCGACAACACACGGCCCCGGTAGTGTAGCGGCCTATCATCCGAGCCTGTCGAGCTCGGGACTCGGGTCCGAATCCCGACCGGGGCGCCATCCCTTTCCGACCGATGCGCCGCCACTGGAGAGATTCTCGCTTACAGCGGGAGCCACGTGCCGACGCCCTTCCTCTTCGCCGCTTCCACGACCCTCGCTGCGGTCACCATGTCCTCCACAGCCACTCCGAGGTTCATCGACATGATCCTCTCCTCAGGGGACTCTCTGCCAGGCCTCTCGCCGATGACGATTTCGGCCATGTCGGCGTAGACAGCTGGGATGTCGGAAAAATAGCCGACGGTGCGGTAGTACTCGAGCTGCCCCACGTCGTCGGTGCAGAACTTGTCCATATCGTGCATCGCCTCCGGCTTCCAGTAGGAGTCGAAGTCTAAGGGACAGGCGAAGCATCCCTTCCTCAGCCACCCCGCCTCGATCACCGGCGTAGGGTGCTTCAGTATTGGCCCTGCCGTAACCACGATGTCCGAGCCCTCGACCACCTCCTTCGGCCCAGAGGCGACCTTCACCTCGAGGCCGTACGCCATCTTCATGTCGCTCGCGTACTTCGTCGCGACGTCCCTGTCCAAGTCGTACGCGAGGACGCGCTCCAGGTCGAACATCGCATCGTTCGCCTCGAGGTTGGTCCTCCCCTGGACGCCGCATCCGAGTATGCCGAAGACAGCCGAAGACGGGGAGGCGAGGTGCTTCGCCGCGACGGCGGTCGCCGCCGCCGTCCTCTTGGCCGTCACCCACGAAGCGTCCATCACGCACGTAGGGAGGCCCGTCTCGTGGTCGTTCAGGACTATGAGGCCAGTTATGTAGGGCAGTCCCCGCTTCCTGTTGCCGGGGAATCCGCTGACCCACTTCATGCCCGCGACATTCATCGACTTCAAGTAAGCTGGCATGGCGTGTATGAATGAGTCAGGCATCGGGTGTATCCCGGGCTTCGGAGGCATCTCGGCGCCGCCCTTCCCCTTCTCCGCAAATGCCGCCTCGACAGCGTCGATCACGTCGACTATGGGCAGGCCCACGCGCTGGACGTCCTCGGCCGAAAGGTATAGTAACTCGCCGGACATGGTCACACCGGAGCACTCAATGGTCGTGCGCGGCAAAAAGCTTGTCACGCGGAACGAGCGCTCCCGCCCGGGTTCTGGACAAGTATAATATCGGAAAGGCCCTCTGTACATCTCTCAGGCGGCGTCTGAACTGGGGTCAGACGCCCGACCGATGGTGAAGCATATGACGGACAACATCAAGGTCTATGCCCTGAGCACATGCCCGTACTGCAGGAGGACGAAGCAGTTCCTGAAGGACAACGGAATAGATTGCGACATTGTCGACGTGGACCTCCTCGAGGGTAAGGAGCAGGACGACCTGCTGGACGAGATCGAGAGGATCACCGGAAAGCAGTCGTTCCCGGTCGTGCTGATCGGCTCCGAGGTCATTGTCGGCCACAACGAGGAGAAGCTGAGGAAGGCACTCGGGCTATGACACCCTCAGGAGAGGGCAGGGTGTTCTGCCCGGTTTGCTCCGTTCGATTCCCACCGCCGAAGGGCGTCGGAGACGGAGAGGAGGTCATGTGCCCTGTATGCGGGCAGAAGCTCTTGATTAGGGCATCAGCGGACGGATGGACCGGCGACCGCGTCGGCAAGTACTCGGACCAGGAGATCCTGGACAGGATAGATGCGTTCGCCCGCATCAGGGGCTATGTGTTCAACGAGATGAAGGCGGAGATCATCGAAGGGCTGATTGACAAGAGACGCAAGTTCGGCGACTTCTACTGCCCGTGCAGACTCAGGCATGACGGCGAACACCAGTGTCCATGCAGGCCCACCCGGGGAGGCGACGTCGAGAGGGACGGCAGATGCCACTGCGGACTCTTCTGGATGAAGACATGAGCGCGGCGGCCCCCGAGGACGGCGGCAGGGGCGTCCCTCGCGCCTGTGCGACGCCGGCGCAATACCGCTCCGGCCACCCCCTCGGAGCAGACGGATGCTAGGTCAGTACGAAACCACCATGTCGTCGTGAATTCAAAAACCAGAAATAGGACTCTAATCATGGACTACGATGTGCACGAGAATTCTCTGGAGAGAGCCCTCTCAGTCACCACCGCGATGATGAGCACCCGTGACATCCAACAGCTGTTCGGGCAGATCGTCGACAGCGTCACGGACAGCTTCGGGTTCGAAGGTTGCGACGCCTTCCTGATGAACAAGACGGGCAACGAGTTCAAGCTCATCGCTTCGAAAGGGTATTCCGAGGAGGCGTTCGACCAGGTCATCGGCAGCACCAAACCGATGGACCAGTTCCGGCGAGAGATCGGGGAGGCCGAGCAGCTCGGGAGGTTCACATACATCTACAAGGCGAAACCCGGCGAGAACACGAATGGCTATTACGGGCTGCTGCATCCGGAGCTGGCCGGGCTCCCGAGGGAGCGCGAGGACGACTGGCACGAGCTCGATGTGCTTTACGTGACCTTCGAGGACAGCGACGGCAACATCATCGGGTTCCTCGAGCCGGACGGGCCGCTGAACCGCAAGCTACCCTCGAAGAACCTCGTGATAAACCTCGAGATCTTCGCCAGCCTCGCTTCGATCGCCGTGGCCAACGCCGAGCTCGTAGACGAGCTGAACCAGACCATCAGCAACTACAAGATATTGACGGAGGCGACGGCCGTACTTCAGGAGCCAGTCGACCTGAAGGAAACGCTCGGAAAGCTGGCGGAGAGCCTGAACAAGATCGTCCCGTTCGAGGAAATCAGCGTGTACCTGATAGACTGGGAACGTAACCTGATGATGCCGGCCTTCGCGACGGGCAAGTTCGCGGAGGTCATAATGGCAGACATCGGACCCATATCGGGGCTCGCGGGCGAGGTCGCCAGGACCGGTAAGGTGGAGATAGTTGCCGACGCGTGGAACGACGCGCGGGTGGAGAGCATCCCCGGGCTGGACTCCGTAACGTTGAGGCAGGGGATGATGTGCATCCCGCTTAAGAGCAAGGCGGGCGAGGTCGTCGGCGTGCTCGAGCTGTTCAGGAAGAAGGACAGGCAGTTCACCGAGCAGGAATACGAGATAGCAATACCGTTCGCGACGCACGCCGCAGCAGCGATAGAGAACGCCAGACTGCGAGAGGAGCTCAGGGAAAACTTCGAGTCGGTCAGGAAGGCGTACGAGGACATGAAGACGCTCGACAAGGCGAAGGACAGCCTCGTGAACACCATATCGCACGAGCTGAGGACTCCGCTCACCACCATCCTCGGCTACCTCGAGATGGCCTCTGAGGGCATGTATGGCGACGTGCCTCCCAAGCTGAGGGAGAAGTTCGCGACGATGCTCAGTTCCATCAACCGCATCAACTCCCTGGTGAGCAAGATGCTGGAGATGGCTCGCCTCCAGGAGGAGAGCCTGACGCTTGACCTGGAGCCAGTGAACCTCGCTACCATCGCGAGGGAGGTCGTCGCCGACTACGAGCATGAGATACAGGCGAGGGAGCACGAGGTGAATATCCTGTTCGGCAACGAACTGCCCGTGGTCAACGCCGACAGGCTCCGCATGTACGACGCCCTCGCTACGGTCTTCAACAACGCCGTGAGATACACGCAGAAACGGGGCAAGATAACGATAGGGGCAGACATACTCGCTGGCAAGGTCCACATCTGGGTCAGGGACACGGGCGTTGGCATTTCGGAGGAGGACAGGGGCAAGGTGTTCGACAAGTTCTTCCTCGCCGACGCGGGGCTGACGCGTGAGGACGGACGCGTCGGAATCGGCCTGTTCGTCGCGAGGGAGATAGTGAGGAAGCACGGCGGCGAGATGTGGTTCGAGAGCAAGGTGGGAGCCGGAAGCACTTTCCATTTCACGGTGCCGATCGGCCGTCCCGTGCGCATATAGCGACGCGGCTTTTGTTCGCCACATCGCCTTTGTACTCGAAGAACCTGGACCTTTTACGGTTCGAACAGAATATCCCGTGAAACGGTTTGTGAGAAGGGGTTTACGCGTCCGCCGATGCTCAGCATGCGGCCTTCTCGAACACCTCGGGGGCCGGCCACGACGCGTCCTCGGTTAGGTACTTGTGCATCGCCTTCGCGGCGCGCTTGCCATCGCCCATCGCCAGAATCACCGTCGCGGCACCGGTGGATATATCCCCGCCGGCGAACACGCCCTTCTTCGACGTCCTGCCCTCGGCGTCAACGGCGATCGTCCCCCACTTGGTCGTCTTCAGGTCCGGTGTCGTCATCGGCACGAGCGGGTTCGGGCTCTGTCCGATGGCTATCAGAACCGTCTGGCAGTCGACGATGAAGTTCGACCCTTCGATCTTGATCGGCCTCCTCCTGCCGGAGTCGTCCGGTTCTCCGAGCCTCATCCGCACCGCCTCCACCTGCTTGACGTTCCCCTCGTCGTCGCCTATGTACCTCACCGGAGCGGCCAGCAGCTCGAACCTGACGCCCTCCTCCTTGGCGTGGTGCACCTCCTCGCGCCTGGCGGGCAGCTCGGCATCGGACCGCCTGTACAGGATGATCGATTCCTCGGCGCCGAGCCTGAGCGACGTCCTCGCGCAATCCATCGCGACGTTGCCGCCGCCGAGTGTCACGACGGTCTTGCCGACGCGTATGGGCGTGTCGTACTCGGGGAAGTTGAAAGCCTTCATGAGGTTCACTCGCGTCAGGAACTCGTTCGCGGACAGTATGCCGTTGAGGTTCTCCCCCTCGAGGTTCGTCCAGTTGGGCAGGCCCGCACCCGTGCCGACGAAGACGGCATCGTACTCCTGCAACAGTTCGTCCACGGTGTCGAGCTTGCCGACCACATGGTCGTTCCTCATCTCGACCCCGCTCCTCCTTATGAAGTCCACCTCGGCCCTGACGATCTCCTTCGGCAGCCTGAACTCGGGTATGCCGTACA
Source organism: Methanobacteriota archaeon (assembly GCA_020347565.1). GTDB lineage: Archaea > Thermoplasmatota > Thermoplasmata > UBA10834 > UBA10834 > UBA10834. The sequence continues at coordinate 1,532,732 of CP070732.1, read as the reverse complement.
CGAGCACGCCACCGGAGTACTGCAGCGCCTCGAACAGCGTGACCTTGTGCCCCTGCTTGGCCAGGTCGCCCGCGACCGTGAGGCCGGCGGGGCCGCCGCCGACGACCGCGACCTTCTTCCCAGTCGGAGGCGGCAGCTCGATCTTCCCGTGCTTCTGTTCGTTCCGCTCCCAGTCAGCCAGGAACCGCTCAAGTCTCCCTATGCCCACCGGTTCGTTCTTCTTGCCGAGGACGCACATCCCCTCGCACTGGTTCTCGTACGGGCAGACCCTTCCGCACACCGCGGGCAGGTTCTGCTTGTCGCGAACGGTCTTCATCGCACCCGCGAAGTCTCCTTCCTGCACCTGCTTGATGAACGCGGGTATGTCTATCTCGACGGGGCAGCCATCCTTGCATATCTTCCTGTTCGGGCTTGGCTTGCACTGGAGGCAGCGCTTCGCCTCCAGTATGGCAGTCTCCCCGTCCTGTCCGAGCGGCACCTCGTCGAAGTTCTTCACGCGTTCCTTCGGGTTCTGCTCCGGCATCGGGTACTTCTTCGGGACTATCTTGGTCTTCTTCTTCTTCTTCCCCTCAGCCATCTACTTCGCCCCCGTGAATCGCTTGAGCGCGATCTGCTCTTCCGTCAGATACCGCCTGTTCCTCGCCGTCAGGTTCTCGAAGTCGACCTTGTGGCCGTCGAATTCGGGGCCGTCCACACACCCGAACTTCGTCTTGCCGTCGACTATCACGCGACAGGAGCCGCACATGCCGGTGCCATCGACCATTATCGGGTTGAGGCTCACGACTGTGTGTATGCGATAAGGCCTCGTCAGGTTCGCGATGACCTTCATCATGATGATCGGCCCGACGGCATACACCTCGTCGATCTCCCTCTTCTCATCTATGAGCCTCTTCAGCACATCGCTCACGAACCCATGATGGCCCTTCGAGCCGTCTTACGTGCAGAAATGCAGCTCGTCGCTGACCTTCGCAATCTCATCCTCGTAGATGAGCAGGTCCTTCGTCTTCGCGCCGATGACGGAGATCATGGTGTTCCCCGCCTCCTTGAGCGCCCGGACCACTGGGTACATCAGCGCAAGACCTATGCCTCCGCCGACGCACACGACGGTCCCGTACTTCTTCAGCTCCGTAGGCAGGCCCAGCGGACCCACGAGGCTGAACAGGCTATCCCCGACCTTCAGGGTGCCCAGCTTCCTCGTCGTCTTGCCGATCTCCAGTGCTGCGATCGTGATCGTTCCCTTTGCGGGAGAGAAGTCCGCCATCGTCAGCGGTATCCTCTCGCCGTGCTCATCCACCGTCAGCATGACGAACTGGCCCGCCTTCGCCTTCTTCGCTATGTTAGGCGCGGCGATCTCCAGGCGCGTGACATCAGGCGTGAGCTTCTCCGCCTTGACTATCTCGTACACGTTCGCACACATCCCGCCCCGGGCCCGTCCAGAGGGCCGGTCCAGGGCCGATATATGGGCCGTTCAGCCTTCTCTGGGCGTTGCATCTTTAAGACCATATTTAAGCTTGCTGACAGTACGATACCGCGCGTCATTATTCCGACGCCTGTTGCCTGCGGGAGGCGTTTTCCGAATCCCGTCCAGAGGCGTCCGCCCTGGGTCGAAAATCCGTCATTCGCCCAGGTCCTGCATCTGCGTCTTACCAGAGAGCGTTATCAGCGGCACAGCCTCGATCTTCCTGTATATCTCCTCCGGCGGTCTGCGCACCCCATCCACCTTCAGCAGGAAGTCGTTCAGGGATATGCCGAACAGCCGCTCGTTCTCCTGAAGGTAGGGTAGCATGAGGTTCCAGTCGGCCTCGGTGAGCCGCGAAATCCTGCCCCCGTTCAACTGGTCCTCGCCCACCTGTCCTCTGGGGTCGCGAATGTATATGGCGCCTCCTGAGGCGAGCGAGAACAGGTTGCCGCCTGGATACGCCTCCGGAAGCTCCACGAGCCTCCCAGTCCCGTCGAAGGCGATGCCGTTCACGATCGCGAAACCCCCGCCGTACAGCGGGTTGCCGGCCATGAAGGACTCCGCGAGGTAGTCGAGGCATGTGCCGTTTATGACGACCTTTGGCCTGCCGACGGCGTTTATCAGCGGCCGCCCGGCAGCGCTGCCCATGACGAACGCCTCGCCGCCCTTTCCGCCATAGAGGAATGTCTGGCCAACGTCGCCGTATACCACGAGCCTGCCGTCGCTGAATATCTGTCCCAGCTGGTCCTGGCCGTTACCGTGGACCCGTACCTCCGCGCCGTCCACACCTGACGCCAAGTAGTCGCCAGGGCTGCCATGCACATCGATCCTAAAACCATTGCTACGTGGTCCGAGGCCGCATCCTATGAACCTGTGCCCATTGGTTGCGAAGGCGATCACGTGGTTCCATCCGAGCGCCTTCGCCTTGGATATCACGAACGAGACGCCGCCCTCGCCCTCCATCGGGAAGTCCCTGCAGTCGACAACCAAGGAGTCGTAGGGCGAGTCGGGGGCGCGCAGCGCCTCCCTGTTGGCGATGTCCACGAGCTGGTGGGCCGACCGCTTGCAGGCCTCGACCCTCGGCGAGGACCTCAGCACGGCCTCGAGCGCTTCAGTCGCCAGCCCGGTGATCCTGGCCGGCCTCAACCGGCCCGTTGGGTACACGCGATCTATCATCAGTGTGAGGAGCTGGACCATCTCCACCCTGTGCGAGTCGCTCTCCGAGGCGTACGAGACAACGCGCGAGAACAGAGCGCTGATGTCGTCTCCGGGGCGGCTCGCTAGCGAAGACGCGAACGACCTGAACGAGGACTCCGCGTTCTTCCTGTGTGCGATGTCGGCCACGAAGGCCGCATCGCCGGCCGCGCCGCTCCCGGGCCGCGCGAGCCGGGCGTCTTCGCCCCTGTCCCATCCTCTGTAAGGTGTGGACACGGCCTCGCCGAACTTGTTGGTGCAAATGAGTCGCATCGGTCCTCTACCATCCTCCTCTGAGAACAGGCTGAAGACGAACGCGCCTCCGTAGTTGTGACTGCCGCCCCTAGCATTCCAGTACTTGTCGGCGTATCGCGGCACGGACGGCATCTCCTCCGATATGCTTCCCAACACCGAGTCGACCGCCTGCTTCTCCGAAGCGACGATGCCGATCTGCACGTCGCCGTCCACCAGGGCGAACACCTGCGGCCTGAGCATCGATGTGTCGGTTATGCCCATGAGCTGCAGCCGCCGCTCCCGCACGGCGTTCTTGCCTATTATGAAGAACCAGGGGCCGTCCGGAGAGCCGTGCATGTGCACCGCCTGGATCGCACGGTACTTCCGCCTCCTGTACTCTGGCAGGAGTTCGAAGTCCCGCTCGGTGGTCGGAGCGAGCGCTTCGATGATGCATTCCAGAGGGTACTCGTATGTCCTGCTCAGCAGGTCGAATAGCAGGACGGATATCTCGGTGTCCGTGAGGAATAGCGGCACGATGTTCCGCTGTGCGAGATATTCGGTGACGGAGTGGTAGTTGGCGAAGTCGCCGTTGTGGACGAGCGCTTCATCGAGGCCGACGAAGGGATGCGCTCCACCCGGGTGCCAGACCCGGCCCTTGGTCGGGTACCGCTGGTGTCCGATCCATATGTGGGCCCTGAGCTCTTCGAGTCGGTAGTAGGCGATGACGTCCTCCGCGTAGCCAACTATCTTCAGCACGAACATGTTCCGGCCGTGGGACATCACGAACGCCTGCATGTCCCCGGAGGCGTAGTACCTGTGGTTGATCCTGAAGCTGTTCTGGAAGACGAACTCGTCCTCTGCCTTGGCTCGGTCGAGGTCCTCGAGGCCGTTCTCCTTGACGAAGGCCTCCAGCGCGTCCTCCCTGACACGGCAGAAGTAGCGGCGCACGGCCGGCGGCCTCACCTCGAGCCTCGCGAGCAATGCTTCATCTGTGCTCGTCTCCACCTCGTACTCTTCGTGTATTTCGAAGAACGGCCGAATCATCTCGTCCTCGAGGGGCCTCCTCGCGATCGGCTTGAGGTACGCAACCTGCAACAGATAGTCATCATCCAGGATCTCCTTGGGCACGCCCATCTGCTCCGGGGACAAGCCTACGACAGCTATGCCTCCGCCCTTGCCGTTCCCCCTGTTGTGCATCTGCGCGAGTGGTGACAGGATGTGCCTGCCAACGATCGGGACGGAGGATGCGAGGCCGACGACGCCGCATCCTCCCTCAGCTTCGGCCGATGCTGTCTTGGGCCGCTGGACGGTGTCGGCAACCCACGAACGCGATTCTATCACGCGCTTCGCCGTCCGCTTCACTCGCCCACCTCCTTAGCTGGCCGCTGCCTGTATCTCAGCAGGTCCGTGCGTCCAACGAGCTCGGAAATGTCGCTCATCTCAAGACGCGCGAGCAGCTCACACCACTGCGCCCTCCACGAGGAGTAGAGGTTGTCGAGTATGCTGGAGCCCCAGTCGGAGGTGCTCTGCCGCTCCAGCTCCGGGTCCGTGGTTGCGATGCCGCGGGGGCAGCCCCTGCCGCTCTCGCAGTTGCCGCACCTCACGCATCCGAGCGCCACGAGCTCAGAGGTGCCAGTCACCACGCCGTCCGCCCCGAGCGCAATCGCCTTAGCCACGTCAAGCGCCGTCCTGATGCCGCCGCTCGCGACCAGCGTGACCTCGTCCCTGATCCCCTCGGCCATCAGGAACCTGTGCACCTTCGGTATCGCGTATTCTATCGGCATGGCGATGTTCTTCTTCGCGATCTCCGGCGCCGCTCCGGTCCCGCCGTAGCCGCCGTCGAGGTGCACGATGTGCGCCCCCGCGTAGTAGCTCCCGACCGCCACCATCTCGACGTCGTTCGGCGTGGAGACCTTGGCCGAGAGGAGCGCCTTCGGGTTGATCGACAGAGCCCAGTCGAAATGCTTCTTGTGGTCCTCAACGGAGTAGACGCTGTGGAAAGGGAAAGGCGAGAACAGGCTCGTGTACGGCACGGCCTCCCTCATCCTGGCAACATCGGGTGTGTTCTTGTCACCGAGCAGGTGGCCGCCGAGCCCCGGCTTCGCACCCTGGGCGTACTTGAACTCGATGATGCGCGAGCGCTGGATGGTCTCCTCGCGCACGCCGAAGAGTCCCGTTGCGATCTGCGTGATTATGCTGTCACTGTAGGGCACGAGCAGCTTCGGGTACCCGCCCTCGCCCGTCGAGACGAATGTGTCCCACTTCCTCGCCGCTACGACCCTCGCGAGCATCGTATGCACGCTTATTGAGCCGAACGACATCCCGCCGCCGTAAAACGGCACGGACGTCCTGATTCTCTCGCCCGTGCCCCTCCTGTTGAGCTCCATCGAGGTCGACATGTCATCAGGGTCATACCTTGGCGTCTTCTCGGGAAGGACGAGGCGGAGCTCGTCGAAGCCGCCGCCGGACCGCCCTTCGTTCGCTGGGTGGTCCAGGGGGAGCGGGGCTCCTGTCTCGGCCTGATGCCAGGTGGCGAGTATCATGTCCGCCGTCCAGCGCGGGTCGCCCAAGCTCTTGAAGTTGTCGCTCTCCCTCAATGATAGCGAGTTGGTCGGACAGTTGGCCACGCAGAAGAAGTCGTTGGCCTCGCAAGCCGGGCCTATGCACTTCCTGTCGTCCGGAGGCAGTATCCTCGTGTGCCCTTCTACGCGTCTGTGGACGCCGTAGGGGCACAGGCTCTCGCACAAGCAGCAAGATATGCAGGTGTCCGCGCGGACCACCTTGAACCTGTTCATGAATCTCAGACGCTGAGAAGGATCCAGGGCGGCCTCGGGATACGATTCGGCGTAAGAAGGCTGTTGGTCAATCAGGTCCTCTCACCTCCGTCAAGCGATGAGGTGAAGTCTCTCTCGAGGTCCTCGAAGAATATGGCGCGGCCGAATTCTCCTCTGAGACGTCTAGCCTCGCGGAGTCCCATCGCGCCCAGGACCTCGAGGAGCTGATCGCGCCACGCGCCGACGAGGTTTGATATCCTGTCCGAGACCCAGGACGGGCTGGCGGACGATACGTCGACCGGGCACGAGACCGGGTCGCAGTCGATGCAGTTCCTGCATTCGAGCGCGATGAGGAGCGACTTGTCGAGGCAGACAACGTCCGCTCCGCATATGATGCTCTTCGGCACGTGTTCAGCAGCGGCGAGGCCTCCACCAGCCATGATGGTCATCTCGTCCCGCCTTGCCGCGGAAACCAGCTTAGCGTGTATCGCGCGGAGGGACTCCATGGCATGCCTGCCATCATCACCGTACTCCATCCCGTCGTCCGAGTACTCGACGTTGGCCACGGCAACGCCCATGTCCAGCATGTCGAGGATCGTCTCCTCGACGCCTCTCTCCGCCCTGATGCGCACGGATACGACTTTGTCCTCGAAGGTCGCCGTCAACGCCTCCATCTCATCTCTCCAAGAACCGTCGACGACCACCTCCACCATCCTCACACCGTCTGGAAGCCTCAAAGATGAAGGCTCCGTATGTGCGGGCACGACGGGGACGACGCATCCCTCGCACCCCTCACGGGCGGCGCGCGATGTCCGATCGAGCGGAACGAACACCAGCGTCCTGAGCGCCTTCGCAGCGATGGCGATGCCATCCTCGACGTTCTCCGGAAGCACGCTTGTCCTCGTCGCGTCCAACACCATCGGGATCGGTATCTCGAACAGAGGGGGCATGTTCGTCGCTATCTCGCCCGATGGCAAGAACTCCAAGAACGAAGGTATCCTGCCGATGTCCGCGCTCGTTGATATGAACTCACGACCATGGATGCCGTCTCTCGTCGGCCGCACTATCTCTGACATGTCGGTCCACATGCTGTCGTAGCCGTCGCCCGCGAACATGCCTCTGTAGCCAGCCCCAAACACCGGTATCTTGCCTGTCTCCGCCTCGCCCCATATGGTGGACATTCTATTCGAGGTCCATACGCCCCGTCCGAGCGATGCGTACTCCTCGCCCTCGGACATAGTCAGCGCTCCCTGGGGGCATTCAGCGATGCATCTGAAGCAGTTCTTGCAGAAGCGGTTGATGGGGTCCGCCATCTCCCTCGGGTCCGTGCCGGAGCGCTCGTGCACTCCGTAGATGCACGCCCTCTCACATCGTCCACAGTTGACGCAGTTGTCGGCCCTCGATATCTCGAACTCGGGTATCCGCGGAGCCCTACCGGCGACGTTCTTCAGCGGTATGTGGTAACGCTCATACGCGATCGTCATCACCCCCCGGACAGCTCCTGGGCGCGCCGATGACCAAGCCCTTCCTCACGAGCTCGTCGTATGCCCGTGAGTTCTCCGCGAAGGTCAGGAACTCCTCGATTTCAAGCGAGTCCCTGCCGTGCGTGCGCTCGAGCCGACGCTCTATCTCGTCGTAGATCGGCAGTAGCTCCAAGCGCGACTGGCATACCTGCTCGCACGCCTTGCACCTCATGCAGAGGAAGGTCCTGCTGGCGTGCTCCTCGGATATCTGGAATCCTCCGGCCATGGCCTTCGCAGTGAGCAGCTTGCCCCTCGCGGTGACTCTCTCATCGCCGGTCAGCAGGTAGGCAGGGCAGACGCTCACGCATGAGCCGCACATCGCGCACCTGTCGGCCACTGCGAGCACGAGGTCTCGACTCTTCGGCTCGAACAGCCGCTCGAGCGCTCTCGAGACGCGTCCGATGAACATCGTCGATACGGGAGAGAACGCGAGCAGCACCCGCAGAAGCGGGCGCATCATCCGCGGGTCGAGGAGGGCTCCGCCGAGCCCGGCCCATCTGCCCGAGAGCGAGAAGTACTTGCCACGATTCATCAGGGACTTCGGGTCCAGCTCCGCCTTGACCTTCCCGAGGCGCCGCCGCTCGTCGCCGTCCACCGCCTCCGAGAACGGATGGTTCCATATGCCCATCGAATAGGGCCTTCCGCCGGCGTCGATCAGGGCGCAGGTGAGAACGAGCGACTTGAACGCGTCGAGCGTGTAGGCGAACGTGTTTCCCTGGTCGACCAGATAGAAGCACAGCAGCAACGCGTCGCCGTCCGAGAGATAGTGCACCTCGTACATCGGCTCGAGGTTCATGTGCCTGCACAGCCTCTCAGCGGCGGCGATTATCTCGGGGAGCCGCGCCTGGCGGACGAGCAGCTCCGTCCCCAGCATTCCAGGGCCGTGGTTTCGGACCTTCATGGGGAAGAACCGCTCGTTCCACAGATATCTCGCGACGTACTCCTTCTCCTCGGAAAGGCCCAGGCCGGAAACGAGCCTGGCGAACGCGGCCTGGGACTTCTCGCCCTCGACGCTCACGATGACGCCGTCGCCCTCGCGAAGGTGTCCTCCTCTCAGCGATTCGGAGACGAGCTTGAGCTTCGAGGAGCTCTCGAAGACTATGTGTACGGGGTCCACGTCGCTCTTGACGACCGCCTGGACGAAGGACAGTGCCGGCTCAGGCCTGCCGAACAGGAGCAGGTGCGGCGTGTTGATCTCCGTCGCCTTCGACAGCGAGAGCGTCGCGGAGACGATCACGCCCAGCTGCCCTTCGCTCCCGAAGACCGCCTTGAACTCCGGATCGCCAGGCGTGAACCTCCTCAACTCGCCGCTCGCGGAAACGATCTCGACGGCCAGGACGCTCCGGCTTAGATGGCCGCGCGAGTACGAATTGAGCCCAAGGCCGCCTGTCGCTATCCAACCGCCAACGGTCGAGAACTTGCTAGAAGGACATGTCGGCACCCGGAGGCCATGGGCGGAAGCCTCGTTGTCCACGTCGGCCCACCGCGCACCAGCCTCGACGGTTGCCGTCGCCGCCTCGGCGTCAATGGCGGTCACACGGTCCATCCTCGACATGTCGACGACGAGCCCGCCCGCGACCGGGACCGAGCCCCCGAACGGGGATGAGGCGGAGCCCCTCGGTATGATGGTGAGCCCTTCCTGGGCGGCGCGCCTGACGACCGACCGTACTGCGTCGACCGAGAGCGGCTGCACCACCGCATCGGGCATGCTCCTGAATATGAACGTTCCCAGCAACCTCGGAATCTCGGACTGGTCGCGCGAGTAGAGCATTCGCTCCCCGCGGCTCGATATCACGCGCAGCTCAGGCGTCGGTGCGTCCACCAGCCGCCTCGAGGTGCCGTTCGGCATGCTGTCATCCTTCGCGTCAAAAGTTGTCCGGGTGGAGAGGGGGCCGTTGCCACAAATAGCTCGGCCTACATCTGACGATGCCATATGTCTCCACCTCAGGGAGACCGGTATCCCGGACCCCGTCCCCCGAGCCGAGAGCAAACGCCATGAGAACCATGCTCCGTCCAGGAGCGGCGATCCAAACAGGTGTCAGGACGGTTGCTCACTGGCGTCTTGCTCCTAAGACAAAAACGTCGTACGCAGAAACCGTATTTAGCCCTTTCTGAGCCTCCGTCCGCTGATTGCACGAAACGGGGCACGTCCGAAGTCCTTTTGTCGACATTATGCCGGCGAAGCCGGACGTATGGAGGCTCCATATAGGCGATAGTATAAATACCATGAGCTTCACATTACACCCAGCACTGGTTGTGTGCCAAGCGATACAGGAAAGCCCGACTCTCGACTGAGCGAACACTTGTTTCTCGAAGCGATTGTTTGAGTTTTCGAGTAACCGCAAGGTATCAACCGTGCCCTACAGCAAAAGGAAGAATGAGCATGGAAGAGAACACCGAGAGCAGCGGCACGGAAGAGCAGAGCGTTGAGACGAAGATAAAGGAGCTCAACCCGCGATCGAAGCGGGTCGACGTCTTCGCGAAGTGCCTGGAAGTAGGCGAGCCGAAGGAAATACCCGGCAGGTTCGGGGGCTCGCGAAAGGTGGCCGAGGCCACGATAGCCGACGAGACTGGAGCCATAGTATTGTCCCTCTGGGACGACCAGATCGGAACAGTGAACAAGGAGGATGTCCTGCAGATCAAGAACGGGTATGTGTCACTCGTCAGGGGGCACATGCGTCTGAATGTGGGGAAGTACGGTACGCTCAGCAAGGGCGACGACGGCTTGGACGAGGTCGTCACGGAGCCGAACATGAGCGACCAGGAGCACGAGCAGCCCCCGAGGCGTAACCGCGGCGGCGGCAGGCCTAGGGACAGGGACCGAGACTCCGGCGGATACGGCGGCATGAGAAGGCGCTTTTGAAGCTGTCTCACTCGTTCGCCAGCAGCCCGTTCGACAGAGCCGAGGCTGCTCAAACCCCTTCCCTTGAGTTTTCCGTGGATGACCCGGCATCATGCAGGTGCCCTGGAGTCCTTCTTTGCATCATCCTCAGGTCGGTCGATTGATGGTCCAGCGCTGCGGGCGAAGAAGATGTAGCCCAAACACGATGCCGCGCCGACGGCTCCGAACAGCAGCCATATCACGGACGGATCGGTCAACACGCCCAGAAGATACATGCCGACAAGGAACCCCAGCCCGCTTCCCATCTGCTGAATCATTCCTGAGAAACCCATGTAGATTCCCCTCTTCTTCTCGGGAGACATGTCCGCGATCACTGCCGAGACGATGGACATGTACAGTATCTCGCCCATCGTCATGACGGCGATGCATCCGGACAGTGTGAGCAAGTCCGTGGCAAGGAAGATGATGGCGAATCCCAATGATGCGACCAGCTGTCCCGACGCGAGCACCGCCGACCGGCGGAACTTGATCATCTGTGAAGTCACCCACATCTGCAGAGTCACTACCAGGATGGCGCTCAGCGCAAACAGCAGACCGAAGTCCGCCTCTCCTATCCCGAGGGTCTCGAAAGCGTATACGGGAAGCACAGATATCCACTGGGCGAAGAAGAACCAGAAGACCGCACTCAGCGAGCAGAGTATCAGGAAAGGCCTGTCTCTGCGCACGGACATCACGGCCCTGAACGTGATAGCTGCGGACTCCATCTTGTCCGGTCGCGTTTCCCTTATGAACACAAAGTTCAGGACGAAGGCGCATGCAAGTATGAGCCCCCCGAACACGAACAGCACTCGTATCGAGTGCGCGGACACTATCAGCCAGCCGAGGACCGGACCGAAGATGATTCCCACGTTCCATGCCACCCTGAGAGCGCTGTACGCCCTTGGCCGATCCACCGGCTTCACGATGTCGGCTATCATCGCGTTCGCCGCTGGCATGTACATTGACCCGACGAACGAATCGGCGAAGACCAGCAACAGAAGAGTCAGGAAGCTGTTTGCGAAGAAGTACATGAATATCGTTATCGACATCAGTCCCAGGCTCGCCAGGAGCACCGGCCGTCTGCCGGCCTTGTCTGCGAGCATCCCACCGATTATCATCGAGGGGACGCCGGCGACGGTGTAGCCGGCCAGGGCCACTCCTGCCTTCCATTCCTCCAGTCCGATGTCTATTGTGATGTACAACGCCAGGTACGGTATGATCAGGCCGAACGCCATGTTCTCGATGAGGGCGCTTACTACAAGCACCTTGAAAGTCCTCGGAAACGATTTGAGATCGTCTAGCACCATTCAAACGCCCTCGCTCTGCCGCATGGACCGCAGCAGCGTTCTACCGCAACGACGAATTCGCGCTGGCCCTCACGGGGAAGGGTTTTTTATCCCCATTCGCGTTCCCGCAGTAGGCGCGGAAGTATGTCGGTTTGCCAGATAAGCATTCTGTCTAGAGACGATATCGAGCGGGTACACGAGAAGACGCTGTATGTCCTCGAGGAGACGGGCGTAAAGGTGCTCAGCGAGAAGGCGCTGGACACACTGGAGCACGGAGGAGCGCTCGTCGACCGCGAGACCAGCACAGCATATCTCACTGAACACATGGTGAACGAAGCCATCAAGGCGATGCCCAAAGAGGTTTCGCTGTGCGCAAGGGACCCGGCACAGGACATGAAAGCCCCGAGGCGCGGACCTCCGTACATGGCCACAAATGGCACTGCCGTTTACATGTGGGACCTCGACACCGGCGAGAAGCGCGCGACACTGGGTGACGACCTGAAGGACTTCACGATCCTGAGCGACGCGATCGACTCCATCGATTATCTCTGGCCCATCGTGACGGCCCAGGACGGCCCGGAGAAGGCACGCGGACTGAACGACCTCGTCATCTCGCTCCGGAACTCGACCAAGCACTTCCAGGGAGAAGGACTGTCCGAGAAGGAGGCAGAGGACATGGTGCGCGTCGCCTCCGCCGTCGTCGGAGGCGAGGATGAGCTCGCGAAGAGGCCGATATTCTCGACGATTCAATGCCCGATCTGCCCGCTCGAGTTCGAGCGGGGGTCGATAGAGGCGACAATGGTCTTCGCGAAGGCTGGCATCCCGGTCGTGTCGATGTCCATGGCGCTTTGCGGCCTTACCGCGCCGGTGACGCTCGCGTCGACGATTACAATCGTCAACGCCGAGAACCTCGCCAGCTTCGTCATATCGCAGCTGGCCAAGCCCGGCGCACCGGTGGTCTACAGCTCCGAATCCAGCATAATCAACATGCGCACAGGGGAGATCAAGTACGGCTCCATCGAGGAGGTCATAATCGCAGCCGCGGTCGGACAGATGGCGAAATCGTACGAAGCTCCCTCGATGGTCGGGAGCTTCGGCCTCGGCGGCGACAAACCCGGGATATCCGCGACTGTAGCGGAGATGAGCATGACGGCCATGACGAACTTGTCGCTCACCGATTTCTCGTCCGGCATAGGCAGCCTTGACCAGGCGAAGGGTGCGGCGCTGGAACAGCTGATCATAGACTCCGATGTGTGGGAGTCAATCAGGAGTCTGCGCAGAGACGTCAGCATCGACGAGGACCACTTCGCGGTCGACCTGCTCGAGAAGGTCGGGCCTGGGGGCACGTTCCTGGGCGAGCCTCACACCCTCAGGAACATGAGAAAGGAACTGTTCATCCCGGATTCCGAGAAGGCGGCGCTCTACAACAGCTACAGCTTCGACGCCGGCAACGAAGGAATCGTCGACCAGGCGAGGAAGAGGGTGAGGAGCATCCTGGCCGAGCACAAGCCGGAGCCATTGGATGACGATGTGGACAGGGCAATAGACGCGATCATGTCGGAGTACGCCTGAGAGCGGCTCGAAGTGTCATCTGTGCGGCTCAATCAGCACCTTGATCGAGTCCTGCGCCTCGGCCACCAGGGCGAATCCTTTGGTCGTGTCGGCGATGCCAAACCTATGAGTGATCATGTCGTTCACCACGACCTTGCGCGACCGAAGCAGCTCGATCGCGTCCGTGATGTCATCTGGGCTCCCTGCGTATGTGGACGTGATCGTCACCTCGTCCTTCCACAGGTCCCCCATCGGAACGCTCACCCGCTCCCCCGGAGGGGGCGGGGCGAACACGAGTATAGTACCGCCCCTGTCGACACACTCGAACGCCTGCTCCATGGCGCTCTTCGCTCCGGTCGATACGATCACGAAGTCGGCGCTCCTGCCGTCGTTGGCCGATCTGACCAGCGCAGGGACGTCCTCAGACGCGTCGAATGCGTCGACCGCGCCGAACCGTTTCGCGGCTTCCAGGCGGTAGCGCGAGATGTCCGTGGCGATTATCCTCGAGGCGCCATGAGCCTTCGCGAGCTTAACATTGAGGAGCCCAGCGATGCCGCTCCCGAGCACGAGGACGGTCGTACCCCGTCTGAAGCGCATCAGCTTGAATCCGCGCACGGCGCAGGCAAGAGGTTCTATGAACACGCCATCGTCATAGCTGAGCTCATCCGGAAGCACGAAGACCCCGTGCTTGAGGTTGATGGCCGGGACGCGTATGTATTCGGAGAACCCGCCCGGGAAGTAGTTCGTGCTCCTCAGGGTGTCGCAGGTAGAGTGATGCCCGCTCAGACAGTATCTGCATTCCATACACGGAACGTGGTGTGAGACGAACACGCGGTCGCCGACGGAGTAACCCTCGACGCCATCACCCACCTCGACGATGTCGCCTGCGATCTCATGGCCCAGGACGAGCGGCGCGCGCTTGATCCTGTACCATTCCATGACGTCGCTCCCGCATATGCCGCACGCAACGACCTTGACGAGCAGCTCACCTGGTCCGGCCGACGGCTTCGGCATCTCCTCGAGCCGCACATCGCTGTTGTTGTAGTACATCGCCACGCGCATCTGCGGAAACCCCTTCGCGGGAGCTAGTGAAGCGCCTCACTTCTTCTTGGTGGCCTTCTTGAAGGAGTCGTACGCCTCCTTCGCCGTGGCATCGTTGTGGACTATCTTCCTCACGGCCTTCATCATGGGAATTGGATGATCGGACTGCCATATGTTCCGGCCCATGTCGACTCCGATGGCGCCCTTCGCTATCGCGTTGTACGTGAGCTCCAGCGCCTGCTTCTCGGTCATCTTGGGTCCGCCCGCAACGACGATCGGTGCGGGGCAGCCTCCCACTACCTTCTCGAAATCGTCGCAGTAGTAGGTCTTCACTATGTGCGCGCCTATCTCCGCTGCGATTCTGCAGCTGAGGGCGAGGAAGCGCGCATCCCGCTTGCCGAGTTCCTTGCCGACGGCCGTTACGGCCAGCACGGGCATTCCGTACCTCTCCCCGTTGTCGACCAGCTCCGCGAGGCTCAGCAGCGTCTGCCTCTCGTGCTTGCTACCAACGAATATGGAAAGCGCGATGCCAGACGCGTTCAGTCTGAGGGCGTCCTCGATGCACGTGATGATGCCCTCGTTTGCAAGGTCCTCGCCGACGATGCTGGTCCCGCCCGACACCCTGAGGACGACCGAATTGAACAGGCCAGGGTCTATGGACGTCCGGAGCACTCCGCGCGTAAGCATTATCGAGTCTGCGTACGGCGCCAAGGGCATGATCGTCTTCTTCGGATCCTCCAGGCGCGATGTCGGACCAAGGAAGTAGCCGTGGTCCACGGCGAGCATGACTGAGCGGCCGGTATCCGGTTTGATTATCCTCGACACCCTGTTCTTCAGACCCCAATCCATGTTCAGCACCTCCAGAACCCACGTTCGGGAGCGATGTGTTCAGAAGGGTGGAAGCGTATTTATAGCTTGTCTGATGCGCGCTGGCCCGTCCGCAAGTCGAAACCTTATATGGAAGACTGACGGTTACGGCTTCGGACACAGGGGAGAGAGATGAACGAGAAGATCCACACGCACATGAGGCGCCTGGAGAAGTACAGGTTCGAGGTCGGCTTTGACGAGTGGGACGGCAAACTGATGATGGACGAGCCCGCTCCGCTGGGAGAGTCGAAGGCGCCGGACGCGGGCATGATGCTCTCGTCCGCAGTCGGTCACTGCCTCTGTTCGAGCCTCCTGTTCTGCACGGGCAAGGCGCACGGCGAGGTTCAGGATCTGTCGGCCGACGTGGAAACGACCCTCGCCCGCAACGAGAGGGGCAGATGGAGAATTGAAGGAATAAAGGTACATATCAAGGCAGCCCTGGACGATGAGGACAAGAAAAAGTTGGAGCGCTGCAGGGAGCTGTACGAGGATTTCTGCATCGTCACGGGCAGCGTGAGGCAGGGCGTCGACGTCAAGGTCGACCTCAGCGTTGAGCCGAAAAATTGAGCGACGGGGGATCGTGAGGCCGATGGGCGAGGGAACGGCGGAGGAGGCGCGTCTGCTCGATGAGGTCTTGTCGAGGCTTTCGGGGCTGAAAGGGGTTCGCAGGGCCTTCTACCTCGAGCAGGAAATCAGGGAGGAGCTGCGCAGGATCGAGAGCGCCAGGTCCATGTCGATTGGACCCCTGACCGTGCACAACGACGGCGTGCTGGAATGCCTTACGAGGAGGCATGTGGCGTGCATCGTCAAGGACTCGGCCTTCAGACCGCCGCCCGCACCGACGGTCGTGCTGGTCGACGAGAGTGGGAAGGTCGTCGGACGGGAGCTGATAGGAGGCGAGAAGCCCGAGGCGGCTCCAGGAGAGAAGCTGATATTCCTCGGCAAGGACTTCGTCATATTCTACGACGGCAGGAAGAGCACCAGGACGCGATTCGTACTGCCGCCGATCGACTTCGATGAGGTGCGGGCCGTCGAGGGGACCGAGCGCGTGTGCTCCTCGAGCCCCTCGACGGATGGCGACGTCTTCCTCAGGAGGAGTGTGGGCCTGCCTGACGATCCGAAGCTCGCAACCATACTCGTCGGGTTCGACTCCGGAGGCGTGTGAGGGAGGCCCCCGTTTTCGTAACCGGCTGTCGAGGACGGTAGGCCTTTCGACGTTCCTTCGAAGAGGGACTCCCGGGGCTCTCGTCGGCCGTCTCGCGGGCCGCTGGCCTTTCGTAAGTTTTGCCAATCCGATGGCGTCCGCATCGGACCGTTTGCAGCGGGAATCCTTTGTATTTGAGCAACCTTTAAATCGATTGCTAACATGCTCTCAGACGCTCCTGCGCGGACGTCGCTTCTGTCGGCGGAGGCGGGAGAGGCCAGTGGTGTTAGAATGGCATGTGACAAGGCGAATCCGTTTGAGAACATGAAGAAGCAGGTCGACATCGTCGGCAAGAAGCTCGGCCTTGACCCGGGAATCATAGAGGTCATGAAGAGCCCCAAGCGGGAGTTGTCGGTCAACTTCCCAGTACGCATGGACGATGGGTCGGTAAAGGTATTCACTGGATACAGGGTTCAGCACAACGAGTCACGTGGACCCTTCAAGGGCGGCATCAGATACCACCAGCAGGTGGACATAGACGAGGTCCGGGCGCTCGCGGCCTGGATGACCTGGAAGACTGCCGTTGTGGACGTGCCGTACGGCGGCGCCAAGGGAGGCATCATTGCCAACCCGAAGACTATGAGCGTGGAAGAGATAGAGAGGATGACCAGGAGATACGCCTCCGAGATATCGCTCATCATAGGCCCGGAGAAGGACATACCCGCCCCTGACGTCAACACCAGCGGGCGAGAGATGGCCTGGATCATGGACACGATCAGCATGGCGAAGGGCTTCGCCGTGCCTGGAGTGATAACGGGCAAGCCGCTCGAGATCGGCGGGTCACTCGGGAGGCCTGAGGCCACCTCGAGGGGGCTAGTGTTCACCGTCAGGGAGGCCGCGAAGAAGATCGGGCTGGACCTCAAGGGCGCCACGGTGGCGATCCAGGGGTACGGCAACGTAGGTTCGTTCGCTCACAAGCTGATCGAGAGGGACTTCGGAAGCAAGGTCATCGCGGTGACGGACTCCAAGGGCGGGATAGTCAACGAGGACGGCCTGAATTACGACGAGGTTATCGCCCACAAGAGGAAGACCCGCAGCGTCATAGGATTCCCCGGGACGAAGCCGATAACGAACGAGGAGATTCTCGAGCTGGAGGTCGACGTGCTGCTCCCGTGCGCCCTCGAGAACGTCCTCACAGAGGAGAACGCCGGCAGGGTGAAGGCCAAGATATCTGGCGAGGGGGCGAACGGCCCGAACACGCTCGAGGCGGACGAGATAATGACCAAGAACGGCGTGCTCATCCTGCCCGACATCCTGGCGAACGCCGGCGGTGTGACGGTGAGCTACTTCGAGTGGGTCCAGAACCTCTACAACTACGGCTGGACCGAGGAAGAGGTCAACAGTCGCCTCGACCAGAAGATCACCAAGGCGTTCCACGAGGTCTGGGACATGGCACAGAAGCACAAGGTCAACATGCGGGAGGCGGCGTACTTGGTCGCCGTGAGCCGCGTCGCAGAGGCGACGAAGATCCGCGGGTTCTACCCGTAGACAACGGGTCCCGACGCACCCTTCAGAAACCCTTTCCTCCGTTCTTCTACTGCATCGCCTCTGTCGACGCAGCTACCGCCCCGCCATCAGCTTCTCCAGTTCCTCCACCACGAAGTCGGCTTTGACAAGCGTCTGCTCGCCCGTATCCATATCCCTCAGCGTGACGGACCGACTGGCCATCTCGTCCCTGCCGACGATCACCGCGTACCTGGTGCCAACCGAGGCGGCGTACTTCAGGTTCTTGCTCATGCTTCTGCGCATCAGATCGACGTCCGTGTGGATGCCCGCAGCACGCAGCTTCGACGCGATCGCGAAGGCGTACTTGCGCATGTTGTCCTCCGTGGGCACGACGAACGCGTCGCACTGCCTGTACTCGGGCCTGAAGTCCTCGGCCTCGAGGGCGAGCACGACCCTGTCGATGCCTATGGCGAAGCCCGTGCTGAACACCGGCTCTCCACCGAACAGCTCAGAGAGCGTGTAGGAGCCTCCGCCGAGCACCTGCTTCTCGGCGCCGAGCCTCGGAGCGTCTATCTCGAACACCATGCCCGTGTAGTAGTCGAGGCCGCGCACGATGCCAAGGTCGAGCTGACAGTCGTCCACGCCGTATAGGCTGAGCGTCTCGAACAGCTCCTTCAGGTGGGCCTTCACTTCGGGATCCTCGATGTCGTCGAGCGCCTCCGCGCCGCCCTTCGTCCCTGCCACGGCCCTTACCCTACCCATGAGGTCGCCCGACAGGCCACGCGACTCGAACAGCCTGCCAAGCGCTTCGAACTCCGCCTTGTCTATCAGCCGCAGGACCTCGGATGCGAGCGTCCTGTCGCCTATCTCGGCCTGCACGAGCGACTTGAGCGCGCCTATGTGGCCTATTCGAACCTCGAAGTCCTGCAGCCCTGTTGCCCTGAGACACTTCACGGCGAGCGATATCACCTCGGCGTCCGTCTCCGGGTTGTCGTTGCCTATGAGCTCGGCGCCTATCTGGTAGAACTCACGGTACCGCCCGCTCTGAGGGTTCTCGTACCTGTAGCAGCTGCCGACGTAGTACAGCTTCAACGGCTTCGGGAGCGTCGACAGGTCGTTCACGTAGAAACGTATCACCGAGGCCGTGATCTCAGGTCTGAGCGCCATCTCGCGGTCGCCCTTGTCATTGAACACGTACATCTCGTCGACTATCGCCTGGCCGGAACGCATCGTAAAGAGCTCCGACAGCTCGAACGTTGGCGTGACGACCTCGCCGAAGCCGTGAGCGTGGCACACCTCGCGCATAGCATTCTCAGCCGCCCTGCGCCTGGCCATGTCCGCAGGGCCGAAATCCCTCGTCCCCCTGGGGCGCTGAATCATCTCCCGCAATAAGCCGATTCCGTTTCTTAATCCTTTGGGGAGCGCCTGCCCGGCGCGGACGCGCCCCGTCGACGGAGAACCCGCAGACAGCGTCGGTGCGATGTCGTCGGAGGGAACGGCGAGCGGACGGGCACACGATGTAGAATGCCTCATCGCCCGTCATCGGCCGCAAGACGGCTGTCGGACGCACAGCCAGCACATCGCAATCTGGCAGGCCAGCGAAAGGCCTTTATATGTCGGACGAGCATTAGAGGGGACGGTCGGAGATACCGACTGACATAGGAGGGATGCACGTGCCAATGTATCCGATATCATTGGATAGAGCCAAGCAGATTGCGGCCGAGAAGAACCTCAAGCCCGGCAAGGTCAGAGGGACGACTGAAATCGAGTTCACCCGTGGAACTAGCCCGCGAGTCGACGTCATAGACTGGCCGGAGTTCCAGGAGATCCTGGAGCACAAGAACCTCGAGATCCACGAGGGCGGCGGCTTCATGAAGCTCATGAAGAAGAAGGAATGACCTAGCGCTGCACTCGACCTCCCGCGAAACCAGCAAACCTCTTCCACGGCATATTGTTTTCACCGTCCGCCTCTTCTGTCATCTCCTCACTATGAGAGTGATCACGTCCTGGTCCACGACTTCGTGCTCGAGCCCGACGATCTGACCCGGGAACCGCGCGCTCTCTCCCCAGACCTGTGCGTACCTGAAGTTCCTCCTGAAGTCGCGATGGATGGAGTCACACACGGCGCCGATGTCCGAGCCGGCCCTGATCACGAGCGGCTCGACCATATCCGCCTCCTTGCCCTGCGGTTTCATGTAGACGCGTATCAGGCGGAGCGAGTCAAAAACGCAGTCCCTGAGTTCGTCGAGCCCTATGTCCTCCTCGGCGGATATGGGCACGACCTTCCAACCCCCGAGCTTCTTCTCCTTCAGCTGCCTGAGGTACTCCTCGCTGACAAGGTCTATCTTGTTCACTGCCACGATGCCTGGTATGTATATCCTGTTCCCTGAGATGTGGTCTATCAGCTGGTCCTCGTCAACGTCCTCGCGGATGACGATATCGGCGTTGATGTAGCCGTATTCGTTCATCATATCGCGCACGAGGTCCTCATCGAGGGATGGCTTCGGGGTCGTGAAGCTCACGCCTATGCCTCCCCTATTCCTCCGAGACACGACGATATCCGGAGGGCGCTGGTTCAGCCTCAGGTTCGCGGTTCTCAGCTCCTCGACGAGAACGTCCAGGTTGGTCTCGAACACGTCTATCATCAGCAGTATCAGGTCCGCCGACCGTACGACCGACAGGACCTCCTTGCCCCTCCCCTTGCCCTTCGAGGCGTCCTTGATGAGCCCGGGCAGGTCGAGCACCTGTATCTTCGCGCCGCGATGCTCCATCTCGCCTGGGACTACCGTAAGCGTGGTGAAGTGATACGCAGCGACCTCGCTGTCGGCGTTGGTTATCTTGTTGAGGAGGGTGGACTTGCCCACACTTGGGAATCCGACTATGGCGACCGTGGCGTGACCGGATTTCCTGACCGAATAGCCCTTGCCCCGTCCCGAGCGCGATCTCCTCGCCTCCAGGCTGTCCTTCAGGCGCGCGAGCTTGGCCTTCAGCCTTCCGATATGGTGCTGCGTGCTCTTGTTGTAGGGCGTCCTGGAGATCTCATCCTCGATCTCCCTTATCTGCTCCTCGATTGTCGCCATGGCCTCATCGGCTAATATCGTCCCGATAGATATGTGTTCCAGCGCCGGCCTCGAGTGCGTCGACAAGCTTCTCGGTGGCCGTTATGACGACTTCCTCGCCGCCGTTCTCCAGGAACCGGATGGCCGCCAGGGCCTTCGGGCCCATCGTCCCCGAAGGGAACTGCCCCTCGTCGTACAACCTCTTCATCTCGGAAAGGGTCGTCTTCTCGAGCGCCCTCTGGGACGGCTTTCCGTAGTCGACGAAGACGTGGTCTACGTCCGTCGCGATGACGAACAGCCGCTCCCTGATGCTGTTGGCCAGCAAGGCCGCGGCGAGGTCCTTGTCAACTACCGCCTCGACGCCCACATAGCGTCCGCCTTTCAGGACGACGGGCACGCCGCCTCCGCCGCAGGCGATCACGACCTCGGCCTGGTCCTCCCCGCCGAACACGAGCCGACGGACGGGCGTGCTCTCGACGATGGCGGTCGGCTCGGGCGACGGCACGAGGCGTCTCCAGCCGCCGCGCCTCTTGTCCAGGGACATGACCCAGCCCCTTTCGTGCTCCATCCTGCGGGCCTCCTCTTCCGTGTAGTACTTGCCTATTGGCTTCGAGGGGTTCGCAAAGGCCGGGTCGTCCTCCGAGACCTTCACCTGCGTCACCAACGCCACGGCGATCTTGTTCATCCCCCTATCCAGGAACTCCGACGACAGCGCTTTCTGCAACATGTACCCTATCTGGCCCTGGCTTTCAGCCACGCACACGTCAAGCGCGTTCGGCGTCACCTCTCCCCTGGCTATCTCCGCTCTGAGAAGTATATCCCCGACCTGAGGTCCGTTACCATGGGTGATGACGATGTCGAAGCCCCTCTGTATGAGGTCGACCAGGCCGCGCGCCGTCTCTGCGACGTGCTTCATCTGGTTCTCCTGCGTCAGTCGGTCGCCTGGACGCAGTATGGCGTTGCCTCCGATCGCTATGACCGCTGTCTTCATGACCGGGCCCTCCTCCGGGAAGTTGATTCCATTGAGGGGGGCGTATATAAGCGTTGTTGCAGTACCGCGGCGCGCAAACGCGGCCAAGTTTTTTATGCAACCACCAAGTTGCCTCCGACGATGGCTAGCGATGAGGCATCGGGTGCCCCAGCAGATTGGCTGATCAAGTTCCTGAAGCAGGAGTACGAGAAGTTCAAGAAGACAAAGTACACGGCGCCTGTCGCGATAGGCATCACCGCGGTCATCTACTACCTGATGCTGGCGTACATGATGGGGTCATGCTGGCTCGGTCTGCTGCCCCCACTGATCCTCTTCGGCCTCTTCTGGAATTTCGACGTCAAGAGAGTCCGAAAGCTGCTTGTGTACGGGTTCATCGGGTGCACGCTCCTGCTCGCGATCTCGACGGCCTTCCTCGTGTCGGCCTTCCAGTCGTTGGAGCCCCAGACGGCGTTCAGCTCCGACCCGGACAATACACTGTACGACGGCATCGTGACCCCGATGAACGGGGATTCCTCGACCCTGTTCACGTACTCGGTGACCGTGAGGCCCGCCAACGAGACCTTCAACATCACGGAGGTCAGGGTCACCATCGCATGGATCGGGGACAGCACGAACGAGTCCATGACGCTCGCCGATTCGAACGAGACTTCGGGGGAGTACTTCTACGAGTACAGGACGACGCTTTCTGAGCCGTACAACGCGTTCGAGTTCGCCGCCAATGTGAGCGGGACTTGGATAGTAGCCACCGACTACACCGACGACGGCGACGAGATGATCGCCATCGGACCGATCTCGTCCGACTCCGTTGACCTCGGCATCTGGGTCCTGCGCCACATAACACTCATCCAGTCCTATCTGCAGTTCTTCCCGATATACGCCATCATATGCGGCATGGTGTGGTGGACGAGACGCGCCAGGCGCATGAGGGAGAAGGCCATCCAGGAGTGGGAACAGAAGCGCAAGAAGATAGAAGCGAAGCCGCCCGAGGACGATTCGCGCTCCCCCAGCCTGGCGAGGGCGATAGGTCTCGAGGAGGAGCCCGACTCCTTCGTATGTTCCGAGTGCGGCGCCGACGTGCCATCGGACGCCAAGTCGTGCCCCTCCTGCGGCGAGAAGTTCAATTGACGGCCTGTTGGCCGAGGCGCGCGCCCTCGCGTTCCGACGGTGTGAGCCAGAGGCGGCCGGTGCACAACACCTTTTTATTCTGGAAATCCATTTTCCGACAACTGGGATGCACGCGGTACTGACTATCCGCTTCTGGCTTCCTTGTGGAGGCGGCACCACTTGGCATCGATAGCTCACGAACTGGCGAAGAAGCAGAAGGAGATCTCCGTCTCCGAGTTCTTCGAGAAGAACAAGCACATACTGGGATTCGACTCGCTGACAAGAGCGCTCATAACCGCGGTGAAGGAGTCCGTTGACAACAGCCTCGACGCCTGCGAGGACGCGGGCATACTCCCCGAGGTGTTCGTCCGGGTCAAGAAGGAGAGGAACAACGAGTACAACGTCGTGGTCGAGGACAACGGCCCTGGCATAGTGAAGAAGCAGGTGCCCAACGTCTTCGGGAGGCTGCTGTACGGCTCGAGGTTCCACGCGAGGGCGCAGAGGCGCGGGCAACAGGGGATAGGAGTGTCGGCCGTCGTGATGTATGCGCAGATCACGACGGGCAAGCCGGCCAAGATACGGTCGAAGATATCCGACGACGACGTCGCACACCAGTGCGAGCTTGTGATGGACACGAAGAAGAACCGAGCCCAGTCGACGAAGGAGGACTTCGTCATATGGGATAAGGAGCACGGGACGCGCCTCGAGGTGAACCTCAAGGGCAAGTACGTCCAGGGGAGGCAATCGATATTCGAGTACCTGAAGGGCGTGGCGATCGTCAACCCGCACGCCCGGTTGACTTTCGTACCCCCCGATGGTGGCACGATCGTCTTCGAGCGGTCGACGGAAGATATGCCCCCGCCCACGAAAGAGGTGAGGCCCCACCCCGAAGGCGTGGAGCTGGGCGAGCTCCTGACCATGGCGAAGTACACGGAAGCGAAGAAGATGACGAGCTTCCTGAACACGGAGTTCTCCCGGATATCGCTCAGGGTCGCGAGGGAGGTCCTCGACCACGCCGACGTGCCCCACGACCAGAAGCCCAGTAGGTTGACGCTGGACCAGGCAGGCGCGATAGTCGACGCCGTGCACAGGGTCAGGATAATGGCGCCCGAGACGGACTGCCTGTCGCCCATCGGTGAGGGACTGATCAGGAAGAGTCTGAAGAACGTCCTCGGCGACCTCAAGGCCTCGTTCTACGCGCCGCCGATCACGAGGGAGCCGAAGGTCTTCGCCGGAAACCCGTTCGTCGTCGAGGTCGGGATAGTCTACGGAGGACAGCTGAACAAGGAGGAGTCCGTGCAGATACTCAGGTTCGCCAACCGCGTTCCTCTCATGTACCAGCAGGGAGCCTGCGCAACGACGCAGGCGATAGAGAACGTCGACTGGCGAAGGTACGGGCTGGAGCAGCGCGGGGGCAAGGGCATACCCTTCGGTCCCGCGATCATACTCGTCCATGTCGCGTCGACGAAGATACCTTTCACATCCGAATCGAAGGAGGCCGTCGCCAACGTGCCCGAGATACGGGAGGAGATAGAGCTGGCGCTCAAGGCGTGCGCAAGAAGGCTCAAGACGCATCTGAACAAGGCGGAGAGGAAGAGCAAGACTCGCGTCAAGTTCGACATCGTCCAGGATATAATCCCGATGATAGCGCAGAAGAGCGCCAAGATCGTCGGCAAGCCCGTGCCCGACATCGCTGGGACCATCACCAAGATAATGAACGTGGTCTGGGTGGAGGACGGAGTCACGTTCGACAAGAAGAAGCATCATGTGTCGGTCAAGCTGTACAACTACACTCCGAAGTCGCAGAGGCTCCACGTCCACATGGTCCTGCCTTACGACGGGGTCGTCGGGAAGAGCCTTTCGCTCGAGCCAGCGGAGGTCAGGAACGGCGGCAAGGTCACTTGGGACGTGAAGAGGATCGCGTCGACGGAGGTGTTCGAACTCTCCTTCGACATGAAGGGTCTGGACAAGGACGAGTACGACGAGAACGAGCTGTATGTCAGCGGCATCGACCCCGCGTCCGTCATAGGGGCCGATGTGCTGCCGGGAGACTGGGACCTCGAGCATGTCAAGATAACAGAGGAGAAGCCGGCGGAAGCCGACGAGGGCGCGGAGAACGGCGAGGTGGACTACGACGAAGGGGCGGAGGTGATAGAGGATGAAGAGTAAAGGGCGTCACCTGAGGGCTGTCGACAGGCTCACCGAGCTGGCTGAGGACATCTACAGGCAGATAGATGAGCGTAAGATCCCGAAGATGTCCATCCCTCTCAGGACCAAGAGCAACATAAGGTTCGACAGACGGTCGGGCGTGTGGAAGTACGGGAGGTCGATGGGCGTCCGCTCGGCCAAGAAGCTCACAGGCGCGCAGATGCTGCTGCGGACGATGTACATGCTCGAGTTCATGGAGGAGATGATCAGGAACAACAAGAGCTCGACCCTGAGGGAGATGTACTACATATCCGAAGGCTGGGAGAAGGCGAAGTTCTCCGCCCAGGACGAGTCGAACATGCTGGCGGAGGACCTCGAGATCATCACCGCATGCATGCGCGAGGACTTCAAGCTCAGGCCGGAGGAGGACGGAGCCAGGGTCATAGGCAACATCACAATCCAGGAGACGGACAGGAAAGGCAAGAAGAAGAGGATCAACTGCAGGGACGACGTCGGGGACTCCGGGTACGGCATACCGTACAACGTCGAGAAGGACAAGATATCGTTCGTCGACTGCGACGCCGACATGATGGTCGCCATCGAGACGGGCGGCATGTTCGACAGGCTCGTTGAAAACAGGTTCGACGAGGAGTACCATGCGGTGCTCGTCCACCTGAAGGGACAGCCGGCGCGCAGCACTAGGAGGTTCATCAAGAGGGCGAACGAGGAGATGAAGCTCCCGGTCTGCGTTTTCGTCGACGGGGACCCGTGGAGCTTCAGGATACATGCGTCGCTGGCCTATGGCGCGATAAAGACGGCGCACCTATCCGAGTATCTCGCGACGCCCAGCGCGGAGTACATAGGCATAACCGCTTCCGACATCCTCAACTACGACCTCCCGACCGACAAGCTGAGCGATAGGGACGTACAGGCGCTCAACGCGGAGAAGAGCGACCCCAGGTTCAGCGACCAGTTCTGGAAGCACGAGATAGACCTCATGCTCGATATAAACAAAAAGGCGGAGCAGCAGGCGCTGGCGAAGTACGGCCTCGACTTCGTCACAGACACATACCTGCCAGAGAAGCTCACCGAGCTGGGCATAATGAAGTAGCTCATCCGCTCCACGAGCACAGGTTGTCGCCCATGCCGGAAGCGAGCCCCGAGCTGCCCATCCACATCATACGTTCAAGCGTCTGCGTCACCGAGTAGCCTCTCGACAGGATAGAATCCGTTGCCCTCCGCCTGTTGGCAGGGACGGCAACGAGTATCTCGGGGCAGCCCGCCTCGGCAGCTAAGTCCTCGGCGGACGACAGCAGGGGCTCGAGCACTATCTCGCCGTAGCCCGGCCGTACTCCGATGCATCTCACAGCGGCCCCCGACATGTCCGCCCTCCTCATGACCGTGTGGAGGGCGCAGAAGCCGCAGGCCTTGCCGTCGTACTTCGCGAAGAGCGTGTCGCCGAAGGAGAACTTGTCGGCCACTCCGACCTCTACTGAGAAGTCCAGCCCTGGATGGAGCGAATTGGATATCTCCTTCGCGCGGGCGAGAAGCAGGTCCTTCGACCTCGCGTCCGTGAACCGTTCAATCGAGACGGCTGCGGACGCGGGCGACGGCTTGTGTCCTTCGAGGCTCCTTCCCAGCACAACCACGAGCCCTTCGGGCCGGAGGCCCACGCGAAGGTACAGGCCTAAGGTAGACGCCTGCTCGGGCAAGGTTTCGAGGCCTATGTCTGCACATCCCCTGTCCTCGAGATACCTCAGGGAGGACTTCAACAACATCTTGCCGACGCCCATCCCCTGGTACGAAGGAAGAACCGAGAGCGGCCCCACCCAGCCGGTCTTGCCCCAGATGTGCGAGAAGCTGGAGCCCACGATTCCCGCACGCTCGTCCACGGCCACGACGGCGCCGTCGCCATCCGTGTGAAGGTACGACAGTATGTTGGCATCCGTCCTCGACGTCGTCTTGGGAATCTCTGGATAGATCCTCCTGACGAGGTCGTCCCACGCCAACAGGTCCACCCTTCGGACGTCCTCCAAGTCCTCAACCTTCATCTGACGGACAACTACGGCCATTTACGGCTCCTTCCCCCAAGGGCACGTCGACGCCATCTGCGCGCCAGGGAACATGGTACAACGTCGATATGAATTATGCCGTGTGCGCGTCCCCTGCAGATGTGTTATATCATATGAGCAAGATTCCTCGCTCGCCATGGAGATGAGACCTGAGTGCGTTCCCTGCCTCATAAGGAGAGTGGTCTTCGAGGCGGAGGAGGCGGGCGGCGGAAAGGCCGTGGAGACGACCGCGGCGGCCACACGGATCCTGGGCGGGCTGTTCGCGCCAGGGGCGTGTTCCGCGTCCGTCGCGACGAAGGTGCACCGAGAGGTGTACAGGCTCCTCGGCGACGCGGACCCCTACAGGGAGCTGAAGCTGAGGAGCAACGATGTCGTGCTCTCACTGTATCGAGAGGCCGAGGAGTTCGTCGAGAGTTCGGACGACAGGCTGCGCGCGGCCCTGCTCTGCGCCGTCGTCGGCAATGTCCTCGACTTTGGCATAGGCACGGAGTTCGACAGCCCGGAGGTTCTTGAGGGGAGGTTCAGAGAACTCCTGGCCGAGGGGCTCGGCCACGACGACACGCCAGCGCTGAGGGAGATGCTCGAGCACGCAGAGCACGTTGTCTATCTCGCAGACAACTGCGGGGAGATAGTGCTCGACCGGCTGGCGCTCACGGAGATAGCCAGACCCGGCACGCGCATCACGCTCGTCGTGAAGGGCGAGCCCATACTCACGGATGTCACGATGGCGGACATCGAAGGCCTCGGAATAGAGGAGATCGTGGACGAGATCGCCGAATCACCCGGGTTCGCTGTCGGCATCGGCGTCGATGCGCTCAACGGCGACTTCGGAGACTGGCTTAGGAAGGCCGACCTGGTCGTGGCGAAGGGGATGGCCAACTACGAGGCGCTGTCTGAAACAGACATCGGCCCGGTCGTGTATCTGCTGAGAACGAAGTGCTCGCCCGTGGCGGAGAGCATCGGTCTCAGGAAGGGGATGAACGTCGTCAAGCTACTTCCCCACGGTGGGGTGCGTTGAACTTGATCGACGACCTGCGATTCAGAAGCTACTCTATCAGGCGACGCAACGTGTTCCGCATCGCCACCAGCGCGAGCGATGTGGAGGACAACATCGTTGTGAGAGTGGACGCGGGCGACGACTTCGGCGTGGGCAACGCGTCTCCCAGCGACGTCACGCATGAGACGAGGGAGACCATCGAACGATTCCTAACCGCGTCTGCAGGACGAATACGCGGCGTCGCTGAGGACGACCTTGAGGCGCTCCACGACGTGCTCGATTCCGTCGCTCCTGGCAACACGGCTGCGAAGGCCGCGATAGACATCGCAGTCCACGACCTGCTGGGGAAGCGTTGTGGAGTACAGATCTACGAGGCGCTCGGGGGGAGGGGCGACGGGCGCCTGGTGACCGACATGACCGTCGGGATTGAGGGCGTCGACGAGACTGTCAGGAGGGCCGTCGCGAACTGCAGGGACGGCTTCAGGGCACTGAAGCTCAAGGTCGGGTTGGACATCGAGCAGGACTTACTCCGTGTTGCCGCCGTCAGAGAAGCCGTCGGCTCGGGCGTGGAGCTCAGGGTCGACGCGAACCAGGGTTACGACGTCGACGAAGCAATACGGTTCTGCGAGGAGATGGATACGCTGGGGGTGGCGCTTGTCGAGCAGCCGGTCGACGCCGATGACTATGCGGGACTGAAGGCGGTCAGGGAGCGCAGCCCCGTGCCGATTATGGCGGACGAGTGCCTGCGGACCATAGCGGACGCCGAGAGGGTCGCCGCGGAGGGGGCCGCTGACATAATCAACATCAAGCTGATGAAGAGCGGAGGCATCCATCCCGCGAGAACCATAGACCGCATCGCGAAGGATGCCAGTATGACGACCATGGTAGGATGCATGGGGGAGATACAGCTGTCCATCGCGGCGGGACTGCACTTCGCCCTCGGCTCCGATAACGTCCGGTACGTCGATTTGGACTCGCACTTCTCGATGATCGACGACCCCTCCTCGGGACTAACGTTCGAGGACGGGCTCATAGGCGTCTCCGGCAGACCGGGCCTGGGTATGACGACTGATATGGACTGCTGACGGCCCGACAATGCTTTCCCGCACCAGCAACGCTTATAGCCTGCATGGCCAATCCCTGGGAGCACATCACGACCTGGCTGATTAGATGCCCAAGAAGATAAGCGACCTCCGAAGCGCCGAGGAGAAGTTCAGAGCGCTTCTCAACAAACGCGACGATATCAACTCGCAGGCTAACGTCCTCAGGTCCGAGCGGGACACACTGAACGATCAGAAGAGGGCGCTCCAGGAGCAGGTCAGAGGGGAGAGGGACAAGAGGGACGCGCTGGTCGCCGAGATGCGCGTCCACAAGCAGCGCAGGGACGAGCTCCAGGGTAAGGCGAAGGAGCTGATAGAGTTCAAGCGCAAGCTCAAGGGCAGGCCCCTGGGTGACCTCAACGAGGAGATCAGGAACACATCGAGGGAGATCGAAGAGCTCGACCTGAAGCAGCAGACGGTGCCGATGACCATACCCAAGGAAAGGGAGCTGCTGGACGACCTCAAAGCCAAGAGGGAGGACCTCGAGAAGATCAGGGTCATACTGTCGGAGCAGGAGAAGATAGCGAAAGAGATACGGAGCATCGACCAGAGCATCGACGAATTGTTCAGGCAAGCGGACAGGGAGCACGAAGAGGTCGTGCGGCTATCGGACGAGAGCCAGACTTTCCACGACCGGGTCACCGCCGTCATGAAGGAGGTGGCCGGGCTGAAGGCCGCCGCTGACAAGAAGCATGCTGACTTCGTCAAGCTGAAGGAGGAGGCCGACGCCGCCCACAACAGAGCCGCGGAGATGCGCGACACGATCATCGAGATAAGGAAGGAGCGGCGCGCGAAGAGGCTCGAAGAGGAGAGGTCCGTTCGGGAGGTCAACGAGGCCACACGCAAGGCTCTGGACGACGAGGAGAAGAAGGACAAGGCCGCAGAGGAGGCCCTCCAGATGCTGCTCGACAGGAAGAAGGTCGAGATACGCTAGCCGCGCCGTCCGTCCGTGGGGTACGGAGGCCTCACTTCTTACGTCTCTTCCTGCCCTTGTCCCTGCGCTCCCGCTTCCTCGGCCTTCCCGAGAACACCAGGACGGAGGCGGTCGGCTCCACGTCCTCATCCTTTCGCTTAGCCTTCCGACGTCCCGGCGCCCTCTCGGACACGGCCTCTCCGCCTTCCCGGGGCTTCTCGGCAGGCTCCTGCTCGGCCTCCTCGCCCGGCTCTTCCGCAGTCGCTCCTGCGGGCTCAGCCTCTGCCGGCGCCGGCTCCTCCAGATGCTTCGTGGGCTCGATGACCGGCTCTTCAGGCGCCTTGCCCCTGGAGACGAATATGTCCTTGCCGCCGAACTGACTGAAGTGCAGGCGGTCCGTCTTCATCAGCAAAGCCATCGGCAGTATGAGTATGTCCTTCGGGAAGCCCGTCTCCTTCTCGATCTTGTCGAGTGTCGCGCCTGACTGCTCGGTAACCCTGAGGATCGTCTTTATCGCCTCGTTGACGTTGAACTTCTCCTTTCCAGCCGCGATCGTGAGCTGCGTCTTCTGCTCGACGATGCTCGACAGGAACTCCTTCGTCTTCTTCTCAAAGTTCGCCGGGTCTTCCCTCAGCAGCCGCCACAGGTATGTGGCGTCGAGGCCCATCTGCTCCCAGCCACGTATCTGGTCAATCCTCTGGCCCCGGATGAACTCCCTCTGGAGGCCTCTCACAGCGACAGAGCTTCCGGGCCTGATCGCTAGGGCATCCCTGTAATGCATCACCGCCTCGTCATGCCGGCCCAGTCGAGAGGTCATCCTCGCCATGTTGATGTGGGCGTCGAAGTTGCCGGGCATCAGGACCATCGCTTTGTTGAAGCACACGAGCGCTTCCTCGGGCCAAGCGAGAGACGAGTAGATGACACCCTTGTTGTTCCAGGCGTACCCGTTCCTCTCGTCGATCCTGAGCGCGCGGTCATAGGCGCTCAGCGCCAGCGCGCGCTTCGCATCGAATGCATATATGTTGCCGATCTGGCACCACGACGTTGAGTCGCCCGGGTCGATCTCGAGAGCGATGTCGTAGTGCGTCTTCGCCCGTGCATGCTCCTTGAGGCCGTACAGGGCGTCTCCCTTCAGGCTCCAGGGGAGGGCGAACCGCCTCGCGATGCCAGCTTCGAACGAGATTTCCAGCGCGTCGTCCGCCTGCTCTAGGGCGAACGCGAACTTGCCCTTCCGCACCGCGACGTTGGCCCTCTTGAGGCGCGTCCAGATGGAACTGTAGACCATCTCGCGGGCCAGGTACATCGTCAACGGCACGAGCGAGAAGATTATTCCTATCGCCGCGAGCGTCCTGTCGTACTGGTCTATTCCTCCGCTGGGCAGGATGCCCACCTGCTCGTGGAACGTCACCAGGAATATGCTCATCGCGCCCAGGAGCCAGGCCCCGAAGAGGCCGTCCCGGGTCCTCATGAGCTTCAGGGCGATGATGGCAAACGCCACGCCGACGATCATCAGTGGCAGGTTGACCGCCGAGAACGGGTACTCGTACTGGCCGCTCTGAACGACGTCGTAGGCCTCAAGCACGGGCACGAGCATGAGCAGCACCATGCCCAGGCCGTAGAGCATCAAATAGACGCTGTCGGTGTCATCAATCGCCTTTGACGCGATCACCATCAACAGGAAGCCCAGGACGACGAGCACGCTCATGACCACGGCCCAGCCGCCGACAGACGGGCCCGAAGCCGCAAGCCCCGCCAGGCTCGCGACCAACAGCACCAGACCTGTCTCGCCCACGAACGTCCTGGGCAGCGGCAGCCGTATCCAACCGGGCTTACTGACCGCCACCCGCTGGGTGTCAAGGAGCAGCATCAGAAGACCCAGGATGAGGAACAGCCCGGACACGGCGAACAGGTAGGTGTTGTACACCTCCCAGTTGCCGTACCACGTTTCCCAGCTCGCGAAGAACTCGATTCCCGCGCCGATAACCACGGCTGCATACAGCACCAGCGCATACAACCTCGGACCGCCTATCCACGGCACGAACGGTCGTACTGACTCCGCACGATCGCTGATCGGTCTGAACAGCCTCGTGAGCGACATCCCGTCCGCATCTGCCATGGCCTCAGGCCTCTCCTCACCAGTGACAGTCATTCCGTCCAACCTCGTTACTCCGAATCCGTCGATCGCCTCTTCCCCGCCCTTCGTCTTCTCTGTGTAACGACGAGGAACATAATAGTGATTGCCGCTACGGGCAAGACGACGCTTCCGAACTCGGGAATCGGTACCTGACCGATGTTGATGTCCCCCGGGGTGGGGTCCATCCAGTCCCAAGTGCTGTACTCATCTGCCGGAGTGCCCGTGCGACCGTAGGTCTCCGCCTTCCAGAACGGAAGCATGATGCTGTCGACGATGACCGATGGGCTGGAATCGTCGATCAGGACGAAGCTGGTGGCTCTTCCGATGTCGATGTTCGAGACGAGAAGGATCTCGCCAGGGTCGATCGTCGTCCCCTCCGGGAAGGTGTATCGCAGCACATCGTTGACCCACATCTCCCAGCCACCGATGTCTACGGTCTCGGTGCCGGTGTTGTAGAGCTCGAACCAGTCATCTGGTTGCCCGGGCACGGAGGAGAAGACCTCGTTGATTATCACTCCTCCGAACTCCCTGATGCCGTGCATGCTCTCAGAGAGCAAGAACGATACAGCGCTGTCCTCGCATCCGCGCCAATCCTGTGACAGGAACACCGCGGCATAGTCGCTGTCCGGGGAGAGGCCAAGCACTCCCAGGTCGGCGCCTGTCTCGAGCTGGTAGCCGTCGACAGCGGCAGATACTTCACCGACATCGTACCATTCGTCGCCGACGTACTCGTACGCCCTGGAGGACAGTATCCTGTTCTCCTTCCCGACGATGACGATGGCCGCTTCGGCGCCTCCGATGGAGTACCCCGTCCCATGGTCGTAGTCGGTGTCCAAGAAGATGTATGCGAAGTTCGCTCCCAGCTTCGCCTGCGGCTCGCCGCCGGGAATGCCGTCGCCAGGCACGGGCGCGTCGTCTGTCCAGCGCCTCAACTCCCCTGGGACGTTCGACCCCGCAAGCATCGTTCCGTCCACGGCCATGTAGAAGTACGCACGCTCGCCCTCGGACGTCGCACTGGTGGCCGTGATGTCGACGTCGCTGTTGGTCAGGGTCTCATTAGCGGGCGAGACGACGTCGCCTACCCAATCGGGCTTTCTCGGCACGACATGCCAATCGGCGAATCCGCCATCGATCACCACGCCTTCCGAGACGGAGGCTATGTGCACGACCAGCGACCCCGCGGAGACGGCGTCGAACGTGACGAACACGTCCCCGTCGACTAGGAGGCCGAAAGCTCTGTCCAGGCGAAGGCCGTACGTGTCTCCGACATGGTTCGAAGAGAACGACGCCAGTATATCGATGGTGGCTGCTCGCCCCTCGTGCAGGACAAGCTGGTCATCGAACTCGATCAGGTCCGCGCTTCCGACGCCCAGTGAGCGGCATGACTCGACGGCTTCCAACTCGGACGCCGTGGCGTTTCCCAGCGCCTCGAACCTCAGCCCTTCGAGTGCTACTGAGGGCCCCTTCACAGTGAGTCTCAGAGAGAGCATCAGCTCGTCCGTGTTGCCCAGCGTGACTGGAGCCGCAGGGTGGGCTTCAGCGACCCTCACAGCGGGGCCCTCGACGCCGAAGTTCACCTCGCTCCAGTCCTCAGAAGCGTTCGTATGGCGGGTGCACAGGGCAGCCCTGGACTGAAGGTCAAGGGCGATGTCCGCGCCGATCTCCATCCTGTCGCCCCTGTGCCCCACGAGCGGTACGCCGGACAGGAGGAAGCCGGCATAGTCCTCTCCTCCCGAACGGTCGTCGTAGACGTATAACTCGCTCAGCCTGACGGAGTTGTTCCAGCCGACGACGACGACGAGCGAGTCGGCTCCAAGGCCCCTAAGCGCATACCCCGTCGACGGGGACCCGTCGATGTCGATGAACACATAGAAGCCATCGACGCCTCCGCCCGCCCCATGGAGGACCTCGCCGGCCGTCCGGATGTAGAAGTATGACTCGCTTGAGCCGGCCTTCATCGCGTACTCTGCTATCGCGACGTCGGGGTTGAGCGCGTCGGGCGAATCCTTGAATATCTGGGCATCCAGCCAATCGAGGAAGTAGCCGTCGACCTCCACTTCGTCCGGTGGGAATGTGTACACAAGCGCGTACGGAAGCGACAGGATCAGGATGCACAGGACGGCGACGACCGCGACCCTAGTCCTCACCGACGCGAACGACACTACGACTCTGCGGTGCTGGAACGACACGCGCAGGCCGTTCGTTTGGCCAGAACCGTTGGTGAGGCCGTTCGTGAGGCCGTTTACGAACCCGTTGACGACGCCGTTCGTCCGCCCGTTGGTCAGACCGTTCGTGAGGCTGTCGGCTCTCCCGCTCGAGCGCCTCGCGCCCTGGTCGCGCCTCGGGTCGAGCTTCGATTCCCTCAGGCCGTTGGTGAATCCTCTGGAGCCGACCGGGGGTTCGGAGCCTTGGCCGTTCTCTATGTTGCTTCTCCGCAAGACCTATCCCTCTCTCACGCGGGGGCAATCATACGACGAAGGCTCCGCTCGCTCGGCGGCCACCTTTCGCTGATCTCATGATGAGAGGCGTCCATCGGTTCTTCTCGTGTCGTAGGCGTTGACGCTCCGTGTCGCCAGACAGGACTATCGAGCGCTGAAGGCTATATTTCTTTCCCGTAACCGGGCTTGCCCTCGCACGGCGTGGACCGAAGCGCTTTAGTACAGGGAGTGCAGCCATCCCGCCGGCTCAGGTGTCGTTAGGTCGAAGGCCGCACGGTGGCCAGACCGAACGCGCCGATTCCGATTCGCCCCACGCGCTCAGAGCGTGTCGGCGATCTGCCACTCGCCGAAGGCCAGCGTGCCAGCTGCGTCCACTATGGTCGTCTGGAGCTTGATCACGTCGCCGACGTCATAGGCGGCTGACAGATTCGTCGCAGATGACACCTGGATAGAGAACACGCCGTGGTTCACCTGAATCCAATCCAGCTCGCCCAGGCTCCATTCGACCGGAACATAGAACCTCGTTCCCTCGGCCGGGCTATTCCATTCTTCGCCCAGGTACACGAAGTACAGGGTCGTGACGTACACTGTCATCGGGACCGAGTGCACGTAGTAGTGCATGTCGACTATCGTGTCACTGACGCGCTTGACGTCCCCTGGATTCCAGTCGTCCGGTATCTCAAGCTCCTGGCGGTATGTCAGGTCGCCCGAGTACTCGAGGTCGTCGAACAGCTTGGAGAATCCACCGCTCTTCTTCATCCCGACCGTGGCGACGGCCACGACCCCCACGACGACGATCGCGACTACGACCAGCGCCAGCATGATACCGATTATCTTCCTATCCATGCGAGCCTCACTCTCCTCGTAACGCCTTTCTGTGGAAGCACTGAAGAGATGGTAATGATGCTGAAGCGTGCTCCCAGCATGTGCTGTTCCATCCCTTCGCGCTAGTTCAATTAATCGGGTTATTGGTATATAATTATTTGCCAGCTGGCCAACCACGGGGACATGGGTATTCTCCGGCGCTGCTCAGGGAACGGCGTCCCACGAGGCGCCGGCGCTCACGCCGCCGATCCTGCCCCGGACGCGCGCATGTCCATGAACACCAACGCTATGCCGACGACGAGCACCACTACGAAGCCGGCGGCAACTCCTGCTGAGCCGTCCCGGAGTGCGGAGTTTATTGGGTTCCAGAGCAGTATGGCTATTAGCGCGAGGATTCCGAAGACGAACAGCGACAGCGACATGCCGGGGACTCTCTCGGAGACCCTGCGGCCGCCCGACATGGCCTTCTTGACGAGCATGAAGACCATCAGTCCGACCATCAATACGACTATCGGCAGCGCGACGAAGAGACCGAGGTTGTCCTCGACGGGCGGCACCCATGTCCAGTACCAGTCTATCAGGAGGGCGACCTGCGCGCCCATTATCCCCAGTATGACGAACGCGATCCCGAGCACACGAAGGTTCGCTATGCTTGTCGTGAGGCCGAATGCGAACTCCGGTTCCGGCTCCTTGGCTCTCGCTTTCTCGGGGACCAGCCTCTCCTCAACCTCGATAATCTCCTCGACTTCTTCCTCCTCGAACTCCGCACCGCAGTTGGGGCATGAGGAGACCGTCAGGCTCACCATCTTGCCGCACACGGGGCACGCGGCGGAATCATCTTCGGAAACCGCCACTACCTCCTCCTCATCGAATTCCGCTTCGCAATAGGGGCAGCTTGAGACCGCGAGGCTTACGATCCGGCCGCAGATGGGGCACTCCGCACCCTCGTCCTCTTGGTAGGGCTGTGCATCCTCTTCTTCCTCGAATATCGCGCCGCACTTCGGGCACGACGGCACTTCGAGGCTCACCAACTCTCCGCAGACAGGGCAAGCAGCCTCCTCAGCTTTCTTCTTCGGGGACATAGCGACACCTCATTCGGGGTGTGTGACAACGATACTGGTGAGCTATTGGACTCGCTCCATAAAAAGATTGCTCACGCGCGCGTGCGCAGCGCATCTGGGCGTGCGAGGGCGGACGAAGCGTGATACGTACTGACCGTCGCACGCGCGCGCCCCCGCACCCGGGCAAACAAATATATCCCATAGCCCTTACAGCCCGCAGAGGGGACGAGATTGGCGGACACAGCCGAGCTTACGGGCAGTGTTGTGCGGTTCCTCGACAGCCACAACGGCCAGAGGATAGCCATATGCGCTTACTCCGTCTTCGCCACCATCGTCCTCATGGCCTATCCGGGCACCTCTGCCGCCCTCGTATTCGGATTACCCTACCTGTTCTTCATCCCCGGGTTCGCACTTGTCCGCCTCACCTTCTGGAAGAACACCTCTATGGAGGCAAAATTCGTGCTGAGCATGGGCCTCAGCATACTCGTCGTGATATTCCTGGGACTCTTCCTCGTGCTCACGCCAATCGGGCTGAACTCCGATACGACGCGCTTGTCGATGATACTGTTCTCTCTCGGCGC
The DNA here is from genome assembly GCA_020347565.1 of Methanobacteriota archaeon. GTDB lineage: Archaea > Thermoplasmatota > Thermoplasmata > UBA10834 > UBA10834 > UBA10834. Next base: position 1,495,849 of record CP070732.1, on the reverse strand, counting down.
CGTCGCTTTGGAATTCTTCGTCTGGCCGGCGGACCGCTACGACGAGAAGGAGGCGGAGCAGCGCGAGACGGATATCAGGGAGGAGCCGTTCAAGCTCGACAAGGTCGTCGTCGCGATGCTGGGGACCGCCTTGGTCGTCTCCGCGATATCCCTGGGCCTGATCATAACCGCTGAGTACCCTTCGCGGACATACTACGCGATGACGGACGAATCGGGCAGTGCCGACATAAACACGACATATGCCCTCGGAACCAACCTCACGCTCATGATCGAGATGCACAACGGTGAGGATGGGGCCAGGACTTTCACGCTCTACGCGTACCACGCGAACCTCACTGCCGTGTCCCAGGAGCAGCGCTTCAACTACACCTTGGCCTCAGGGGACACGGTCAACCAGAGCGTTACGTTCTCCCTGAACGAGCCGGGTGTGTTCCGACTGGTGTTCCTGCTGTACATCCAGGAGGAGGGGCACGACATGTACGTCTACAGCGAGAACCCCGTCCAGCTCTGGATAGAGGTCGTCTAGCGTCACGGCTGGGGAACGCGAACTGCCCGACCTACGTACACACCGGCAGGGGGCTACTTCCCTGCGCTGTCCTCGGAGGTGACGACATCGGGTTCGAGCTTGCGTATAGACGCCATCGGCGTCTCGCGAACAGCTGCCTCCGCCGACGCCAGCGCGCTCAGCGCGCTTATCGTCACGGCGCCGAAAGCGATTGGGGCGAGAAGCGACGCGTCGATCTGGATGGCGATCTCGTGGCCGAAGATGAGGAACGCCCCCGAACTCACGAGCGATATCGCCGCGGCGATTCCGGCGGCGATGCCTATCGCTGATCCCGAGAGCGCGCCCGCGAACGCCTGAAAGAGCACCATCCTCCGTATGTTTGAGCTGGAGGCGCCGAGCGTCCGCAGGATACCGAGGGTGTCCCTTCCTTCGTGGACCTCCTTCGCGAAGACGGCAGAGATGGCCAGCATAGAGAGTAGCCCTGATATCGCGCCGATAGAGAAGAGCGCTACGGCGATGTTGCCCTCTGAGACTTTCGCCGCCTGGTAGATCGGTATCGCGGAGCTCGACGAGAGCGTTCCTGTACCGCCGTACCTGATCACGAGCTGAACCAGGTCGGGCTCGTCGGCATACCACGGTTCGACGATCACCTCGTGGGAGTATGTGCCTGCGCGGATCGTGTGCGAGCCGACGCGCAGGCCGTTCAGGACAATGGGTACGGAGCGCATACCAGCGGGACCGAGGGATAGGTTGAGAGTGGAATGCTCGGACGAGTCCACGTAAATGGAAAGCTCGTACCAGCCCGCAACGGCGCCGTTGTTCTCGACGACGACGCTGACGATGACATCGTCCTGCTCGGAGACCACGGCCGATGATATCGAAAAGGACCTGACAACCGGCAGGAAATCGTCTGGGTAGGACGAAAGGTCGACGACCTCCACCGTGGCGGTGTCTCCGTCGAGACCTGGGCTTGATGCAGTGATTGTCATCTCCCCGGCATGCGTTGCGGGTATCCCGACGTTGCCCGCATCATCGGTCAAGAGCGTACCGCTGTCTTCGCCGACGGAGTAGCCGACCGCAGCTCCTGCCACAGGCTCCCCGGCGTGGGTCAGCACTGATGCCTCGACGACTGCGCCGACGATCGCCCTCGACGGGGCCGAGATGGTCAAGAACGGCTCGACGACGGATATGTTCAGGGACGATCGCATGGCCATCGTTCCCATCAGACGAACATCGATCGTATGCGTTCCCAAGGAGCTGAATGTCAGCGTGCTCGTCACCGTCGCTGTACTTGAAGCAGCGACGGTCTCGGTCATCTCGTCCAAGATGGCAGACCCCTCCCCGATCTGCAACGTCGCATCGCCCCCTTCGGAGCCCCAGTTGGCCACCTCCGCAGACACCGTGACCTCCTCGCCTATCACGACAGCCGTTTTCGAACTCCCCACGTCGAAGAGCGCGAACCGCGCTCCCTCCGGAGCCAGGACATCAGCGAGCCACTCGGGGTCGTCCGTCGCCACGCCGATGGCGGACGCGGTGCCCTCCGGCATACCGCACAGGTGCCGCGCGACGTCGAGATGCACCAGCATCTCATCGTCGAGATATGTCCCGCTATCGAACGACCCCACAGCCTCTACGAACTCGACCCGCGAGGAGTAGCTGCCGGTGAGCGGCAACGTGTAGGGCACGTCTATCTCGAGACGGTCCAGGAGCCTCGAGCCTATGAGGGCGGACCTCCCGTTCTCCAGAGACGACGACGCTTGGATCTCCAATGAGGAGAACGGGAAACTCGTTGACGCGCCAGCGAGGCTCATACCACGGACGATGAACGCCTTTCCGTTCCACGCCGAGAGCGCGACGACCTCCGCCCAGGCGGCGGTCACCGCGTCCTGGGACAGCAGCGACTGGACGAGGGCCTCGTCGACGCGGCTCGAGAAGATGGTCGCAGCATCCGCAGACAGAACGACATGGTCTCCCTGACCCGCGAACGACGACGGCGCCGCAAGGAGGGCGGACAATATCGACGCGGTGACGGTGAATAACATCATCGCGAGCGCGACTACTACGACCACGCGGTACCTCATGAACGGCACGTTCAGAATCGTCTCACCTCCCTCAGGTCGTTCACCGGGGAAGAGTACGTGCTTCTAACGGCGGGGAGGATGGTACCAGCAAGACCGGCAGCGATGGTCGCCAGATAAGCGAGCGCCAGTACGGACTCTCGTATGTCGACCACGAACACAGAAGCGAACATGTGAGAGGCCATGGTAGCCACGGCGTAGGAGAGGACGATGCCGAGTGCGAGGCCGAGCGCTGCACCATAGGCGGTGATCAGAAGAGCGTTGCCAATCGAGTAGCCGAGTATCCTCCGCCTGCTTGCACCTATCATCTTGAGTATGCCTATCTCCCGCCTCTTATCAGCCATCTCCGCCCCTAGGAAGCTGTAGGCGAGGACCGCGATGACGAAGGACGAAGGCGCCAGCACCCACAGCGCGTCGGTTCGTATCTCTCCGACACCCGCTTCGAGGAAGTCCAGCACGGATACCATCGGCTGCAGAACGAACCCGAGTCGCTCCAAGGAGTCGGCCTGCTCCTCTGTGGGCGTTCTGATTATGGCGAAGTTGCGCTCGGTGTTCGCCGCGCCGGTAATCGATGTCATGAGTTCGTCGCTGCAGAGCAGCCAGTCTGAAGGGAAAACCGACGATGAGAACTCGCCCACGACGGCAGCAGGCTGCGACCTGGCGGCCGTGAGGGTGAAGTAACCGTCCAAATCGAGGGAGGTGCCTGCGAGCGTATCGTTCCCCACGACCTCGTACGACTCGCCAAGGACAGACCCGCCGCCCGAGATCGTGAAGGCAGTGAGCGATACGTCAGCGGGCTCCGCCTTCGCGAACGCGAACACCCCCAGAGCGGCGTCCGCCACAACGGAAGTGACCTCCTCGCCCTCGAAGAAGAGCGGAGAGGTGTCCCCGGGCTTAGTGAGGATGAAGTATTCCTCCTCGAAGTTTTCCATCAGCAGGTCCATCGATCGCTGCAGGCCAGCGACGACGGAGAAGCTCGCCACTACGAACATCGTGCAAAGGGCGATCATCCAGCTGGTTGTCCGTGCCCTCGATGTGAACTTGAACAACGGGAGGACGCGCATCTGCCTCGCCGGAAGATATCCATGAACCGATAAGATACCTTCGAGAACGGCCGCTCACGACACCGAATCTGCCACGAGGGAAACCATCTCCGCCACAGGCATGTCGATGCCTGCGCGCCTAGCACCGTGCGAGAGGTTCGTCACGCAGAACGGACAGGCGGACACGAGCATATCGGCGCCGACGGACTTCGCCTCCTCGACTCGCAGAGAGGCGATGTGCTCCGCCCGGTCGTTGAACTGTATCTTGAACCCGCCCCCGGCGCCGCAGCACAGGGAGTCAAGCCTATTCCGAGGCATCTCGAGATAGCGGGACTCGGGGAAGGCCTTCAGCACACGCCTCGGCTCCTCGAATATGCCGAAGTGCCTACCTATGTGGCAGGGGTCGTGATAGGCGACCCTTCCCGCCAGCGGCTTCTTCAAGGTCAGCTTCTTCTGCGATATAAGCCGGTCGATGAACTGCGTCATGTGGTACAGCTTGAAATCGTGCATCCCGGCGTACATCGGGTAGTTGTGACTGAGCGTCATGAAGCATCCTGCGCACGCCGTCACGACCGTGTCTATGCCTCGCTTCTCTATCTCCCAGAGGTTGTGCTTCACCAACCCGTCCGCCTCGTCGACGACGATGTCCGTCTGTCCAGTGCGTATGAGGGGCGAGCCACAACACCACTCGTCCGTGCCGAGGATGTCGTACTCCACACCTGCTGCGTCGAGCACGCGCAACGTGTCCACAGCAATCTTCTGCTGCCGGTAGCTCGCGGTGCAGCCCGCGAAGAACAGCACCTCGGGGTGCTTCGGCTTGTGATGGCTCCTCGGTATCCAGTCCGCTCTGCGCTCGTGCGGCTCGTCGTACGGGTTTCGCTTCGCAATGACCCGCGAGCGAAGGGCCTTGTGTCGCTCCAGAGGGCCGATGCCGTTCTCCACGAACCACTCCTTCAGCTCCTCCCACCTGTCGTTGAACTTGATCTCGACGTGGCAAGCGACCTGACAGTAGCCGCATGCAGTGCAGTTGTATACTCGCTCCACAAACTCGGGCGATATCTTCGCGCGGTCACCGGCGATGCGCTCCAGCAGCCCAGGATGGGCATACCTCCTCAGATGATACATCTTGCCGCGGACGCGGTACGACTCCCAACCGAGACCAGGGTTGAGTTGTATCGGACATACGAAGTTGCAGTAGCCGCATTGAAGGCAGGCGTGCAAATCACGCTCCACCGCCGCTGGCAGCCTACGACTGGCCATGAGAGAACCGCCTTGCCTGTCGTGAATCGACAAGAACGAAGAAAAGGGTTTGTGCGAGTTGAAGGATACCCGAGCTCACTCCTTCAGGCCCTTGCGTCCTTCCCATACGCCGTGAAGGTTGCACCTCGCGACGGCTCTGAGCGTGTGCACATGATCCAGGCGCACGGGGAACGTCACCACGGCGTCCGTCATTACAGGCGTGAGCTCCACCCGAGATAGGAACGTATCGCCCGAATAGAGCTCGATCCACTGTATGAAATGGCCTGCCTCGTTCGGGTGGGGCACGACCTTGCCGACCTCCACGGTCACGTCGAAGAACTCGCCCTTCTTCACCTGGTCCGGAGCCTTCACCACAGGTGTATGCTTCTTCTCGAAATCAGTTGCGTTTGCCGGGTCCTTCGCGGACTTCACCCCGCAGAACGGATCCTGCTCGCAGGTCTTCGACTCTTCACTCAATTTCCAACCTCCCGTTTGAACCGGCCTTGTCCACGGGATGAGACGATATAATCATTGTGCCGATTGGCGCACTGAGCGCTGCTGTCTCGCCAGCGCCGGTGGCTGGCGGGTGACCTCGATGAACGCTTGTGTCCAATATATAGTCAGTATCACGACAAAACCAATATGTAGGGGCGGCGGAGTCATAACGAATCAGGGGGGGCAGAGACTGACATTCTTGACTTCCGCGCGAACGGCCCTCGCCGTCGCGCTCGTTCTTGTGCTTGCAGTACCCGCCGGGTTTTCCGCTGCTGATGGCATAGCACCTCAGGACGGAGACTCAGCCGAATGGACCATAATGGTGTACATGGACGGCGATAACGACCTCGAGACGAACATCATCGAGGATTTCGCCGAGATGGCTGCCGTTGGCTCGACGGAACGCGTCAAATTGGTCGCGCTCGCGGATACGATGACGTACACCGAGGGAACGCACTGGTACTTCATCGAGCAAGGAGACGTGCCTCTATACCTCGAAGCTGGCACGCACGAGTGCGATTGCAGCGAGTGCGCGGGCGGCTGTCCCGGGGAGTTGAACATGGGTGATGGCGAAACGCTCGAGTACTTGATCACCACGGCGGTCGTCAACGCGCCGGCTGAGAACTACATGCTCGTGCTCTGGGACCACGGCGCCAGCTGGTACGGCATATGTGAAGACTGGAGCTCGCCACTTCTCCCTGATGGAAGCTACGACAGGCTCACGATCGACGAGATATCGGGCGCGATAGAGGCTGCATACGATTCGGTCCTCCCTGAGAACGCACTCAAGATCATCGACTTCGACGCTTGTCTGATGTCCGGCGTCGAGGTGGCCTACGAGATCCGGAACCTCTCTGAGTACATGGTCGCAGCTATCACGACCATCGCGCGGCCCGGCTTCCAGTGGGAGTGGCTCCTCGAAGACATCAACGCGCTGGAGGACCTGTCGCCGCGCGCGTTGGGCGAGACTATGGTGGACTCGTTCATGGAGTTCTACTCTGAGTGCGAGGGCAGGGGCGTGGGCGGATATCCGTACGCATCGCTATCGCTGATCGACCTGTCGGAGGCGGAGACGCTCGTCCGGGAAGGCGTCAATGACATGGCTTCCATGCTGCTCGACTACGTCGGGGAGAACGCGCAGAAATCGACGATTCAGACGACCGAACGAAAGACACCGCAGATACAGTATCTCGGAGAGCTCGACCCGTTCGTAGACCTTGGGCTGTTCGCCATCGCCGTCGCCGAGCAGATACCTGAGATGGCTGAGGTGTCCCAGCGAGTGGTTGACATGGTCGAGAGCGTCGTGGTGTACTACGATTTCGTCACTGGCGACTCGGGCGCGTGCATGGACACGATGGGCATCAGCATCTACTACACGTGTGCCGTCGGCCATCTGTACGACTATGGCGAGCTGGCGTTCGGAGAGGACACGCTCTGGGACGAGTTCCTGTTCGCCCTGTCGGAGCAGGCCGGGAACTCTTGAAGCCCCTCCGCACGAAAAGCCAAATATAGGCGGACGCAATGGGCATGGTCACACAGGACTGCTGAGGCATTGTTTTCGCGTGTTTCCAGCCTCTAAAACCAGGAAACGACAGGGAGGCTGGCTTGATGGTCTGTGGCGATTCCGGAGACAAGACGGACGAATGGATGAGGCTTCTCCAACCGTACCGGAGCCCCCGTAGGGACGAGAGGTACTCCTTCTCGCCAGAGCTTTCGGCGCTCCTTGTCGTGGACATGCAGAGGTACTTCCTGGACAAGGCCTCGCACGCCTACCTACCCATGGGCAGTGCGATCCTTGACAACGTCAAGCAGATAGCCGCCTCATTCAGAAGGATTGGCAGACCTCTGATGTTCACGAAGCACGCGCTGCTGGACGACGAGCCCGCAGGAGTCATGGACAAGTGGTGGAACGACTCGCTCCGCTTGGGAGATCCCATGTCCGAAATTGTCGACGAGCTGACGCCGGAAGAGAACGACGACGTGATCAGGAAGACAAGGTACAGCGCGTTCGTCGGCACGGACCTCGATTCGAAGCTGCGCTCCGCGAAGGCGGGGAGCATCGTGATCACCGGAGTGATGACCCACCTGTGCTGCGAGTCGACCGCGAGGGACGCGTTCATGAGAGACTACGATGTCTACATCGTCGTCGATGGAACGGCGTCGAGCGACGAGGAACTACACGTCTCCAGCCTGAGGACGCTCACGGATGGCTTCGCGATGCCCATCACCGCGGAGGAGGTGCTCGGATGGTTGGGCGCGTGAAGGTCGTCGTGGTAGGCGCTGGGCCTGCGGGCGCGGCCAGCGCGATTTTCCTCAAGCGTGCCGGGTTCGAACCGCTCGTCGTTGAGGAGCGGCTGCCCGGCGGGCTGCTGCACGAAGCGGACCTGGTCGAGAACTACCCTGGGTTCCCCGAGGGAATTGCCGGAAGAGATCTTGCATCACTCATCGACGCCCAACTGAACCGATTGGAGGTGCGCGTCCTCAACGACCGGGCCGTACGCGTAACCGCCATCGGCGAATCGTTCCGGACAGACACTGAAGGCGGCGCTTCATACGCCTCCGACGCGCTGGTCTTGGCGACGGGGACGACCCCGACCAGGGCGGAGCTTCAAGGAGCGAGCGCCATCGAAGGGAGGAGGTTGTTCTACGGCGTCTCGGAGATCGACGCTGAGCTGGTTCAAGGCGGCCGAGCGGTCGTACTGGGCGGAGGAGACGCGGCGTTCGACTACGCCATCAACCTGAGCGACCAGGCGGGCTCGGTGCGGATAGTGTCGAGGTCCGCTCCCTGCTGCCTCCCGCTCCTGATGGACAGGGCTCAGGACCGGGGCGTGAAGGTTGAGACGGGACGCGTTGTCACGAAATTCGACATGGCCGGTGACGATGTGATCGTCGTTTGCGAAACCGAAGACGGCAAGGACGAAATGGCTCTGTCATGCGATTTCGTCGTGATCGCGTACGGCAGGGAGCCTCGGCTCGAGGTAATCGACCCAGAGCTCGGCAGGCAGATCAGCACCGAAAGGCCTCCGGAGACGGGCGTCCCTGGGCTGTTCGCGGCGGGCGACGTCGTCCGTGGAACTAACAGACAGGCTTCGATCGCCGTGGGGGATGGCGTGCTCGCGGCGATGCTGGCGCAGAGGTTCCTCAGCGACAGAGGTGAGTGCGAATGAGGATGGTGGCTGAGTACGGCAGAGACGACCTGGCAAAGGTCTATGTGGCGCAGATGCGGGAGCAGGAGGGCGCTGACTCCAACGATGGCAGGCACATGGTGGAGTTCGTCGAGTCGCTGCAGCCGCCGAACCCACGCGAGAAGAAGTGGGTCCTGATAGTGTCGTCGATGTTTGGATGCCCGATCAAGTGCAAGATGTGCGATGCCGGTGGCAACTACTCCGGAAGGATGACGGTCGAGGAGATCATGTACCAGGTCGACTACATCGTCAGGCGGAGGCATCCGAATGGCAGGGTGCCGAGCGGCAAGTTCAAGGTCCAGTTCGCCAGGATGGGTGAGCCGGTCCTGAACCCGGCCGTGCTGGACGCTTTGAGACGCCTGCCAGAGGCTTTCGACGCTCCCGGGCTGTACGCTTCGCTATCCACCGTCGCACCCAGAGGAGGAGGGGGCCCTGAGTTCCTTGATGAGCTCATAGAGGTCAAGAACGACTGCTATAACGGGGGTAGGTTCCAGCTGCAGTTCTCCATCCACACGACGGACGAGGAGAAGAGGGACGAGCTGATACCCGCTAAGAAGCTGTCTCTGCAGGAGATCGCCGAGTACTCGAAGCGTTTCGCGGACGTAGAATCGGGAGACAGGAAGGCAACTCTCAACTTCGCCCCGGCCGAAGGATATCCGATAGATGTAGGAGCCATTAGGAAGCTGTTCGACCCGTCTTGGTCCATCATCAAACTCACTCCATTGAACCCGACTGTGCGGTCGCGTGAGGAGGCGTTGACATCCGTAATCGACCCTCACATCGAAGACCCGTCCAAGGGACTCGTCGACGAGTTCAAGAGATGCGGATACGACGTCATACTGAGCATAGGGGAGCTCGAGGAGAACAGGATAGGCAGCAACTGCGGACAGTTCATCCAGCGGGCGATGAACTCCGAGGACCGGCCTGGGGAAAGCTACGAGCTGGACAGATACTGCGTAGACGCAAGCGGTGACAGATAGAGGCCGAGGCTCGCCCCTGTGGCCTCGCAGGGCTCAGCCTATTCTGTCCATCTGGTATCATCTCGGCACTTCCACTCGTCGGTGAGGCTCCGAAACTCGGTCGAGCCCTCTACAGACCAGTCCAGACGGGTGAAGTCCAGGCCGTCACGCCCTCGACCTCTTCGTTCAGCGGCGACACGGTAGTCACGCGAACGTAGAAGTAGCGCGAATCCTCGGATTCGAGTTCCACTGTGAGCTCGACCGAGTCGCCGCTGGTCGGTATGCTCGCCGCGACCACTCCCCAATCCGTGACTATCTCGACGAGCGTGATCTCGTCCTCAAGGCCGTCGGGGTCTGATATCCTAATCCAGGCAGTGTACTCGCCGTCGGCAGCGGACAGGTTCGAGCCCATGATAGCGCCGTCGAGCGTATACTCGATTCTCAGGTTCTTGTCGAGGGTTCCGTAGCCCCTGTGGTTCCTCATCGCGTCGTAGAGAGCGTCTGCCGTGAGCTCCTTCGCGAGAAGCACAGACCGCATCTCATGTGCGACAATCCAGTCGCCGGCGTGTGTGTCCGTGTTCGCTGTCGGCATGAGGTGCCATCCAGCGTCCAACGCCTTCTGGTAGCTGGGATCGTAATACTCCCAGTTGTACGCCTCGATCGCGCACATGTTCACGTCCCGGACCTCGCTGTAGTAAGCGTAGTCCATGAAGTCGTCGCTGACATAGAGCGGGTGGTTGAACTGTCCGACCGCGCCTTCCTGTTCAGCCAGCCAATCATAGAAATTCGGAAGCCTGTCGTACCTGTATCCAAGGTTGTTGGCCGGCGGAAGCTCGCTCACGTTGTAGACATTGACCTCTCCGCAATTGGCGAGCATCCAGGTCTCGTAGCCGGGTATTGCGACGAAGTCTTCGGATGTGAAGTGATCGGCGGCTTCCTTCAGCTCCTTCCACTCGTCCGCCTTCATGACCCAGGCATCGTATGCGTGCCAGAACTGGACGTGCTCTGTAAGTGCCTGGAAGTCGGCGCCTCCATCGATCGCCATCTGGAACGCTTCCCACGGGGTCCCCACGCCGTCCGACAAGGCCGTGTGGGCGTGCAGATCGCCGAAGTAAAGGTTGTACGTCGCCGCGTCCTCCGCTGATGCCTTATTCGCAGAAGTCTCCTGGGCGCTCAACATCGGAGCGGCCATTGCAATCACAAGCAATAGACACAGAGTCCTCGGGATCGGCCTACTCGTCATAGCTCCGTCTACCTCCCTCTAATGCTGGGCAGGTATGTCACTCATCCTATCTAAAGCCGCACTCGAAATGCGCAGGTCAGTACGACGAATCCGACGCGGCAATGACATCGAAATCTAGTGCAATCGACCCGCTGCGAACTTAACGGCGTTGCGGCCGTCCTGAGACCGCGTTGAACCCGCGAAAGCGATACCCTTCCGACCCGGACGATACCGGTTCGGACCCGCCAGGTCCACTTCCGTCGGAAGCGCTTCACGATCTGAACATCACGAAGCCTCGATAGTGAAGCCCGTGCTCGACGAACTCGGGCCAATCCCACTTCCCTGATTTGACAAGCGCCTTCACCTGCTGCGTGAGGTCAAGCTGCTGCGATATGAAGAGCTTCGACGACAGAGCGAGCGTGGAGAACTCCGCGACGGTGATCGCCCCGCCGACGCACGCCTCCCACGGCTCGTCCTCCGTCTTCCTCCTGGCGCGGAACGCATCGGAGAGGAGTATCCTCGCACCGCGCTTGGCGATGCGAGCCATCTCGTTCATGCCTGCGGCCTTGTCAGGAAGAAGGTTGAAGCTCGCCTGGCTCAGGATCACGTCGGCGCACGTGTCGGACAACGGCAGCCGTTCCAGGTCTCCCATCACCGCCTCGAATCGAGTGCTTGAAAACCTGTCGCCGCCAGAGATCCTCCTCGACATCCTGAGTCCGGAGGAGGAGAAGTCGATGCCGATCAGCAACTCCGGAGGGCTCAGCTCGGCTGCCCTGAACGCGAGGCTTCCGGTCCCGACGCCGAGGTCCACGACCGTCTTCCCCGAGAACGGAAGTATCATCCGCAGCAGAGGGTCTGCTATCGCAGCGAGGTGTTTCCTGCGTTCGGCTGAAACCTGCTCGTCGACGAGAACCCACTGTGTGTCGTATTTCGCTCTGGTCTCTGCCTTAAGGGCAGGCTCGCAGCTGCAACACTTCGGTTGATCGTTCATGTGACGAGAGTCCCCTTGGGATAGAGGGCGATTGCATGTATCGCGTCCCCTCGTTAAAGCTTTGGTTTTAATATGTCCGACGAATTGACGTCGGAAGGCCGCGAGGAGAGACGGCTAATGGTTGAGGTCAACGAGTTGATTGCTGCGTCAAGGTACATACAGGGAAGCGGCGCGATAGCCCTTCTCGGCGAGAGCGTGGCGGCGCTCGGGAGAAGAGCGTACATCATCGGCGGTCGTACGGCCCTCTCGATGACCGAGAAGAGGATACGCGACTCCCTCCGCTCGAGCGGCGTCAAGGTCGTCGCCATGGACAGGACGGTCAAGGATTGCACATATGCGACCATAGACAGCCTCGTCGACGCTGGCATGAGGGCGGAGCCCGACTTCGTGATCGGTGTGGGAGGCGGCAGGGCGGTGGACACCGCGAAGGCGGTGGCGTGGAAGCTCTCTGTGCCCTCCGTGTCCGTCGGCACCCAATGCGCGACCAACGCGGATGCGAGCGCGGAGTCCGTCGTCTACACGGACGACCGCGAGTTCCTCGAGTCCGTCGTGCTGCCGCGTAGCCCGGCCGTCGTGATCGTGGACACGGAGATCATAGCTGCGGCACCCGTGAAGTTCCTCGTTTGGGGCATGGGCGATGCGCTATCGACCAAGTTCGAGGCCGAGGCGTTTGCGGAAGCCGTCAGAAGGAGAGGCGGGAAGCCGCCGACGAACACGGCGCTCGCCCTCGCGGATTCGACATATCAATCGCTGATGGCCTATGGCCTGGAAGCCGTCGAGGACCTGACCCGGGGCGCCCATTCCGATGCCGTCGACGAGGTGATCGAGGCGGTCAAGCTCACATCCGCGATCGCCTTCGAGAACGCCAACTGTGCCCTGGCACACGCGATACACAACGGCCTCACGAGAACGGGCGCCGTCAAGAGGGAGCACGGAGAGATAGTCGCCTACGGGACCATCATCCAGGTCGCGTACGAGGGCAGGCCGAAGGATGAGGTTCTCAGAATCATACGCTGGTGCGAGAGCGTCGGCCTGCCGACGAAGCTCGGAGACGTCTGCGACCATGACGAGGAAGCGCTGTCAGGCGCCGTCGAATACGCGTGCACGAAGGACCCGAATGCGAACAGCATGCCCGAAAGGCCCAGCCCAGAAGAGATGGCGAGAACGATCAATAGGGTGGAGCGTGGCATCTGACCTCTCACGAATGTCGAAGTGCTCCCGAGTCACGGTCGCATCTGCGGTCAAGCGGCCGAAGGCACCGTGATATCGACCAGTGGGCCCCGAAGCCCGGCCTCGCTATGTCCTGAGCTCCTTCTCGTACGCCGCTATCAGCTCGTCTCCCTTCCGCAGCGTGTCCGCGTCGATCGGAGGCACCTTGTGCTCCTTCAGGATGCGCTGAACGGCCTCCCTGGCCCTCGGCGTCGTATCATCGGACATCGATATCTGCAGCTTCCGCTTCTCCGCGTCTCGGAATATCAGCTCCTTCTTGAAGTTGCGGACGGTGTGGATATGACGGAGGAACGTGTTCCCGTGGCCTACCTCCCCGACGACATTGAGCGCGGCGGTCTCCTCGGTCACGTCGTACCTCCTCATGACGGCCCTCACGTCCTCCCAGATGTAGGAGTCGACCATCATCTGCTCCAACGACGCGCCCTTCGCGGAGTCGATAGATCCCGCGCCGGATATCATGTCGGAGCCGCACAACGGGCTCACGGCGGTGTGATAGACGTCGCCGAAAGGCATGCCAGGGTTCTTCGTCTCGAAGCCCCAGCTGGCGGTCATCGTCGGCAGGCCATACCTCTTGGCCATCTGCTCCGCTCCCGCGCATATCAACGGGAACATTAGGGAACCGTAGTCCATAACGCCCGTCTTCATGTCTATCGGGGCGGACTCTGAGCTGTAGATGAACGGAGCGCCCGCAGCGGCGGTCTGCGATATCGTGAGGCTCGCAAGGTTCTCCGTGTTGATGTTCACCAGCGTCCCTCCCATCGTGACCGGGGCGGACATCCCCGAGAGCGACATGGACATGGCGACCAACGGTATGCCCGCCCTGGCGAACTCGACCTGGGCGTCGACAGGGCCCCTGTCGAAGGACAGGGGCGCGACCGGGCAGCTTATGACGGAGAACAGCGGGCGCTTCCTGAGCTCGTCCTCCCCGCCTGCGACGAGGGCTGCGAGCTCCGCCTGCTTCCGGGCATCCCGCCCGTCCCTCGCGGCGGGGACCACCTGGATGTGCTTTCCGCAGTTCTTGAGCGATGTCCAGAGCGACCTTATCGCGAGGGCGTCCTGGTTGACGTCCCCGGCGGTGACGGTCGTCCAGCTGACGTCGACCCCCTCCAACGCGTCCGCGAGCTTCGCGAAGTCGGCCAGGTCGGCGTCCGTGGACGGGCGCTTCTCGCCGGTTTCCAGATCGACCGTGTAGACCGCGAGTCCCGTGGTCGTGAGGAGGGAGTGCGTCTCGACGGGCACCTTCTTGTCGTGCTTTGGATTGCGGGCGCCCAGGACCATGCTCTTCGGCGCGTTCTTGACCGCGTCGTTGACCATGTCTTCGGGTATCTTCGCCACGCTCCTGTCCCTGTCCACGATGGCTCCGGCGTCTTCGAGCATCTTCAGGACCCTGTCGCTCTTCACCTTGACTCCCAGGTTCGACAGGCTCTTCAGGCTCTGTTCATGCACCAGCTCTTCCTCGTCCCTGCCAAGAAACTTGAGTCGTACTACTGCCAATGGAGAACACCTCCAAAGCCCCCCTTCATCGCGTCCTTTCCGGGGCTGGATGGGGATGCGTGGCATCGTTATAATCGTTTTCCGAAGCAGTTTTATGTAGCAGGCCGCCGAGGCCCGTCAACCCTTAAGTACGGACGGAGCGTTATGGCAACATCTCGCACGCGCGCGTCGCATGCGCGACCTGCTTCGGGCAGCCGAGGAGGGTTCGATGACACACATCGCACAGCGCTGCAGAGCGAGGCGCCCCACACCAGCCGTGGAGCAGACCTGCCGGACTGACACCGCGTTCGTCCGTTTGCTGCTGCACTCGGGCGCGGGCCTGCAGGCTGGGAACGACTTCTGAGCGTCGGCGACGCCCTCCAAACCTATTCTGACGATAAAAAGGCGGTTTTCTCGCCTTTCAACGAACACTTGAAGCATAAAAGGTGGAATGAAGGATGGCCGGAGATGCGGATAGGCAGGCGGTATTGGGTGAGCTGGAGAACGCCGTGAAGAGCCTCCAGGAGGAAGCCGCGGTAGAGGCAGCCAACAAGGCCCTCGCCGCGGGGGTCGACCCCGTGGAGGCGATAGAGAGCGGCCTCGCGAAGGGCATACGCGAGGTGGGCGAGAAGTTCGCGCGCAAGGAGATGTTCGTAGTCGAGCTGATCTATGCGGCGGAGATCATGGGCGCCGCCATCAAGGTGCTCGAGCCGGAGCTGAAGAAGGCCGCGAGCAAGCGCAACGTCGTCGCGCAGGTCGTCATCGGAACGGTGGCCGGCGACATACTCGACATCGGCAAGAACCTGGTGAGGATCATGCTCGAGGCCGGAGGGTTCGAGGTCCACGACGTCGGCAAGGACGCCGCGAACGACCTCTTCGTCGACAAGGCGAAGGAGATCGGAGCGGGCATAGTCGGCGCGTCGTCGCTCATGACCACCACCGTCGGCATGCAGAAGGAGGTGGTCGACGCGCTGCGCGCGGCAGGCGTCGACGCGCCGGTCATGGTCGGCGGTGCCGCCGTAACCGAGGAGTGGGCCAAGGAGATAGGCGCGACATACTCGTCCGATGCGGGCACCGCGGTCGAGACGGCCAAGGGGCTGGCCGGAAAGGGGGCGTGAGCGACGATGGCGGCGAAGGACCTCCAGAGAGGCATCTTCGGCATGAAGCGGCTCGACGTCATGGAGAGCGCCGGGGCGGATGCCATACACATCAACTCGCTGTACCTGCTGGAACACATGGGCATCAAAGTGGTCAGCGACCAGGGAAGGCGGCTCCTGCAGGAGGCGGGGGCCGATGTGGATGAGAAGACGAAGGTCTGCAAGATACCGAGCTACCTTGTCGAGGAGATGATGAGGAAGTGCAAGCGGCCCGTCAGGATAGCCTCGAGGGATCCGAAGAAGGATTTCGTCCTGGACGGCAGCCACTGCTACACGTGCACCGACGGCGTCGGCCTGTCGACGATCGACTTAGAGACGGGCGAGAGGAGACCGTCCACGAAGAAGGACGTCGGCGAGTCGGCGAAGGTCGTCGACCACCTCCCGATGATGCACATGTACAACCCTCTCGTCACGCCTCTGGACGTGCCAGAGCACGCGCACCCGGTGCACGAGTTCGAGGCGTCTATGGAGAACTGCTCGAAGCACTACACGACGGGCTCGACGTACAAGAAGGAAGAGGCCATCTACCAGCTGAAGATGGCAGAGGCGATAGTCGGCGGCGAGAAGGAGCTCAGGAGGAGACCGATCATATCCAATCTGACGTGCACGACATCCCCCCTAGTCCTTGGCATGACGACCGACGCGGCAATCGAGTTCAGCAAGCGCGGCTGCCCTCCGCTGTTGATGGCGATGCCGCTCGTGGGCGCGACGGCGCCTATGACCGTCGCCGGCGCGACGCTGCTGGGCAACGCGCAGGTCATCGCATGCGCAACGGTGCTGCAGCTCGCGGCTCCGGGCTCGCCGCTGTGCTACAGCTCCGAACCGATGGCCATGGACGTCCAGACGGGGCTGATGGAGGGGCTCTTCCCCGCGGCGAACATGGTCCGCGCGGCGCACGTGCAGATGGCCAGATACTACAGAATACCGATATTCATCGGCGGCTGGGGCTCGTGCTCCAAGGTGCCCGACGTGCAGTCGGGATACGAGAAGGCGTTCTCCGCGTTCATCGCCTACCTCGCCGGCGCGGACATCACTTCGGGACCTGGACTGCTCGAGAACTGGACGGTGCTGTCGTACGAGCAGCTGATAATCGACCACGAGATGTTCACCATGATGGCCGACATGCTCAAGGGCGTCGACATCAACGACGACACGATGGCCCTCGACGTGATCGAGGCCGTCGGCCATGAAGGGCATTTCATGGGCAAGAAGCACACGATCGACCATGCGAGGGAGATGTGGCAACCCATGGTTACGGACGGACAGCCCTACAAGAACTGGAAGGCCGCGGGGTGCAAGAACGCCGCCGACCACGCGCGCGAGAAGGCCAAGGAGATCCTCAAGACTCACGAGGTCGAGCCGCTCGCACAGGACATAAGGAAGGACCTCGCAGCGCTGGTTGAAGAGGCGGAGAAGAACATTCCGGCGAAGTGACGCCCGGGACCGCACGAGCCGAGACCGCCCAGGAGGGCCCTTACTCCCCTTCGCCCTCTCGCTTGGACGAAGCAACGGGCTCACGGTCGATCCGGTACCTGCCCTCGGGCACGACGATCTCGAACCTCGCGCCCTCGCCCGGCGTACCGACCTCCCTGATCGACATGTCCGTTATGGAGAGTATCTCCTTCGACAGGTAGAGCCCGAACGACTTCCTGCCCGCCTGGAGGCCGCGCTCGAAGATCACGGTCTTCATGTCGTCGGGGATGCCCTTGCCGTCATCCTCGTAGACAACCACGACGCCCTCGGGCGTCCGCTCGTAGGTGAATGACGCCTTCGTGATTCCGCCGCCGTGCCTTATCGAGTTGTCGACCAGGTTGCGCAGCACGCGCGGGAGCATGGGATCGCCGAACACGTGGAGGCCAGCGAGGCCGTTGTGCAGCTGGAACTGCCGCGGGTCCAGCCCGAACAGGCTGATCGTGAGCGCCTCGTCGAGCCTGATCCACTCCGGGTGCTTCACACCTACACGTTCGTACGTTCCCGTGAACTCGAGATACCTCTCGATGTTCATCGCTGCCTCTCTGACCCGCCTCATCATGTCGAGGGACTTCTCATCGTGCAGCGACTCCTCAATCACCGAGAGCCAGCCCATGACGACGCTGATTTGGTTGAGTGCGTCGTGACGCGTGATCGACCCCAGCAGCTGCAACTTCTTCGATGCCTTCTCGAGCGCCGCGGTCCTCTCCTGCACCTTCAGCTCGAGGTTGTCGTAGAGCACCTCGAGGTCCGTGGCCATGCTGTTGAAAGCGTTCGCGAGCTGTCCGAGCTCGTCCGAGCTGAGGACGTCGACGCGCCTGTCGAGGGACCCCTTGGACAGGTCGGTGGTGGCGTCCGTCAGCCGCCTCACGCGCCTCGACACCGAGGAGGCGAACAGGTGCGATATCCCGATGGCGAGGCCTATGATCGATATGGACGCTATGAGCACCTTGGAGCTCAGGTCGTCCACGGGAGCTAGGACCTCTGATGCGTCGTGGTCGACGAGTATGATCCAATCGTTCCCGTCATACTTCAGGTACGGGGTGGAGCGGGTGAACGAGAACAGCCTCTCACGTCCGCCCTCCGCGGCGAGCGTGTATCCACTGGTCTCCTCGAGGGCGCGCACGAAGTACTGCTCGTCGGAGACGTCGTCGAACGCTACGAACGCCCCGTCCGAGAATATCAGGCGCCCGTCGGACGTGACGATGCGCATCTTCGTCGTCTCGTACAGCCGGCCGAAGTACACAGCCTCCTCGGAGATGGCGACGATGTCGAGCAGCGCCATCGCGACGCCCGTGAAGTTGCCGTTGGCGTCCTGTAGCTTAGCGTACACCCTCACGCCGTGGACGTTCGTCATTTCGCAGTCTATTATGTCGCTGAAGGCGTGGCCGTGCTCCAGGGCATCGGCCCACCAGGGAGCGTCGGTCTGCTTGTACGACATCGTCCGTTGCACCATGGCTATCACGGCGCCGTACTTGTTCACCACGGCTATGTTGCCGTAGATGCTGAGCCCGTGGTCCTGGATGTAGTGCTCGTAAAGCATCGTCCTCAGGTAGTACGAGATGTTGTTTGACATTATGCCCTCCATGAAGGGCGTCGTCTCGCCCGGTGGCGTGGAAACCCACTCGCTGTTCATGGAGTGCAGGTACGCCTCGCGATCTTCCATGTGATCGAATTGGAGGTTGGACTTCGCCAGCTCGGCCTGCATCGACGCTTCGCTCCCGTGCAGCCAGATCTCGTGGTACTTATGGTAGATCGCCCGTCCGACGGCCGTGGAGATGAACCCCGCGGTGTGAACGCTCTCGGTCCCCACGGAATCCACCAGCGCCCCCCTGGCCTCCTCGAGCACGTACATCGTCAGCCCCGCGAGGATGACGACCACGGCCAGCAGCACGGACGCTATCCTAACGCCGAGCTTGGTCGACCTGAGGCCACGGAATCGAGAAGCTACAGATACGAAAGCTCTCCCTCCAATATCACTGCCGGATAGACAGGGATGGGGAAGTCATGCGAGCCAGGGTCTATCCTCATGCTCCCCATGACCCCCGATAACACGAAGCCGTCTGCGAGCCGCTGCCCGAGGACTGCCCTCGTCGGGTCACGCCCCTCGATCTCGAGGAGGTCGTGGACGAGGTATACGATGTCGTAGCTGACGGCGGCATGATGAGAGAACGGTATTTCGAAGTTCGCCGTGAACTTCTCGGTGAACTCGCTGGCGAGTATGTTCTCAGCCTTGTACAGTATGGGCGCAGAGACGTACAAGCTGTCCAGCGCCATCACGCTCCTGAGCGTGGGGGAGGAGGCGCAGCTCGAGGCGACCACGTAGCCGTCGTAGCCGCTCTCGTCAAGGGTGGCGAACATGGTGACGAGCGTGCCGCAGTGCGCCACGACGAATATCGCGTCGTTGTCGCTCAACGCCTCGACCTCGTCAGTGAAGTCCGTTTCCTCGGCCTCGCATGCCTGGGACTCGACGGTGCCCCCCACCGCTACGAACCTCTCGACCAGCAGGTCGTTCAGACCGCAGCCATGGGGGCTAACGGAATAGAGGATTCCAAGCGAGCTTACGTCCAGGGTCTCAAGGATCCTCAAGGTGGAATTGACCTCGTGTTCGGAAGAGGTGTAGTACCTGTACGTCCACTCGTATCCCTGGGTCAGCCCGGGCGCGGATGCCAGACCGATGAGCGGCACCTCGGCCTCCTCGGTCAAGGGCGCGAGCATCGACAGCAGCTCGCAGCTGATGGACATGTAAGCGATCGGACGCACCTCGCGCTCGAGTCGCTCGAACAAGGAGGAGACGTCGTCGTATTCGACCTCCGTTTCCTCCATCATGAGCTCTATCTTCATGTTGCCGATCCCGCCCCACTCGTTCAGCTCCTCCTTGGCCATGGTCACCGCGGACTCTATCTCGGCGGTATGGGAGAAAGGGGCTTCCTCCTCGGGCAGAATCACGCACAGGACGGCGGCATCTGATGAAGGCGAGAGGAGCGCCAACGCTGAGAGGCCAGCCACGAGCACGATTGAGACGACCAGGAGGATGCGCAGCCTCTTCCCGAGCGGCGCCTCCGTCCGCCCCTGCCGTCTTCGTGCGATTGATTCCGAGTCCGAACTGATACCAGCGTCCGCCCCCTTGTGGTCCGTTTCCGACATGCTCCTCACCGCGAAATACCGCTATTAACGATGTGATACTTCGTCAACCTTCTTTACATTTGGAAGGTGCGCTGATCCTCCTCTCGACGTGGAAGGCGTTTCCCTCGCGTCTGAGGGGGCGCACGTCCCCTGCGGGGCGTCCTATGGCCCACCCTGGGCATATTCGTTGTACCGAAAGGAAACGGGCTTCACGCGTGCGAGAGAGCACAGGCAGGAACCCTCCCTTGGTTGTGACAGCCGCTCAGAACCTGGAGAAGATTTCCTTCTTGGCGCCGCAGACGGGGCACGTGTCGGACGGATTGCCCTCCACCGTGTAGCCACACACGGGGCAGACGTGCAGATCGCCGATCTCCGCGTCCATGCCGGAGTAGACGGCCTCCTTCGCCTTCGCGTACAGCTTCGCGTGTGCCTTCTCGACCTCGAAGGCGAAGTGTATGCTCCTGAGGGCGTTCTTCTCGCCCTGATGCTCGGCCACCGCCTCGAACGCTGGGTACATCTCTTCGATCTCGTAGTTCTCACCCTCAACGGCATGCTCGAGGTTCGCGTCCGTATCGCCTATGTTGCCGAGCACGCGCCAGTGGTTCGTCGCATGCACCTTCTCCGCCGCAGCCACCGCCCGGAACAACCTCGCTACGGACGGCTTGCCGTCCTTCTCCGCCCTGTCGGCCCAAATGGAGTACTTCATGTACGCCTGGCTCTCGCCGGCGTACGCCTCTTCCAGATTCTGCTTGGTCATCTTGTGCATCAGACATCGCTTCCTGCTGTCGCCATGAGCTCCAGTCAGCTTCTCATGAGCATTAGGAGTCGATAAATACTCTTTGCCTGCGGTGTCTGGGGCCGCCGCCAGCGCCAACGTTTGAATAACCAGAAGAGCGTTCGCAGAGGACGACATGGACCCGTTTCAGCACCTGATACTCCCTCTGCTCTTCCTTCTCGCCATGAGGATAGACACACGCAGGGCGGTCATGTTCGCCCCGCTGGCGATCCTGCCGGATTTCGACTCGCTGTTCGGGCTCCACAGAGCCCTCGGCCACAGCTTCGTTCCCGTACTGGTCCTGCCGATGATCATACTGCTGTACGCCAAGTACCGGAAGCCGGAGTGGCTTCTCTCCGCCCTCATCGTACAGTTCTACCTCGCCTCGCACGGGGTCCTGGACATGGGCGGCGTGGCGTTCCTGTGGCCCCTCGTGCCGGAGCAATTCTACTTCGAACCCACGATAACATATTCGGTCGATGGCGGCCCGATCTTCGGCTTCCAGCTGGCGTATGGAATGCGCGAGCTGCAGGAGATGGGCACCACGAGCTTCCTCTCCGACGCAGGCGTGGCGCTCCTGTTCCTCGGCGCCCTCATGGTCGCCGTGTTCAGGATGGAGGCGAGAGCGGCCCTCCGCACGCTCTGGGAGACGATCCTGAATGCGCTCGGAAGGCTGTTCGGATGGGGCCGCAAGGGCGGTACTTAACCTCTTCCATCCGACGGGAGATGCTGGCTAGGCCGGCCGCATCGAGAGGTCCGCTGACCTCGCTGGCCAGTGCCATTATCAAGCCCGATAACCCGGTCTCGTCCATATATATAGCCTGGAGGCGAGTAGTTACTCTTCGCTCAAGGGCGAGCGAGGATCAGAGACATGTCTCAGCGAACTCCAGAGCTGTGCCGCACAACGACACCCCGAGCGCGGCAACGCTCTCGTGTATCAGCGACAATCCTATTGTGCGCAGCCATGCTGCTTGCCCCCCTCCTCGCCCTTGTGCCATCCGCGGCGTCCGATCCGGAAGATACCGACAACATAGACTATACGAGAACCGTCACGTGGGACATGGACACGCCTGGCGACTACTCGCTATCCGGCATGGCCGTCGCCGGTGGGACGGCGTCTCTATCCCTGGTCAACGAGTCAGTCATCGAGGACTCCGTGGAGGAATTCTCGGCAGGCACTGGAGTGAACATTGGGTACAGTACCTCACCCGATTCGATGATTCTCGACGAGACTTCGGTCTTCACCACGACCATCGTCCTCCAGCCGGACGGAGCGGCCGGGCATGACACCCACATCAGCGAGGACAGGGCGACCGACAACTACGGGGCCGAACGCGAGCTGCGGATAGACTCGGAGTCGAACAAGGTGCATCGCATACTCATGAGGTTCGACCTCGGGAGCATACCATCGGGGTCGTTCCTGAACGACGCGACACTTCTAATGTACCAGAACCCCGGAGGCAAGGGAGGCGAGTTCTCATTCGGCGTCCACTCGCTCAACAGGTCTTTCAACGAGATGGAGACCACTTGGATGAAGGCGACGACTTCAGATTTCTGGGCGACGCCTGGAGGGGACTACTCCTTGGTGCCGTTCGCGATGGGCGTGATCAACAATACGGGCGGATGGAAGTCGATCGAAATGACGAACCTCGCAGAGTGCTGGGTGAGGGGCGTGCTGCCGAACAACGGCCTGATCTTCGTACCCGAGGAGAGCGCGATTGACTCAGCGAAGGATTTCATCTCATCCGATGACGAGATGTGGCCGGAATTCAGGCCCCGCCTCATGGTCAACTACACCATCCAAGGCAACGAAGGAGTCTACGAGTCCTCAGTCCTGGGCCCAGGCACGAACTCGACCTTCACCATGGTGGAATGGTCGAACGGCACCAGATCCTCCATATCGGACGAGTACTCTCAATCGCCGCTGTCGCCGGACTGGACATGGCTGAACAACCCATTTGCGGAAGGTGGTTCATACAACATCGGACTGACGCTGCCTGGCTGGCTCCAGGTCACGGGCTCGCCTAACGCGAGGAACTTCAATACCACCATCGAGTCCAACTACCTGTTCACGAAGGTCACGAGCGATTTCACCGCCACCGTCTCCCTCAGGGACTATTTCACGGCAGATAAAATGCAGGCGGGGCTGCTCGTCATCGACGACGAAGCGTCCTGGTTCTCGGTGGCCAAGTCGGACTCCGACGCCAACAGCAAGATACAGGTCGAGCTGTGCCAGAACGGCACAAGCGACACGGCCGCGGCGGTCCCGTGGGTAGGCATCGCCTACACGCACCTGAGGATCGTCAGGAACTCGACGGGCTTCTGGTTGTCCGCCGCTCCGGACGGTCAGACATGGGCGGAGGTGTACCACCACCTGCCTCAAGCGCCGATGGCGAAGAAGATCATGATAGGCCTGTTTGTCGCGTCCCACTCGGCCGCTCAACCGACGGTCCAGTTCGATTACATCAGGGTCGAGCCGCACACCGAGCCTACGTTCCAGCTGATGATCAGCACGGGAAACTCCACATCGACCTCCGACCCTTCATGGACAGATTGGACATCTCCTCTGACCAAGGGAGAGGCTATCACCAACATGACGGGCAAGTACTTCAGGTACCGCGTGTACCTCTCGACGCCCCTCGAGTGGTACTCCCCTACATTCCTCGGCCTGACCGCCCATTGGGAGAGGTACTCCCCCTCCGGGACGATCGAGACCGATGATTACAGCCCCTCGGACTTCAGCGCGTGGCTGGCCTTCGCCGCCGACCACGACGATGACGCAGGCACCATAGCCTATTATTTCTCGACAGATGGCGGCGACGTTTGGGAATACATCACGTCCGACACTATCGCCCCTATGACGGCGCTCGAACCGGCCATCAGCATCAGGGCCGTCATGACCACGCACGACACACTCGTGACCCCGACCATAGACAGAATAAGGCTGACATACGGGACAGCGCTCTCGACATTCTACATCGAGGTGCCCTCGGAGGTGGTCGCAGGCGACGCGTTCTTCGTGGAGGTATGGGCCAAGAACGGCGACAATCTGACCACCACGCAGCTGACTGGTACGATATCCCTGCGAGCGATGGATGTAACCGGCATGAACGAGGCGACCGACGACCTGGCCGTCGCGTCCTGGCTGATATCCGGTGCCGGACACGCCATCATCCCATCTCAGCGGTACTTCACCACGGAGACGATCACCATCGAGGTGAGCAAGGACGACATCACGGGACTCAGCCAACCTATCGAGGTCGTTCCAGGGCCGATGGTCGCCATCGACATGCTGCCAGCGAACGTCAACACCGTGCTCGAGGGCACCACGATGACCCTCGAGGGTCTCGCTACGGATCTGTACGGAAACGCCGTCTCGGACGCGGACTTCCTGTGGAGCATCACAGAAGGGCTTGGAGAGCTGAGCGCCACAATTGGCACGTCGGTGGTGTTCAGCCCGGGTGAAGCGCACTCGACGGGATATGTCAATGTCACTTCCAACGGGATGACCGTATCGAGGTTCTTCACCGTCGAAGGCGTGGGACATCCGCCGACCTTCGCAGGGCCAGTTCCGAACCAGACAGCCGTCGAGGACGGCTCGACATGGACCTTCGACCTTGCGCCGCTGGTCTACGACGCAGGGGAAGAGACCGAAGACCTCAGGTGGTTCGTCACCGACGAAGACCTCGTGACCGCCAGTAACGAAAACATGACAGGGCACATGCTACTCACGCTCACGCCGAGGCCGAACTTGTTCGGACACGATGTCCTGAGCCTGTTAGTCGTGGACAGGGAGGGAGGGCTCGCGCAGACGGAGGTGGTAGTCGACATTGAGCCGGTGAACGACGCGCCGATCATCTCCGACATCAGCCCGCTCGTGGTCGACTGCGATGACAAGTACATCTACAGCCTGTGGTACTACATCGAGGACGTCGACAACGAATACAGCTACCTGTCGCTGTCGGTAGACCCAACAAGCTCACAATATGTGAGCGCGGACGACGAGAGCCTGTCGCTCGCGATGGAATACCCCGAGGAGATGCTAGGCACGGTCAATGCCGTCGTGGTGACGGTAACCGATGGAAATCTCTCCAGCTCCTCACCGATAAGCGTTACGGTCCTGGACAACAGCGTCCCCGCCCTGACGAGGACCATGCCCTCCGTCGTGATGCAACAGGGTGACGCGCTGATGAACGTGTTCGACCTCGACGAGTACTTCATGGACCCAGACGAGGACGTTCTGTACTTCTTCGCCGGGGAGACTCACGTCGCAATCGAGATCACCGAGGACAACTGGGTCAACATGTTCGCCCCGTTGGACTGGTCCGGCGAAGAATACGCCATCTTCAGCGCAGTCGACACCATGGGCGCCAGGATAGAGGGTGCGGTCGCAATCACAGTCCTGCAGGTCAACCAGAAGCCCTGGATCGCGGGCCTGCCCGACCTCCAAGTCCACTATGACGTCGAGTTCGAATTCGATATCAATCGATACATCGGCGACGGCGATGACGACGTCAACTCGCTCGTGATAGCCGCCGACGACTCGCACGTGGTCGTCGTCGGGACGGTCCTGTCGCTGATGTATCCGCAGGCGATGAACGGCGAGTCCGTCGCGGTGAACGTTACGGCATCTGACGAGGAGTTCACCGACTGGTGGGTCATGAATGTCACGATATCCGACAACTCGCCTCCGAGGGCGCTGAGCCCACCGGACCATTCTTTCCCCGAGGATTGGCCTCATAGCTACGCCGCGTCCTCCGGGCTCGGCCTGGCCGAGTGGTTCGAGGACGCCGAGGACGGCAACGATCTGGAGTACAGTGTGTTCTCCTGGAGCGACAACGTCACGGTTGAGCTGTTGGAGGACGGCGCAGGCGTATGGATCGTGGCTTTCGCGCCCGATGCGAACTACTACGGCGAGACGAAGCTGACCATCAGGGCGACGGACACCGATGGAGCGCTCGTTGAACACACGATCGCTGTGACCATCACGTCCGTCCCCGACGCGCCTGTCTTCGGCGCACTGACGGAGTTCACGGTGTTGACGGACACGGACATGACCTACGACATGAGGGAGTTCGTTACGGACGTGGACTCGGACTTCTCGCAGCTGAGCGTAATCGTTCCAGCTGCATACCGTGAGTACATGACTGGCACGTCGACGATCATCATGATGCACTTCCCCGAAGACTACCTCTCCTCAGGCGAGTCGTCCAGGGAGATAATGGTCGAGCTGCGCGTGATCGACCAGGACGGGCTCTGGGATTCGGCCCTCATGAACATCACCATCGTCTCCCCCGGCGCTGCCGCATCCGAATTGGCCGCACTCAGCATGTTCCTGTTGCTGCTCGCAGGAGGTCTGTCACTTGGGCTATTCGGTATGGTGCTTAGAATGCGCAAGAAGCCCTTCATAATCAAGGATATGCTGCTCGTCCACGAGGACGGCTTTCTGATAAACAGGCACATAGAGGCCGACGAGAGCGACATGGACAAGGACATCTTCACAGGGATGCTGACGGCGGTTCTGAACTTCGTGGAGGATTCCATGTCTTCGACGCAGGAGCACTTGAAGTTCTTCGGTTTCGAGCACTACCGCATCATGGTCAGCAGAGGGAAGAAGATCTACGCGGCCATCGTGTTCGAGGGAGACAGGGCCAAGGGGATAGAGGACCAGATCGCCAAGTTCCTCGAGAAGGTGGAAAAGATCTACAGGAAGAGCCTCGAAGATTGGACCGGCGACATAGAAGTGGACTTCGCCGGTATAGAGCTGCTGATAGACACCTTCGTCAAGGAGCATGGCAGGAAGAAGATGCTGCACGGAAACGCCGATTCCAACGGAAGGCTCAGGGCGATGCGGGGTTTCGAAGCGGATGATGCCATGCCCGAGGAGGGCCTGATCGAATCGCCTTCCGATGACGAGCCCGTCACTATCCTGTCAAAAAGCAGATGATGTTGTTGTCCGTCGGGCCGCCGACATAGACGACGCTGTTCTCCGAGAGCGTTTGACCGATGGTCTCGATGGGCACGACGACAACGCCGAACGGGAACTCCTGGGCGCCGTTGGTGGACCATTGCTCTTCGAGGACGTAGAATGTCGTATCGTTCAGCGACAAGCCTTCAGTCATGACGTACGGAAGGCCCCTGCCGAATTCGATATCGAAGAGGCGCCAGCCTGTCTCGCCAAGCCTCTGGTCGGAGACGTAGCTTTCGACGCCATTGTCCGCAAACCAGCTCACAGCGTCGTACTCGAAGTCGAAGGTGTGGTTCTGAACGCCGAACAGGCGCTGGCTATCGTAGGCTACAGGGAGCGTGGCGGAGAGGACAATGACCAGGGACACGGACGTCATTATGGCCAAACGGCCTCTGCCCTTGACAAGCTGTGTGAAGCCGACACCCACGAGCATTGCGACGCCGATCATCAGGAAATCGAAGGTGCGAAACACGATCATGTGCGAAGTCTCGTCGAGCGAACGCAGGAGAGCAAAGACGATGAACGACAGCGGCGCGAATATTAGGGCAATCGCTGTCAATCGGCCAGTCGAATTGGATGTTGGTATGTGTCTCACACCTTCCCAGGCAATCACCCCCAAGATCAGGTACGCAAACGAAGGCAGGGCTATCATCGAGTCTGGCGCGGGAATCCCAGAGAAAATCGGGTGGCTGTAGTTGTATGCCATTAGGAGACATCCGATGGCTATGACGACAAGCCCAATTGGCATGCCGATCAGGCTTCTGTTCTTGTGCAGCAGAACAGTGCCCAGCAGCAACATCAAGAAACAGACCGCCAAGAAGAGATACAGATCTGCCTTTGGCGACAGGTAGTCCAGGTACGGAAGATCGACCTGCCTGTAGTACAGAATCAGGACCACCCAGGCAGGCAATACTGTCAACAGTTCTCTCGGCAGAACCGATGTGAGGCTCTGATCCCGGAGAGCCTTGGCCGATCCCAGTATGGCCATGAACGATATGATCGACAACCCGACGAGAGCACTGTAGTGGTGGGAGAACACAAGCATGAACAGACATACAACCGTCAATATCCTGAACCCAATCTCTTCCCGATTCAGGTAGGAGTATATCGACATGGCAAGCAGCAGGAGGCCCAGTGATTCCTTCCATGCGCACCCAGAGGCAAACGCGAACGAACCGGCAATCGCCAAGACCGCCCCTGCACATGCAGCACCTCTCGCATTGCCGAAGGCCCTCATGGACAGGATCAGAGCGAATGATACTGTATATGCTCCGAGCAGGGCAGGAGTCATAGTTGTCGCGTCAAGAGAGGAGGTGCCCATCGTTGAGGCCGCGAACGAGATCAGCAGCCCCAGAACCGGCATATCTGCGACGTACGACTCGCGATGCGACGACTCCGGGGCGAACGTAAGGTGGCCAGAATCGATTATGTCCTCGGCCACCCTATACTCGCTCAAGCCGTCGATGTTGTACGGGAGAGAGGACCACTGACATGGCATCGACCTCAAGATGAAGGCAGTCAACGCCAGTGCAACAATCAATGCCGACGTTCTGAATATCCTGGCCTGCACGAGTTGCACCTCCTGGGGTGGCTGTTGCTGCTACTCCATGCCATCGACGTCGCCGTATTTAGAGTAACTGAGACCCAGGGTTGCGGTTGACGTTGCGAGCACTGCTCCTGGTAATTAACTTT
>CP070732.1:1405129-1467141 GCA_020347565.1 Methanobacteriota archaeon | reverse complement strand
AGTATCTCTGCCAGGGATGCGGCATCTGCACGGCGGCTTGTCCGTCAGCGGCAATCTCAGTCCGCAATTACTCTCAAGATCAACTGGAAGCACAGATCGAATCGATAATGGGGATCGACTGATGGAAGAGAGGGAAGAGCCAAGGATCGGGGTCTACATCTGCGAATGTGGGCTCAACATCGCGGCGACTGTGGATTCCGAACAGGTCGCCAAATGGGCAGAGGATCTTCCGAACGTGGTCGTCTCCAAGTTTTACAAGTACACTTGCTCCGAGCCGGGCCAGGTGATGATAAAGGACGATATCAAGGAACTTGGTCTGAACAGAGTTGTTGTTGCTTCATGTTCACCCAGGATGCACGAGCCGACCTTCAGGAACGCCGTCAAAGAGGTAGGTATGAACCCCGCGTGTTTCGAGATGGCGAACATCAGGGAGCACTGTTCCTGGATACACGCCAAGGAACCGGCTTCCGCGACGGAGAAGGCGAAGAAGCTCGTCGCGATGGGCGTGGCGAAGGCGGCGCTGCTGGAGCCTCAGGAGGAGGGCGAATCCAGCGTGATACCGAAGGCGGTAGTCATAGGTGCTGGGATATCGGGACTGGCCGCTGCCGCCTCGCTGGTCGAGCAGGGGATCGAGACGCATTTGGTCGAGAAGTCCGACCGAGCCGGCGGGCTCCTCGCGGAAGTGGCGGTAATAGGCCCCGAAGGCGTGGACAGCAGAACGCTCATCGAAGGCCTCGTCAGGAGGATAGAGGACTCGCCGAGCGGGAACCTTCATCTGCGGTCCCGGGTCAAGAGCCTGAAGGGCTTCATAGGCAACTTCCAGCTCGTGATCGACGACGACGGCAGAGAGGCCGAGCTGGAGGCTGGTGCGATAGTCGTGGCGACCGGCGCACGCGAGTTTCAGCCCGATGGCGAGTATGGCTTTGGCGAGCATCACCAGGTGATAACTCAGTCGGAGCTCGAGAGGAGGCTGTCGGCTGGCGGCCTGACGGCGGACAGAGTCGTCTTCATCAACTGCGTCGGTAGCAGGCAGCCAGGACGGGAGTACTGCTCGAGGATATGCTGCAACGCCACGCTGAAGAACTCCCTGAGGATCCTCGAATCCAACCGGGAGGCGTCCGTGACGGTTCTTCACAGGGACATAATGAGCTGCGGAACTGCGGCTGAGGCGCTATACAAGGAGGCTTCGGAGAAAGGCGTGAGATTCGTCAGATACGGCCTCGAGCAGCAGCCCGAGGTGGCCTCCAGGGGGGACGGCGTATCCGTCAGAGTCTTCGACGAGACCCTCGACGACCGCATAGACCTCGAGGCTGCCCTCGTTGTCCTCGCAACGCCCCTGGTATCGCCCGAGGATTCCGTCGACACCAGCAAGTTGCTGAAGGTGCCGCGGGACAGGTACGGCTTCTTTCTGGAAGCTCATGTCAAACTGAGGCCTGTGGAGTTCGCGACCGACGGCGTCTTCGTTAGCGGCTCCGCCAGATGGCCTGTAAGCGCCAAAGAGTGCATATGGCAGGGTCAGGCCGCCGCGGCGAAGGCGTCGATACCCATCAGCGAGGGCAGGGTCAGGATCGAGGCCATCACGGCCGAGGTAGACCCTGAGAAGTGCATCGCGTGCGGCAACTGCGTGACATCGTGCCCCTACGAAGCGATCGAGATCGTCGAGCAGGACGGGAAGAGAGCTGCGAGGGTAAATGAGGCGCAGTGCAAAGGCTGTGGCACGTGCGTTGCCGCGTGCCACAACGACGCCGTGCAGCAGAAGGGATTCAGCAGCAAGCAGCTCGGTGCCATGATCGACGCGCTCATCAGAGCCGCCGCGGAGGGAGGACTGTGAGCGAATTCAGCCCGAACATACTGGCGTTCTGCTGCAACTGGTGCTCATACGCCGGGGCGGACCTGGCAGGGGTGAACAGGCTGCAGATGCCTACGAACGTCAACGTCATTCGTGTCATGTGCAGCGCCAGCGTCAAGCCCGAGTACGTTATCAAGGCGCTCTCGCAGGGCATCGATGGCGTTCTGGTTCTCGGCTGCCACATAGGGGACTGTCATTACCTAACGGGGAACCACCGTACCGCCAAACGCATACCCCTCACTGCGAAGGTGGTCGAGAAGGTCGGGATAGACCCGCGCAGGATCAGGCTCGACTGGGTCAGCGCGGCCGAGGGCGAGAAGTTCCAACAGGTTGTGACCGAGTTCGTGGAGGACATCAAGAGCATCGGCCCGAACCCGCTCAGGGAGGTGGTCTTCTGACGGGAGAGACCGAGAAGACCGTACGCCTCGCCTTCGAAGAGAGGGGCGCCGACTACCTGCTGGCAATGAGGACCGAGCACGGCAACGTCGCCCCCGTCCTGCTAGCCAAGGGTGACGGGCCGGGGGAGCTCAGGGCGGACGTGCCGTACCAGATGGCGATGATACTCTCGCGCGTGTATCCCCACGTCCCTGAGGGCAGGATCGCAGTGGTCGCGCGAAGGTGTGACGAGAAGGCCATCGCCGAGCTGTCCAAGAGGGACATCGTGGACCGTGACAGGATAGCGCTGATTGGTCTCGCGTGCACCAAGGAGCAGGTGGCGGAATGCAGGTGCAGAGACCCCTGCCCTGAGACCGTGGACCTTGGGGAGTGCAGCGACCCTGTCGTGGAAGACCCGGTCGTCGAGAAGGTCCGGAGCATGCCCCCGGAGGCCAGACTCGCCTTCTGGACAGACCAGTTCCGCAAGTGCAACAAGTGCTATGGATGCACTGTCAACTGCCCGGTGTGTTTCTGCGACGACTGCCTATTGGAGGATAAGACCTTCACCGTCGAGAAGGGCATACCGCCGGGTATGGCGTTCCATGTAATACGTTCCATGCACCTTGCAGACAAGTGCGTCGAATGCGGCGAGTGCGAGAGGTCATGTCCCGTCGACATACCACTGCTGGCGTTGAGGAAGATGGCCAACGACGACATGAAGGAGCTGTTCGGCTACACAGCTGGCGATGCGGACAGGAAGAGCCCGCTCCTGACGACGCTCGAAGGCGACCCGATCAAGGAGGGCGATGTCGATGCCTGCTGATTTCGTCCTCACGACCTGCCCGTACTGTGGTACAGGCTGCAACTTCTTCCTGCAGGTCGTCGATGGCCGTGTCGTCGGCGTCGTTCCGTGCAAGACGGACGAGACCAGCGGGGGAAGCCTGTGCATAAAGGGATACAACGCACACGCGTTCGTCGGCCATCCGGACAGGCTCACCGAGCCGATGGTTCGACGGGGAGAGCAGCTCGCGAAGGCGTCCTGGGACGAGGCGCTGGACAGGATAGTCGCCGAGGTGAAGCGCATCTCCTCGGAACACGGCCCGGATTCCGTGATGGTGCTGGCATCGGCGAAATGCACGAACGAGGAGAACTACCTGTTCCAGAAGCTCGCCAGGGTGGCCATCGGCACCAACAACGTCGACCACTGCGCAAGGCTGTGCCATGCATCGACGGTCTCGGGGCTGCTGCAGTCGTTTGGAAGCGGCGCGATGACAAACACCATACCGGAGTTCGAGAACGCGGATTGCGTCCTGGTCACGGGCTCGAACACGCTCGAGGCGCATCCCCTCATAGGGGCGAGAATACTGAAGGCGAAGGAGAAGTGCGCGAAGGTCATCGTAGTGGATCCCAGGGAGACCCCCCTGTCGCGAATTGCGACCTTGAGCCTCTGCCAGACGCCGGGGACAGACGTCGCATGGGTCAACGGGATGATCAACGTCATCGTGTCAGAGGAACTCCACGACGAGGAGTTCGTCAATGGCAGGACGTCGGGGTTCGACAAACTCAAGGAGGTCGTGAAGAAGTACACCCCAGATGTCGTCGAGGAGACCACGGGGATACCGGCCGACGACCTGGTCCGTGCGGCGAGGATGTATGCCGAGGCCGACGGCGCCATGATCGCGTACGCGATGGGCATAACGCAGCACAGCAACGGCACGAACCTCGTCCGCACACTGGCGAACCTGGCGATGGTCACGGGCAACGTGGGAAGGGAGTGCACGGGGGTGAACCCTCTGAGAGGGCAGTGCAACGTCCAAGGCGCCTGCGACGCTGGCGCGCTCCCGAACCTCTATCCAGGATATCAGAGCGTCGAGGACGCTGACATCAAGTCCAAGTTCGAGAAGGCATGGGGTGGGGAACTCAGCGGCGCGAAGGGCATGACGCTTACCTGCGCGTTCAACAAGGCGCTGACTGGCGAGGTCAAGGCCATGATAGTGTTCGGCGAGAACCCGATGCTGTCAGACCCGGACATCGGTCATGTCGAGGCCGCGATCCAGAAGCTCGACTTCCTCGCGGTCGTCGACATCTTCCCGACGGAGACGGCCAAGCTCGCCGATGTGGTGCTTCCCGCGGCGTGCTACGCGGAGAAGGACGGCACGTTCACGGCGACCGACAGGGCGATAAGGGTCGTTCGGAGGGCGGTCGACCCGCCCGGGGAGGCGAGAGCGGATTGGCAGATCGCGTGCGAGCTAGCCAGGAGGCTCGGATGCCAGGGCTTCGACTTCAAATCACCCGCGGAGGTCCTCGCCGAGATAGGCGCTGTGGCGCCGTTGTACGGTGGCATAGACCGCGATAGGGTTGACAGCGAGGTGGTGCGCTGGCCGTGCCCGTCGAAAAACCATGCGGGCACGAGAGTGCTCCACGAAGGGTCTTTCAAGATGGGAAGAGGGGCGTTCGCCGTCGTGGACCATACGCCGCCGGCCGAAGAGCCGTCGGACGACTTCCCGTTCGTGCTGACGACAGGGAGGAACCTGTTCCACTTCCACACGGGAACGATGACGCGCAGGTCAGCGAAGCTTCAGAGGGAATCTCCAGAACCGTACGTCGAGATCAACGCGGAAGACGCGGAACGGCTGGGCATCGCAGACGGCGCAAGCGTCAGGGTGACGTCGAGGAGAGGGGCCATCACCGTCGTCGCGAGGGTCACCAGATGGATAGACAAGGGGACGATATTCATACCGTTCCATTACGCCGAGGGCGCGGCGAACAGGCTGACGAACAATGCCCTGGACCCGATAGCCCAGATACCGGAGTTCAAGGTCTGCGCGGCGTCCCTCGAGCACGCTTGACCTGTCCATGCCAGACTGCCGTCCCCTCCTCACGCGACTGCATCCGCATGCAACACGAGCGCCCTTCAATCCTTCTTCGGAGGGCGGACCATAACAGCCAGCAGGAATGATGCCAGCGACGCTACGCCGATCGCAACGAAGACCCAGACGAAGCCGTGCTCCGCGCCCGCCATGAGCCCTGGAATCAATCCGCCGACGACGCCAGCGGCGCCGTAGCCGTTGAAGACGAGTCCGTAGTTCATCCCGAGGTTCTTTGTGCCGAAGTACTCTGCCGTTGTCGATGGGAACAGCGCGAAGTTGCCGCCGAACGTGAAGCCGACGGCAGAGGCGAGCACGGTCAGGCCGGCGAACTGGACTATCTCGCCGGAAGGCCGAACGGCCAGAAAGCCTGCGGCGGCAAAGAGTATCATCGTCTGCACGAAGAACATCGCTTTCATCGTGTTCGCACGTCCCAACATGTCCGAGATCTTACCCCATGCTATCCTGCCAACTCCATTGAGCAACGCTATGACGCCAGCTATAGTCTGGAACTGCGCCACGACGAGCAGCGAACCAGTGGTGTCCAGGTACTGGGCGATGTTCTTCACGTTGGCGATCATCATCAGACCCGCAGTGGCCGATAGCAGAAACATCGAGAAAAGCATGAAGAATTGCCTGGTCCGAATCATCTCCCTCCACTCGAACTCGCCGTTATGCCGGCCGTGGTTGACGGGCGTAACGTAGCCTTTGGGGAGCCAGCCGCTCGGCGGGTCCCTCAACAACTGAGCGCCACCGACGACCATCATAGCGAAGATGACCCCAAGGAAGAGGAAAGCATCGCTCAGTCCGAACGAAGGAGAGTCGATCATCCAGTTGCCGACCTGCGTGAATATGAACGCGCCGGCCCCGAATCCCGCCACAGCTATTCCGGCGACGAGCCCTTTCTTGTCAGGAAACCACTTGACGGCCGCGGCAAGGGGACAGACGTAGCCGAGGCCGAGGCCAACACCGGAGATGCCGCCATACGACACGTACATCATGGCGAGGCTGTCCGTCGAGAACGACGCGAGGACATATCCCGCCCCGTATGTGAGGCCGCCGACGGTCGCGACCAGCCGAGGACCCTTTCTGTCCTGCATTCTCCCCGCGACGATCATGGTGACGGCGAAGACAGCTATGGACGCGGAGAATATGCCCAGTATGTGGAGAGACTTCGAATCGTATCCGAGAGTGTCTGAGAGCGGCGAGGTGAATATCGAGAACGCATACACGGCGCCAAGGGCTAGCTGGATTGACAACGCACCGACGACGACTATCCAGCGGTTCATCACCCTGGCCGTTTCCGCCCTCCTTCCGGTATCTGCTTCGTCTTCTGCGATCATCCTATCTCTTCCGTTTCATCGATGTGCGCTACCGCACGAACTTCACTTCACCAGTCCGGATGTCGAGGACTGCGCCCAGCATCTCAAGGTCGCCTCGGGATGCCGCGTCCCTTATGATAGGGCTGAAGTCCACCAGCTTCCGCATCTGTATCCGCACGTTGTTCGCAGCGATCGCGTCCGCATCGCGGACGTCGTCGTTGCTGAGCTTGGACTTCGCGCACTCTATGTCCTTCAGGGCCTCCTCCATGTACCCATACTCAGCCCGTTCGTAGCTGGCTCTGATGAGCCCGCAATCGGAGTGCCCCAGCACGACAAGCGCTTTCACCTTCAGAAATTCGACGGCATACTCGAGGCTTCCGACTACACAGGGGCCGCTGGCGATATTACCAGCGGTCCGGACGACGAAGGCATCGCCCATGGAAAGCGAGAATATCTTCGCGGGGTCCATGCGCGCATCTGAACACGTCAGAATCGCGAAGAAGGGTTCGTTGGATTCCGCAAGGTGCGACAGTAACGAAGGGTCTGTCGCCCTCCTGAACGTGGCGTTTCCATCAATCAGCCTCCTCTTCGGGTTCATCTCTTCCCTCATGACTTGTGCCTCCTACCATTCCACGGATATCTATGCAGATGGGCTGTATCGCTGGGGTCGTCTCCACGAGTATGTCTGCCTGCAGCCTCAGCCCTCAAGAGTGGAGGTGTCGCCAACCGGCAGGCCGAGCTCCTGAGCCCTCAGCAACCGTCTCATTATCTTGCCACTCCGCGTCTTGGGCAGCGTCTCCACCACGTCTATCTCTCTCGGATAGGCGTGACCGGCCAGCTTGCTCTTCACGAACTTCTGGATCTCCTTCTTCAGCTCGTCCGACTCCGAGAATCCTGGCGTCAGCACGACGAAGGCCTTTATGATGTTGCCCCTGAGTTGATCGGGTTTGCCTATCACCCCAGCCTCAGCAATCGCCTCGTGTTCGATCAGCGCGCTCTCGACCTCGAACGGGCCAACGCGCTCGCCCGAAGTCTTGATGACGTCGTCCGCACGACCGACGTACCAGAAGTAGCCGTCGCTGTCGATCTGCGCCGTATCGCCGGTGTAGTACCAGCCGTTCCTCATGTACTCGTTGTATTTCGCCTCGTTCTTCCATATCTGGCGCATCATCGAAGGCCAGCCCGGTCTGATGGCGAGGTTGCCCTCCTCGCCC
The DNA here is from genome assembly GCA_020347565.1 of Methanobacteriota archaeon. Lineage (GTDB taxonomy): Archaea > Thermoplasmatota > Thermoplasmata > UBA10834 > UBA10834 > UBA10834. The sequence goes on along the minus strand of CP070732.1, from coordinate 1,459,514 downwards.
TGCGGGAGGATCTTCCCGTCCTCGTCCACTATCGCCGCCTCCACGCCCGGGAGCGGCTTACCCATCGATCCTGGCTTTATCGGCATCTCCGGGAAGTTGGTTATCAGTATGCTGCCAGTTTCGGTCTGCCACCATGTGTCGTGGAAGGGCTTGGAATCGAACACATCGAGCGCCCACTTGACGCCTTCGGGGTTCAAGGGCTCCCCCACGGAATAGAGTACCCTCAGTCTGGAGAGGTCGTATTTCCGCGGGATGTCGTCGCCCTTGGCCATCAGCATCCTGACGGCCGTGGGCGCGGTGTACCATATGGATATCCCGTGGTCCTGAATCGCCCTATACCACATCTCGGGGTTGAACCTGCCGCCCAGACCGACCTGCGTGACGCCGCACGACCACGGGCCGAGGCAGCCGTATACGACGCCCGTGACCCACCCGAGGTCCGCGGTGCACCAGTACACATCCTCCTCGTGCATGTCCAGCACCCATCTTGAGGTCAATGTCTGCTGGACTATGCCCTTGTGCGCGTGCACGACGCCCTTCGGCTTGCCCGTGGTGCCTGATGTGTACAGCATGAACTGGAACTCCTCGGGGTCCATGTGGACCGTCTGGAACTCCGCGGACGCCGCCTTCATCTCATCCCTGTAGCTGACTTCGCCTGCGGCTGCGTCAGCCTCGTCGACAACTATGACATGTTTGAGTTCGGGCAGCTGGTTCTTGACCTGATAGACGCGCTTGACGAGCTCGGCGTCGGTCACGACCGCCACGGCGCTGCTATCCAAGAGCCTGTCCCTGATCGCATCTGGGCCGAAGGCGGGGAACATCGGGCTGGCGATCGCACAAGCCTTGATGGTGCCGATGAAGCTCACGTAGAGCTCAGGCGACCTCTGGAGGAATACGAAGACCCTGTCCTGTCTCTTGACCCCCAGCTTCGAGAGCACGTTCGCGAACCTGTTCGTCTCCTCGTACAGCTGCCTGAAGGTGAGCTTCTGGACACTGCCCTCTCCGTCATCGTATATCAGCGCAACCTTGTCCGCCCTCTCGCCAAGGGCGTGTCTATCGACCACGTTGTGCGCCGAGTTGATCTTCCCGCCCGGGAACCACTCCACGAGACTGTCGGCGTCCGACCATTTGAAGGTCTTAATCAGCTCGTCATATCCCCGCAGGTTGGGTTCAAGCCTGAGCTGGTCCAGACTCTTAGTCACCAGTCCGCCGTGTATCAGTTCGCTACTCTGATCGGTCATCAGATTCCACTTCCATCGGCCAGCGCGCTCCCCTGAGCGCCTTGCTCGGCTGGCGGCCTTGTGCGTGCTATCCGTTCTTCGTCTGGCACTGGAGCCTCCGCAGGCGAAAGGCTACTCTTCGTCTGTCCTTCGCCCAACCCTCAGCATAAAAGCGGTCCCGGGTCGTCAGGCCGGTCACGCCGTTGGAGAGCTGTGCCCGTCAAGTGCATCAGACAACTTGCTTTAAGCCTTTTCGAATTTACTACGGCGAGTTTAGAACCCTTCAGTTATGTTAAGCGCGCGCCAAATCGGGAGTTGTCGTCGAATTTCGTAACATGAACGGCAATAATCGAACTTGAATATAAATCATCGCGGGCATCGAGAGAAGGTCCCGTGCAGGGCGGTTTCTCGGCCGCCCTGTGCCTGCAGGAGCTTCTGCGCCCGGCAGGAGGCGTCAGCCAGTCCAGCCGTGGTGCACCTTGGCCGCCTGGACCGTGTTCTTCATCAGCATCGTGATCGTCATCGGTCCAACGCCGCCAGGCACTGGCGTTATCGCCTTCGCCTTCTCCTTCACAGCGTCGAAATCGACATCGCCGACAAGCCGTGTTCCCTTCTTCGCGGTGGGATCGTCTATCCGGTTCACGCCCACATCGACCACTACGACCCCGTCCTTCACCATGTCCGCCTTGACGAACTTGGGCACTCCCATCGCCGCAACCAGTATGTCCGCCTGTCGCGAGAGCCCCGGGAGGTCCTCCGTCCTGGAATGGCACACCGTCACGGTAGCGTTCGCCCCCGCGGCCTTCTGGACCAGTATGTTCGCGATGGGCTTGCCCACGATGTTGCTCCTGCCGAGAATCACGACGTGCTTGCCCTTGGGGTCGTTGCCGCTCCTGACGAGCAGCTCCTGGATCCCCGCAGGCGTGCACGGCAGGTAAGAGTCGGCCCCGACCACCATCTTCCCGACGTTCACTGGATGGAAGCCGTCCACATCCTTGCCAGGGTCGATCCTCATCAGTACCTTCTCCTCGTTGATCTGCTTCGGAAGGGGCAGTTGGACTAGTATGCCGTCGAATCTCGCATCGGCATTGTACTTGTCGATCAGCTTCAGGAGCTCCTCCTCCGGAGTTGACTCCGGCAACCTCACCGTCTCGGAGAGGATGCCCAGCTCATCGCAGGCCTCGCCCTTCTTCCTCACGTAGACCTGCGAGGCGGCGTCCTCGCCCACGAGGATCACGACGAGGCCCGGGGTGATTCCCGCACCCTTCATCTTCGAGATCTCCTCCTTCATCTCGGCCCTCATCGCCTTGGCCACTTCGTTTCCGCTTATGATGTCCGCTACCATCTCGACACGCCCAGAATAGGCTCATGCACGCGACTTACTTAAGGTTTCTCGCACGCCTCTGAACCGGTCGGCGAGGCTACGAAAGGATTTATTACGACTTCCCGATTACGGGGGCAAAGGGGGTAACGCATAATGGCCATGAAGCCAGATATTGAGATAGCCCAGGAAGCAAAGGTCCAGCACATCGAGGCCATCGCGGAGAAGATAGGCCTGTCGCGAGACGACCTCGAGTTTTATGGGAAGTACAAGGCGAAGATACCGTTGGACGTGCTCAAGCGTTTCGAGGGGAACGATTACGGGAAGCTGATATTCGTCACAGCCATCACCGCCACGAAGGCGGGCGAGGGCAAGACGGTCACTTCCATCGGCCTGTGCCAGGCCATGGGACACATCGGAAAGAATGTCATGCTCTCGCTGAGGGAGCCTTCGCTCGGCCCGACTTTCGGCATCAAGGGCGGCGCGACAGGCGGAGGGTACTCCCAGGTGTACCCGATGTGGGACATCGACCTGCATTTCACGGGCGACATACATGCCGTGGGTACGGCGCACAACCTGCTGTCGGCCCTCACGGAGAACCACGTCACCAAGAAAAACCCGCTCGGCTTGGACCCGACAAGGATCGTCCTCAGGAAGGCCCTGGACATGAACTGCAGGGAGCTCAGGGACATCGTGGTCGGCCTCGGCGGCAGAAGCAAGGGCGGCGTTCCGAGAGAGAGCGGGTTCGACATAACTGTCGCTAGCGAGATCAATGCGATCTTGGCCCTGTCGAGCGACATGGCCGACATGCGCAAGAGGCTGTCCAGCGTCGTCGTGGCCTACACCTTCGACGGGAAGCCGGTGACTGCTGACAAGCTCAAGGGCATAGGCGCGATGTGCCTGTTGCTCAAGGACGCCATAAAACCGACTCTCGTCCAGACGCTCGAGGGACAGCCCGCACTCATACATGGCTCGCCGTTCGCGAACATCGCCCACGGCAACAGCTCGATAATCGCCACGAAGTCCGCCCTGAAGATGGCGGACTACGTCATAACCGAGGGCGGGTTCGCCGCGGACCTCGGAATGGAGAAGTTCTTCAACATCGTCTGCAGGATGGGCAACCTCAAGCCGGACGTTGCCGTTCTGGTCGCCAGCATCAGGGCGCTCAAGATGCATGGCGGGATGGATGTCAAGGAGATCGGCAACCCCGACGTGAGCTTCCTGGAGAAGGGCTACCCGAACCTGGACAAGCACATAGAGAACATAAAGAAGTTCGGCGTGCCCGTGGTGGTCGCGATCAACCAGTTCCCGACGGATTCGCAGGAGGAGATCGAGCACATCAAGAAGCACTGCGAGAAGATCGGCGCGAGGTTCGGCCTGTCCAGGGTGTTCATGGAGGGCGGCAAGGGCGGCGTGGAACTGGCCAACGCAGTGCTCGAGTCGCTCGAGAGGGAGAAGGCGGACTTCAAGGTGCTCTACGACGAGAACGCACCCATCAGGGATAAGATAAGGACGATCGCCACGGAGATCTACGGTGCGCAGGACGTCGTGTACACCGGAACTGCGCCCGCGGACATCAAGGCAATCGAGGCCGCCGGAAACGACAAGCTCCCGATATGCATGGCGAAGACACAGCTCTCGATAACTGATGACCCGGCCAAGAGGGGTGCGCCGAGGAACTGGGTCCTCACGGTGAGGGAGGTCAGGCTGTCAGCCGGAGCGGGATTCATCGTCCCCCTTACGGGTGAGATCATGACCATGCCAGGGCTGCCTACCGTGCCCGCGGCTGAGCGGATCAACATCGACGACAGCGGCTACATAACAGGACTGAACTGACCCCGGCCGTTGTCGACGGGGCTCTGCGGGCCGGACTCCCGGGGCCGTCAAACCCTTTTCTTCTCATTGCCTTGTGGGGACGTAGCGTTTCCGAACGAATGTCAGGAGACTGAGAAGGCGCGAAGGTGGGAGGAATGACGAACAAGGTCCTCGTGATAGGAGGAGGGGCCGCAGGCCTGGCTGCAGCAAAGACGCTCGTAGACATGCACAAGGAGGTTGTCCTCGTCGAGAAGGAGGAATCGCTCGGCGGGCTGGTACGCGAGCTAACGTGCAAGGGCGTGTCAGAGTGCAGGAACTGCGGCGTGTGCTACGTTGTCGACCGAGCCGCGGAGATCCTGGCAGAGCCAGCCGCAGAGGTCTTTCTGAGATCCGAGATCGTCTCTGTCGATAGGAAGGATGAGGGTTTCATGGTCAGGATAAGGTCGGGTGCGAGGTACGTTTCCAGCAGCTGTATAGGGTGCGGCAGGTGTGTGGAGGTCTGCCCCGTCGAGGGCGGAGCCATACATCCTCCGAAGGGCAGCGGCAGGCCTACCACCTATTGGATAGACCGCGACAGGTGCTTGCATTTCAAGAAGAAGAAGTGCGAGAGATGCGCTGAGGTCTGCTCGACGGATGCCGTAGTATACGACGACAGGGCCACCAACGTGACACGACACGTCTCGAGCGTGATCCTCGCCTCGGGCATCGAACCCGTGGACGCCTCCGAGGTGCCGCGGCTCGGATATGGATCGATTCCCGACGTCATGTCGAGCGTGGATGCTGAGAGGATACTGAACGAGCGGGGACGCATAGTCCGGCCCTCGGATGGGGCTGCACCGAAGAAGATAGCCATGATACAGTGCGTGGGCTCGAGGAGCGAGAAGACGGGCGTGGAGTACTGCAGCAAGTTCTGCTGCAAGTACGGCACGAAGATCGCCCAGCTGCTTATGGACATCGACCCTGACATCGACCTGGATTTCTACTTCATGGACCTCAGGACGCTTTACGAACCCCAGGACGACTTCAAGAGATGGGCTGCGAGCAAGAAGCGCAAGGTGGAGAAGAAGAAGGTACCTCAGGTAAGGCTCATACGCAGCATGCCCTCACAGGCGTATCCGGGCGACGGCGGGGGCGTAGTCCTCAGGTCATCGGGCGAGAGCGATGTGGAGACGACCGATACGCCCTACGACCTCGCGATACTCTCGGTTGGGATGCGCCCGCGCGCCGTACCGGAGGCGCTCGGCAGCTCGCTAGGCGTCGAAGTCGATGAGCTGGGATTTATGCGATGTTCGGAGGGAGAGAGCTCCTCAGGGATGTTCTTCATAGGTGCGGCTTGCGAGCCGATGGACATCGAGGAGACCATCACAAAGGCTATCGCGGCGGCGGCCGAGGCCGCGGCGCAGCGGACGGGGGGGAGCAGATGAAGGGCAGAATCCAGGTCGTCATGTGCCGCCTGTGCTCCACGGGAGGTGGCGTGCTCGACGTCGACGCGCTCTTGCGGATTGCCTCCGACGCCCCTAACGTGGGCGCCGCAGTGGTCGTGGACAGGCTCTGCGACAAAGCGACAGTGGCATCGCTGGCCGCACAGGCCAAGGATAAGGAGGTGGACCGCGTGCTGCTGCTTACGTGTCCCAAGAACGAAGTTTCGCCGTTCGTATACCAAACCTTTGTGAAGAAGGCGAGGATCAACGAATTCCTGATCGATTCGATCGATCTCAACAACGAAGTCGTCCTCCCGCACCGGGATGACGCTCAGGGCGCCCAGGCCAAGGCGGAGGGCAGGCTGCTGTCGAGCATATCCCGGATGGCGAGACTGCAGCCGCTGGAGAGGAAAACGGACGAGATGAGGACTAAGAACGTTGTCGTCATCGGAGCTGGCATCTCTGGCCTCGAGGCGGCCGGGCAGGCTGCGCAGAGGGGGCTGCACACCGTCATACTTGAGAAGACCGGACGGGAAGTCAAGGCGCCCGGAGTGGTCATGCCTGAATCGAAGGTCGTGTCCATGAAGGGCGAAGCGGGCAACTATGTCCTGACGATCGAGGCCGGGCAGAAGCGCGAGAACCTGGAATGCGCAGCAATAGTCGTGGCGACTGGGGGTGACTGGTCGGATGCACGTGGTCCGCTTGCGGACAAGTGCAGGGACGCGAAGCCGCTGTACCGCCTGAGACAGGCTGTGGACGAGGACCGCGTGCCAACGGGAACCGTGGTGATCGTAGACACGCCAGACCCCAAGGGGACCAGGACGAAGGTGCAGGACTACGCGTGGGACGAGGCGCTCGATTGCGCTATGGACATCAAGAGGAAGTCGCCGTCCACCGAAGTATATCTCGTGTTCCAGGAGATGAGGGTTTCAGGCATGAGGGAGATAGCGTACAAGGAGGCCGCGGACCTCGCCGTCAGGTTCATCAGGTACGACAGGAAGAACCCCCCGAGGCTCACAGCCAAGGACTCGGGCAGGCTCGAGCTGACCGATCTGGCGCAGGGCGAGGCCGTCGCCTTGCCTTTCGACGTTCTCGCATATGCCTCGATAGCCGCCAACCCCGACAACGTCGCGATCGCAAACGCTCTCCGGATACCGCTCTCGCCGGATGGCGGCGTCAGAAGAGGGAGCATGCAGAGGGGCCCCGTGGCGACGCCGAGACCTGGCATCTTCGTGTGCGGCTCCGCGATGTTTCCCAAGTCCGAATCGGCCGCGAGGGCTGAGGGAAGGGCGGCAGGGATCATGGCGGCACAGTATGCGGGCGCCGGCAAGACGGAGTACGGCGGCTCCGTCGCGGAGACCGACGCTGAGAAATGCTCGGCATGTCTGACCTGCGTGAGAACTTGCCCGTACGAGGCCCCCTTCATCGGCGCCGCGGGCAAAGCGGAGATCAGGCTCCAGATGTGCCAGGGATGCGGCATGTGCGTCGGCATATGTCCCAGCAAGGCGATAGATCTACATCACTACACCGACGAACAGATAGCGGCCGAGACCACCACCTACCTCAGAGGTGATTTCTGATGGCCGACAGAAGGCCGAAGGTCGTGGGCTTCTGCTGCGAGAGGCATGCAATGGACTCCTCTATATTCTCTGCGAGAAGCGGGCGGACCTACGACACAGGCCTCCGTATAATCAGAGTGCCATGCTCCGGCAGAGTAGATGGGATGCATATCCTGAACGCGCTTGAGGAGGGCGCCGACGCTGTGTTCGTCCTCGGCTGCCTCGAGAAGAACTGCTACTACGACACCGGCTCGGTCGAGGGACGGAAGCGCGTCGAATATGTGAAGTCGATGCTCTCCGAGGTCGGCCTGGAACCGGAGAGGGTCGAGATGTTCAACGTCTCCTCGTCGATGGCCTGGAAGTTCCCAGAGATCGTGTCCAGGATGACAGAGGTCGCAAGACGGCTCGGACCGATCGGCTCAGGAGGAGGTGATGGCAGGTGATCGTCGCTGAGCGCAAGCCACTGGACGAGATCGCGGAGATGATCGCGCCGTTCAGGAAGGTGGCAGTCATCGGTTGCAGGAGCTGCGTCGCCATATGCCTCGCTGGCGGTGAGAAGGAAGTCAACATGCTGGTATCCGCGATGAAGCTCAAGAACAGGAACGAGGGACGGGAGCAGGAGTTCGACGGGTTCGTCCTGGAGAGGCAGTGCGAGAAGGAGTGGGTCAAGGAGGTCGAAGACAGGATACTCGCATCTGACATCGTCCTCTCGATGTCATGCTCGCTCGGCGCCCAGACGGTTGGCGACATGTACCCTCACAAGATAGTCGTGCCAGGGCTGAACACCAAGATGTTCGGCGTACCAGAAGAGCAGGGCGTGTGGTCCGAGAAGTGTCTGGGATGCGGAGACTGCATGATCAGCACCACCGGAGGCATATGTCCGATAGCGCGATGCGCCAAGAGCATGCTGAACGGCCCGTGCGGAGGATCATCGGACGGACACTGCGAGGTGAACCTCGACATAGAGTGCGCGTGGTACGCGATCCACGAACGCCTCAAGCTCCAGGGCAGGCTGGACCTGATGGAGACTGTGAGACCGCCGAAGGACTGGGTTCCGAGCCACAGCGGCGGCAGGAGGGTCCTGGTCAGAGAGGACGCCAAGCTGACGCAGCACCAGAAGAGGGGAGAGGAGGTGGTCGAATGAAGGCCGGCAGCAACCTCGAGAAGGTCTTCGAGTCGGGCGAGTTCGCTGTCACCGCCGAGATCGGCCCGCCCCAGTCCTCCAACCCAGAACCGCTCACGCACCATGCGAAGATGATGAAAGGCTCCGCTGACGCGTTCAACCTGACGGACAACCAGACGGCCGTCGTCAGGCTGTCCAGCATCGCGAGCGCGGCAATCATCATGAAGGAAGGCATAGAGCCTGTCATCCAGATGACCTGCAGGGACAGGAACAGGATCGCGCTCCAGAGCGACCTCTTAGGGGCGAGTGCGATAGGAGTCAGGAACGTCCTCTGCCTCACCGGAGACCACCAGACGTTCGGCAACGAGAAGTCCGCCAAAAGCGTCTTCGACTTCGACTCCGTCTCCGAGCTGTACACCTTCGACAGGCTCCGGACGGAGGGGGTGCAGTCCGGAGGCGAGAAGATCGAAGACCCTCCGAAGGTCTACCTTGGATGCGCCGAGAACCCGTTTGCGACGCCTTATGAGTTCAGGGCGATGAGGCTGGCGAAAAAGATCGCTGCGGGCGCGGATTTCGTGCAGACGCAGGCCATATTCGATATGGACATGTTCGAGTCGTGGATGGACGAGGTCCGAGGCAGGGGTTTGGACAAGAAGGTGCATATCCTGGCCGGCGTGATTCCGATGAAGACGGCCGGAGCAGCCAGGTACATGAAGAACAAGGTTCCTGGAATGATCGTCCCCAACTACATCATAGACAGGATGAAGAAAGCGTCCGACCCCAAGGAGGAGGGCATCAAGCTCTGCGTGGAACAGATCGAGACGCTGAGGACCGTGAAGGGGGTGCACGGCGTCCACATCATGGCCGTGATGTGGGAAGAGATGGTACCTCGGATAGTCGAGATGGCCGGGCTGATGCCCAGGCCCGCCCCGAAGTGACGCCTGTCTGCTTGACGGTGCGTCTCCGAGCTGCGCCGAGCAGAAGAGAATGATTCATACAGACCCTAGCGCATCACATCAGACCATGGAAGGAGCCCGCAGAGGCACCATCGGGGCTCTGGCAGCCCTCGTCTTCGTTTGCATGTTCAACCTGACCTTCATAGTTCCGTCGATAAAGGAGCTGATCATAGACAGGTTCGATGCAACGACGACAGAAGCGTCGCTCTTCGTTACCGTCGAGATGGTGGCCTACATCATCTTCGCCATGATATGGGGGTCAATCTCCGACAGACATGGCGAGAGACACAGGTTCATCGTCGCCGGGCTTGTCGGGTCAGCGGCGCTATACTACTTGATGACCTTAGCCCCCGACCTGGTCACGATGCTGTCGCTCCGATTCGTCCAAGGGGCCATGACGGTCATGTCGTGGTCATTGATCATGACCGTAGCACTCGACACCGCTGACAGGGGCAGCTACGGGGCGTCAATGGGTGTGATAGGGACCGGGCTCGCGCTGGGCCTCGGCATCGGAGCGCCTGTCGGAGGTTTTGTGGGCGATATCGACCCGTTGCTGCCGCTCCACATTGCAGCGATGCTGTTCGCCATCGCCGCCGTGGCAGCGTGGCTGTTCGTCAGGGATGCGCCCGTCCTGTCAAGAACGGAATCGATAGCCCGGGCGATAGCTCTGGCATTGGGCGAGAGGCGTGTGCTGCCTCCGTACCTGTTCGGCTTCTTCGAGAGGTTCAGCGCTGGGTTCCTGGTCCTCCTGTTCCCGCTCTTCATGGCGGACGCCTTCGGGTCGTCCCCACAGGAGAGGGGCATGTTTCTCGGGGCGTTCCTGCTGCCCTTCGCCCTTCTCCAGTATCCCTTCGGCCGGCTGTCCGATCTGAAGGGAAGGAACGTCATGCTCGTGGGAGGCGGCATATCGTACGCTGCCCTCTTCGGCATGCTGGGCCTGTTTCCCTGGGGCATCGTGCTGGTGGCGATGATCGTCTGCGGCGTCTTCGCGGCGATGCTACTGCCGGCTAGCATGGCGCTCCTGGGCAGCGTTGCTGGCGAAGAGGAGAAAGGGACGTACATGGGAGGTTTCAACGCGATGGGATCCCTCGGGTTCGCTATAGGGCCGTTCCTTGCCGCTGTCCTGGCGGACTCATTCGGGTACGAGGCTGCCTTCATCTCAGGAGGCCTGGTGATAGCTGCGATGGTCCTGGTCTCCGGATACTTGCTCCTCTACCGCAGAGACGGGCCCAAGGCCTCGTGATTCGGCGCCCGAAGGGCGCGCGTTGGCTCCACGAAAATCGTTATAAACACTCAGCCTATACTCTCGTGGCATACCTTTGCCTTGCGAGGGGAGGGATGCTTCAGCCAGTACATTCTGGCACAGCGGAGTAGGTCAGATGACCAAGGTGAAGAGAGCGCTCGTGAGTGTCTCGGACAAGACGGGAGTAGTTGATTTCGCCAAGGGCCTTTCGGAGCTCGGGGTCGTGATTCTCTCGACCGGGGGCACGGCGACCGCCTTGGAGAAGGGCGGCGTGCCGGTGATCGGCGTATCGGATGTGACGAAGTTCCCTGAGATGCTCGACGGCAGGGTCAAGACGCTGCACCCTGCAATCCATGGCGGCCTTCTGGCGATGAGGGACAGGAAGGAGCACATGGAAGCGATAAGCAGCCACGGGATAGACCCGATTGACATGGTAGTCGTCAACCTGTACCCGTTCGAATCGACGGTCTCGAGGAAGGATGTCAAGCTCGAGGACGCAATCGAGAACATCGACATCGGCGGGCCATCCATGCTAAGATCAGCGGCCAAGAACCACGCCTCGGTGGCCGTCGTGGTGGACCCAGGCCAGTACGAGCGTATCATCTCCGAACTCAAGGAGAGCGATTGCAGGCTGTCGCTCGAGACTCGCAGAGCGCTCGCCCTCGACGCCTTCAGGGCTACCGCGAGGTATGACTCCGCGATATCCCATTTCCTGTGGAAACAGTTCTCTGGCGATGAACTGTTTCCAGCGACACTCACGCTTTCGTTCGAGAAGCTCGGAGACCTCAGATATGGGGAGAACCCGCACCAGAAGGGCGCGTTCTACGCGGACCTGTTCAACACGACACCGCTCAGCGTGGCCACCGCCGAGAAGATGCACGGGAAGCAGATATCCTACTGCAACGTCCTCGACCTAGACGCGGCAATGGCAATAGTCTCCGACTTCGAGAGACCGACAGCCGCCGTGATTAAACACACGAATCCGTCCGGCGTGGCGACCTCGGAGTCTATCGCGGAGGCGTTCAGGACCGCATATGATGCCGACCCTCTGAGTGCATTCGGATGCGTCGTCGGTCTCAACAGGGAAGTCGACGCCGACACGGCGAAGGAGATCGCAGCACACTTCGTGGAGGCTGTGATCGCGCCGGCCTATACCGAAGAAGCCGAGAAGCTCCTCGAGGAGAAGAAGAACATAAGACTGTTGCGGACGAACACGCCGATCGCCCGGGAGGAGGGAAGGCTCGGCATGGCCAAGGTCAAGGGCGGGCTTCTCGTGCAGACGGGTCCGTATGCGGAGCTGGACAGGTCGAAGCTGAAGGTCGTAACAAACCGTGCGCCGACTGAGGACGAGATCGATGCGATGATCTTCGGCGTGAAGGTCTGCAGGCACGTCAAGTCGAACACGATACTGCTCGTCAAGGGCGAGAGGACCGTAGGCGTTGGCGCTGGACAGATGAGTCGCGTCGACTCCGCGAAAATAGCTGGAATGAAGGCGGGGGAGGAGGCCAAGGGCAGCGTCCTCGTGTCGGACGCGTTCTTCCCCTTCAGGGATGGGGTCGATGCGGCAGCCGCAGCCGGAGCAGCGGCCATCATCCAGCCAGGCGGTTCGGTGCGCGACGAGGAAGCCATATCGGCGGCGGACGAGCACGGGATGGCTATGGTGTTCAGCGGTCTCCGGCTATTCAAGCATTAATACACCGCGCTCGCACACGCGCGGGGAGCGGCCGGTCACGACCTCAGTCGGCGTCATCCGAGGCGCCTCTGCGCCACTTGAGGAATGCGCCAGCCCCGGCTTCCTCCCCCTTGATCGCCTCGATTGGGACCCATGCAGGCTTCACCGTGAGGCCTTCTATGCATTTGATCATCACGTACCTCCTGAAGTCGGCGTCCACCCTGACATCTATGACGCCATCCACGACGGCTTCGATGCATCCCACCTGCGTCTCTGTCAGCACGTCGTTGTGAATCACGGCTGTTAGGGACCCGTACCGCTTCGCCTTGAGGGACAGCGTCTCGAAGAATATCGACAGCGAGTCCTGGTCATGGTACATGAACATAGGAGTGACCGAATACAGGACGATTCTTGCGAACGACTCGTCGAGGGAGGACAACATCTCATCAGTCGTTCGGAGGAGCGTTTCCAGGTCCTTCATGTCACACGTACGCTTCGGCTCTCCGCCAGAGTCCCCCTGCGCCGCGGCCGACACGCACTCGATGAACGCTAGTTCACCGTCGTCCTCGCGCTCCGATGCGTCTATATCAAATCGCGCAAATTGACCCCTGAGCTGATCGATCGGGACGTCGGCGGCGATGAATAGAACTCGCTGATCGCTTTGCAGGTACGTCGAGGCGAGGTAGCAGGAGAACTCGACCAGGCCTGCTGTTGAGCTGCCTGCTATCAGTATGGAATGTCTTGCCGGAAACATTCTCCTGCCCTTTGCCTCCGTCGAGCCCAGCCGCTGGCCCTAGAGGATTGGCACCAGGCGCGGCCTGAAATCCCCGTCCTCCGGCGAGATCATAGCGTACGGTGTGGTGAACGGCTCCTCCCCTCGTACGACGGTCACGCCTGAGGTCTTGTCCACGCGAATGTGGGTGTGGGCAAGGTCGGCCAGCTTGGTCTTCGATCTGACCGACGGGGTGACCGTGCCGACGAACACGCCGCCGTTGTTCAGCAGCGATGTCAGGAAATCGGTAAGGCCGTCCAGCACATCCGGGCCGTATATCGACTCGAGCGAGTCGAATCCTATCATCGCAAGGTAGGGCGTCTTCGAATCCTTGAGCGTGTACTGGACGTCCTGCCACTTGACGTCCACGCGGACATCCGAGCCCTCGAGTGTGGTGACATAATCTCTGGGAGCCTCGGCCGAGACGTGCGGCTCCAGAACCCTCACATGCTTGTCAAACACCTCAGGGGAAAGGAAGCCTATCAGCTCCTCCCTCGCAGTCTCCGCACCGGTTTTCTTGGTAGGCATCCAGATGACTCCGTGCCCCTGAGAGGCGAAGTTGCAGATGATCGCGTTCTCAATCTGCGAAGACGCTGCCACTGGCACACCGGGACTCAGCTCGATGAGTGCCAACGTGCCCTTGGTCAGTCCGCCCTCCAGCATGTTGTCGAAATCGACGTTGCCTGTCGACATGTGTTTGTCATCCAGCGCCTGTACGGGCTCGAAGGCCTTCGGAGCCTCTGGCTTGCTGTACCTGCTGTACTCGAAGGTCCTCACCCTGCCTCCGAGGAGCGTGTACACATACTTCGGCTGCCTGATCTCACAGCCTCTCAGTTTCAGCAAGTCCATCTCGCGGATCCTCCTTCCCGAGGTCGCGTCGAGTGACAGATAGAGGACGCCGTCTCCGAGATAGTCCAAGAGCGGATCCGGTGTCTCGAGCACGTAGACCACATTGGTCCCGCAACCCTCCACCAAGTCCTTCTGCAAGGTGTTGATTAGCCTGGACTGAGAGATGCCGTATTTCTCAGCCAGCGCGTCTATGCTGTCTATGATGATCAGTGTACGCTCCGGGAGCGCCTTGTCGACCACGTCGTACGCCATCTCTATCTCCGGCATCATCGAGCCAACCGTGACGGTGATTTCCCCCTCTCCCGAGGCCTCGGCCGGGGCGGCCTCGTCTATGCCGGTCTCGATGTTGCCCTCAAGCTTGCGAAGCTCATCCCTCGGTGCCTGCGCCTTCTCTCCCTTCAGCTCGCCCTTGATAGCGGCGAGGCCCAGCAGGATCTTCTCCACTTGCATCTCTGAATCGGCCTTCTTCTTCAGCTTCTTCCTCGCCTTGAGTATCTCCCCTTCTTTCACCTTGTCCATGAGCCAAGGGAATTGGTTGAAGAGCGAGTGGTCAGACACACGTGTGGACATGTAGTAGCTCTGCTGTAGCTGAGCCAACTCCTCGATCATCTGCAGCGCCAATGTGGTCTTGCCGGTCCCGGCCATGCCCCGGACTATCAATGAGTGTCCGCCAGGACTCGACAGGAACTTGATTATCTCCTTCGGGAACTCCACCGAACTTGTCTCCTCCTTTTCCTCCATCACAACTCATCTCCTACCAGGCGTGACTCATCTCTCCCGAGGCCTCAACAGGCCTCCTGACGATTCATCCTCCTCTTCCTCTTCGATTAGCTTAATCTCCTTCCATTCGCCGCCGAAATCCTGAGTGACCCCAGTCACCATCTGGAATCTTACACGGAGCTTGCCCCCCTCGAAGAAGATGTAGGCGTTCTTCAGCATAGACTGATAGAGCACGATCCTCTTGCCTTGCTGAGTCAGCGCCCTGTCCACCGCCTTCAGCAGCCCCGCCTTCTCAAGCACGTGTATCCTCCGATAGCAGGCCGCTATCGGGATGCTGAGTCTCGAGCTGAGCTCAAGCGCGTGCTTCGGCTTGCGCGAACAGGCGACGAGTATCTTGGCGGCGTAGGTGTCCATTATCAGTCTCGATGCCTCGATGGGGTCCAATGACGTGCCCTCCGCAGGTCCTTTCGCACTGCGATGTTCGCGCGCCGTCGCGTATCTGGGGGGAGTCCGCGGCGAAGCGTGAAACGCTCCGAACTGCGAGTACAACGAATGCCTCTTGATAATTTAATACTATTTCCTGATTCACCGCATGTGTACAGCAGCCATGTGGTGGAGAATCGGTCGAGCAGCATCCCTGAAATATGGGATATGCTCTTCCCGATAGTATCGCGCGGGCCTGCGCGTGTCGACCGGCGTGTCCACGCGGTCTCGACAGGTCCCAAGAGGGAGACGGCATGAGGGGTTACAAATGCAAGTGCGGCTTCGCAACCGTGGCAGACCGCATGAGATGTCCGCGCTGTGGCAAGCACATGAAGCTTACCTATTGGCCCAATCGAGGCAAAGTGCTCGCATACGTCAGGCTCGGCGTGTTCCCCAAAGGCGGAGAGTTCCCGATGGACCTGCTCATGATCGAGGTCGAGGACGGACCGAAGCTCGCGTGCTGGACGGACCTACCGTTCTCGAAGGGTGACGACATCACCTTCGTCCAGCTGGAGGACAACTACATCTGCAGCCCTCAATGCGAGATCAAGAAGGTGGAGCACAAGGTGGAGCTGTCACAAGTCGACAGGGGAGAAGTCGACGAGTGAGAACTGAGCGCCCAGAGCTGATATCCTCTCTGTCAGGGCTGCGTGAGCGCCCTCCGCGTCACCGTACGCCGACCGCCTGAGGTCCGCGACGAGTTCGCACGTCATGCGTTCGTAGTAGACGAGGACGTTCGTATACCCCGCGACGACGTTCACGGATGCGTCGGCAAGAACAGTCATGATCTCGTGGATGGACCCAGGCCTGTCCGGAAGGTCCATCTTCATCCTGAACAGCCGCACATCGTCGTCCAGGAAGACCACTGACAGAACCCACGAGTCGAGGTCTCCGATGAGCATCACCGGCGCGGACTCCCTTCCCACGAAGCTGAGATACGCCTGTGGCACCTGGAACGACCCGCCCTCGACGATGGTCGCCTTCTTCTCCGTCCTGCGCAGAGCCTTCGTTCTGACGCTCTCGCTGTCGAGCGCCGCACCTCTCGTGTAGCGTGTCGCCAGGTCCGAATCCTCGACGCGCAGACAATCGACCATGCCGACGGCGGGGCTCTTCTCGGCCTTCGCCTTCTCGAACTCCGCCTTGAGGGATACTGAATCGCCGTAGAACGACAGGTCCACGAGCATCTCCCATATCATCACAGCGCCGGGTATGGAGCTGATCGTCTCAGAGTTCAGTATGTCTATGTTCAGCGACTTGAGGAACTGAGACGCCTGCGCAAGCGCCCCGGGCTCATCCCTCACCTGAATCGTAACGTAGGCGATTTGGCGGTAGTTCTCGGGGCCGAAAGGGGACAGCACGATCTCGCATGCTTCTTTCCCTTCGACCTCGTACTTGAACATAGAGCTGAACACCTCGCTGCCGTCCACCAGCCCCAGAAGTTCGCCGATCTTGGAGCTTATCTCCACCTTGCCGGACATCATGCGTCCGAAATGCCACAACCTCATTCGCAACCCTTCCTCCTGTCTGAAGGTCAAACAGCGAGATAAATCTGTTGAACAGAGCCTACGATTTGGGGGAGAAGACGTACAGAGTTGGCACCCGATTCCTCAGGCCCGTCCAATAGCCACAGGTCCGACATCTGTAGCCCATCGTCACTGAACCCCCGTAGACGGTGAGGTTCTTGATCCTAGCGGTCTTCCCTCCGCAGACCGGACACGAGCCCGCCGAGGTCTTATCCTTTGTCTCCCTGCATCTGATCTCAATCGTCGCGAGATCGTTCGCTATCGCCAGCCTCCTGACCCTCTCTTCGCTCACGGTGTATTCTGAGTCGTGCCGGTGCAGGGAACGCAGCACCAGCTTCGTCAGCTTGCGCTGCGAGCTGATGGCGCCGTACCTATCCAGAACATCCCTGATAGCCTGAATGATCTCTGTGTCCGAAGGGATCCTGTAGGCCATCGCGGGGGTCATTGACATACGTTTACGAATACCTTTCCACAGGAGGCTTGACGGGTTCCAAGGGGTGCGCATGGGCATCAGGGGGCACTGGAGGCGCAATCGTTGGTTGGCAAAAGATATAAGAGAGCAACGATTACCCGCCAGATTGGTGACGAGGGCATGCGAGCGAAAGTCATAATCATGGGGGCCGCGGGAAGGGACTTCCACAACTTCAACGTCTACTTCCGCGACAACGCCAACTACGAGGTGGTGGCGTTCACGGCGACGCAGATTCCGAACATAGAGGGCAGGAAGTACCCTGCCAGCCTTGCCGGGAAGCTATACCCGAAAGGGATAGACATACATCCTGAATCCGACCTGCCGGACCTGATCGCGAAGCTTGGGGCTGAGCAAGTCGTATTTGCATACTCAGATGTCACGCATACGGAAGTCATGCACAAGGCGTCGCTCGTCAACGCCTGCGGCGCGGATTTCAGGCTCATGGGAGCGAACCAGACAGCACTGAAGGCAAAGGTTCCCGTCATAGCGATATGCGCCGTCCGGACGGGTTCCGGCAAGTCCCAGACGACGAGGGCGGTCGCCTCGATCCTCAGAGGGAAGGGGAGACGAGTCGTGGCAATAAGACACCCGATGCCCTATGGCGACCTCGAGAAGCAAGCGGTGCAGCGATTCGCGACGTATGAGGACCTCGATGCTCACGAGTGTACCATCGAGGAGAGAGAAGAGTACGAGCCGCACATCGACAAAGGAATAATAGTTTACGCTGGCGTGGACTACGAGAAGATACTCCGTCAGGCTGAGAAGGAGGCGGATGTCATACTCTGGGACGGCGGCAACAACGACACGCCCTTCTATGTGCCCGACATGCACATAGTCGTGGCAGACCCACACAGGGCTGGGCACGGCAAGTCATACCATCCTGGAGAGACGAACATGCGCATGGCGGACGTCATCATAGTCAACAAGGTAGACACGGCCGACCCTGACGACGTCGAGTCTGTCAAGAAGGTGATATCGGAGCTGAACCCGAAGGCGAAGGTGATAACCGCCGCCTCCCCACTCACCGTCGAGGATGCTGATGCGATCAACGGCAAGAGGGTGCTCGTCATCGAGGACGGGCCCACCGTGACGCACGGCGAGATGACCTTCGGGGCAGGCATGATCGCAGCCAAGAACGCAGGCGCCAAGGACATCATCGACCCGAGGCCCTTCGCCATGGGGTCGATAAAGGCGACTTTCGAAAAGTACAGCCATCTTGAGAAGGTGCTTCCGGCGATGGGCTACGGAAGCCGTCAGGTCTCCGAGCTGGAGGAGACGATAAACTCCTCGGATAGCGAGGTGGTCGTGTCGGGAACGCCCATAGACCTCAGAAGGGTCCTGAAGAACGTGACGAAACCCTTGGTCAGGGTGAAGTACGACCTTCAGGTCAAAGGCGAGCCCAGTCTCGACGAGGCGCTCAAGGATTTCTGAGGCTCCGTCGAAAAGCATTAAACGAGATCGAGGAGATAGAGGGCCTGCGGGAGTAGCTAAGCCTGGCCAAAAGCGCAGGACTTAAGATCCTCGAAGATGCGGATAGGGCATCCTGTCTCGAAGGAGTCCGGGGGTTCAAATCCCCTCTCCCGCACATCGTTGGGAAAGGCCGTGAGGGCGGAAGGGAAGGCCTTAAGCCACATGAGACAAATCAGGTTTGGGGAAGGAGGATATGAGAGGACTGAAGTCTTACTCTGCGAGTTCCAGCTGGACACACATAGCCGGTTCCACTGCACGGAATGGCAGACTGAGCCTCATCGACAGGACTGTCGCCGTTGCACCCATGAAGGAGAGAAGGCGCTCATCGCCACGGCCGCTGCTTGTGCTGATTGTAATCGTGGTCATGGTCGCGGGGGCCTTCTCCTTTGCGTCCAAGAACAGGGATTCAACATATTTGCCAGCACATACCGCTGCGCAGACCATCATTCCAGGGTTTCCGCTGTCCTATCAGCATTCGGACGCCCCTGGAGTTTCCTGCGTCATGTGCGGCATGTGGATGCCTTGGCACCTTCCCCCGCTTCTATGGGACGACGTGAAGTACGGCGGAGCCCCCGGTGGTCCGCCTGGAGACAATACATACGGCCCAACTGGTTCGCCCGATGACTGTCCACACTGCATCGTATACAGCGGTCCCGCATGTATCCAGATGATCAATGGATATAGGAGTGGAGGGCCTCTGGCTCCGCAGGACCAGATATACGACGATTGTGAGTATGACACTGGAGCTGGTGAGGTCCGGGGTGATATGATATGCCAGAGACATGGCTATGGAGTTCTCGACGGCACAGGGGGATCGATTGCTGAAATCCAGAAGGCATTCGACAATTGGATCAATCCCCATCATCAGCATAACCAGTGGGACGCGTCTAATCTGACGGCATCGACCCTAGCTTCGTACATAGCTGGCCTGTATCCCGTCTTATGGGATGATCATGGTGGTTGGCCCAGCAATATGGACCTAACATGGCCTATTCCTCCGGAGAATACCATGCAGGGTCATTACAAAGTCATAGCGGGATATGATGACCAAGGCACCCCGAGTACAGCGGACGATTATGCACTAATCTACGACCCGTGGCCAGGCTACAACGATCTGACGGCGGCGAATCCAACCCCTCTCCCGCCAGGCGCTCTTCCTGGTCCGGGTGGGGCTAGCGCGCCTGACCCCTATTGGCTGCTGGTAAGTACCGTGCTCGGGGACACCAACGACCTCTTCCTCGTGGAATTCGCAGCGATACCGGAGTTCTCTAGCTTGCTTATACCTATGGTGGGGATGGCTGTAATCGCATTGGTAGCGATTAGGATTCGCGCAGCAAGAAAAGACTCGTGAGGTCTAAGTTGCAGCTTTCATTGGCTAATCCTTAAGTGCCGACTACAGGAAGACCACGGCACACCATGGCAAATGAATCTATGAGGGGGCCGAAGCCCCTCCTTTTCGTTGCCCTTCCCGAGATGCCATTCTGGAAGGTTGATGTACCCTTTCTAGCCGAGACCGTCGTTTTGGTGGGTTCAAATCCCTTCGGTCCATCATTTCTTAGAGAGAAGGCCATAGGGGCGGATGAGACGGATCTCTCGGCAGTTATCATATGAAGTAGAGGATTGCCATGAACACAGCAGCTGCCAACACGAAGAATAGGACGCTCCTCCAACTGATGATGTAGCTCGCCCTTCCGATTTCCCCTGTCGCCTTCGCACCGCGTGGTAACGAACGAACAGGAAGCTTTGGCGGGAGCGGTACCGATGAGATTCCAGTCATGTTCGTACCATTCGAATCCAAGCGCTTAAGTGTATTCATGGATGTCCGCGAAGAAAGACCATAAGGGCGGAGAGCGATTCGGCGCAGGCGTGTGCGGGTTCATGAAGCCTTCTAAGTGGATGAGGACATTACTGGCAGGGTTTTCCTTTGCTATGTTCGTCTACGGAGTCTGGCTATTGCTGTCCGGCGTCGTCATCATGAGTGGTTATCTCGAATTGAATGCAGATGAGGAAGCGCCGACATGGATCGTGCTCTTCTACTCTGGGGCATTTCGCGTTGTCCTCGGAGTCATTATGATGCTTATTGGCTTCATCATGGCGTTCAGGCCGAAGCGGTCATTTCTGTTGAAGACTATCATAAAGGAAGGGAAGAAGGTCTAGCTCCGATCGATTCCCCGCTGATCTCAATCAGATAAAGGATGTATGGCTATGAGATGCGTCAACTCTGCTCTCCCACGCACATGGTCATGACGGGATGTGCCTATCAGTCCGTCGCTGGGCGCATGCCCTGCGCGAACCTATACCTTCCCTCAGGCACTGTGATTTCGAAACGCGCGCCCTTGCCTTCCTCGCCTGTCTCCTCGATCGAGAATCCTGTTATGGCCAGCACCTCTCGTATGAGGAACAGGCCCAGGCCTGTGTTCTTCCCGTATCCCCTCTCGAAGATCCTCTCCTTATCCTCGGCGGGAACGCCGACGCCGTCGTCCTCCACTTTGACCACGAGCTCGTCTCCTCGACGCTCGTAGGAGATTCCTATCCTGGTGATGCCGCCCCCGTGGCGGAGCGAATTGTCGATCAGATTCACGAAGACCTTTTCGAGCATCGTGTCGGCCCAGAGCTCAACACCGCCGATGTCCGACTCGATGGAGACGGCTTCGATCCCGACGCTTGCGAGGGCGCTATCCAGAGTAACCGAAGCGTTTATCCACTCGGGCGTACGGCTTCCGATCTGCTGGAAGTCCTGGGCGAACTCTAGCTGGTCCTGGATCATCGATGATGCCTGTCTCGCCTTCTCTATGAACGCCCTGGCCTTATCTCCGTCCGAAGAGGTCGAAGCCATCCCCAAGTACCCTGAGAGAACGACGAGCTGGTTGACCACGTCGTGTCGGGTTATTGCTCCCAGCAACCTCAGCTTCTCGTTGGCTATCCTCAGAGCGTCCTCTATCTGCTTCCTGTTCGTCAGGTCCACGAGAACGGCGAGGCTGCCGAGGAACTCCCCCGACTCGCTGAAGAGGGGCGACGCTCCGATGCTGACGTTCATCCTAGATCCATCCTTGCGGATGATGTTCACGTCGTAATGCCCACGGACACCATTCCTTCGTGTCGACATCTGATTGGCTACGAGCTCCTTGTCCTCGGCGTCCAGGAAGTCGAAGATCTCTCTTCCTATCATCTCGTCGTCGCCATAACCGGACATCTCGCCGACTCTGGGATTGACGAACGTTATCTTCCCTGAAGCGTCGACCGCAAGAACTCCCTCTCCGAGCAGTTCGACCAGCTGCCTGTATCGTTTCTCACTGCGTGCCAACGCTTCAGAGGTCTTCACTCTCTCAGTCACATCTCTGAGGTACTCGATCACCCCAGTGACAGCACCGGTGTCGGAGTCGATTATCGGGAATGTGTAGACATCTAGCCAGCCCTTGGCCTCGCCTTTGCTGCCCCTCTTCGTGACGAGGCCCGAATCAACTCGGCCCGTCTCCAACGTTCTCCGGGCAGGACAGTCCTCGCAAGGCTCGTCTCGCCACTGATGCACCTCGTAACACTTCTTCCCGATGATGGGCATCTTGTGCTCATACCACCCCTCCATCGAGTGGTTTACCCTGCGCACCGTCAGGCTGTCGTCGAGAATGCTTATCCCGTCCTGAATGCTCGAGAACACGTTTGCCAGGAACTCCTCGGAGCGTCGGAGGGCGTCTTCCGACTTCTTCCTCTCGCTGATGTCGCGTGCGATCGTGATGAACATCGGCTTGGGCCCCTCATGGATCACTCGGACGTTCAGCTCTACAGGATAGGTCGTCCCGTCCTTCCGGATGTGAACGGCCTCGAACGACCCAGAACCGCTCCTCAGGATCTCTTCCATGCGCCCAGAGACCTTCTCGGAGGAGGCGGCGTCGTCGACGTCCTTTGGAGTCATGTTGAGCAACTCCTCGCGTGTGTACCCGAGCGCATCGCACGCAGTCTGGTTCACATCAAGAAAGCGTCCGTCGAGCGAATGGACGAATATGGCGTCTCCAGCCCCTTCGAACAGCGCACTGTACCTGGACATGGAGCTCTGGTAGGCATCCTGGAAAGCCCTCTCCTCAGACGAATCGACAAGTATGGTGAACCCACCGGTGACCGTGCCCGTCGCATCCAATGTCGGTGCCGAGAACGACCTGAAGTACCCCTCCCGCTTCGTCTCCGGTATGGCGAAGGCGATATCCCTAAGTCCCAGCTTCTTCCCAGACAGCACCTCGCGTAAGTACTCGCCGATATCTCTGCCGTCCAGTGTAGGTATGATTTCCTCGAACCGCTTCCCTACGGCGTTCTGCGTCCTTACCCCTGAAATCCTCTCCATGCCCGGGTTCCACAAGAGGATCTTCGAATCAGAATCAAAGGCCACGAATCCCACTATTTCCGCCTCGACCAGGAGGTTGCAGACGTCTCTCTCGCGCCTGGCTTTCTGCTCCGCCTTGCGATGGTCTGAGAGCTTCTTGACCATCATGGTCAGCTCTGCGAACTGCGCCCTCACATCGCTTCCTTTCTGGATATACAGGTCGGCGCCGTTGTTCAGGGCCTCCATCGCCACCTCCTCTCTCCCTTTTCCCGTGAACATGATGAAAGGGGTGGTGTCCTCCTGCGCCCTCAGCGCCTTCAGGAATTCGATTCCGTCCATTCCAGGCATGGCGTAGTCTGAGACGACCACGTCGTACTCCGACTTATCGAGCATCTGCAAGGCATCGGTCGCGGACTGCGCCGCCTCCAGGCTGATTAGTCCGCTTCTCTCGAGCACGAGCTTTGCGAGTTCCAGGAAACTGGCCTCGTCATCAACACACAGCACTCTAATAGCCGGGTTCATTCTGGAGGTTACCCCCATTCTGGCAATGGGACAATGGATAATCGGATTCCGACTGCCAGACGGTAAAATAGGCCCCCAGATAAGGATTAACTTTTCGACGTTTGTGTGCATGGATGAGGTCTGCGTCACGCTGCTCCTCAAGGGACTATGGCGCGAATCGGAACTTACCTGGCGGCACGGTCATCTCGAATATGGTCCCCGAGCCCTGCGTGCCGACCTCTCGTATGTCTATGCCGGTCATGCCGAGGACCTCTCGAACCAGGAACAGCCCGAGACCGCTGTCCTTGCCGTAGCCTTTCTCGAATATCCTCTGCTTATCCTCGGGGGGTATGCCCACACCGTCGTCCGAGTACGCGAGGACAAGCTCGTCCCCGGTCTCCCTGTACCCGACCTCCACCCAAGTCACACTCTCACCATGTCTTCGAGAGTTCATCAGCAGGTTCGGGAACACCTTCTCGAACATCGTGTCGACGAACAGCTCAAGGTTGCCGAGGGATTCTCTCACTTCGACTGAGCCCATGTCCATCGACGACATTGCCCCTAGGAGTTCCAACCTGACTCGAATCCACTCAGGAGCCTTCGTGCCGGTCTTCTGGTAGCTGCCCGCGAACTGCAGTTGCTCTGCGATCGTCCTACAGGACTGCCTGGCAGATTCGATGTACTTGGCGCGCGTGGCCTCGTCAACCTCGTCCTTTAGCAGTGAGAGGTAGCCGGTCAGTATGCCTATCTGGTTTATCACATCGTGTCGGGTGATGGATCCCAGCAGCGTCAGCTTCTCGTTCGCCTGCTTCAGCGCCTCCTCCGACTTCTTAGCCTCCGTGATGTCCCTCGCTATCGCAGACGCTCCCACGATCTTGCCCGTCCTGTCACGAATCGGGGATATGGTGAGCGATACGCTCACTTCCGTGCCATCCTTCCTCGTCCTGACCGTCTCGAACCTGGGAACTGTCTTCCCCAGCCTAACCTGTTTGAACAAGGCGAAGTATTCCTCGCGCTTCTCAGGCGGGATAATCATCGATATCGACTCTCCAACGGCCTCTTCTGCGAAGTAGCCGTAGAGCGCCTCAGCTGCAGGGTTCCAGGTGAGAATGGTCCCCTCCAGATCCTCGCTGATGATGGCGTCCTGGGTTGAGTCGACTATCAGAGCGAGGCGCTCGATGGCATCCTTGTATCTCACGCGCTCTGTGATGTCAACCACGATGCCCTGGTAGCCCTGTACCTTCCCCTCAGCATCCCTGCGGACGAACACCCTGGAATCGACCCATCTGAGCTCGCCCCACTTGGTGAGTACGCGCCCCTCGAGGTCAAAAAACCGCTCCCCCTTTGAGACGTACTCAGATACTCCTTCCTCCAGCCTCAGCATATCCTCAGGGTGGATGACGTCTGCAAACGTCAGCTTCCCGGACATGAACTCGTCAGGAGTGTACCCGAACTGCGTGATGTTCTTGGATACGAACGCGACCGACCACAGCGGGTCCGCCTCGAGCATGAACACGACTACGGGGCTCGCGTTCACTATCTGTTCAAACTCCCCGCGGCTCTCGATCATGGCGCTCGTGTCGCGGCTGCGGCCGATTGAGTCTTCAATCATCGGCAGAAGCGCGGCGAACCTCGTCTGCTCGTCGGCGCCGTCGCAGGTCACGAAGCTCGCGTCGCCTGTGAATGCAGCGGCAGCCATCTGCGTCTCCCCCCGCTCAACCAACATGACGAATGGAACTTCAACGCCCATGTTCCTCGCTCTGTCCAAGAGCTCAACGCCTCTCATATCTGGCATCCGGCAGTCACATATGACCGTATCGAAGGAGGACCTTCCGAGAAGAGCCACCGCTTCCTCCGCGGAGGCTGCCCTCTCGACTATCGCTGTGCCCCTCGAGGAAAGCGATGCAATTCCGGCCTTCGCCAGGTCATCGTCGGCCTCGACGAACAGCACTCTGAAGGGGCATGAACCGCGATGACTATGCGGGGGAGGCGAGGACTCTCGTCTCATCATCGTCATCCGACTATCATGAGCTACGCATCTCTATTAACCTTGTGTCGCCGGCAGTCTCATGAGCCCCAGTGCTCGGCAGCAGCGCTGACGAGCCGATGTAGTCACCTTCTTACCAGGTGTATGTAGTGACACTCGGGGCACTCGTATATCTTGCCGTCGGTCTCGACGAGCTTGACGTGCTTCTTATGCTTCTCGCACTCTGGGCACATCCTGTCCTCGTCCACCTTGTGAGAGTAATCCAGCGTTCCCAAATCCAAACCTCCTGAGCGCATAGTCACCGAGAACGGTAAAAATGTTGTCACGTTCATGTTCAGGGTGCCGTCCGGGAGTCGCGGACGGCGCCCACGATCTCCTTCAGCGGCCGCTCGAAATCGCCGTTCTCCACGAGCGTTCCAGTCACGATGATGTCGGCACCAGCAGCAATGAGAGAACGAGCGTCGTCCGGCCTGGCAATCCCGCCGCCCACCACGATCGGAATGCGGACACTTCTTCTGACCTCACGTACCATATCGGACGGCACGGGGGAGGGAGCACCGGATCCGGCCTCAAGATAGACCATGGCCATTCCGAAGTACTGCGCCGTGAGCGCGTAGCCTACGGCCCTCGCGGTGTCGTCCCTCAGGACGACATCCGCCTCGCCGACCTCCCCCACCTTCATGCCCGGCTCGATGACGACGTACCCCATCGAGATCGTCTCGAGGCCCAGCTGCCTGATAACTGGCGCGCCCCGCCAGTGCTCTCCGGTTAGGTTTCTCACGTTGCGGGAGTTGAGCATGCTCATGAAGTAGATGGCGTCGCAATTCCTCGCGATGGCGTTGGCTCCGGAAGGGAAGTAGATGACAGGGAGAGAGGATCGCCTCTTGATCTCGTCAACAGTTCCGTCGAGGTTGTCCTGCGTGATCCCGGTGGAGCCCCCCACCATCACGGCATCCGTCCCCGCAGCCTCCGCGGCCTTCGATATCTCGCCGGCCGCATCTAGGTTCTGCTTCGCGGGGTCGATCAGCGTCATGTGCATCTTTCTTGACTGAAGGGTCTCCTCGATGAGATTCCAGATCTTCACGGGACCCCTCCTGCGAGGAATGCGCACAGAGCCACAAACATGGCCAGCTTGGTCATCCTCTGACCTCTCTCCGGGTTCTTGAAGTGTATTATGGAGCTGAATATAAAGATTGCATCTGCGACAGCCACGATCGGCAGGTAGAAGGCCGAAATCTGGCCGAGCAGGTACGGAGCAGGACTCAAAGCGACGGCAGTCAGAAGCGCGGCGGAGGAGGCGACCCCAGCGTTCTTCTCGCCTATACGCATCGGAAGGGTCGTCCTCTCCTTCAAGTCGGCCTCGATATCCTGTACGTCCTTAATTATCTCCCGTCCCAGCGTCGCGAGGAAGGCCAGGATGGCGAGTATCCACGCGAGATCCAGGTTCTCCACAGCCGCCCCTCCGAACAAGAACAGGGCACCCGTGAGCCAGCTGATGGCCAGGTTTCCCGCCAACCCCTCCTGCTTGAGGATGACCTCGTAGGACACCATCACCGCGAGGGACGCGACAACGATCACGAATGATACAGCACCGATGACCAATCCGAGAAGCACTGACAGCGAGAAGAGAAGGACTGCGAACATCAGGGCATCCCTCGGTCTCACCAACGACCTCGGTATCGGGCGCTCCGGATGAGCCCTGCAATCGACATCGCGGTCGAAATAGTCGTTCATCGAGTTTCCGGCAGCCGTGAAGAGGAACACGACCAGCATCGACAAGGCAATCTCGTCGAAGTACTCCGAGGCGTCTCCAGCGCCGAGGCATATGAGCGCGCCCAGCAACGCGCCTGCAGCGGCCATGAGGCAATTGCCCAGACGCATCATTGTCACGAGCCCAAGGGCGGTGGAGGACCACTCTCCGGCCGTCATCGGCATCGGCACTCCCTGTTCGAATATAAGGGTTTCTGGATGCGCGCACGTGAAAAGTGTTATGTAGTGACGCCATGTTGGACAGCATCGCAATGCAGACGCCAATGCCTCCGGAAGCCGCAAAGGAAATCGAGCACGTGAAGAGCCTGGTTGCGCGGCGGTTCCCGGTCTATGACGTGAAGATCAACTACGATGTGATAGAGTTCTACTGCAGGATAGACGAAGCGACTCTGGAGGAGTCCTTCGAGAAGCTCAGAGAGGACATGTCGCCTGAGGGATACATCCCCATGGTCAACTACGACAAGGGGGAGCATGTGGTGATTGTCGGCAAGAAGCCGACGAGAAGGTACAGGAGCATATACGTCAACCTTGCGATGCTGATCATCACCTTCACAGCGATGGTCATCGCAGGACTCCTCGACTGGACCTCCTATGCAGGTGTTCCTGAAGCCGAGATGTTCTCGCTCGAAAACGTGGCGATGGGAATCGTTGTGTTCACGCTGCCACTGTTGGCGATACTCGGCGTACACGAGCTGGCGCACTTCTACGCTGCGAAGAGGAGGAAGGTGGCCGCGTCGCTTCCGTTCTTCATACCTTCGATACCGCCTCTGGGTACATTTGGAGCGTTCATTTCGCTCCGCGACCCGATACCGAACAGAAAGAGCCTGCTGGAGATCGGCATCGCGGGCCCGCTCGCGGGTCTGCTCGTGGCCATACCAATAGGCATCGCGGGCCTGATGCTCACTAATATGGATGCGAGGCCAGTTCCCGACGATTTCGAGACTGGGAGCGTCATGCGGATCGCCTTCCCACTCATGTACGAATGGATTGAGCAGATCGCACCCCTGGAAGGAGACTACCTTCTACACCCGATGGCATTCGCGGCATGGGTGGGGTTCCTGGTCACTGCCCTCAACCTACTGCCGGCAGGCCAGCTGGATGGAGGGCACATAGCGAGAGCAGTGTTTGGCGGCAATGCGAAGTACGCAAGCTGGGTGACTATCGGAGTACTCATCGTGCTCTCCTTCTTCTACTTCGCGTGGCTACTCTTCGCAATTCTGATCCTCTTCCTGGGCGGGGCCAAACATCCCCCGCCTCTCAACGACATCACGAAGCTCGACCAGCGAAGGAAGGCGCTGGGGTTGTTCGCATTCGTCATACTTGTCATCGCATTCGTCCCCGTGCCGATATCGATCCTCAGCGCAGACCACTCGTTCGAGATGTCTCCGGTCGGCACGACGGAGGCGACGCTCGGACCTGGAGAGTTCGCTGTGTTCGTGTTCGCGATAGAGAACATGGGAAATGTGAAGCAGAACATATCCGTTTACGCAGCAGACGTGCCATCGGGATGGAAAGCGGAGTTCAGGCTCGCCGACGCCGATGAGGAGCAGTTCCTCGAAACCCTGGAGTACAGGTTCGGCTTGGAGGAGAACGTCTCGTGCGAGATGAGAGTCACATGCGGTCCCTCCCCCCCAGGCGAGCAGTCGCTCAGAGCCGTCGCTTCGTACGAATCATCCGAGGAGGAGACCGTGACGGACGATATAGCCTATTCGTTCACTGTGACATACCCGACCATCGAGTTCTGGGCCGTCGATGGCGCAATCACGGCTGCAGCTGGCAGCGAGGTCACGACCTCGATTCTGGTGAACAACACCGCCAACAGCACTGTGGATGTCGTGCTCGAGGCGCTCGACGTGCCATCGATGATCGGCGTGACGCTGTACGAGGATGAAATTGATGAGAACTCTTCGGCGACCCTCGAGCTGAGCGTGCCAGCGAACGGCTCGGCCACGGCGGACGTACTCGTATTCGTCGCCTCCTCGGCGACGCCCGGAGACAGGGTCATCCAGATTCGGGGTACCTATTTCGAGGTGGAACTCGAGACCCTCGAAATCGTGGTGTCCGTGACCTAAACGCCCGCTCAGACCCTCTCAGCGACGAGGAAATGGCGCGTCAGCGAACGATGCACCCTGAGCTCATGACGCTCGACGAGTCGGAAGTCTGGGATAGCACTCAACAGCGAGCGGTCGTGGAGTGCGAGCGCGACCCTCCCTCCACGGTCCAACAACTCCCCAAAGGCCGCGAACGCCCGTTCCAGTAGACGGGGAATCGGCTCGCCGAGGGTGCTCGTCGAACGGCCATATGGTGGATCGGTCGCGATCCGGTCGATCCGCGAGAGCTCGCTCGGAATGCTTCCGACGTCGCACACTCTTAGGTCCGCCTCCAATCCGAGGCTCGCAAGGTTGCTCTGCGCGCCAGCTATCATCTTCTCGGACACGTCTGTGCCGAAAACCTCCGCGCCGACTAGCGACGCCTCCGCAACTATCGCTCCGGTGCCGCAGAACGGGTCAAGCAGGCTATCGCCAGCGTTCACCCGTGTGAGATTGACGAGGCATCTGGCGAACTTCGGGTGAAGCGATATCGGGTAGTCGAACGGCAGGTTCCTCGTCTTCCTGGCTTCGTACGAAGCCCTATCGACCGCGGCCAGTCTCCTGCCGAAGTGCGCCCTGTCGGAGAAGACGATCCTCACCTCGGACGCCGGGCTGTGGATGTCCACGCCCGAACTGCGCCCCAGTATCTCGCCGATTCGGCGGTTTACAGCTTCGAGGTCGGTGTCGACGTGAAACGTGCCTATCCTCGTCGCATGCACACGAACGGGGCCGTCCACATCCAGCTCCTCCGCGAGGGACTCGATGTCACTGACATCGCATGATCCCAGATGTTCGGAGATGAAATGGCAGAGCGACACCCTATCGGCCATGGCGAGCGGGTCCGCCTCCGCCTCCGCGACCATCAGCCCCGGAGGATCCATCACGCTCTCGCATGTGCCGAGCGCCCGACCCACGGAGAGCGCCTCCGCCCGGGCAAGCGATTCGCACTCCATCGAAAGCTCGAACAGCAGCCTCACGGCCCAGGAAGATGCGGGGGCACATGATAATCCTTGGCATCAGTCCAATATGCCCGCTTCGGCCACTTGGAAGACCGCCTCTGCCTCCGGCAGGTTCGGCGAGTCGATCAGGCGGGCTATTCTCTTGCCGCCCTTGCTCTTGCGCAGGTATAACCTGAAGGTCGCCGTGTGGCCCACTATATGACCGCCTATGGGCCTTGTGGGGTCGCCGAAGAACGCGTCGGGCTTGGCGGCCACCTGGTTCGTGACGGCGATGACGGCGTTCTGCACATCGCCGAAGCGCAGAAGGTCGTGCATGTGCTTGTTCAGCATCTGCTGGCGCTCCGCGAGTGCGCCACGGCCGATATACTCGGCCCTGAAGTGAGCGGTGAGTGAGTCGACGACCATCAACCTAACCGGTATCTCCCTCGCGACCTCGAAGGCCTTCTCGAGCAGCAGCATCTGGTGATGACTGTTGAACGCGCGGGCGACGTGTATCTTCTTGAGCACTCCGTCCGGGTCCATGTCCGCCGCCTCGGACATCTGCGTGATCCTCTCCGGCCTGAAGGTCTGCTCGGTATCGATCATTATCGTGTGGCCGTCCAGGCCGCCTTCGTCGACCGGCTTCGCGCAGTTGACCGCGAGCTGATGGCATATCTGGGTGTTGTGGAGCACCGTCGGCAAGTTACCGCCCACGAACGAATGCGTACCCGGGACCACGAGGTCGTACACGAAATCGTCGTGAGTGTATGGCCTCACCGACACGACCTCGTCCCAGGATATCCTCTCGTCAGCCGCCCCCGAGGCGCAACCGTAACAGTCCGCCGATGACGGTACCGCGATGAGGTCGCCCGCACGCAGCTCCCATGTGGGCATCCAGGAGATCTCCGAACCCCTCATGACGAGCAGCCTGTGCGGCCCTGTGAGCTCGAGGCTCCGTCCGTCGGCCGTGGCCACATCGAACATCAGCCTCACACGCTCGCGATATATCGCGGCTGCCGACGCTTCCCTCAGCATGCCCTGGGAAAGGCTCGGCACCATCACGCCGCTGAGCGGTACGACGTGGCCGGCGTCGAACGGGACGGCCATGCCCCTTCCGAGGCGGGAGTACATCCTCGAGATCTCCTCGACGCATCGGTCACCGTCCTTGAAGTAGAGTATCTCCGTCCCCGGTGACACGCATTTGCCCGAGCCGTACTCGCCGAAGAACTCGGTTATGGCCTGACTCTCGAATCCTCCGCCCATCAGCTCATCGAGTGACTTGGAGCCCGAGGACAGCTTCGATATGTTCTTCCTCCGCTCCAGCACCGCGTCGCCCGTCTCGAAGCCGCCGACGTCCGCGACCTTCTTCGCCGCAGCAATGATCTTCGCTGCGGTCGCCTCGCCTATCTCCGCGAGCTCCGCCAAGTTCCTCGGCGAGTCGACGGCGATCATCATTATGTCGTTGTATCCTGCCTCCTTCAGCTTCTCCAGGATTGCAGGGCCGACACCTGGCAGCTTCGAAATCGCCTCCTCTGACATCTGAGCGTCTCACCTGTTCGAGTCCAAACCAGTCATACACGATATAAGCGTATTGATTGGAGGTACCCGAAAATGGGCTCTGGCGACCGCGCCGTCGTGCCTGTCGGCGGCGCGGGAGCGAACGAATCCAAATACTGGCCAGGACCAAAAGGTATTAAATAGGCCTTGCTCTTCCGAGGAGTCGCAATGGCCAAGAAGAGGAAGAAGGACAAGAAGCGAAAGGAGGAGGAATACGAGTTCAAACCCCCCGAGTTCGACGAGGAGGAATTCCTCAGAAGGGAGCTCAGGGATACGAAGACTGTCCTGATGACCGTCGGCTACGCGGCCCTCTTCGGCATCGTGGCCGCAGTGCTCTCTAACCTATCCAGCAAGCTCATAGGAATCTCGTTCCTCCTGGTCTTCGTCGGGCTCTACTCACTGAGATACTTCTACCAGTTCATGAAGGTCAAGACGGAGGAGTTCCAGAAGAAGAACTGGGCCGGCAACGTGGCGTGGTTCTTCCTCACATTCCTCGCGGTGTGGGTCCTGACATTCAACTACCCCTTCTCAGACCACGCAAACCCCGAGGTCGAGGACGTCGTCGTGTGGGTGACGGACCTGGACACGGGCTCGGTCACGGCCTTCGAATACTACTACAACGGCACTATCGGCGCCTACAGGTGGTCCCCGGATGACGCTAAGATAGCGGCGGCGGGCGCGAACCTCACGGTGAACATCACGGCGCGCGTGTCGGACAACGGCGCCCTGTCGTCGGTCGAGATCTCCGTCGGCCGCACGGAAGGCGCCTACGAGACGATGGAGGAGGAGCGCGTCAGCAGGTACGGTTACGAGCTGACAGAGGAAGACTTGGAGGGCATTGAGGGTGAGCTGATGTTCTTCATACACGCCGAAGACCGGAAGGGAAACGAGATCACTTTCATGCCTGTGGTCGGCCTGCCGATCACCTGATGGTTGATGCAGGCGGTCCTACCGCTCCCACGGCATCCTCTCGTCCAGGTGCTTCGTCAACGCCCTCGCATGTCTGCCCACGAGACTCTCCCGCCCGGACGACACCTCGATCGTCAGTACCTTCATCAAGTCCTTGCCCAGCGACAGCGACGGCAGCTCCTCGCGCAGCAGCCCGTCGGCCCTCCTGTGCTCCCTCTCGACGATGACATACCACCTGCCGCTCTCCTCGTACGGCGCCGAGAGCCCCGCCTCGCCCCACTTCGCGAGGAACTCGTGCGCGTTCGGCGACCCTGAAGGAGGGCCGCGATGAACGCGCGATTCGGAGAGCTCCATGGACTCCACCTCGATCAGGATGCACACGTCCCGTCCGACGTCGACGGTCGTCTTCGTGACGACGAAGTCGTTCCTCCTGAGCAGGGCGGTCATGGACGAGAGGGACTTCCTGAGCTGAGGATACAGCACGTCGTCTATGAGGTCTGGCTTCCGGAAGGACACGGCGACCAGGCCGTCGATCCGCGCGCCCGCCTCGGCCGTAATCCTGTCCGCGCTCCAGCTACGGACCGCCTTCGGATAGAAGAAGCTGAGGCTCGGCTCCTCGAGGTATGCGCGCGAGGCGACTGTGAACGTCTCCAGGGCCTCGATCGACACGGCCGAGGCAACGTTGCGGCTGCTGTCGACCGGGTCGACGAACGTCAGCGGCTCCGCGAACTCCTTCCCTGGATGGTCGGGGAGCGCGAGCTTCTCGCCTCGCCTCCACCGCGAGGCGACCTCGAGCACGCCTCCGAAGTCGTCGAAGCGCATCGTGAGGAGCTCGCAGAGGTATCCCGAGAACCCCTGGACCTTCGCCTCAGCGCCGTAACATCCGATGCCCTTCATGAACTGCTTCAGAAGCCTCACGTCATCCCGCTTGGAGGGGGCGAGGTTGGCCTTGATGAACTCCGTATGAAACGGCGTCCTGTCGACGGCGCTCATCTTCCTTGCTGGGTCTCGGACGAGGAAGCACGGCACCAGGTCCACGACAAATCCATTGTGTTCGCCCCTGACGTAAGGGTGTTGGGCGTAGTGCTCCTCCCCTCCGAGCACGCGCCTGCCGATCTCCAGCCCCTTGTCCCTCAGCTCGTCGACCGTCGTGTTCTCCGGGAAGAGCATGAATATATCGAGGTCGGGGTCCTTCAGGTGCGTGTCCTTGGCAACGGAGCCGACGAGTCTGGGCTCGATGGAGGCGTCGACGTCGCGCGCCGCCTCCTCGACCAGGCCAAACAGTTCGCCCACTGTCTGCTCAGCCTTCCTGTCCTCGCTCTGCGTCGGCTTGATCCTTCTCAGCACTTCCCGTTCCAACGAGCGCATTTCCGCCACGTGATGATTGCCGGGCATATTAAATGAGGCGATTGCATCGCGGCCTGAGCGCAACGCGCACGAGCGTGCGCGCGCGCGCGGTGAAGGAGAAATGGGGACGGGGAATGGTGCCTCTTGGTCGGCTTTGTGGGGATTGTCAAAAGCCTTTGATCAGGAGGGAAGTTGAGATGCCGACCTCGGACACCAATCCGGGCGAGTCTCGAGGGTCTATAAGAGCCTTTCCAGGCTACACGCCTGCGGCGTGGCGCCGCGTCCGCTAGGCGTACGCGCGTGCGCTCAGAGGCCGTCCCTTATCGTTGACGACTGAATGTTCGACGAGGACACTGTGTCCTCGAGGTGCTGGAGGGAGGCTCCGTCCGTCTCCGAGACGCTTACGAGTTCCGTACCGGGGCCTCCGATAAACAGCATGACGAGCATCTTCCCGTCCGAATTGAATTCGGCGAATCCGAAATCCGATAGCGGGGAGAAGATCGTCCTCACGAGCGGGAGACCGCATGCGTCCGAGACCGCATCGAGCATGCTCCCGAGCTGCTGAGGGGCCTCGCTCGTGCGCACGAGCGCGAGCGTCATCCCGTGACGCCGCGTGTGCTCTCCGATCGCGGCGAGGTCCCCCGCGCTCAGCGTGCCTCCGGACATCGGACGGGGCTATCCGCGGCGGACATGATATGGTTTTTCCCGCGACTCGCCCACCTTCGCGCGCGCACGCGCAAGTAGGCTTTATTACGAGGCACGACCATCCGGTATCAGTCGGGATGGGACCGCGTATGTGCTCCGAGAGAGATTGCAGATTATTCCGTGGGATGATAAGCGCCTGTGACGAGTGCAGGATGTACGCCGCACTTAACGAGGACGGCATAGACGGCCGGATGCCGTACGCGCGACGCCGGATCACCGCCGAGTAATCAGCCTGGAACGGCGCTGTGCATCCTGTCGGACACGACGATATCGTCCTTCTTCATATCGACCATCATGAAGTCCCTGGCGGCGACGGTCCTGACGCCTGAGCGGTCCTCGATCCACTTGGCCTGTGTCTCGGGGTTCTCCTGAACCACTCGCATGCCGAAGTGCGTTATGACCGCCATCTCCGGCTTCGCCTTTTCTATCAGGTAACCCGCATCTTCCGTGCTGAGGTGATGGGGTATCCGCTGTCCGAGCGGGCGCGTGACGCAGGCAATCATCAGCCTTGGGCGCCTGTGGGCCTTTATGACCGACTCCACGAGCTGGGTGTCGGACACGTACGACACGGGCCCCGCAGATGTCTGTATGCGGAAGCCGACCGAGCTCGTGTCACTGTGGGCGGACGGCGTCGCCACGACCTCCAGCGGCCTGATAGTCGCCTTCGACGAGGGCGTCATCACCTTGACGCTCTTCGGCTGCGACAGGTGGTACTTGGAAATCGCGGGTCCGTACTCGCCGTCGCCTTCGATGACGCTCCTGCTGCCAACGAGCACGCCCTGTCTCCTGGTCCCGCCTTCGGTCATCGCCTCGACGAGTATCTCCGCGTCGAGGTAGTGGTCCGGGTGGCAGTGGGATATGACGATCGCGTGCGTCCTCATCGGGTCCAGCCCGACGGAGCGCATCCTGACGAGCGCTCCAGGGCCGGGGTCGACGTGTATGTTCTTCACGTCCTCTATGTATATGCCGCCAGTGGCGCGGGCCTGGTATATGGTGGCGAAGCGCCCTCCGCCGGTGCCCAGGAACGTTATCTTGACCATGGGTCGCCAAACCTTAATGCCTGATTCCCTTATTACCCTTTCACGCCCAGGAGGAAGAGTTCTGAGGTTGGCCATCCGCAACGGGCTCATCGTGACACAGAACGACAGGCGGGAGGTCCTCGAGGGGGACGTGCTCGTCGAGGACGGCGAGATCGCCAGCGTGGGCGAGCACGCGGACCGCGCCGAGGACGTCGTCGACGCCTCCGGGTGCATCGTCATGCCTGGCCTCATAAACTGCCACACCCACGTCTCGATGGCGCTGATGCGGAGCGCGGTGGACGACCTCCCGCTGGAGGAGTTCCTCAAGCGCACGTTCGCCATCGACGCGACGAGGACGGACGAGGACATCGAGCTCGGCGCCGCCCTCGGATGCCTCGAAATGGCCCGCTCGGGAACCACCACGTTCCTCGACCTGTACTACTCCGAGGACGCGATCCTCAGGAGCGTTGAGAGGGTTGGACTCAGGGCGTACCTCGGCTGGGCCGTCGTGGACGACGACCTCACGACGCAGGAGGGCAGCCCCTTGCGCAACTGCGAGAGGTTCATACGCGAGAACCGCGGGAGGGCGCTCGTCAAGCCGGTGGTAGCCCCCCAGGGCGTCTACGTGTGCTCCGATGACACGCTCCTCGCCGCGAAGGACCTCGCGAGGAAGAGCGGGACTTTCTGCCACTACCACCTGTCCGAGACCAGGGGCGAGGTGTACGACTACAAGAGGAAGACGGGCGCGAGGCCCGTGGAACACCTCTCCAGGATAGGCTTCCTCTCCAGGGGGGACGTGGCGGCCCACTGCGTGTGGCTGACGCTCAACGAGGTGCGAGAGCTCTCACGGAACGGCGTGTCGGCCGCGCACTGTCCTACGTCCAACATGAAGCTCGCCAGCGGAGGGGTGTCACCCCTGCCGGAGATGTTCGAGAACGGTGTTACGGTGTGCCTCGGGACCGACGGCTGCTCGTCCAACAACTCCCTCGACATGTTCCTCGAGATGAAATTCGCGGCGCTCCAGCAGAAGGCCTACAGATGGGACGCGGCCGTGCTGCCTGCGCAGAAGGCCCTGGACCTCGCCACGATTGACGCGGCGCACGGCCTCGGCGCGCACCACGAGATCGGCTCCTTGGAGCCCGGCAAGAGGGCGGACATCGTCATCGTGGATTGCACGCGCCCCGGCATGACGCCCACGACCCCGACGAACGCCGTGGCGAACCTGGTCTACGCCGGCGCCTCGGGCGGCGTAAGGGACACGATCGTCGACGGAAGGTTCGTGCTCCGCGGAGGCGCGGTCGTGAGCGTCGACGAGGACTCGCTGGTGAGGAAGGCGGCCGAGGCCGGCGCGAAGCTCATCTCGGCGTGACAGCCGCCGTTGCCTGTGCTCGCTGAGAGAACGAAAAGAACGAGGGTGTAAGGGGTTTCGTCCGGCGGGCGCCGAATGCGGAGACTACTCCTCGCTGGACTTGGACCCGCCGAGCCTGTCCTTCTTGGCGATCTCGGCGATCTTCTCCGCCTCGAGCTTCTCCTTCGCCATGACCTCCTCGAGGGACTTCATCTCCTTCCGCAGCTCCTCCGGCTTCGGGATCGGGCCCAGAACCTCGTCGGCCTTGCCCACGGCGGCCTCGATGTCGTCGAGCCTGGTGACATCCCGCTGGGGCGTGAGCCTCCCCACGCCAAGGTACTCCGACGCGCCCTCTATGAGCCTCGTGAGCTCGAACGGGAATATGATCTTCGTCGCCTGGCCATCGCCGATGGACTTCATGGTGTCGAGGGACAACACCGTCAGCGCCTTCGAGTCGAGCGGGCTCGCGCCGACCGCCAGCACCCTCAGCTTCTGGGCCTCTCCCTGGGCCTCGAGTATGATGGCGAGCCTCTGCCCCTCGGCCTCGAGTATCTTCGACTGTCGGAGGCCCTCGGCCTGGAGGATCCTCGACTGCTTGTCCCCCTCGGCGTTCAGGATCGCTGCGCGCTTCTGGCCGTCTGCCCGGAGGATTGCCGCCCTCCTGAGCCTCTCGGCGGAGGTCTGCTCCTCCATCGCGTCCTTGACCTTGCCTGCGGGGTCGACCTCCCTTATCTCGACGGCCTCTACCTTGACGCCCCACTTGTCCGTCGCCTCGTCGAGGACGTCCCTCAGGTGCAGGTTGATCTTCTCCCTGTTGGACAGTATCTCGTCGAGCTCCATGTCGCCGATTATGGACCTGAGCGTCGTCTGGGCCAGGTATATCGTCGCCGTGCGGTAGCTCGTGACCTCGAAGTACGCCTTCTTCGGGTCGATCACCTTGATGTATATGATCGCGTCGACGTTGGTCGGCGAGTTGTCCTTCGTGATGACCTC
This sequence comes from Methanobacteriota archaeon, assembly GCA_020347565.1. Lineage (GTDB taxonomy): Archaea > Thermoplasmatota > Thermoplasmata > UBA10834 > UBA10834 > UBA10834. The sequence goes on along the minus strand of CP070732.1, from coordinate 1,421,419 downwards.
CTGCCTCGGCACGTCGAGCACCTGGGTACGGAGGTCTATCTTGACGACCTCGTTTATCAGCGGCCGGACGATGCTCAGGCCGGAGTCGAGCACGCGCATGAACCTACCGAGGCTCATGTATATGCCCTGCTCGTAGGGCTTGATGATCTTGATCGCGTTCATGAGTACCGCGAAGATCACGATAATCATGAGGATTAGTAGTGCGATTATTGCTCCCTCAGTCATTCCAATTCCTCCCTTTTCCAATCACATTCGCCGGCCCGTCACGTTCCGGCGGCGGCCTCGCCAGGGGCCTCTTCCACCGTCACGTGCACGCCCTCGCTCGCGGTGACCACGACGCGCGTCCCTGCAGGGATCATGGTGGTCCGTGAGGTCGCGCTCCATGTGTCGTGCTGTATCCTGACCTTGCCCCTCAGGCTGTGCGGGTGTACGTCCGACACGACCACGCCCATCTGGCCCACAAGCGAGGTGCCGACGGTCGTCTCTGGCGGCGCCGGCGGCGCGAGGTTCTGGTAGATCTTCATCGTCACGAGCGTCATCGGCACGAGCACGATGACGGCCGCCAGAGGCGCCCACCACGTGAGCAGCCAGTCGGGGTATATCAATCCCACGCCCCCAAGGACGAGCAGAACCGTCGCTGGCACGATGATGAACGCCCCCGGTGAGGCGGCCTCGGCCAAGAGCATCAACACGCCGATTATCACGAAGGCCAGCGCCAGTTCCGTACCCAGAGCCATGTTTGAGAGTAGCGGATAAAGTCTATATATGGTTTATGTCGGAGTGCCAAGTCGGATGCTCTTACGAGTATCGAACCGGGAAGTGTTGGAGGTTCGCCACGCTTCGGACACTCAGCGTAGCCTCATCCTTGCGATGTGATAGCACCAGAGCCCGTTTTCCCTTAGAGCCTCGTTCGTGTTCTGGACCGTAACGTGATACGGGTCCGTCCTGAACTTGAGCACGTCCTCGATCGGATATCCGACGAAATCGGACATCTTCAGCAGGCGTTCGTAGGGAAACGGCTGCTCGCCGACCAAAATCTGCCTGATACTCCAGCCAGGATGTATCCGGGAGCGATACCCCAGCTCCCGCGCAAGCCTGTTCATGCTTCCGGCCTTTTCTATGCCCATCTTGATGAACTCGACCCGGAAGGAAGAGGCGAGCCAAACCCGCTTCTCGTTCGTGTTCCTGAAGCTCCTTGGAACATAGGCGTTGCCCGAGGTCATTGTAGAGGTGTATACAAAACTTTTGATATATAGGGTTTTGCGACATGTCAGGCGTACAGAATGGTACTTACCATTCTGAGTCCATCTCACGCACGCTTCCGAGGGCTTGCCGAAAGGGTTTTGCGCAATCAGACGCCTATCTCACGGCAGAGGGGGCGGTACCAGTGGCGACGGCGTTCGACAGCATAAGGGTGAGCACGAAGGCGAAGGACGAGATCCTGGACATCACGGGTGAGGTGCAGCGCGTGGTGTCCGATTCCGGACTGAGAAACGGCCTCGCATGCGTGTTTGTCGCGGGGTCGACGGCCGCGGTGACGACCGTGGAGCACGAGCCTGGACTCGTGGCGGACCTCCAGCGGGCGATGGAGAGGCTGTTTCCGAGGGGCATGAACTACGAGCACCATCGCCGCTGGGGCGATGGCAACGGCCACTCCCATGTGCGGGCATCTTACATAGGGCCATCGCTGACAGTCCCTGTGGTGGATGGCGGGCTGCAGCTGGGTACCTGGCAGCAGATCGTCTTCATGGAGCTGGACAACAAGCCGAGGACCAGGGAGATTCTCGTCCAGGTCGTCGGGGACGCCTGAGGGCCGAAGGCTGGAAGGGCGCCCGTACATAGGGCAAACCTATTATACCTGAGCCTTCTGGCCCCCATGATGAGAATCCAAGGAGAGTTCCTGGGCGGAGGACACGAGGTAGGCAGGCTCGGGATATACCTCAAGTGCGACCGTACCAGGCTGCTGTTTGACTACGGCATGACGGCCACGGCGCCGCCCCTGTACCCCAGGGAGTCGCCGCCGGTGGACCGCATGTTCCTCACGCACTCGCATCTGGACCACTGCGGGATGATCCCGTGGCTGACCGCGAGGTACGACATCGACGTCGTGACGACGCCGATGTCCAGGGAGATAGGGTTGCTGCTGATGGAGGACAGCATCAAGGTCGGCCAGTCGGAGGGCTATCCTGAGCCGTACAACATCGATGATGTGAAGATAGCCAGCAAGCGGTTCAGGGAGATCAAGTTCGGCGGAACCTCCGACGCCGATGGGCTCCAGGTGAAGGCGCACTCCGCTGGACACATACCAGGGGCGACGATGTACGAGCTCGGTGGCAGTTCCACGACGCTCGTCACGGGGGACATTCACACGATCGACACTCGCCTCGTGAACGGTGCTAAACCGGTGAGATGCGACAACCTGATCATGGAGTCGACATACTCTGGCAGGAACCACGAGGACAGGGCGAAGACGGAGTACCGACTGCTGAAAAAAGTCGAGGAGGTGCACGAAAGGGGGGGCAAGGCCATCATACCGGCCTTCGCCGTCGGGAGGACTCAGGAGCTGCTTCTGCTGCTCAAGGACATGAAGCGCGACTTCTGGCTAGACGGCATGGGCCGGAAGGTGTCCAAGGCGTACCTGTCGATGCCCGAGTACGTCCGCTCGGGCAAGAGGCTGCGCCAGGCGGTCAACAGGACGAAGATGGTCAAGAGTCGCCACGGCCGTGCGAGGGCCGCGAGGTCCGACACCATCGTGACCACGAGCGGGATGCTGGACGGCGGACCTGTCATAGACTACCTCGACAACCTCAAGGACGACCCCAGGAGCGCCATCCTGCTCACGGGGTACCAGGTGGAAGGCAGCAACGGCAGGAGGCTTCTCAACGACGGCGTCATCGACGTCCAGGGCGCGACCGTCAAGGTGAACTGCGAGGTCGCGCAGTTCGACTTCTCCGCCCATGCGGGGCACGACCAGCTGCTGGAGTTCGCCAGGGGCTGCGCTCCCGAGAAGATCGTGTTGTGCCACGGCGACAACAGGGAGGTCCTGGCGGAGGATCTGCGCAGGGATGGGTTCGAAGTGCTCTTGCCGCTGAACGGCGAGAAGTTCGAACTCTGATGCCGAACGATGAAAACGTAGTTAAACGGAAGCGCGCCTTTCCGTATGGCCATGAGATCGAAATACGCCGATTTCCTCAGCGAGGACATCGGCTCCGGCGACGTGACCACCGACCTGCTGGTCCCCAAGGACAGCCATGCGGTCGGGAGGATCATGGCGAAGGAGATCTGTGTGCTTGCGGGGGCGCGCGAGGCCGCGGAGGTGTTCTCCGAGCTGGGCGCGGCCTCCGAGCGCCCAGTCGATGAGGGCACCGTGGTCGCCGAGGGCGATGTGGTGCTCATCGTAAGAGGATCCACGAAGGCGCTGCTGACGGGCGAGCGGCTGGCACTTAACTTCCTGATGCGCATGAGCGGCATCGCAACGGTCACGAACGACCTCCTCGCACGCTGCCGGAAAGCCAACCCGGCTGTGAGGATCGCAGCCACTAGGAAGACGACGCCTGGCTTCAGAGAGTTCGAGAAGAGGGCCGTCATGATCGGCGGGGGAGACCCGCACAGATTCGGGCTCGACGACGCGATACTGATCAAGGACAACCACATAGCCGTCGCAGGGGGCGTTCGCGAGGCGCTCAGGAACGCCAAGAGGGCAAGCTTCACGAAGAAGGTGGAGATAGAGGTCGAGACCGAGGACGACGCCGTCGCCGCCGTCGAGGAGGGCGCGGACATCGTCATGCTGGACAACTTTGACCCCGAGGAGGCGCGCAACGTCGCCGAGGGGCTCAGGAGGAGGAGGCCAGACATCCTGATAGAGGTGTCGGGAGGCATCACACCCGACAACGTGGAGCGATACGCAGCCTTCGCGGACATCATATCGCTCGGCTGGCTGACCCACTCAGTCCGGTCGGCGGACTTCTCGATGACCATCGAGTTGGAGCAGTGAAATCAGGAAGCAGGTTTTTCTACAGCCACCTACCTCTGCAGGTCGATACAATGAACGCGAGGGACGTCTGGGCCGTCTTCACACTTCTCTTCGTGCTTGCCGTCGCCGTGTTCTCCGCGTTCATGATCAACAGCGGCGAGGAGCCGACGATAGTCGCGTCCATGGCGACGGCCGCCGTCGCCGTCTACCTCTACGTGGTATACAAACGGTACCGAGTCGAGCTCGTGCCCGAGGACGACCTGAAGCTGTTCATCGACCCCGAGGACCTCGCGATACTGTGCGACATCTACGGCCTCCCGAGCGTCGGCTCGCCGAGCCGTCTGATGCATCGGCTGGCGCTCCAGTCTCGCGCCCATGCGGACCAGCACTTCATATGGGTCGCTCCCAGGCTCATGAGGAGGATCCCATCGGGGCTGGCTGTCGGCCCCGAGGAAGATTTCGGCGAGCCGCCCGAGGACGCCCACGAACTCGTGGCAAGGATGGTCTCCGACAACGCCCTGGGGAAGCGCGCTGCCATGCCCCTCGTCTGGGGCAAGAGGAGGTCGTCCGTGAGACTCCGAAGGATGACCGCCTGCCCCATCTGCGACTCCGAGGTGACGCACAGGAGCCTGGTGTGCGAGCGCTGCGGCGCGGACCTCGAGTTCTACGACGCCCTCGCCGAGTCCAGGATCGGGCACAGGCTCGTGGCGGAGAAGGGCGGCGTTCGCGGCAAACATTGATGCCGTCTGGGGCGATTGCCCTGACGATGGATCAGGACGAGAAGTGCCGGATCTGCGGCAGGCCCGCGACGAGGTTCCTTTTCGCTACCTTCGTCTGCGATGACGAGGTCTGCATAGAGAAGGCGAGGATAGAACGCGGAGGCCCGGGAGGCCACAAGAAGCGCGACCTGTCCGAGATCCTAGGCGGACGCTGAAGGCGGCGCACCAGCAAGATTTATCCGGGGGTCCCGCCTCAGGGTCTCCGATGGACAGACGCGCGTTCTTCGGGCTCATGCTCATAGAGACGATGCTTGCGTTCGGCAGCACGTTCGCCGCGTCGTTCAACATCATCTACCTTTTCAACGAGTTCGATATGCCGCTTTGGTACGGTCCGATGTACCTCCTCCTCGGGTTCGGCATATCGGCCCTGGCGACCCTCTGGATGTCTTGGAGGCCGCGGGTCAACCCGAGGAACGCCATGATGTTCGGGCTGTCCTGGCTGTGCATCGAGTACTCGCTGTTCCTGATCATTCACGACGGTTGGCTGCTCGGCGTGGTGGTCGGCCTGGCATTCGGCCTGTACTACCCCTTCTTCTGGACGCCGGTGAACGTGCTGATGGCGAAGATGACGGACAAGGGCGACAGGGGGGTCACCTACGGCGCGTTCTTCTTTGTATGGCCTCTGGCCGCGTTCGTCGCGCCGTTCCTCGGAGGGCTCGTGATAGGGTTCCTCGACTACTCCTTCCTGTTCGTGATGGGCATCGTCATAATAGCGTCTACGATAGGCGTCGTGTTCGCGTACAGGAACTACATGCCAGGGGACCAGACGATGCGCATAAAGGTGGAGGCGCTCGGAAGGAGGAACGTCGTCGCGCTTCTCGGGGAAGGGGGCTACGAGGGCATCTTCTGGATAGACCTTACGCTCGTGACGTACGTCTTCACCCAGGATGAGATGGCGATAGGCGCCCTGTTCTCCCTGTTCGGCCTGTGCGCGGGCGTAATGGGCATGATCCTCGGGAAGGTCTCCGACAGGATTCAGAACAGGGTGTTCTTCCTCAGGGTGAGCGCGCTCGCGTCGATACCCTGCGTCATCGCGGTCTCGTACGCCACCTCGATAGAACAGTTCGCGCTCACCAACGGAATCCTTGAGGTCGCATGCTTCGTCCTGCCGGTCTTCCTCTTCGCGATACTGACGGACAAGCTCGAGAACGCGAAGAACGATTCCGTCGTCGGCAGGGAGTTCTTCCTCGACGTCGGACGCGTGGTCACGATCTCGATCCTAATGGGGCTGCTGTGGCTCGGCTTCACGCCCCAGGAGTGCTTTCTGCTCTGCATACCGTTCCTCCTGCTGAGCCTTGTCGCGCACGAGGAGCGAAAAGCCAAGCCGAGCGTGGACGTGGTCCCGGTGACGGAGCATCACCGAGGGGCCTGAAGGGACTGCCAAAGCAGTTCCATCAAGTCCACCATTTCCATCTCGGAGCCGCTCGACGCGATGGCGGACTTGAGGCTCTGGTAGCAGAACGGGCAGGACGTGCACAGGACCTCGCATCCGACGGACTCCGCATCCGCGACCCTCAGCTCGGAGATGTCGTTCGCCAGCTCAGGAAAGGCCGTCTTGACGCCGCCTCCGGCGCCGCAGCACCTGGCGTCGTCGCGATTCCTCTCCATCTCGACGATCCGGAGACCGGGGATGGCCTCGAGTATGCTCCGGGGCTGGTCGTATAGCCCGTTGTGCCTTCCGAGGTGACACGGGTCGTGGAACGTCACGGTCCGATCCACGCGGGCCTCTGGGACGAGCTTGCCCGACTCGATCAAATCGCCCACGAACTCCGTGATGTGCCGCACGGGAGCGGGCAGCTTGCCGTACTTCGGATAGTCCTGCCTTATCGTCTTGTAGCATCCCGCGCAGCTTGTTACTATGAGCGCAGGTGCGGCCTTCTCGAACCGCTCGATGTTCCTGAGTACCATGCCCTTCGTCGAGTCGGACAGGCCCGTCCTCATCATGGTCGACCCGCAGCATCCCTCGTCGTTTCCCAGCGTGCCGAAGTCCACGCCTGCCCGCGCGAGTACGCGGGCAGTGTACTCCGCCATGGCTCTTATGTTCGGGTCGTACGCCGCCGTGCAGCCGACGAAGTAGAGGACTTCGTGCCTCTCCTTCAGCGAGTCGCCAATGACGACCTCCTTGCCCAGTCTCTTCGACCACCCCGGTCGTTGCGTCCGCGGCTGCATCCACGGGTTGTCGTAGTTCTCGATCGACTTCACTATCTGCTGGTGCGGCGGCAGCGGCCCGAGGTCATTCGCCACCAGGAACTCCCTCATGTTCTCCCAGAAGCCGATCGTGTCGAGCCCGGCCGGGCAGACGACCTTGCATTGTCCGCATATGGTGCATTCGTACACCCTGCGGGAGAACTCCTCGAGCTCATCGTCTTCTATGCCCTTCGGGCCGAAGAGGCGCGCGCGAAGACCATACTGGCGCTTGACGAAATCCCTCATGCGCAGCAGCTTGCCTCTCGGCGTGATGAGCTCTACGTCCTGCGCCTCGCCGCCCGTCGGACACGTGAGGGTGCATTCCCCGCAGCGCACGCATGCGTCGGTACCGAGCAGCGCCGCCACGTCGAGCTTCGATATGTCTAGGCGCTTCACCGTCGTCCCGCCTCCCGCGTCGCGAGTCCTTCGAGCGTTATCGTTATCGGCGCCGCTATCATGTGGAAGAGCTTGCTGAAAGGTATGTAAGCCACGAACAGCGCGCTCAAAACGCCGTGCAGGAGCCACGCCTCGTCGTAGTATTGTCCCGCGGAGTCAGGCGTCACGTAGCTGAACGCCAAGCCGACGAAGGAGTACGCGTTCTCCGATTCGTGTCCGGGTATTGCGCCATCGATGCCCATGCCTTCCAGCACGAACCCTCCGACCACTATGATCAGCAGGAAGGACAGCGACGCCACGTCGGCCAATTCGGTGGCGAGTTGTCTAGGCCTCAGCACTAACCTGCGGACGATCGCCATGCACAAGCCGACGAGCATCATCAGCCCCGCGATGTCGAAGGCGAGGTCGCGCATCAGGAGCTTCGCCCAGCCGTCGCTATCGATCATCGGGCTCCAGTGGAACACATCGAGACATATGGTGACCACGACGTCGAGCACCAGCATCGCAGCGAACCCGCCGAGTATGAGCAGATGGGCGAGCCACCTTGACCGGCTCAGGGTGCGCAGCTTCGAGGTATACATCGCCTCCTTGAGGAACGTTCTCAGGAGGCCGGGCAAGCGCCTGCTGAAGACCGTGCGGACGGCGCGCGATACGAGCAGCAATAGCCTCGCTTCAGGCGTGCCCGCGAGACCTTTGCCCCGCATCCAAAGCAACGCGTTCGCGGTCATGCCGAGCAGGAATACAGCGAAGCAGACGGACATGACCACGAGAAACCACAGAAGATAGGTCTCCTCCTGGATGTAGACGGTGTCGTACGGAAGCAGGAGGACGGCGGCTGTGAATGCGGAGATCAGCACGGCGAGGGCGATGTACAGCAGCGAACCGCTCGGCCTTCCAAGACTATCCTTCATTCCTGAAGGAATCATGATGGGCTCGTATAAAATCATCTGACGCAGGAGGATGCTGGAATCGCGAGTTCACCGCTCTTCGAGCGGCCGACATGAGAGCGTCCAGGGCGCGATCGACGGCTCCTGAGTCGTCATCTGAGCGAACCAGCGCATCCCTGGCAAGGCGAAGCTCGGAGACGATGGCGGCGGTCTCTGAGGAACCGATGAACTGCGCGCGAGAGTCGACCGCTCTGTGTAGGACGAGCAGCCTCTCGGCATCCCAAAGCTTCCTACCCACAAGGAACGAGCGGTTCTCAAGCCCGGATATGGCGACCCTGAGGTCGGCAAGCGCACCCCTCAGCTTCGCATCGACAACGCCCCCGGTAGGCTCTTCGGCCCTGGGAGATCTCCCAGGCTCTGCGTTGATATCGAGGAGTTCCAGGAAGATGACGTTCGCTCTCGAGTATCCCGGGTGCTCCAGATGCGGCCCTATCAGCAGCAACGAGCCCTCTCCTACACGGGACCTTATCGCCGCTGGCTTTCCCACGACCATTCCAGTCGCCTCCTTGAGCCCTATGTTGAACTGCGATCGCTCTGTGAATCCCGTGTAGCGGAAGACGACTTCATCGACTGAAGGTTCATGGAAGATAGGACCGCCATACAGCGGCGCGACAAGCTCTCCGAATACATCCAACAATACCTCGCCTCTCACCGGATGAACTATCGTTCTGTCGCAGTAACTCAGGGAGAGGCGCTCGGAGTACCCCGACTCCGTGTGGAAGTCTGCGAGTATGTTCTCTATCTTCGTCGTCGATAAGTTGAATTCGCTCAAGGGCGACACCGACGATGGAAGTGGGAGGTACGCACCCGCACAAATTCCAACATAATGCCCTCCATTGCGGACGAATGTCTCAACGGTCCCGAATCGACTCCTAGAGAGGCAACGGGCGATCTGAAACGCGTCGCCTCCGGATACCACGACTCTCGAGCATCCGTCGTTCAGGGCACCAGTCATCTCACTCTCGTCGACGAAGACGGCCTCTGCCTGAGGGACGGAGTCGAACAGATCCGCAAGCCATGTCCAAGAATGCGAAGCACCCTTTCCTGCATAGACCACGATTCGACCGTCACCGTACACGTTATGGCCTATGACGGTCTCCAAGAATAAACTAGCGCTGGATGCGCTGACTCGCGATACCTGCCACAGAAAAGGTTATAGACGGCGTTCTCTTATCTCGCTCCCTACAAGGGCCCATGGTCTAGTGGTTATGACATCTGCTTGACACGCAGAAGATCACCGGTTCGAGTCCGGTTGGGCCCACCACAGCCTTACTGGCCAAAATCTAATCAGAGTTTTGGGACTTCTACCGCGACAGGTGCTTCCCAAGCCTGTCGCATCAAGGAGAACGCTGTTTCGGGTCTTATCCTCGAGTAGTACTTCTCGGTGGTTACAGTGCTCGAATGCCTCAGAGCTTTGCTGACCGCCTCGATAGGGACGCCTTTGTCCTTTGCCATCTGTGCGAAGGTGGGCCTGCAATCACTACTGCGCCCGAGGAGGCTGTGCCGGAACATCCTCAAGAAGGCGTTCTTTCCTCAGAATAGCCTTGGTTTCGCCCCTATGCCCTCTCAGGCATACTCCGGTATGCCCACGCGCTCTTGAGGGCGAATCCTTGGCTACTTTCGACGAACATGGGCCTTCTAAGGTGTGCAAAGGCCATAGGGGCGGAAGTGAAACCCTTAAGCCACGTGAGGCGATTCCGATGCGAGGGAAATGGGAATGGTCGACCACAAGTTCATGAAAGCCGGAGTGATAGTCGGGGTAGTTGGTACAGCCGTTCTAATAGCTGGGGTAGTGATAATGACATATCCTGAGTTGGAGATGGACCGTCATGGCGACAGGGAAGTTGCTCATCCGTACCTCTTGGTGGGAATCGTAATGTCGCTGATGGGATTGATTGTTCTGCCAATCGGTTTTTCACTGTATGTGATCGGCAAACGCTCGGGGACCGCTGGTGTGGCAACCCAAGCAGGGTCATCTGGACGCAGGTCATACAGGTGAATGCACTAAGACTTTAGCGCTCGACATCGGTAACCATGTAGAGGCATCGCTGATAACGGCCTTCTTTCCTCGGAATAGCCTTGGTTTCGACCGTCGTGAGAAAAGGTCATAGGGGCGGAAGAGAATACACTGAACGGTCGAGGGGAATGGCGTGAAGTGTGAGATGTGTTCCACGAAGGTCGTTCGGGGCGCTTTGGAGAGCGTCTGCCCAGAATGCGGATGGCGTTCGCCCTCAAGTCAGCAATTGCGCGGGAGTACGATAGTCATTACGATAGTGTTGCTCGTGGTCCTTCCCCTACTCGTCCTCAGAGAGGAGCCCATTTTGGGAATCGGCGCTAATTACTGGCCACTCATCTTCTGTGCGGGTTTGGTGTTTATATGGGTGAATTACGTGGTTGTGAAGAGAAGGAGAAACCGTTTGGGATACGACGGTTGAGCCTTTAGAAGGCGCATTAGTACGCCCCTCATGTTACGGAATCTGTCCGAGCATGCAGGCGAAGAAAGGAAAGGGTTTGGCCCCGATCTCAATCCGTCCTGATTGAACGGCTCTTTCGACTTACTGGCCAGTCAAGGGTTCGAATCCCTTCGCGCCCGCTCTCACGCGCGTCCTCGCGCGGAAATAGCCAATGATTCGCCCTCAAGGCTGCCGAGGTATCCTTCTAGTATGCCTCAGGGCGTTGCGGTGGAAACCGAGGTCATTTCGGGGTTGAATCGCCTTCTGAGGCTTGGAAGCGGCTTCAAACACCGCAGGTTTCTCTTCGTCGGAATCCGGAGAAGAATACGCGACGGTAGCCTAGGCATTCCGTCTATTTCCCGCGCATACCATTCGTCTTCACCTCGAGGGCTATCGTATCCAGTAACATGCGGAGTCGTCGTCCATTGCTGTCAAACTCCTCACGGTCAACCGAGGAAGCCTCGGGACACAGTTCATCGACCACCACCTCACCATCGATCGAAATGTTCACCGGGTATATGATGCAGCCCAAGGGCCTATGTGGATACTCTCTGCAGCGTTTTCTTTGACGGTCGTAGAAGTAGCAGCAGTCTCCGGCATTGCGCAGTCTGCGGATACCATCTGCGCCGCGATGCGCGAAATGCAGACGATCGTAGCCTCTCCGCTCAAGTCGTGCTATATCCGCGCTGCATAGTGGCATCTCCGTTTCGCGGCAACACTTTTCGCAATGAGAACAGTGCATCCAACCTGCGAATGCTGCGGGAGAGTTAAAGTTTGTGATTGCCGTTCTCTTGTTGCCCTTCTGCCTCCGTGCCCTCTTCTCACGGTGAGCCGCAGATGAAGTGAGCTGTGTGGCATGAGGTCGGTCAGAGGATTCCGTATCAGAGGCGGACCCTATCCTCCCATTCGATTCCTCCAACGAAGCCTCACATGATGGCCTTCGAGGGCAGTAGATATCTCCGTCAATCTGTCGAACACCCTGTCTTGAGGTCAATCTATCCAAACAAGGATCGTTTAACCCAATGTCCACAGAACGGACAGACGCTGGCCTCCATTTCGAGCGTGCGGCCGCAAGAACTACACTTCCTGGCTGACTCTCCCCCAACTGCCACGGGAGCTTCCTCCAGCTCTTTGCCGCAATTGCCGCAAAGCTTCGTACCATCAGGGTTCTCCGAGGCGCAATTCCTGCACTTCATGGAAATTTCAGTCTATGAATCGCTCACGACGACTTAAGGCCTTCCCTTCTGCCCCCGCGGCCTTTCTTCAAGCGAGGGTCTAACCCTCTTTCTTCTTTCGTTCCTCCGACGGCGCGATTACCAGCGGAGTCCGAGAAATCAAGTTTCCACAGTCTGCGCAGAATCTCCGACCTTCTGGGTTGTCAAATCCGCAATTCGGACATTTCGACAGGCCCCGTCTTTGCTGGCGTGGAGTGTTGGCGCTCCCACCGCAATCACCATAGCACCTGAGGAGACTATGCCTGAGACCTCTCAAGAAAGCGTTTCCGCCCCAGAGTAGCCTTGATTTCGCCCCCTATGCGCCCTCAGAGGCGTCTTACTCTTGCCGAGACGCGTTAGGTACGAAACCCAGGGACAGATCGACGAACATGGGCCTTCTAAGGCGTGCAAAGGCCATAGGGGCGGAAAGGAAGCCGCCTGGCAGCTGAGAGCGATTAAAAGAGATGTGAAGGGGTTTCAGGAGAAGTCTGAAGACTGTTTTCGGCGCAGGCTCCTTTTGGGAGTCCGCTCAGATCACAGCTTCAGGATGTTTCTTGCCTTGTCCTCATCACTCACAGATAGCGCGATATGCACATGCTCCGAGTCCTTATCGAGCATGTATGCAGAGTCGATGTTGACGCCTTCCTTAGCAAGCGCGCCTGAGATTCGGGCTAACTCCCCTGGCATGTCCTGGAGCTTGGCTACCAGCAGATTCCTCTCGGAAAACTGCACGCCGGACTCAGCGAGGCTCTTGCGAGTCTTCTCGGGATCTGATGTTACCATTCTCACTGTCTCGGCCTGAGGCTCCGTCGAGACCGAGCGTATGTTGACGCCGTCCTTCTGAAGAATCTCCGTCACACGAGCCAATTCTCCAGATTTGTTCGCTAGTTTCACGCTGAACTCTTTTTCCATTCTTCTTCCTCCATTTCACAAGAACAATCACGTAAGAAATCCCGGCTGTAGAAGTCAGAGAGGAATCACGCGTTGACCGAGTGCTGTATCCACTCAGGTGGCTCAGGGCACAACCATATGCTGGTGCTACATGATACTGCGGTAGCCGCTGATGGTGGTAAGTACTATGACAAGGCGACCGAGGGTCGCACCTCATCAGAGATTCAGGAAGTCGAAGGCACCGACTGTGTTGGGGCTTCGGCTGATGTACGTATAGCGCAGAAAGAAGAAGGTAAAGGGTTTAGATCCGATTTCCTGCATCCTCCCAAAGACGCGATAAAACGGCCCTCATGTACCTAAATCGTCCGAGCCAGTCTTTTTGGTGGGTTCAAACCCGGTTGGGTCCGCTTCCCGTTGAGAAAAGGCCATATGGGCGAACTGACATCAAGCTCTTGAACTCAATCAGGAGATGAGAAAGTGAAGAGTCCTGTGCGCCTTCCAGAGCGTATCTACGTCTCGGTGATCTTCTTCGGAGGTGGCGCAGCCGGCTGCACGATATTCTTGACCCGAGATGCTGACTTCTGGAGTTTCATCTACACGGTCATTATGTGGATTGGACTGATGCTATCTATGGTGCGCATGTTGCTTCGGGAGAAGAAGGAAAAGGGTTTAGCTCCGGTCTCAATCCGATCTGATTGACCTCATCCTCCGGTATGACCGGCCTGCCATACTACGCATTCGACATCAATTGCCCATCACGCGTGGCCAGGCAAGTCGTCTGACACGGTCGATGTCGGGGAATTGAGACTCGGGGCACCACACCGTATATCCTGGACGACTTCGAGCCCAGCAGAGCCCCCTTGTTCCCAGAGATGAGGCCAAGGAGGCCGAAAGAAATGAAGAAGAAAGAGATTCCAGGTATCTTGCCTCTCCGTCAGGCTGGCGGCGGCGGAGGCTCCTCCTCGGATGATCTGACATCCGTGCCCGCAATCTTCTTCCTCAAGCTCAAGAACATGACTGACATCACGATAGCCAAGATTGCGATTATCCCAAGCACCGCCATCAATGCAAGGTTCTGCGATTTCACAGATTCCAGATCATCGCTTGTGCTTGTTAGCTCTTCCTCGGTAGCGTCAAGTTCGTCTTGAATCGAGTCCAATTGGCCTTGAAGAGCACTCAATTCGTCTTGTGCTTCGCTCAGCTCGTCCAAGACAGCAATCAGCACCTCTAGGGCATCGTTCAGTTCGTCCTGAACGACGGACAGCTCCTCAAGAGCATCGTTCAACTCTTCCTCGAGTTCGACTGCAGGATCAACATAGGTCACACTTACAGAGGCCGCCGCCGAGTTATCAGAAGCGTCCGTCGCTGTCGCCGTGATTGCATTCTCACCCTCGACCAAGGCGATTTCGCACGAGAAGGAACCGTCGGATTCGACTGCGACGGAAATGCCGTTAACCGCCAAGAACGCGCCAGGTTCAGTCGTCCCTGACACCGTCACAACCGGTGTTTCTGTGATCATTCCGTCGGATGGACTGACAAGAGACAACGGCGGTGGAGTGGTATCTGGCACGACATACCGGTTGGACCAGATGTTGCTGCGATAACCGTCGGACTGATACCATACGGCCGTCACATCGCCAGAATCGTCAACAGCTACCTCTGGGCGGTTTGCACTTCCTGCGTTATCTGTCTCGACGAATGTCACAGCGCCCCAGCCAGTTCCGACCTCGTAGCGGTTCGACAAGGCGTTCCACCGAGTGCCGTCGAATTGAGTCCACGCTGCTGTCACACTGCCCGATTTGTCCGCGGCCAATTGGGGATACAAGGCGGCGCCCGTGTTGTCGGTTTCTATGAGTGTGGCGGCATTCCAACCAGTCCCGGCGCTATAGCGATTCGACCAGACGTTGTTGCGAGTGCCATCGGACTGATGCCAAACAGCGGTCACATCGCCCGAGTAGTCGACCGCTAATTCTGGGTACTGAGCGGAACCTGCGTTGTCGGTTTCGACGAGTTTGGCAAGTCCCCAATCCGTGTCGACAGTGTACCTGTTCGCCCAGATGTTGTATCGAGTTCCATCATCTTGATGCCACACGGCCGTGACATCGCCTGATCTGTCAACAGTCACTTTAGGGAAGAATGCATTTCCCGTGTTATCGGTCTCGATGAGTGTCTCACCAGTCCAACCCGTTCCGATGACGTATCTGTTCGACCATATGCTGTAGCGAGTGCCGTCGTATTGGTGCCATACTGCTGTCGCATTACCCGAATCGTCGACCGCCACTTGGGGAGATTCAGCGTATCCTGTGTTATCGGTTTCGATCAGCGTCGCGACACTCCAGCCAGTTCCGACAACATACCGGTTAGACCAGACGTTGTTGCGAGTGCCGTCATATTGGTGCCATACCGCCGTCGCATTACCCGAATCGTCGACAGCCACATCGGCGCTGTAGGCACCTCCTGAATTGTCAGTCTCGATTAGCTTCGCAGTGCCCCAGCCTGTTCCGACAACATAACGGTTAGCATATATGTTGTAGCGAGTCCCATCGTCCTGATGCCACACGGCTGTCACACGACCTGAGCCATCAACTGCTACTTGTGGCCCGAAAGCAGAGCCCATGTTGTTAGTCTCAATCAACGTCGCGACACCCCAACCAATTCCGACAACATACCTGTTTGACCAGATGTTGAAACGGGCGCCGTCAGATTGATGCCACACGACAGTAGCATTGCCAGTCCTGTCAACACATAATTGTGGAGTATCAGCGGTTCCTGAGTTGTCGGTTTCAATGAGCGTCGCTATGCCCCAACCGGACTCCACATCAGCCGCCGAACACACCGCAGATGCGCTGCTCGTTAGGACCAGACACTCTAAGATCACTGCAAATAGCAGACATACGTGGATTCTCCTCAACGTTAATCCCCCAGTCGGACCACAGCCGACTCAGTTATCGAACAGATACACCGTATAATAGAACTTCGGTCTCAGGGCTCGCTGGTGGACATTGTCAGTTGTTGCTCGATTCGGTGCTCTATATCAGCACGTTTCAGCCAGACATGGTCTTCCTTTATGGCTGAAATCGGGAATGGGAAGGGGGTTTGTTGCGTTCTCTCTCGAAACCCCAGAATGCAGATTAGATTTCAGCCAGTGTCCCGAATCAGAGTCTGGTCGGGCCAATTACAATTCAAGGTGACGTCGGAACTGATCCAACAAGCTTGGCGAGTTCGCCAAGACTCATCGTGTCGCAGATCTCTTCAGCGAACCGCACATGCTCCTCATTCGCAGAGGCGACGCCCCCCCTTAGAATATACGGGCGGACGCCGAAATCGAATGCGCTGAAGTAGGTGGCGAGCACGCAGCCACTCGCGCTCAACCCCACGATGACGATGGCGTCGCACCCTTCGCTCCGGAGCCTATCGCCCAGGTCAGGGTTGGCGAAGGCGTTCGCATGA
>CP070732.1:1377286-1405029 GCA_020347565.1 Methanobacteriota archaeon | reverse complement strand
GTCCTTCAATGGTTGTCGCAGTTCCCATGTTCCGAAGGGTTGTGATTACGTTCTTTGCGTAATCCATTTCGATTCTTCGCACAACTTCGGTAGGCATGAAGCGAATCTCCAGCCGCCCTGAATGGCTGATCAAGAGTCCACGTCCACCCTGGAGCTAGCATCTATCAGCTTCGGGGCACCTGCGGAGCTACTTGCAGAGTTCCGGGCCTTGATTATCGTCATCAGGAAGGCGGAGTTTCTCTATTAAATACTTCGATAATGACTGAATCTCCAAATGCGCTGAAACGTTCGCTAGACTGGCAGGATTTCCGCATTATTACCGACGTTGTATCAAGTTGCGATTGGGTTTCTTGCGGGCTTGTCTGCTTTGATTCGACCATTCGGAGAAGCCGCCCCTACAACCGAGGTCCGAAATCGGTCGCGGAATCGAAGCGAGTTTGTAACGAATGGAAACAGTGAAGACACTGCCGCGACGGCGTCGTTCCTGCGGTCTGGCTCGCACTCCCAAGAATGGGCTTAATGCCAGTCATCTTGTTCGCTCGGGCCTCTCTCCTGCTAGCAGATTCGTCGTCAAATGACCCATTTGAACCGCACTTGCCTGTAAGAAATCCCTTGACCTGGGCTCTCATCAGAGTCTTACGATTATCGCTGGCAGTTCTAATTGACGGAAAATTCCGGGTCAATATCCGGCCCCTCGCACATTCTTAACGGCAAGTATTATACGGGTCAGATTATTAGGCTCGTTGCGCACAGAGGGGGGAGAGACTTGAGAGTTGGTGTCGAAGGCGGACAGCTCAAGATACTATCTACCGAGGACTTGGATAATCTCTGTTTGGGCGTACTCAACGTGCTCGAGACGCATGGCGTGAAGATTGAACATGAAGGAACGCTTCGATTTCTGAATGACATTGGGGCAACTGTCGATTTCAGGACGCAGACAGCATGCTTCCCTGAGCACATTGTCGAAGAATCGTTGAGAAAAGCGCCAAAGAGAGTTAGGTTGTGTGGGAGAGACAAGGGGCAGGATTTCCTCATTGAGGGAAAGAAGGCCTACTTCGGTAGCGTAGGCGGTGCGACCGTGCTCGTCGATCGGGAGACCGGCGAGAGAAGAAGCAGCCGAGCTTCGGACATGGCAGAAACCGCCCGAATATGCGACGCCATGGAGAATATCGACTACTCTATGGGACTCTACTCGCCTCTTGACGCTCCGCGCGAGGTCCAGGGCTTGTACGAACAAGATGCCGTAATGTCGAATACTGTCAAGCATTCAATCATATTCGCGTACCACGGCTCTGGAGTGACCAGAAAGCAGATAGAGATCGCCCAGCTGATTGCTGGCGGGGAGGATGAACTTAGGAAGAGGCCAATAGTGTCGATGTACGACGAATCGACCTCTCCTTTTACATTCGGCGAGAATTATGTTGACGCACTCATTGAATGGGTGAAGGAGGGACTTCCCCTGATAGCCGCCCCTGCTCCGATTTGTGGCGCGACTGGGCCCATAACTCTTGCTGGGGAGATTGTGGCCGGTATGGCCGAATCGATTGCTGGCAATGTCATAGCTCAGTTCACGCGGCCCGGAACACCGTTTGTGTTCGGCTTCGTGCCACTGACGATGAACATGAGAACTACCCTCTGCCAATATGGCACACCAGAGACCATGACGCTTGGCATCGCCCAAGCCCAATTGGCGCATCACTTGGAGATTCCCATATGGGGCACGGGAGGATGTACTGATTCAAAGACCTTAGATGCTCAGGCCTTCGTGGAGGCGTCGATGAACCTGTCTACCGCTGCTATGAGCGGCCAGAATCTCATACATGACGTCGGCCTCACCGAATCCGGGAAGAGCGGAAGTCAGGAGCTTATCGTGGTATGCGATGAAATTATTGGCATGCTCAAGAGGATTATGCGAGGTATTCACGTCGACGATGAAACCCTTGCTGTTGAAGAGATGAAGAACGCGAAGCATGGAGGTTCATTCCTAGGCCTGAAGCACTCACTGAAATTCTTCGAGAGCGAGCATCGTATAGACTCTATCATGGATCGGACATTCTCGTACGACTCATGGAAGAAGGCCGGAGGAAAGACTCTGGTCGAGAATGTCAGAGATGAGATCAAGAAGATTCTGAAGAATCATCAGGTGGAGCCAATACCTTCGGATGTTCGAGCTCGAATCGAGTCAATCAAGACGGACAGTATGAAACACTAGGAAGGTGGGGATATTGACGAAGGAATCAATGTATCATGAACTGGCGAACTCTGTCTTGAGTTTCGATGCAGACGTCGTCGTCCAGGCCTCCAGGAAAGGCTTGGAGATGGGACTTGGTCCAACAGAGATAATCACCGACGGACTGGGTAAGGGACTTGAGACAATCGGGAAGAAATTCGAAGAGGGCGAGTTCTTCCTGATGCACCTCATGGCCGCGGCTGATGCCGTGAAGACCGCAATGTCTGAAGTGTTGGAGCCTGAGATGGCCAAGACCAACGCTGAGACGAAACCGCTTGGGAGGGTAGTGATAGGTACTGTAGCTGGCGACATACACGATATCGGCAAGAACATAGTCGCTGCAATGGCCATTGCCGGAGGCCTAGAGGTGCACGATCTTGGCAAGGACGTTCCTGTCGCTGAGTTCCTCAGGAAGGCGAAGGAAGTGCGTGCAGACATAGTAGGGGCATCTGCGCTTCTGAGCACGACGCTGCCAATCCAGCACGACATCGTCAGGGCTTTCGATTCTGAGAGACTGCGGGGCAATGTGAAGATTATGGTGGGTGGAGCGCCTGTCACAGAGGAATGGGTTCGTGAGATAGGAGCAGACAGCTTTGCGGAGAACGCCAGCGAAGCTGTTAAAGTCGCCAAGCAGCTTCTGAATGCAAAGAGCTAGGTGATCTCCTTGGTGAAGAGAGGCCTCAAGGGCGGGCAGCTTCGCCTCCTCACGAAATATAGAGATTCTCAATATTCTTCGATTTGAAGAGCTTCTTCCGTCTCCATTCCTGCCGTCAAAGAATTCGACCTTGAATCTTCAAGCTCCCACCTTTAAACACCAGTAAATTCCAGGTCAATATCCGGGCCCTCGCACATTTTCATAATTTGCATAGAATTTATATTCTGCTGCTGTTCATGTTTGCAGGAAGAGGATTTAACCATCATACCTCATGTCCCAATGGTGGCGTGGGATGAGGACATTTAGCGACCGGTTGATGGATGCAGTCGATGACAAGCAGACTATGGTCTGTGTAGGACTTGACCCACGGCTCAATCTCATCCCTGCGTTCCTTAAGCGGGAATCGGTGTCGAAATACGGCGAGACCATTGAAGCAGTGGCTGCGTGCTACTTGGCATTCAACAAGGGGATCATCGACGCTGTCAAAGACAAGGTGGCTATAGTAAAGCCTCAGGTCGCGTTCTACGAGGCATACGGTGCTCCCGGCGTCAAGACATTCGAGGAGACTGTGCGATACGCAAGAAATGCAGGCCTGATCGTCGTTGAAGACGCGAAGAGGAACGACATCGGATCTACAGCTGAAGCCTATTCCTCAGGGCATATCGGTGAGGTTGAATTCTGGAAAGGCAAGACGAGAGTCTACGATGTGGATGCCATCACAGTCAGCCCCTATCTCGGATTTGATGGCGTGCAGCCATTTCTGGACGATTGTCGAAATCATCAGAAAGGTATTTTTATATTGGTCAAAACGTCAAATCCCTCTTCTGGAGAGTTGCAGGATCTTCCTCACGTTGTCGACTGTCCGTCGATGAATGATATGCGGGAGGATCTTGCAGATGATGGGACCGCGCCTCTATTCTCGAAGAAGCGGAAGTTCGGAGAAGCGGAGAAGGTTACAGTTGCCCCGAACTACGTGAGCCTGGCCCTCAACGTGAAGACCTGGGGTGATGACCTTCTGGGTGAGAGAGGTTACAGCAGCGTAGGGGCTGTGGTGGGAGCCACCTACCCGAACGAAGCGATGGTACTCAGGAAGACTATGCCCAAGGCGTACTTCCTGGTCCCTGGATATGGCGCTCAGGGAGGCAGCGCAGATGATTCGATGGCTTGCTTGAACTCAGACGGGTATGGCGCCATCGTCAGCTCCTCGAGGGACATAGACTATGCGTACAGAACAGAGCCGTTCTGCCGCAACTACTCCGAAGACTCATTCGATAGGGTTGCGGCAGAAGCTACGTCTGCGATGATAGATGCCCTTTCGAAGGCGATGAAGTCCGCAGACAAGTGTCCATGGTAGTCTGTGCAACTCCTTAATTCGGCTATCCTTACGCTGATGATTTACTACCGGTAAAGAACTCCACCTTGAATCTTCAAGCTCCGACCTTTAAACACCGGTAAATTCCGGGTCAATATCCGGGCCCTCGCACATTTTAATTCTGTGAATAGAATGTATATCGAGTGAAGAACACGAGGTAGCAGAATGCGATCTACGTCTGGGCTTTGCATTCCAATCCTATTGCCTGTTTGGCTTGCCGCGCGTAGTATTGGTCAGTAAGCTTCTTAGAGAATGTGCGCCTTTCGGGTTCAGGGCAATGAAGATTGCCCAGCTTAGGGGGGAATCCAGTGAGCCTCAGCATGATAACACGAAGACAGATATCCGAATTGCGGGATAGAATGAAGGGACTCAACGGTGGTTTGAGGACTTCTGCGGTGGGAATTGCTGCGTTCATGCTGATTGCATCGATTGTTCCGGTCATCGGGGGCGCGCCCGTAGATACGCTCGCGGTGTCCGCAGGCAGTGTATCTCTTTCGGAGGAGGAACTTGCCCTGCTTGGTATGAGGGACGTTGAGACAGTGAAGTCCTACACAGAGTATCTCTCTGATGGCCTGGGTGAAAAGATGGTCGGTAGCCCTGAGGAATGGTCGGGGCAACAATACGTGTATGACAAGTTGTCCGCACTCAACCTCGATTCGGTCACTTGGGAGACCTTCGATTCTTCTAGCTGGAGTCATTCAGGGGACAGAATGGTGATTGTATCGAACGGAGTTGAAATCCCATGTACAATCTATGGCTACTGTTATGGCATATGGGGGGAGGATGGCGGCGTCCCTTACTTCTTCGGTAACTCGGAAGATGGAAAGACCTTGCAGGCCCTCCTGGTCGATGCCGGGACAGGCGACCGGGCTGATTTTGACGCCCTAGGAGAGGATTTGCACGGTGCAATCGCTCTTGTTTACCGCGACGACGACAGAACAGTATGGCCGAATGTCATGAACGATGAAGCGTTCCTGCACAATGCATCCGCCACCATAGCTTATGGCTACTACACCTCCCTCCCAGTCGATCCAGACGGCATCAAGCAGGACGATTGCGGAGGCACGATACCGTACTTCTCGATATCCTCGAACTCTGCCGCCTACCTGCAGGAACTCTTGAGCCAGGGACCCGTCGAGCTCAGGCTCGAAGGTAGGGCGAACATGATTGCCTATGGAAGTGTGCAGTCATCGAACGTGGCAGGATACCTCATCGGCTCGGCCTATCCAGATGAGTACGTCGTTATTGGATCGCACATTGACACCTTCTGGAACGGGACTTGGGACACCGTCGGAGGAGTGGCAATCCTTATCGAGCTGGCGAGGATTTTCTCTGAGGCTCGGGATGCTGGAACGTTCACAAACGAGCGCACATTGGTCTTCGTCTGCGTCGGGGCGGAGGAATCTGGAGGCCCGGACGACACCTGGTTCTCATGGCTTGTGGGTTCGTATGAGTTCTACGTCGCCCACCCTGAGATAGCCGACGGCATGGTCATGGAACTCAACATGGATGGAGTGACCCTGGCGAAGCCAAGTGGCCAGTATTGGGCCGAGACGTCTCATGAACTCAACGACTTCTTCAACGAGTTGACAATTGACCTTGGCCACCAGGGTATTGTCAGCCTGTACAACCCTCTATGGTCGTGGACAGACGCCTGGATATATGGTGGCAAGGCTGGAAGCTCCGCGTGCCAGCTGTGGTGGGTTGTGGATCAGGAGAGTATCTATCATACACAGTTGGATGATATGGACCTGTACTCTTCTGAGGCGGTGAATCTCACCATGGACTACTACACGGTGATGGCGGCGCGTGCTTCAAATGCTGTTGTGTATCCGCTCAATTTCCTTCCACTTCTGGATTGGTTCGAGGGATTCCTCATCTCTGAGAAGGCGGCAATACCCTACGAGGCCTCGTTGATTGACGAGGCAAGTGCGGCTCTGGATGATTTGAGAGAAGAAACGGCGTTGGTCAATGCTTATGCCGCGCAACTCCTCACGGACTACGACGGAGCGGTGAGCCCCGTTGAGAAGGCCACCATCAGGGCCAAAGCCGATTGGCTGAACTCCTGCATGCGAGAGGCTAGGAGGCTCTTGAACCACTGGGGCATCGGAGAGGGAGGAACAATGGCTTCCTGGGAGACGTTCCTTAGACCGGAGCAACATGCGAACGACCTCGAGCAGGTCGATCATGCTATTGCGGCGCTGAATCAGGCTTCACCTGGATCGATGAAGACCGCATTGAGCGCTCTCGCAGGCGTCTACTCCATGGAATGGGGCCATCTCGTTAGCAACTGGACCTACCACAACACAATGCAGTGGATGATCAACCCCTCTATGTACTGGGGTGATGATTGGGACCAGCAGCAGGCGTACATCGATGTTCATTGGATATATGACGGACTTGCCAGCGCGACTCTATCTAGGACCGAGGCCGTGGACGCGCTCACCAAAATCAAGGAAGGTCAGCTGATACCCTGGCTGGAAGAGGACCT
This sequence comes from Methanobacteriota archaeon, assembly GCA_020347565.1. Lineage (GTDB taxonomy): Archaea > Thermoplasmatota > Thermoplasmata > UBA10834 > UBA10834 > UBA10834. Next base: position 1,398,281 of record CP070732.1, on the reverse strand, counting down.
GCTGAAAATCGAATGGGCCTTTAGCGAGGCAGGGTCGCTGCTGGAGCTTGGGATGAATCCTGAGGTTCCCGAGGGGCCACCCTATTCGTGGTCCCACGGCGGACCATGGTTGCTGGCGTCGGTGCGGCGCTGAATCGTAAGAACCTCGCTCGCCCTGTAGATGCAAGGAAAAGGTCGCTTGAGCGTCACCTTCAGAGTCAGCTGTCGACGGGCGTTCCTCGCGGTAACAACCGCCATAGGCTACAGGACCGAAGCAGCGAACAGCGTGAAAGCCGCTGGACAGCGGACATTGGATTCCTCGGAGGATGGTTGTCTGGTTTCTTTACCGGTAGAGAATTCCACCTTTATTCTTCAAGCTCGAACCTTTAATTGCCAGTAGATTCCGGGTCAATATCCGGGCCCTCGCACATTTTAATTCTTGATGATGGATTTATGTTCAAACAGGAATCTCAATCGTGAGAAGAGGCCATAGGGGCGGAACGGTATGAGGAGTGCGTTGGAGGCAAATGGCTTGGGGGACTTGACTTCTCCGCGGCTCGTCGCATAGTGTCCGATGTTCCCTTCCTGGGAATACCGTCGTAGACGCCGTGGCTCAGGCGCTCTCTCTCCTCGAGGAAATCAATTCGGTCAACTCGCCCACTGAGGCCACTCGGCCAGCGACAACCACTTCGCCGTCAATCGCCAGCGCCGGGGTCGACATGAGGCCTCTGTCCACTATCTGCTCGATGTCAGTGACCTTCACGACTTCTGCCTGCACACCGAGGTTCCTCAGTGCCTTCATGGCATTGACTTCGAGCATGTTGCATTTCGGGCATCCCGTCCCAAACACCTCAATCTTCATCTCTTCACCTCCTCCTGCTTCCTTGCCATTCTCTCATTCCTAATGTTCTTGTATTCCTGCCACATGGCGTCCAGATAGTCCTGTTCTGCCGAGGCAGGGACATAGTTGAATATCTTGAGTTCCTTCAATAGTAGGTGCTTGATTTCGTCATCCGAGGCGTTCTCAAGCTCCAGAGCCTTCTGCATGATCGCCTCGTACTCCGAGACGCCGACCTGTGTGCCCCCGACAGCAAGCCGTTTTGACACCGATTTCCCCGGACAGCATTCGCCTGGCAGTTTTTCACCTCACGAACATGCCGAATATCATCCCCGCGACAACACAGAATACGGCCACGAGACCGACGTAGACCGCGACCTTCTTCGACCCCATGACCTTCCTCGTGACTAGTATGCTTTGGAATGATAGTTCAGGATCGGCGAGTAGATATGCGAGGAGAGGACCTTTGGCCATCCCGAGGTCGAGGAACATCCTTGCCACAGGGACCTCGACTAGCGTTGGGAAGTACATGAAGATGCCGAATGCAACTGCGATTGAGTTTGCTGAGAGAGTGTCGTGTCCCAAGTGGTCCGCGACCAGATCAGTCGGGATGACTTCAGAGGCAATCCCGGCGATGAACACGCCAATGAGAAGAAGAGGCACAATCATCCTGATGAGAAGCAGGTCTCGCCCATCCAGGCTCTGTTCTCCTCGTGAGGGTTCGCCTTCAACGCCCAAGCCACGGAGAGCAGTATGAATGCAGCGAGAGCGGGGATCTTGAACTCAAGTGGTGCTGGAAACGTTCCCGAGAGCAGGACGCCTATCAAGAGAACGAATAACACTAGAGAGCGGCTACGATACATCCTCGCCTTCAATGTCAGGCGCTGTGCCTTCTCTTCGGGCGAATCTGCGGCCGCGCTGGGAGCGCTTGGAATCGCCGAACTGTTGTTGGAGGCGGCTGCTTTCGTCGGCATCTTGCTGAATATGAATCCCATCAACAATCCAATCACGATGCCGAATGCTATCGCCATAATGCCCCTCGCGGCCGCAATGTCCCATCCGATCAGGCTTCCAGTATACGTGATGGCGAGTAGGTTTATTGCGGGCCCCGTGAACAGGAATGTGACTGCAGGCCCGAGGCCGGCCCCCTTCTTCCAAATGCCAGCGAAGAGCGGGAGTATGGTGCAGGAGCACACAGCTATCAGGAATCCCGCAGCCGACGCGACGGGATATGAGATGTATCTCGGGGTGTCTGGCCCGAGGTATTTCGTGACCGCCTCCTTCCTGAACAGCGCTGACAAAGCCCCCGCGATGAAGAACGCTGGGATTAGGCATAAGAGCACATGTGCCGACAGGTAGTTGATGAGGCCTTCGGAGCCCGCTACCAGGAGCGATGCGAGGTAGTCAAGTGCACTCATTCTATCTTCTCAGGTATTTCTAACAAATTTGAAATACTCGGGCGACTATAAGGGCTTTGTGGTTTCAAAGAAAACTGAAATGTCTCTTGAATCTGTCTTGAGGGAGATGGACGTACCTCAACAGGTAACCAGGGGGATAGAAGAAGCCGGCGGTCCCAGATCGCTTGAATCGAAGATACCAAGGTCGAGCCGGGTCAAGGCCATGGCCCAGTATCACAAGACTCTATCCGACGAGATCCGGCTGCGGCTCTTGTTCGCATTGGCCGTAACGGAGATGTGTCCATGCGTGATGAAGGCGGTATCAGGAACAACTGATTCAAAGTTGTCATATCACCTGAAGCTTCTCGAGTCCGAGGGACTCATTGTCGCGAAGAGAGTGAAGAACTGGCGAATCTACTCAATCACAGACGCTGGAAGAATGTCAATTTCAACGCATGAGCGCTAGATTCCGACAAGGGGGAGTTGCTTGGCCAAGAGGAGGACCAAGGAGGAACAGGAGAAGAAGCGTCTGCTATCTCAGGGCTACTCAGAGTGTTCGAGCTGTGGCACCCTCCATAAGCCAAGGTCTAGACGGTGCGGAGAGTGTGGTGCTCTCACATATTCCACCAAGAGGTCTATCTACGTCGCTTCCGCTGTGGCAATCTTGGTGACTGCGTCGATTCTGGCCTATGCCTACTACCCGCAGGAAGAGAACTACATTGTGCCTCCAAGGGTCGTGGACTACTCTCCCAGCGGATACGGGGCGGCGACAGACGCAGAGATACGGGCGACGTTCAATAAGGCCATGGATATCTCCTCTGTGGAAGACTCCTTCAGTATCTCACCCTCCGTCGCAGGTTCGTTTTCCTGGACGGGCACTGCGATGACATACACACCGTCTGGACCGCTGGTCGATCAGACATCCTACACGGTGACCGTCGGACAAGGAACCAGAGATTCGGAAGGGTCACAGCTGGATTGTGTCGTCTTCACATGGTCTTTCTTCACAGGCGCGCAGCCAACCACGAGAAGAGATGTAGGGTCCGGTCCGGAGGATTTCTGGATAACATATCCAACCACTCATCCATCGAGCGGGAGCGAAGTAGAACACCCTGATTGGGTGCTGTCAGCCCTGAACAGTGGCGTTGTTATGATTCTGGGCCACAGCGAGGGGTGCGCTCCTTGCATACAGCAGGGATCCATCTGCCAATCGATTTCGTCCGCCAATCCTGACATCACATACATCGACCTCTCAGCTGGCACTGATGAGCCCGATGCGTCGGAAGCGTTCGCGGCATATGATCCGAACGGAGGGACGCACTACGTTCCACTGACGGTAGTCCTCACCTGGGTTCAGTCGCCATCGGGAGGCGTCGCCATCGGATGGCACGCATGGGAAGGTGTAATTGACCTGGATTCTCTTCAAAGCTGGATCTCGGATGCGAAGTCGCATTACAGCGAGAACAGTTGAGGCGGTGATTTCCCCTGAATTCCAGAGTCCTGTCCATCTCTGTCATCATCGGATGCCTCGTTGTAGTTGCCGCTTTGGCTGGCGCGGCGTCTCTGTGGTTGGACGATGGCAGTTCGGAACTTGGTCAACCTGCAGAAACATTCACAACCTATGACAGACTGGGGGTGAGAGTCTCACTCGCTGACAACTTGGGCAAGGTCACGATTATCCATTTCACGCAGCTTGAGAACCCTCTCTGTATCGAATGCGAAGCCTACATGCACCAGCAGATAGAGGAGATTGAAGGCATTGCTGCTTCGGGCAATTCTGACGTGGAAGTCATTACGGTGAATATCCGGAAGAATCCATACTCCGAGGATGGCTGGAGCTTGGTCGAGGAATGGTATGGTACGAATATCACATGGCATTGGATTGAAGAATTCGACCCATTTCCGGTTTCGAGTTCCTACCTCCAGTACTGGGAGGTCAACGGAGCGTTCTCCAATCCCACCATTGTCCTTGTTGATGAAGACCTTGTTGTCGTCGGAGTCTATAACGTCTACTGCATCGGAAAGGGCGTTGTCGACGGAGTCCAGAGCGCCAACTCGCTCCAAGAAGATGCAGCCGCGATAATGTCCGGCGAATGGACTTACACTTCAGGTGATTCCAGCGGCACTGCTGTGAGCGTTGGGGGAATGTTCTTGCTCGGCGTCATCACGTCGTTCTCACCTTGTTCGCTCGCTCTGCTGATGGCGGTCATATCATTCATAGGCGCAGCTGCAATTGGCAGCGACAAACAGGAGGTTTCATCAGCAAGACGACAGTCCATCGGATTGAAGATCGGAATAGCGTTCACCATCGGGACCTCCCTTGTCTTCCTGATGTTCGGGCTGGCGATATCGTCTGTTGGCAGGTTGGTTGACATGTCTTCCACCTTCTACCTCATCGCGGGCATCATTCTGGTCATACTCGGCATCAATATCGTCCTGCCGATTGGCGACGTGCTCCGGAAGGGCCTGTCCGCCATCCGTCAAGAACCCTCGTGTCCAGCTCAGCCAACAGGTGCTGAGAACTCAGTTCAGGGCAGATTGGCGTCTCTGAGCCGCCGCTCTCCAGAGCTTGCAGGGTTTCTGCTCGGAATCCTCTTCTCTCTCGGATGGGCTCCATGCGCGCTGTCGCTCGTCTTCCCAGTCCTGATTTTATTGATTTCCCAAGACATCTCGATTCTCATGGGTGGCGTGTTGATGTTCACCTTCGGGCTGGGCCACGGCGCAATCATAATCCCGTTCTGCGCTGCAACGGGTGAGATCAAGGGCGCCCTCGGCAACAAGTACGTATCTCTCTCGAGATGGATTCAGATCATCTTCGCGGTAGCGATAGTTGCAGTCGGCATGATATTTGCAGCGAGATACTTTGGCTTCAGTCTGTGGTGACTGTGCTTCCTGCTGGCTTGTGAAGGCAATGCCATATACCGTCGGCGAGTTGAGTTGCGACCGCCGACGAGAATTCCCAGTTGGCCCATATCGTCGACCGTGAGTTAGCCCTCAAGTTCCCCATGGAATTGTGGTCTGTCAAGGCTTTCCATGGCCTTCTTCTCATGCCGATTGGAGCACGAATGTTGATGGAGTAAGTGCTCCAGGCAACTTGGGCCCTTGAGCTCTCCCTGTGCGAGGATGGATAGAAGTCCAACGCGGCCATATTCATAACGGTTTTGGCTCGTCTATTTCTTACCGTCAAAGAATTTCACCTATACTCTTCAAGCTCCCACCTTTAAACACCGGTAAATTCCGGGTCAATATCCGGGCCCTCGCACATTCTAATTATGACAGACTTACTTGTACTCGCCATATGGACTCTTTTCTTTCAAGAGAGTGAATGCTTTTCCGCAGGGGAGCTGTCATACGACTGCTGCGATGTAAAATGATGGGGCAAACCTGATAATACGCACCAATACGATACCATGTATCGTCGGGAGATGTTGGACAATGAGTCCTCCTCTAGTGGTCATGGTCATGCTGATTGGGGAAACCATCCTCGCGGTGACTCTTGTGACATCTCTACTCCTCGCGGCGAAGCACAGAGGCATCCAGCACCACTACCTTATGATTTCAGTTTTCATCATCGACATGGTTGTGTTCAAACTGTTGATGATCTCAAAGGCGGTGGACGGATCAAACGGTAGCTTCCCGTGGGATGGGACCAACATTCTCGGTCATCTTCTGATGTCCATTGGTGTGGCGTTCCTGGGGGGAATGTCTATCCTTCTTGGACTCCGCAATGTCATCAGGAGGGACAGCAGGATGTTTCTGCCTCCATCTGGCAAGCTTCATCGAGTATTCGGAAGCGCTTTTATAGTCTTGTGGATTGCTGCCTATCTTACTGGCTTGGTTTTGTACGCTAACAACTGGGGTTGAGCTCTTCTACATGACTCCTTCAGACAGAGAAGATAGGGGAAATTACGGTGCAAGTATGATTAGGGAACAATGCGATTGAGTGCCCCATGCTGGGTATTCGTCGCCAACTGGAGGTGAGCGCAATCTGCCTGATAGCCGCGCTATCCCTGCTGGTAATCTCAGGGCTGGTGCGAGCCGATGTTCCTTCAGTCCAACTGAGCACAACCATCTCCGGTTCAAGCGTTACACTGATGATCTCTGTGACGCACAATGCGCCGTCATCTACCCATTACGTTGACGAGATAGGATTGACAATCACAAATAGCACAGGAACATTCACTCACGATATATCCCCTCCGCCCCCGCCCCAGGACAACCCATTCTCGGTGTCATATGATGTCCGCTCTGACGCGAATACCACGATTGTGGCAGTCAGAGCGCATTGCAACATCCACGGATGGAGCTCCACCTCGATGCTCGATATCGGTCAGAATGATGGTGGCGATTCTGGTACTGAAAGTTCTGGTGATGATTTCCCATACTTCGTCGTTGGCGTTCTTGCGCTGACGATCGCATCGTTCTCTGTCATCGCACTCACCCTCTGGCGCAAATCGCGACAGAAATAGCGTTATAGCACATTCCCTTCTACATCCAGGACCACTTCGTATGATTTCAGAGTGTGTTTGGATGTCTTCTTTCAGCGTAGGATTCCACCTTGAATCTTCAAGCTCTTACCTCTAAACACCGGCATATTCCGGGCAAAAATCCGGCCCCTCGCACATTTTAATCCAAATAAGAGGATTTATATTCAAACAGGAACCCAGAGAAAAGGCCGTAGGGGCGATGAATAAGGCGAAAGAGCCTTAATTCATAGTCTGATTATGCAAGGCGGTGGAAGCGTGAACTCACAGGAAAAGACTGCGAAGACCTTCATTGATACGAAGATAGATGTTAAGATAAAGCTCGCGATGTTGTGGGTTGCTCTAGTGTTTTGTTACGCGTACGCAGACATCATTTCGTTCTTCCAACCAGGCACACTGGAAGAACTGCTGACGGGCGAGATTGCGGGTATCGAGTTGAACCAGGGATTCCTGTTTGCCACGTCGATCCTGATGACAGTCTCAATCCTCATGATCGCTCTGTCAGTGTTGCTGAAGGCCAAGGTCAACAGGCTGGTGAATATCATCGTGGGTGTCTTCCATGGCGGTGTTCTTGCCACCACTCTGCTCGTGCCAGGTGAAACATGGGCGTACTACGCGTACTTCATGACGGTGGAGGCCGTGCTAATAGGCATGATTGTCTGGCACGCATGGAAATGGCCTGAGCAACAAGCCTTCTCCAAGACGGAAGGGTCATGAAGGCATTCGTTCACGAGTGAGACGACCTTCCAGAGCTCCTCAGACTCCGCCCTTTAAATGCCAGTGGATTCCAGTTCAGTATCGGGACCAGAGAAAAGGCCATAGGGGTGGACGGCCGGCATTTTCCTCGCTCGGACGTTTGCTCCTCCGGAAAGATACCTAAACTCAAGCGACATTCACCTGTCGGGCAAACTTGCGATGAGGACCGCGACACAGGGACAGGAATGCGAATCAACGGAACGAGCGAAGCTCTCGTTCCTCGATGAATTCCTAACGATCTGGATCTTCTTGGCTATGGCCCTGGGTGTTGGTCTCGGCCATGCATTCCCCGAAATCGCCGAGTCGCTCGATTCGGTTAGGATGTTCGACGTGTCGCTCCCGATCGCAGTCGGCCTCCTCGTGATGATGTATCCGCCTTTGGCCAAGGTTCGATATGACGAGCTTGGCAGGCTTCGGGGAGCGAAGAAGATGTTGAGCACGTCACTTGTGTTGAATTGGGCAGTCGGCCCAGCTGTTATGTTCGTGGTGGCGTGGATATTCTTCCCCAGCCCAGAGGACTCGGCATTCAGGAATGGTCTAATACTGATCGGCCTCGCTAGATGCATTGCGATGGTCCTCGTTTGGAACATGCTCGCGAAAGGCGATTGTGAGTACTGCGCTGTGCTTGTCGCCTTGAATTCTGTCTTCCAGATTGTGATGTACTCGGTTCTTGCCTACGTGTTCATAACTGTCATGACACCGGTTGTGTCTCCGTCTTCAGAGGGAGTTGTCGTTGACATAACCATGACAGAGATAGCCAAGAATGTGATGATATTCCTCGGCATACCATTTGCCGCGGGCGTTGCGACTTGGTACTTCGTCGCGCGCAGGAAGGGCAGGATATGGTTCGATACGGTCTTCGCTCCGAAGATTAGCCCCTTGGCGCTGATTGGGCTATTGTTCACAATTGTTGTGATGTTCTCGTTGCAGGGTGAGAAGATAGTCGATCAGCCCCTGGATGTGTTGCGGGTAGCCCTTCCTCTGCTCGTGTACTTCCTCCTGATGTTCTTCCTGAGCTTCGGCCTCTCCTTCAAGCTAGGATTCACGTATGGCCAGGGAGCCACTCAATCGTTCACCGCGGCCAGCAACAACTTTGAACTGGCAATTGCAGTGGCGGTCGCTACCTTCGGGATTGCGTCGACCGAAGCGTTCACCGCGGTGATAGGTCCCCTGATGGAAGTGCCTGTATTGATCAGCCTTGTCAGTGTATCGCTTTGGCTGAAGCGAAGATACTATGATTCAGACGGAAGGCCAAGAAGATGACAGGGAGCTCGAGATAGACCTCTGAGAATAGGACTGGAAATTCATTGCAGGTGAAGAATTCTACCCTGAATATTCAAGCTCCGACCTTTGAACGCCGGTGAATTCCGGGTGAATATCCGAGCCCTCGCTCATTGTGGTTCTAGCGCATGTATGTACGTCTAACCGCGGGCCATGCCGAGAGCTGCCCGATATTTATTCTGCTGAGTATTCCGAAGCGGTTAAATCCAGAGATAGCTTCCCGAGACTTCCACGCCTAAGACGAAGCGACCGCCGTTGAGGAGAGAGTCATGGAAATCGTATATCCCGTGTTTCGGATGAGTCGGATGGTATAATTATGGATTTCATCACGGTGATTCTGATTGCAGTTGGTCTAGCCATGGATGCTTTCGCTGTGTCGATCGCCAAGGGCATATCAGTAGAGATAGACAGAAGAAGATCAGCAATACTTCTCGCATCCCTGTTCGGAGGATTTCAGGGAATGATGCCGGTGATCGGCTGGTTCGCCGGCTTGGGTCTCAGAGACGTAATCATGGAAGTTGATCATTGGGTCGCATTTGGATTACTTGGATTCATTGGGGCGAAGATGATTCATGACGCGCCAAAGAGCGAAAACGGCAAGGAGGCAGATGTCACATTATGCGTAGCTATTGCTCTTGCAGTCGCGACCAGCATAGATGCCTTGATGGTCGGTCTCAGCTTCGCATTTCTGGAAACCCCCATCTTGGTTCCAGTCATAGTCATCGGGGTTGTTACTCTCGCACTGTCCTACTTGGGGTTCGCATTCGGTTCGAAGATGGGTGCGATGTTCGGCAGGAAGGTTAGAGTCCTTGGTGGTCTAATTCTCATTCTGATAGGGATAAGAATCCTGATAGAGCATATGCTTTGAACAGCTCTGGACGGGTTATCTTCTACCGTCAGGGAGTTCCGCCTTGATTCTTCAGGCTTACGCCTTTAGGCACCATTTGACAGATTCCGGGTAAATCACCGGCGAATCACCTACGGTTCGTCAAGTCTTTGAGCCTGAGATAGCTCCCGTAGCCCTTGATGGTCAACCACCTCAGGGGCTCTGGAGGGAATAGTGAAGGCATCCGCCTCTGAAAGAACGGCATCTTCCTCCATTGATCGCTATGTCCTGCGTAGATGTCAGCAATCACTCTTCCGAAGAGAAACGCAAGCGAGACTCCGTGCCCAGCATATCCGATGCCATAGAGGATGTTGCCATCCCGACCTGTCACTCCAACGGATTGGGACATGTCGCGAGAGAACGAGATGACCCCGCTCCACGCGTACTCGAACTCGACATCCTTTAATCCCGGGTAGATCCTGATCAGCTCATGCCTAAGAGCCCTCCTTCTCTTCTCGAGACTCTTGGTGTAGTCGAGGCCGTCATTGAAGAAGTACTCAATGTTCCCCCCACCAATGATAATGCGATTGTCTTCCGTGACTCCCAAGTGGTGAAGATAGATACGGTCATCGTGGAAGGGGATTCGGCTCGCCCAACCGAGCTGCGAGATTTCGTCATCATCCAGTTGCCTCGTAGCTGCCATTTCAACGTGTACAACGGCGAGCTTGCTCCTGAAGAACCCTAATTTGGTTGTGTATCCATTCGTGCCGAGAACGACCGTCTCGGCGGTCACCGAATAGCGTCTTCCATCAGAGCCCGTCACTGTGAGCTTCGCAGGTCTGCCCTCATCTATTCGGAGCACGGGACTTCTCTCGAAAACCGTCACTCCCATGTTCTGTGCTGCGTTCTTGAGGGCATAAACGAAGTTCATGGGGTTCACTTCGGCAGCGTTCAGGTCGTACAGCCCTCCAGCATATACATCGGTTCCTATCTTCTCCGTCAACTGATTACGATTCCAGAACTCGATCGGGACTCCAATCCCAGCTGCCTTTCGCGCGTAATCCTTGGACCTCTCAACCCCTGTCTCGCTACTGTTTGTGAGTAGAGATCCACAGATTCTGATGCCTGCCCCTAATCCTTCTCTCTTCATCAGTTCCGCTATCTCCGTGATACTCTGAGCTGTGGCATCGTACGTGAGTCTATGGGTTTCCGGACGGGCCATCGACATGTAGTCCATGCTCGGCTGGTTCAGACACATTCCGCCATTCCTTCCGGACGCTCCCTCCCCAGCACCTTCCGCCTCAAGAACGACCACCTTCTTCTCGGGTAGGAGCTTTCCGATGTGGTACGCTGCAGAGAGTCCAGTGTATCCTGCGCCTATCACGGCTACGTCGACTTCCTGACTGTCCGACAATGGGGGGTTCATCGGCGGACGGTGGTTCATCCAAGGGCATACGCCCTCGCCTTCAGTCATTCAATAGGTCTCCCGTCTCATAGTCCTCTCATGAAGCGCTCCTATGTGCAGCCAATGCTGGGCCATGGTTTCCAGATATGAGGCGAAACGCCTTCACCATCCATAAACCCTGTTCCCCAGCCGCCATTGGGCTCCAGAGAAGGCTTCTTAGGGACGATGTGATAACACATAAACTCGCGTTCTTCCCGGTCATCATAGACAGGCAGATCGTGACGCGGTATGGGGATAGAACTGCAATGAACGACCACAGCACCCCAGTTGATGATGGCTTGTCAATGCCTGCGGAGCGGAGTCCGCACGCGGGCTGTCTGGTATCCTGGCCGTGCAGCGAGAACACATGGAGCGGTTACTTCGCAGAGGCCAAGGCAGCATACTCAGCAATCATTGAGGCAATCAGCGACTTCGAACCAGTCGTCGTTCTGAGCGACCCAACGACCTTCACGGAAGCACGCAGAGCGGTCGGCAAGCGAGCTCACGTTGTCTAGGCGCGCCTCGACGATTCCTGGATCAGAGACAATGGCCCGATATTCGTCACTTCCAACGAGGGTGATTCTGCAATAGCGCATTTTGGGTTCAATGGTTGGGGGGAAAGTTCTCGTCTTTCGACAAGGATGCAGCGGTTCCCGAGATCCTTGCGGCCAAGGTGAATATGCGGAGGTACGTCGCCCCGATGATTCTCGAGGGTGGGGCGATAAGCGTCGACGGAGAGGGAACCCTCCTCACTACAGAGTCCTGTTTGTTGAACCCGAACAGAAACCCCGATTTGACTAGAGAGGAAGTTGAGAACGTCATGAAGTCCTTTCTCGGCGTCCACAAGATACTCTGGCTCAAGCAGGGAATCCATGAATCGATGATAGACGGGCATGTCGATGGCGTCGCCGGTTTTGCGCGTAGCGCTGTTGCCGTCGCAAGTCCCCGAAGCGTCCACACCAAATCAGGCCTTGCCTATGATGAATAGATACGATGCTGACGCCAGCCCGTGCGCTGCGATCATCTCCTTGATCCGCTCTCCTTCCTCCTTGAGACGATTACGGGTCATTGCGTCAGGGTAGTCCTCTATCCTCTCTGCGTCGTCGTCTATCTCCTTGATAGACTCGAGATAGGTTGCCTGGTTCTTCGGATCTTAACACTCGTGTCTCCTATCGCAGTACAGACAGTCAACCGAGTGTGTAGAGTCGTAGACATCTAACTCTCTGAGTCCAAGACGGTCCGTGATGTCCATTATTCTCCGTCTGCTGAACGTCTGGTTGTGGGTGACTCCGAGCAGAGTGTCTATCCTTGCCCCCCATTCATGCTTGAGTATCTCTGCTCTCTGCGCCATCGTCTGGTCTCCATCGCAGTAGCACTCTTGGACTACGAATAAGCCTCCTGTGCGCAGTACACGCTTCATCTCTCCCAGGGCCTTTTCGATATCCGCGAGATGATGGAGAGAATGGGATATGCAGACGATGTCGAAGGATTCGTCTTCAAAGGCCAAGTCTTCTGCGTTCATCTGGAGGAAGCTGATTGACTTCCCTTCGAACCGTCTATTCGCCGAGTCAACCAGCTCTCTCGGGATACCTGAAGGGTAGTTGTCTATCCCGACTATTGAGTCGTAGTATCCAAGGGTCTTCGTCAGGGTTTCTATGAACGCACCGTTGCCCGTTGCGCCGTCCAGTATCCTGCCGCCTGATATGGAGCCCAACCGCCGTGCGATTGCGCCGGCCTTGGATGATGTCACTCCCTTGGGTAAGTCTGGTTCCTTCATTTCGTCAGGAGCCTCGAGCGTGGATGGTCTCAGACCCTTAAGAGCATTCCCGAGTACTCAAAAGGTCAAGGAGCAGGTCGACTGCTACGCCTTTCGTCTCCTTGTCGAAGAGCACTCTGCTGCGCCGCCACGGTCAACACGATTACTGTCGCCACTATCGCGGTAAGGTGTGCCGCGCGGCCTCATGGTCCGTTCCCTGTGGCCCACTCGAAATCTCAGTGAAGCAGGACCAGCCCAGTCCATCTGACCTTCTTCTCTGACGAGAGAAACAGGGGGAGTCCGACGCTATCGCATGTCCTGAGCACATCTATCCCCATCGCCTCCATAGACGGCCTGGCTTCGAACGGGTGTCTGCAGGGCTCACCGCTGTGAGGCGGAACGCACTCGTCGCAGAGGCTGCACTCGCCGCCGATCAGGCCCGCCGCAAGGTGGAAGCCTTCCTTGAAGGCGGTTGCCTCGAGTCGATTGACCAGTCTGTGCAGCTTGACCTTCCATTCTCCGGAGTCCGTCGACGCCTCGATTGCGTCGCAGGTCTCCTTGTTGAGACCGCCTTCCGCCTTGTCGGCAGAGTCGCAGTCGGCCTCTACCTGGAGTATGAGTGCCTTTTCGTAGAGCTCCTTGATGCTCGCGAATTCATCGACGGACATGACGTTGGGGGGACACATCAGATGTCTTCCGTAGCTGGCGCAGACGGGAACGGAACACTTCAATCGGACCCTCTTGTCTACCACTATCTCTCTTGCGTCGATGACCTTCGCTTCATCCGCTCCAAGGTCTAGGGCGGCCTTCACGAGCCGGTCCAGTCGGGCGTCTTCGGTCGCGAGCGGCATACAGCACATCCGATGATAACAAGATTCCCTCAATAGCTATAAAGCATTCCACCAAGGATAGCAGGCCATTGGCGCGTACCCTCTCCGGGTTCGAGTGTCGGTTTCCAGACGCCGCTGTGCGGCTATCGATCGGGCGATTCCTGCAAACCTCACGTGATGGTGTCTGTCACGACTCTGTCTTCGCGTGAGTACACATTCATTCTGTTCTCTCTTGCGAAGCCGATTACAGTTATTTCCAGGGATCGTGCCAGCTCGACGGCGAGGTCGGTCGGTGCCGATTTCGAGATGATGACCGGGATACGACTCCTCGCGACCCTCAACACCGTCTCATATGTGATCCTTCCGCTCGAGATCATGATCCTGTGGTCCGTGCTGATCCCTTTCAGGATGCAGTCGCCGACGGCCTTGTCGATAGCATTGCGTCTGCTGATGTCTTCCTTGAACACCAGGATATTCCTCTCATCGCATATCGCGGCGGCGTGGACCGCACCTGTGAGCCCATACGTCTCGGAGCTTCTGAGGAATTCCTCGAGCAGAGGGTGGACCGATGATCGTGATACCGCGAGGGGGGACTCCACGGCGAGCGCCTTGAGGTCTTTCATCAAGTCTGTCGAGGCTCCGGCCTTCCCACAGCCATCAGCAGTGGGCAGTTTCGCAGCATCGTCGTCCGAGGACTCTCTGATCACCGTCTCGACGCGAACCGTTCCCCCTTCGTCCACGGACACGCTCCTCAGGTCGTCCCTGTCCCTTATCAGGCCCTCGGCGCACAGTAACCCGACAGCCAGGCAATCGAGGTCCTTCGGCGAGCACGTGAGCGTCGCGAAACCCATTCCCCCAAGCAGGACCTTCACGACTCGTTCGCGTGACACCGCATCGAACAGCCTCTCCGCTCTGTCGCCGTCTATGCGAAGGATCTCCAGGCGGTTCACATCGTCGTTCATCTGATCACAGCCATTCAAGTCTCGTGTCTCAGAGCCCCTCCGAGAAGACAGGCACGTGGAGGCCGGCGCGAAGGATCGAGTGCCGGACAGAGAGGTCGCCCGCGAGCTCCAGGATCGCGGAGGCGGCCAGTAGCGTCGATGCCAACGCGCCTTCCGTCGCGAACTCGTGATAGTACGTGAGCGCGAGAGGGACGAGAAGACCCGCGCCGATGGCGAGGCCGATGAAGGCTATCGCCAGCCTGGTGGAGGTCAGCCTCCGCAACGACTCCCGGGCGGCTGCCGTAGACCCCGCCATGTTAGTGATGTATATGACAACGAGCGCGAACATCGTGGTGAGGAGCATCGCATCTAATCTGACCAATGTCTCCCTGTCGAGGAGCTCTCCGCCGCCGACGGTCATGGTGAGGTATGTCATGGCGACGCCTCCCGCGACGGCATATGTGAAGAACAACGGCGGCATCAAGGCCGTGTTCCACGAAGTTATGGACTTGCACGACGCGAGCACGAAACCATCATAGACCATCACCAGAGCAGCGGTGGCGACCGCAGCCAGCCACAGAGCCTGGCCAAATGAGGATTCGCTGGTCCACGGCACCCATTCAAATCCCAATTCCGGTGCGAGGTAGGCCGCTGCCAGGCCGACGAAGGCGACCATGAAGATCAGCCCTCTGCTTATCCACGAGGTTCTGGGCCTCAGGAGCAGCCTGTAGAACCTCGCGGGCTGTCCGAGGTATACGAGATGCGCCACCGTC
Organism: Methanobacteriota archaeon; assembly: GCA_020347565.1. Classification (GTDB taxonomy): domain Archaea; phylum Thermoplasmatota; class Thermoplasmata; order UBA10834; family UBA10834; genus UBA10834. The sequence continues at coordinate 1,382,976 of CP070732.1, read as the reverse complement.
TTGCCGACTCCGACCAGAAGCAGCCCGATGAATGCGCTCGTGACGGATTCAACCAGCCACGTGGAGACCACAAACTGGCCCGCGCCTATTCCTCCGAGGAAAAGGGCCATTAGTAGCGCGCCGTCCCGCCATCTCCTCCTTCCGCCGAACCCCCATTCCATTTGTGCGCGGGGTCCAGGCTGAAAATCCTCGTACTGCAGGATGTCCATGTCACGCGCCTCCAGGGTGTTGGATGGAGATGTGGGGCATCTTGCTCACCTCGCGGGAAGGTAGTACACGCTCGGCTCCGTGCCGTACTCGGAATGCAGCTGCATTCCCCTCCTTTTCACTATAAGCTGTGACGCCTCGGATTCGGGGTCGTCCAGGTCCCCGAAGGTCCTCGCCTCGCACGGGCACGCCTCGACACAAGCAGGCGTTCTACCGGCCTCCGCCCGGTCCACGCAGAAGTTGCACTTGCTCACCACGCCTCGGTCGCTCTCCTCGAGCCACCTCTTCCTGAGGTGCTCGGCGTAAATCGAGGACGGCTCCTTCGTCCCGGTGAAGTAGTCCTTCCAGTCCTCGGCGAAATACCTCGCGCCGTACGGACACGCTACAGAGCAGTACCTGCATCCGACGCATATGTCCGAGACGACGACCACGATGCCGTTGGGCCTCTTCTTCGTCGCGCCCGTCGGACACACCTTCTCGCACTCGGGCTCCTTGCAGTTCATACAGAGCAGCGGGAGGCCCTGCCTGACCACCGTCGGATACCTGCCCGACTCAACCCTGACGACCTTGGCCCAGAAGACTCCGGGCGGCGTGGAGTGCTCCGCCTTGCAGGCGGCAGTGCACGAGTGGCAGCTGACACATCTCTTGAGGTCGATGACCATGCCCCATCTAACCACCGCCTTCGCCCCCGTCCTTGTATAGCCTGACCTTCACGCATATGTCCTGGCCGAGGGAGACAGGGCACGAGTGCTCCTTGTCGATCTCTATCAGCTCGTTGAAGAAGACGCCCTTGCCCTTCGCAATCGGCAGCCCCTTTCCCCAATGGCCGGCATTCGCAGCGATGGCCACATGGTCGGGTCTTATTCCGTCCGTGATGTGTACGCGGCCTCTGGCCTTCGACCCCTTCGGGTTCTCAAGCCACACCGCATCCCCTTCCTCGACGCCCTTCCGTTCGGCCGTCTCGCGGTTCAGTTGTATCGTGTATGTGTACGGGTCGTTCTGCGAGATCTCGTTGAGCCAAGGGTTCTGCATGGTCATTGAATACGTGTGGAGTGCGGAGCGCCAATAGAACGCTTCCAGGTCGTACTCCGGGTTCTTCTCCGCATGCGTCGGGCACGGCCTCCATTCCGGTAGCGCGTTGTGCGCGTTCCAATCCACCAGGTTGGGCACGCCGTACTTCTCCGCCACCGCCCTGCTCCTCCTCCCGGCCCTGATGATCCATTCGAGGTACACGGGCACTCTGACGTCTGTAAACGCCCTCCAATAGACCTCCTCAATCCTCTTGTCCCATTTGAGATAGCCGTGTTCTTTGAACCATTCGAGGCCCTTGTCCGGACCAAACCGGTCCTTCATGATGACGTCGAGGATCGTCTCGAATCTAAGCTTGTCACCCGGGTTAATAGCGCTGCTGAGGTCTATCTCCCCCCCATAGGCCCTGTCGACCCAATCCTCCACGGCGTCCAAGTACCTTTCACGGAGCCCGAGCCTCTCCGCCAGCTCGAGGATCACGTCGATCATCGGTCTCCTCTCGGCCATTGGCTCGACAGCGGGCTGTCTGATCGCCCATACCCATTCTCCCATCCCCGTCGCATGGCACGAGACGCCGACAGTCGGAAACGTGGTGGCCGATGCGAATCGCTCCAGGAAGCAGGTGTCTGGCAGAACGAGGTCCGCTGCCGCCTCCTCGAACTCGGTCGAGTAGATGTTGAATGAGGCGATGAACCTGAACTTCTTCAGGAAGTTCCTCATGAGCGTCTTCGGGTTGCCAACGGACATGACCTGGTTGGTCGCGAAGCTGATCATGACGTCGGGCCTGTAGGGTATCTTGAACTTCTGCCACAGCTCCTCGTTGTTGTCCCATGCCATGATGGTGGTGTAGGTTGGGATGTAGAACATGTCCTGCAGGTCGAGCCTTTCGGGCGGATCTCTCGGCTCCGGGGGCGGGTAGGGGAGGTGAGAGTATGGCCAGTTGCGTGCCACCAACAGCCCGTCCTTGTCGGGTTCGACGGAGTACTTCAGCCTCCCAGTCCCCGGGTAGCCGAGATGCACAGGCGGGCCGAATGCCAGGGCGCCACCTGGAACATCCGCGGCCCCGACGATGTGGTTCAGTAGCACGAGAGACATGCAGTCCCAGGCCTGGTTGTAGTGTCCCTGCGATCCGCGGAAGTAGATCGACGCGACCGGTCGGTACGGCATCGCCTTGTCGTCGATGGTGATTGTGCTGCCGATCTTCGCCTCGTCGCCGAAGTCCTTGGCGATTCTCCTCAGCGTGTTCGCGCTGACGCCGCATATGTCGGAGGCGTGCTCTGGAGTGTACTTTTCCAGATGATTTGTGAGAAGCTGGAACGAAGGATTGCACCTTATCCCATTGACTTCGAAGTCTCCTTCGAGGGCGCAATCCTTGACAGCCTTCGAGGAAAACCGGTCGTGCCTGCCCTCCACGGAGTCCCATACGAGAGGCGATCCCGACGCCTTGTCGCGCACGTACAGACCGTCCGGTCCGACCAGATACGGTCCGTTCGTCTTCCGCTTGAGGTATTCTCGGTCGAACAGGTCGTACTCGTTGACGAGAAGGTTGGCCATCGCCAACGCGGCCGCTGCGTCCGTGCCAGCCTTGATCGGGACCCACTCCTCCGCAGTCGATGCCTGGGTGCTGAGGAACGGGTCGAATACAATCAGCCTCATCCCCCGTGCCTTCGCGTCCGCCGCCTGCTTCGCGGCGACGTTCGCAGCATGTCCCGCACCGTGTCCCTTGGAGCAGCCCCAGTAGATCGCGAGGTTGCAGAACTTGAAGTCCGGGATGATGGACCATGAGGCGTGGTATATCCCACCTATCATGTGGGCCCCGTTCCCGCAGTGGAGGCCGCCGCCGCCGGTGTAATAGTTGGGCGTGCCGAACGCCTTCCTGAAACAGAGTATGTTGAACGCCCTCTCCGCTGGGAATGTCGGGCTGCCGACGGTGTACAGCCCTCGGGGGTCTCTATCCATGCACTCCTTCAGCCTGGCCGTTAGGAGTTCCATCGCCTCGCCCCAGCCGATCCTCTTCCACCCGGGGTCCACTCCGACTCCCTTTTCGGGATTCGTCCGAAGGAGCGGGTAGTTCAGCCGGCTGGGGTCGTAGAGCATCATCGGGGCTGACAGCCCCTTGGCACAGATGTTGCCGTATCCCTGAGGCGAATCGGGCTCGCCCTCGATCCCCACGACAACGCCGTCCTCGACCCGTACGTCAACTGTGCAGGTGCCATAGCACATGCCGCAGCTCGTTTTGACCATCGAACACCTGATTGATTCGGGACCGGATGACTCGCAGTGTACTTAATCCTGGCGAGTTGCAGGAGACCAAGGCTGTCTGGATCGCTCAGGCCACTCACGCTCCGGACAAGTAGGAGCGCGTGAGGGGCTGTCGGCAGACGGACCTTCGGCGAAGGCTCCGCCTGCACGGCAGGCTTGCCGCGGCCGGGTGTAGTGCTTTAATCTCAAGGCCGCTATTCCCCTTTGGGCGAACAACGTGAAAATCGGAGAGTTTGACATGGTCCGAATGCAATGTGCGCACGAAGGCAGCGTGGACTATGACCTCTCTGGAAGCGGCGTACCTCCTCCCAGGCTCGACGAGATCATCGACACTCAGGATTTGCTTCGCGAGTTGCTGTCCGAGCGACAGGGCTATGCCCCTGCTGGCGGCTCGCCTGCACTGCGGTCCAGCATAGCCTCGATATACTCGGGGGCTGGACCCGAGAACATAATGGTGACCAACGGCGCCACGGAGGCAAACTTCGTCGGGGCATGGCGCCTTCTCGAGAAGGGCGATGAGATAGTAGTCATCGTCCCGAACTATCTGCAGACCTGGAACCTCGCGACGTCTTGGGGCGTTCGCGTCAAGCCGCTGCAGCTACGCGAGGAGGCCGGATGGCAGTTCGACCTTGAGGAAATCAAATCCGTTGTGACGAGCAACACGAAGGCAGTGCAGCTGTGCAACCCAAACAACCCGACAGGAGCCGCTCTCAGTGATGAACACCGGAAGGCGTTGCTCGATGCCGCCCGGGAGACGGATGCCTGGGTCCTCTGCGACGAGGTCTATATCGGCGCCGAGGTGGACGGCGTCAGGACGCGGTCGCTTTGGGGCACGTATGAGCGCATGCTCGTCACGAACGGCCTGTGCAAGGCATACGGGCTCCCCGGCTTGCGCGTAGGTTGGCTCGTGGGAGAGCAAGAAACGCTCAAGGAGCTGACCGCCTATCGCGACTACCTCACCTTGACACACTCCACGCCCAGCGACTACGTTGCCAGAGTGGTGTTGGAACGCGAGCGCAGAGAGAAGATACTCTCGCAGAATCAGGCCTTCATTCGGGAAGGCTTTCGCAACCTACTTGACTGGGGCCGGAACCGCGACCCGCCGTTCTCCTGGGTGTCGCCAAGGGCCGGGCCGATGTGTTTTGCCAGCTATCACTCTGGCGAGGGGTCGCTGGACATAGCTACACGACTTCTCAAGGAGAAGTCGGTTCTAGTGGTCCCCGGAGTGCAACTCGGGATGGATGGGTACCTTCGGATTGCAACGGGCGTGCCGAGGGAATACCTGCACGAGGGGTTGAGCCGCCTGAGCGACATCATAGCGGACGGCTAAGCATTCGTGGATTGCGAGCGTGCGCCCCTGCGGAGAGCCGGTCTGGAATGGTTTCTGACGGCTCCCAGGAGACCGCTTGATACCACTCCTCATCACCTGAACTCGATCCGCAGCACCGGACCGTCGGCGCGGCGGGAAGGATATATGCCGTCGGTTCCAAGAGTGGCACGCCCGCGGACTCATGCCCTACTCAGTACGTAGACGTCATGGGCTTGACCTCGTAGGCCGTCTCGAGCTCGAGCCCAGTCAAGTCGCAGAGCTGATGCATCTCATCCGAGGTCAACATCGGTATGTCGTGCCAGTCCCCGATGTCCGCTCCGTGTCTGAACCTTAATGTCACCTGTCCGACGGCCTTCACATTGAAGTGTTGGATCGATGATATCGCAGGTGGTGCTCGCAATCCGTCTCTGGTGGGTGGACCGACTCGGCTATGAAGACTTCTTCCGGCGCGAGTCGTCTGGTCTCCGCGCCAGCACGCATTCAGTCCGAGTGGAGCCTGCCCCCCACGGCCCAGTTCTGCTTAGGAACTTCGTTCATTATGACCTCGATCACGTCGCGAGGCACGCCCTCCTCTACGAATACCTTCGTAATTCCCTCGGCTATTCGGCGCCTGGCATCATCATCCCTTCCAGGCCACATGTTGACGACTATCACCGGCATCAGACCACCTCCTTGTATACTGAGCTTGTCCGTATCGGCGTGCTGCGATATGGGCCTTTTCTCCTCAATCCTATGCTTCATGCGTCGACAGGACAGCCCGAGGCAACATCTAAGACCGCATGGGGCATGACGTTAGTCCGACATGTCGATGTCTGAGAAAAACGAGGGAAACGACTTCAAGGTCGTTTCTAGGCCGTTCACT
>CP070732.1:1226687-1377186 GCA_020347565.1 Methanobacteriota archaeon | reverse complement strand
CTGCCCTTCTCTCCCTGACACAGTCCGAGACGATGCAGGACAGTCCGTTTAAGATCCGACCCAATCCGAGTCAATGACAAAACAGACCAAAAAGCGCGGGAAGCTCTATGGGGAATTGAAGCCGCGCCTTCATAGCCCATTCTTAAAGGGCGAAACTAAAGGCACACTTATCGCTGAGCGTGCAGAGCGCATTGGTCAGCCTGGATTGGACTGGCAGAACCGGATCCTTGCTGACCTCCCGGGTTGGGTGAGCTGAAAATGTGGAAGAGAATGAGTACGATATGTGCTGTGACGATCTTCAGTGTCGCCTTCGCAGCACCGGGATTGCTTATGGTCCCCAACGCCGCGGCAGAGACTGCGACTTGGACATTTGCGCTGTACGTGAACGGGGACAACAATCTTGAAGCGGAATGGAATGGCACGAGCCTGCCTCTCCTGCTGAACATACCCGCCAATTCCGAAGTCAACATCGTGGCGATGGTGGACCTGAAGTCGACCAGCGGGACAGATCTGGTCGAGATATCGGGCGGCAGCTATGAAGTCGTGGACTCGTACCCGGAGAAGAACTTCGGTGACGGATCGACTCTACAGTGGTTCATCACTGAGGTAACCACCCTGTATCCTTCGGACAAGCTTGGCATCACAATGTGGGATCACGGATACGGATGGATAGAGTGCAGCATGGATGAGTCCACCCCGGATTGGGATAGACTGCGCATGCCTGAACTGAAGGCTGCAATCGAGGGAGCAAACGCGAACATAGACATCCTGTCGTTTGACGCGTGCAACATGGGCAACATCGAGGTCGCGTATGAGGTATATACAACTGGATTGGTAGACTACATGGTCGGCTCGGAGGAGTCCGTGCCTTTTGACGGATATCCGTATGACTTCATGTGGACGCCTGTTGCCAACGACGAGACGAGGACACCAGCTCAAGTCTGTGTCGATATGGTTAACGGATGGGGACAGTACTATGACAACACAACCTTCACCTCCGTCAACCTCGCAGCCGTGGACGTTTCGAGCATTGGCGCTTCGGCAGCTGTCTTTGACGCATGGTGCGGACTCATGCACGATAATCTGGGCTCATATGCCAGGATCTACAGCGACGCCCTGAAGAAAGCCTACAGCGCCTTCTCCACCAAGTACTTCGTCGATATGGCAGACCTAGGCGAGACATTGCTGGCGGACAGCAGGTTCTCGGATGCCGATCTACGGGCTGCCACAACCACGATGGTTTCGGCGGTGGACGATGCCGTGCTGGCAGTTCACACATGCTCTGCGCTTCCGGACGCAAGAGGCTTGACGCTCTGGTGGGGTACGAAGGGCAACTGGAGGTACTACGGCGATTTGTATCCTGATGTCCAATGGGCTGTCGATATGGGATGGTACGACTTCCTATCGGATTATAACTGAGAGCGGACAAACCCGAACGCCCGTCCTATGTGACGGGCTCATCTTCATTTCTTGAAACCGATACCTGTCCGGCCGCCCCTGTGATGACGACCTGTTTTCGTGGCAAACTATATCCCCGCGAATCCGGGTGACGCAGCCGCTGTCAGGGCTGAGCCAATGTACTCAGAAGACGCAGTTGTGATTGTGGATCGGCTCGAAAAGGTCTACAGCGGAGATGTTCGAGCGGTTGACTCGATCTCGTTCGAAGTAGGCCGAGGAGCGATATTCGGATTCCTCGGACCGAATGGGGCCGGCAAGACGACGACCATTTCGATCCTGACTACGCAGACGATGCCAACAGGTGGAAGGGCAGAGGTCCTCGGATACGATGTGGTCAAGGAGCCAAGCAAGGTCAGGAAGGGCATCGGCCTCGTACCCCAAGAACTGACAGTTGATGACGAGCTGACGGGCAGAGAGAACATGGAGCTACAGGGTAGCCTCTACGGCGTACCTTACAGCGATGCGAAGGGAAGAATCGACGAGTTGCTCGACCTCGTGAAGCTTGCTGACTCTGCGGACAGATACGTCAAGACATACTCTGGAGGGATGAAGAAACGCCTCGAGCTGGCCGAAGGACTCATTCACAGACCCGAAGTCCTGTTCCTGGATGAGCCTACGCTCGGCCTCGACGTCCAAACCAGGACCAGCATGTGGGAGCACATCAACAAGCTGAAGAGGGAGACGAACATGACGATCTTCCTCACGACGCACTACCTGGAAGAAGCGGATGCGCTGTGCGACAGGATCGGCATAATCGACCATGGGAGAATCATCGCATTGGACACGCCCGAAGGCCTCAAGAAGGCGGTCGGTGGAGACGTCATCGAGATCGAAGTCGTCGAGTGCGAAGACGACATTCTTGAGATGATTCGCAACATGACGGACGTGGTGCTCGTCGACGGCGCTTGCACAGACAACAGAGCGAGGATCAAGGTGCCGGATAGCGGCGTCGCGCTGCCTAAGATACTCACCAGCCTAATAGACAGAGACGTTCAGGTCGCGTCGGTGATGGTCAGGAAGCCGTCGCTCGACCAGGCATTTCTTGAATTCACAGGCAGGGACCTTCGAGACGAAGAGTCGACCTCAGGCAACAACAAGAAGGAGCCAGGGCCGCGGAAAGGCCGCTTCCACAGGAGGCGATGAGGCCTTGATGAAGGAGACTATCTCGCTGATCGCACGAGACCTCAAGAGATGGTATCGGACGCCGGCCCAGATCATTCTTGTGTTCACGACGCCTCTCATGTGGCTGCTTCTATTCGGCCAAGCGTTCAACATCGGCAGGTTGGCGCAAGTGGGAGATAACATGACCGACCTTCGCCTCGTGTTCGGCGGGGCGACGGATTACTTCTCGTTCATGGCGATCGGCCAGACCGCATTCATAATGCTGTTCGCATCCTTCTTCAGCGGCGTATCCATACTATGGGACCGCAAGTTCGGATTCCTCTCGAAGCTCCAGGTGGCGCCGATACCGCGCGCTGTGATCCCTCTATCCAGAATCGCCTCATCCCTTGTCAAGTCTATGCTTCAGGCGACGGTCGTGATAGTGCTGGCCGCGTCCTTCGTCCTCGTTCCAGGGCTCAGCGGGCTGAGGTTCAGCCCCTCCTTCGACCTCGCTGACGCGCTCGGCATGGCTTTGTTCCTCATACTGCTGGGAATCAGCCTCTCAGCTCTGTTCGTGGCTCTGGGCCTGGTCGTCAGGAACGAGGAGACCCTCTTCGGGCTCATCAACCTGCTGAACTTCCCGTTGATGTTCACCAGCAGCGCTCTCATACCCATAGCACTCATGCCTGATTGGCTCAGGGCGATCGCGCTCTACAATCCGATAACATTCGTGGTGGACGGGATGAGGCAGTTGGTGTTCGATACGAGCGTGGGTGCGGAGTACTCCGTTGCTGTCGATCTGCTGGGAATAGGCGTATTCTCGGTACTGATGGTCAGCCTGGGGGCGCTGCTCGCGAGGAGGGCCCTGCTCAGAGGTTAGTGACAGGATAGCCCTTTCATCGCCTAAGTAACGCCGGTTCGCGAGGAAAGACCTTGGCGAGAGAGGGATGAACGGGGCTTGAGAACGCAACCTGGGAGGCCGTCTCATCGTACGTCGCTGCATACCCATGAGACTAGGCCTGGGCAGGTCGTTAGAATTCCAGAAACCACTATGACTGACCAATTCACTGCGAGCAGAGCAGCATGATTTCCTGATAGATGCTTCCATTAGAAATGTTAATAAGAAGCCTATTCGATTGATTTCGGTAGGGTGGCGAGACTCTGCTGTCGATGCTGCGTACCGGAGTTACCAGGATAGCATTAGCAACGGCAATACTTGCCATGTTCGCGCTCTCCACGCTGGCCATGAACTCCTCAGCTCATCTGCCTGCCTTCGATACCGGAGGAGGATCCTACGAGACGGCCGCGATAATAGACAACATCGAGACCTCATACGCTTTCTACGGCGAGATTTCGGCCATGACTCCAGGTAGCTCTGTAGGCGCGAAGTACTACACCTTCGAAGGGGAGAGCGGCCAGGAGTTCGCCTTCGAAATCGGCGTAGAATCTCACCACTTCTTGCCCTGCGCGTTGTTGGTGGGACCAGGCCTGCATTATCCAGATAATGAAACATGGAATATCATTGAAAGCAGTGGGTTGGAGGTGCCAGATGGACAGGGAGCGTCAGGATGGTCCCGTGTCCTGCACCCATCGGTCGACATCTTTCCCAAAAGCCATTTCGAGCCCTTCACTCAAACAGAATTCTACTACGTCCACCGAGAAAGCGTCATACTCCCAGCTGACGGAGTATACTATCTCATCCTGACGAGTGTAGTGTATTCGGAGTACATACAAGACTATCAGATCACATCGGGGACGTACTTCCTGGCAACCGGCTACAAAGAGGAGTTCACTGTGCTGGACTTCGTGCTCATGCCGTGGTACTGGTTGAGAGTCCAGAGCTTCTGGGGTGAGCATGGGGGGCCTCTCTTCATCCTGCCAGCCGCCATCGTGGTGACACTACTGCTCGGCATGGAGGCGCTGGCGAGAAGAAAGGACGAAGCGTTCCCCGGAAGGACAAGGCGCATGAGGCTATTCTACTTCGCGGGGCTGACAGGCGCGTACCTGATGATCGGGGCGGCTGTCAGCCAGGTGAGCCTGTTGGCGCTGCACGCGCCCGAGCACGGCTGGGAAGGAATAGTGATCCTGGTCCTCGGGCTCCAGTTGGGCGGCCTTGTCCTGGGTTTCGTCTCGGCGGGCTTCGTCAAGACACACTTCTTTCACATGAGGGGTGCGAGGCTGATGGTCGCAGCTGTGATCACGGCGCTCGCACTCCTGATCGGTGCGGGGCTGATAGCGGGCCCATTACTGTTACTCGTCAGCCTCGCTACGGCAATGATGGCCGGTCGGAGTGCTGAGGAGACCGAAGACGCGTGACGAAAGATCCGGGAACTTCGGACTCCTGTGAGCAGCGGCGGATGGGCGAGGACGAGACTGTTCCTCACATTCATATTCGTCGAGTTGGCGATCGCGCTCAACTACCGGTCGCTCAAGTTCATGTTGACCAGGGCGAGACCCCACAAATGGCTGCTGCTTGCGATTGCATGGGAGGTCATACTGATAGCTGTCATACCGGCTGCCCCTGCGAGGGATGCTCTCTACATCACGATATCTATCCTCGATGACGTCGCGTGGATGATCGGGGGATGGCGGCCACTTTGATCTTAGTCGAGGTAGTGAAGCGCCAAGCTCGCTTTGGACAGCGGAACTTCGTACAAGGGCAGAGGGGGTCCCAGGGGTAATCGAACCGTGGACTTCGAAAGCACCGGCGCCGATCGGGAGTCGTTGGGCACGTCGAGCGGATGTGATAGCCTCACGACTCCCCTGCGGTTCCGGCACCCTTGCCATACGCGTAAGCTGATATCGAAACGCGAGCCTGACGTCGTTCTAGGCAGGGAGCGTGGAAACCAGACCCAAAGGCCGATCTGAGCCCTCAGAGTTCGTCGCTGACGGAATATGCGTTCTCAACTGACATCGTGACAATCAGGCTATGAGAGAAATCGGCGAGCGGGCACGTGTTCTGTTCACGCATAACGGCCTTTGCCACGGTCTCAGTCCGTCACCTTCTCCTAAGCTTCGGGTTGAAGATTTCGTCGAGGGCGTAGCCCACGAAGGTGAATCCGAGAACGACAAACACGATACAGAGACCCGGCACAATAACCCAGAGATAAAGGTCGTTGATTATTGCGTCCCCAGTCACTGCATCCTCTAGCATGTTGCCCCATGTAACAACATCGACGGATCTCGGTCCGAGCCTTATGAAGCTCAGAGTGCTCTCTGATAGAATCGAGAGAGCGATGGTGAGGATGGAATTCGCGAACACCAAAGGAAAGACGTTCGGAAACACGTGTTTGCGCACGATGTGGATGTCACCTGCTCCGATAGCTCTTGCCCTCTCCACGAAAGCTCTTTCCTTGATTGACAGAACCTGGGCCCGAACTATTCTGGCTGTGCTAGACCACCCCGTGATGCCAATGACGAGAATGACCTTGCCAACTGTTGGTCCACCGGGCAGGACGGCCGCCAGCACTATCATCAGAACGAGCCAAGGCAAGACGAGGAACACGTCTGTTATTCTCATTAGCACCTCGTCCTTCCATCCCCCCCAATAGCCGCTCAGGAGCCCTACGGCAGAACCGAGACCCATCGACACAGCCGTCGCTACAAGTCCCACCAATAAGGACACCCTGGAACCATAGATCGTCCTGCTCAGGAGGTCGTATCCATTGAGGTCCGTTCCGAGCCAATGCTCGGACGATGGTTTCGTTCCAAGACCGACCCGTTCCACTCGATCGAATGGACCGTACGCAGAGTCCCAGCCTCCGATAACGGAGAGTATCCACATTATCTGGGCCGCAAATACGGCCATCACGAGGAATCCAATCAGGATTATCAGGCCGGCCATGCCGAGCTTGTTCTTCCTGAACACGGCCCATGTCATCATAGTCTTCTTCTTCAGCAGTCCGAGTTTCTCTCTAGTGGGCCCTGAGAGCAGCGATGCGAGTGAGTGTCGATTGTGTCGATTGGCTCCTTCCGTTGCACCGATCTCAATCACCCCAGCTTCACCCGTGGATCCATATAAACGAGCAGCAAATCTGCAAGCAGATTGGCTATGATTACAGCAACGGCAATTATGAAGAACGCCGCTTGCAGAACGGGCCAATCGTTGTCATACACCGCTAGAATAGTGGCCCATCCAATGCCTGGATAGTTGAACACGTACTCCACCTGGAACGCGCCTCCGACGATATAGGCGATGTCAATGGCGATCAGGGCGATCATTGGCAGCATCGCGTTGGGCACTGCATGGTGCCTCAGCACATCGGAATCGGTCAAGCCTTTTGCCTTCGCGGTCGTAATGTACTCCTCGGTCATGACGTCTATCAAAGAACCGCGCATAATGAGGGCGAAAGCCCCGATACTCACGAGGGTTAGCGTCACCGCGGGGAGTACCAGATGATACAACATATCAAGGATTGAATCGAGATTGAATTCGAGCGTCGTCCCATAAGCCAGGGCACTATCAGTGGGGAATACCGGCCACATTATGGCGAATAACAGGATGAACATCATGGCCAACCAGAAGGTGGGCATTGCGTAGAAGAATAGGGAAAAGGCCATGGAGCCGGTGTCGAACATGCTTCCTCGCTTCCACGCAGCATATATGCCCATGAACATCCCAATGACTATCATGAGTATCGAGGAAGTTCCAGTGAGAATTAGAGTCCATTTGAGGTACTCGAGGACGTAGTCCATAGCCGGTGTTTGTCTTTGAATGAATGAATCCCCGAAATCCAGCGTGAAAACGTCGAATATATAGGTTATGAATTGCTCATGCAAAGGGTCTCTCAGTCCATATTCCTCAATCAACTCAAGCTTGTACTCGTGAGGGATTCTTGGGTCCTGTGGCACCATGAAATTGACTGGATCACCGGGCATCATGCGGAACAGCATGAAGTTGATGACGATGACAAGCAGTAGCGTTATGAACGAATTCAAAACCTTCCTAGCAAGGACTCGGGTTCCGCGTTTCATAGGCAATCATCATCCTTCAAAAGGAACTCCCCGCAAGAAGGGCGATGCCATTCATAGTCGTTCCCCCGTGCCCCATGCCGCTCAGATAAGAAGCTGCAGGAGTGGTTTTCGGCACAGCACCACACCGATACCCATTCTTGGAGTCTCCAAATCGAGATCAACCTGAGGCTTCTCTCACGAGGGTAGCATCAATGTCCCTATTTAACGATATCCGAACGCGGAATCCTATCATCGATCCGTGATTTCGACCTCAGCAGATTTCCCGTCCATGGTGTGAGAGAATCGGCCTGCGTGGCGAAGGCAGGCTGAGGATACGAACCGTGCAATGAATGACAATGAAAAGAAGAATAATGTGAAAGGGTTTGTAGCAAAGACTCACCTATCTTCGGTCGGGGCGTCGACTTCCTGGTCGGGTGATGGCGGCAGCTCATCCGATGGGGACGCTCCCTTCTTTCCTCGCTTCAACAGCATCATGATGACTGCCGCCGCGATGATCGCTAGGATTGCACCGATGGCCGCAATCGCTGCCACCGATAATCCCCCCGACTCGTCCTCAACCGGTTCAAGGTATACGGAGGCGGACGCAGTCTCTCCAGCCACCACGGTAACTTCGGTGCTGTTCGTCTCGTAACCGGTCTTCACAGCGTTCACGGTATATGTACCCGCTGGGATGCTTAGGAATTCGAAGTATCCCTCATCGTTGGAGTTAAACGACAAGGTGTCATCGCCGACCGTCACTTCAACTGTCGCGCCGGATAGCGGTTCGTCGGTTTCCAGATCAATGACTTCGCCCTTGATGTCGCCGTGTGTAGCGATCACCGTGAAGTTCAACCAGACTTCCGCATCCGCCGTCATGTTGATCTGACCTGTGTCATTGGTATAGCCGTACTTTTCAGCAGTCACATTCCAACTTCCCGCTACCAGGTTCATCTCGTAGTAGCCTGTATCGTTGGTTACCTGCGAGACCTCAACCTCCACGGTCGAGTTCGCCACCACATCGACACCGACCACAGGCAGTTCGGTAGCCGTCTTCACGTATCCTCTTAACCATCCAGAGTTCTCTGCCTCCTCCCCTACGATGACCACACAAGAATCGGTGCCGGTCAATCCGCCCGGATCAGTCACTACAAGCGTTACGTTCACCTGTCCGATCTTCTCGAACTTGTAGTCGATTGAGCGCCCCTCCTTATAGGACTCGCTGCCGGAATGCTCGAACGTCCAGTTCCACGTCAGCTCATCGATTGGATCGTCTTCGTCCGTCGCCTCGCCGTAGAAGGCTAGAGTCTGGTTGACGACGCAGGTCCTATCCTCACCCGCATCGACGTTGCTCGGTGGGAGGTCGACTTCAGAACCGATGGGAACAATCTCGAAGTAGAACCACATCCAGTCAGGAGCCGTCCCCGGATAGGTAGTCATGTCAGGGAAGTCCTTGAACTTGTCAGTCCTGTAGGCAATCAAATCGTGCGGATAGTAGAGTATCACATAGGGCACATCGAAGTAGGCTATCCGCTGCATCTCGAAGATGATCTCCTGGCGCTCTGTTTGGTTCACTTCCTTCAACTGATCCCGATACAATTGGTCGTATACAGGATTGGAGTAGTAGACATCCGACCATGCGGTTACGTCGTTCGAGTCCTCAGGAATCTCTTCGGTCGTGAGCACAGACAGGATGAACGCAGGGTCCGGATCCGGCTGCCAGTTCCAGATGAACAGGTCATACTCCAAACCAAACCACATGGTGTACAACTGTCCTTCGGGAACTCCTTGCGCTTGCGCCCTTATGCCTATATCTGCCAACCAAAGCTCTATTTGAATGGCTGCAATCTGATCTGCATTTGTCTGGCTGATGTAGAAGAACGAGAAATCAAGCTCAGCGCCACTCGAACTGTTCTCTCTGATGTCGTCACCGTCCAAGTCGACATACCCAGCAGCATCAAGGAGATCTCTAGCCGCTTGCAGATTGAATTCAAATTCCTCCTCGGCAGGAACATCGTAGTGCCAGAACGGAGTCGCCGTCGGGACCATCGAATCACCCATATCTGCGCGACCCAGGACGGCCTCTTCGACTATCTGAGTCTTGTTAATAGCCATGGCAATCGCCTTCCTCACAGAGAGGTTCGTGGTTTCGAGATTCGTGCTCGCCTCCGGGAAGGCGGGCTGACCCTTGTCGTTCAGTTTTGTCCTCAACTCCTCGGATGCGCAGTTGAATCCGAAATCAATCATGTTCAACACGTTGATCTCCTGACCCTCTATGACAGGGTCAGCGATGGTTTCGTCCCAGGAGGTCGGTGGAACACTCATAGAGACATCGCAGGAACCCCCTAGCAGTGCATTCACCATCGCAGCCTCGTTGGTGTATACCTTGAACAACACCTCGTCGACATTGATAGGTCCTTGAGAGTCGTATGTGTCATGATAGTCATCGAATTTCTCCATTTTGATGTCGCCTTCGGCTTTCAGCCATTGGACCAATCTAAGAGGTCCTGATCCAATCGGGCCGTTCGGGAAGTAGGGTTCATCCCACATACCGACCTGGTTTATCTTGCCAGCATCTTCGACAGCGCTCCAATAGTGCTCTGGCAGTATGGGGATGTTGATGGACAGCATCGTGCACTTCGGCACCTCTGTCACAATCTCGACCGTGTAGTCACTGATCGCTTCAACGCTAGTCACATTCCGGAGATAGCCTCCCAACAAGGCGCATTCCTTTTCATTTCTCATTATCATGTTGAAGGTGAAATCGACATCGTGGGCGGTCACCTGCTCTCCGTCTTGCCAGTAGGCATCGTCTCTGAGGTAGTACGTCCAAGTCAAGCCGTCTGCGCTTACGTCATGCGAATGCGCTAGCTGGGGGACGGGTTCCATGTCCCTGCCCGCGGTGTAGAGGAAATCGTAGGTTATCCAAAGAACCGTGTAAGATATCCCCGTTGTCATTGTGAACGGGTTGAAGCCATCCGGTTTCAGTATGGTCCCCACTACGATGCGAGTGTCGTCCTGCGCTCCGCTCGCGACGTCGGACACAACTGGAAACGCAGACAGAATGAACACGGCGACGATTGCCGAGACGATGCAGCTGCGAAATCGTCCATCGGCTCTCAGTCCCTTCAACACTGACTTCTTTCTCTCCATGCACGACTGACACTTTTCAAATGTCATAGTTCAAATCCCCTTATCCCTATTCCTGGAACGCGCAAAGCGGAATTGCACTATATGCCTGTTTTGCACATTTCATACGATGTTCGACATTTCATGTCGAAACGCGTCCCGCGCTGCAGTCATCGCATCATAAGCATCATCACGCTCCAAGGAGCGAATGGTCGCGAAAACAGGGCCGTCCCCAGTGAACGCAAAATGAGATGACGAAAGGGGTTTCTGTCATGCCATCGACTCGGCGAACTACGTCATTCCCCAATATGTCTGGAGGAAGTCCCACCAGCCCATGTTCGGGAACTCGTAGGTCATGTAGGTGTTGAATCCGCCCCATTCCGAGTCCGCATACGCGATCGAGTATGAGCTGTGGCTGGCCGGGAAGGTTATCCCCATGCCCTCGTACCCATGCAGCTCGGTGTTCTTGGCAACTCCCATTCCGAGCATCGCTTCGCCATAGGCATCTAGGACCGCGGCGCAATCGGCATGGGCGGGATCGCTGTCCTCCACGTTCTCCATCACATACTTCACGAACGACGGCATGTCAATCCAGCTCTCGCCGCGAGTGCCCCAGGGCATCAAAGCGGCCATCTGAGCCTCTCCTATCATCAATCGATAGGAGTCGATGTCATCCGCCAGCGTGTTCGCCAAGGCGCTGACCGCCTCGGCCAGTGGGGCGATCTCAGACATGTCGAATATGGATTGCGTCGTCAGAATCTCAGCCATATACGGCGCCTGTGTGAACAAGTTCGTGAACTCCTCGACTATGACCTCGCAAAGCTCGAGAGCGGCCATCTCAGGATCCGCCACGAGCCTCAGGACGATCTCGTCGTAGACGAAGCCGCGGTATCCGATGTAGCTCTCGCTCGCGATCACGTAGTCCACGCTCAGCCCTCTGGCCACGTACTCGTATATCGTCTCGATCTGGCCGATCGAGCACTCGTCGTAGGCGATGATGTCCATGTGATAGCCCTCGAGAGCCTCGACGACCTCGTGATGCGTCAGCCAACTCCAGCTCTCTCCGGGCTCGTTGCCCTCCAAAGTCGTGTCGACGCCCACGCCGGCCGTGGGTGCGCCGTGGTCCCAGAAGAACAGCAGCCTGTGCTCGGCCGGGAAGTCGGTGTCGGCGTACTCGACGAACCATGTGAGCAACGCTGGGTCACCCATATCCACCTCGCCCAGGCTCTCGAGCACGACCATTTCGTTGTTCTCGATGCGGTAGAGATACGCGGGCTCTTCGAACCGGTCCACGAGCATCAGCACGTTGACCGAGTCGCTGGAACCGCCTTCCTTGAGTTCCTGTAAGTCCTCCGCCAAGCAGAAGTCCAGGTCGTTGTCGGCGACGATATAGGCGAGGACTGTCCAGACAGCTGTCTCTCTCTGGTCGTCCCCGAGCATTGCTCCACGAGAGTCGTCCGCTTTCGCAACGCCCTCCGCTCCGGTGGCAGGTATGCCCGTGAGAATCGATGCGGTAATCATGGCGCAAGCTATGACACATGCAAGTCTCCCTAGTCCTATGCGAGGCATGACAACCTCCCCCTGAATCTGAGCAGGGAATACGCTAATCACTTATCAGCTTTTGCACTGACTATATATACCAATGACGACAAATGAACAGGCCTCTCCTGAGAGGTTCGAAGCTACTCCAACTGCAAGTCACGCCTTGAACCATCAGCTGTTAAATAGGCCCGAGGGCGCTCGGGGTGCGATGAGCAAGACCTGCAAGGATTCAGAGCCGTGCTGCCCGAGATTCGATCCAACGCCCTGGGAGGGGAAGACGCACGAATGGAACGGCAAGCTGTTCATCAAGGACTCGGTCAAGCAAGTGTTGCATAGGCCGTTGCCGCGCAGCATGGGGAAGACTGTCGGACGGATGTGGAAGATGGCCAAGGACTCAGAGGCCGACCCGAAACTGGAGGATTTCCTCCTTCTCTCGTATGACCCGTCTCCGTGGAAATCGGAACTGTACATGGCGGTCGAGAAGGAGGTACCCGGAGCGGAGAATGTCAGGTTGTCAGGGAAGTACATCAGCAAGGTGTTTGACGGCCCTTACAGCTCCCCACCCATCTGGATCAAGGAGATGGGGAAGTTCGTTGAGTCGAAGGGAGAGACGCCTCTGAAGTACTTCTTCTACTTCACCACCTGCCCCAGATGTGCGAAGATCTACGGACACAACTATGCGGTCGTCTTCGCGCAGGTCATGTGAGCCATGTGAGGCGAGCCACAAAGGATTTATCCGGATGGGGCCCATTCGCAAACTGGAACCGCTGGTGTTCGTGCCAGCGAAATGGATGGAGATGCACGTGAAGAGAGTGGTTGTTGCCGCAGTAAGCTTTGTGATGGGCCTGATGTTGATTGGGAGCGCCAGCGCCTTCCCTCCAGCGGCGTGGAACGATGGTGACGAGCTGGAGATATTCGGACACACGTTCGAAGAGGAGTACTGGACGAATTCTTCGATGAATGCCACCACACCACAGGGTAACGACGTTACCTTCTCGGCATCGTATGTCAACGAAAACGACTTCCAGGCATTTCTGCTCGCGTTGAACATGGTCGAGGACGAGAACGGCAGCGGTACAGTGCCCTTCCAGCTGTTCGGGATGCACTACCTCACGCCTGAAGGGCGGGAGGTGTTCATTGGGGCGGTGCTCGCCTTCCTCATGGTATTCGACGACACATACAACGGCACTGGCCCCGGCTCGAACGGGCTTCCCGATCCAGGCCATGAGGACATCTCCTACGTGATTCCGTTCGCAATCGGCGGAGCACTCGACGACACCTATCCGCCCGAAGTGGAGGTGCAGGAAGTGGAGAAGCTCGGAGAGAGCCACTACAGGTTCGGAATACAATACCGGAACCTCTATGCGTTCGTGTCCCCGAACTTCCTGTTGAGCATGGTATACAGCTCTGGATGGATAGCCAAGTTCAGCGAACTAACGGTCAGCTACGAGATAACGATGGACAACGAGACCGGAGAGGTCAGGGCAGAGACATGGTACACGATAGGGCAGGTGACCGAACTCTGGGGGTTCCTGCTAGGAATTCCGATCCCACTGAGTGTGGACGCGATACCAGACACGCTCGGCCTGAGCGTCGTGCATTCCGTGACGGTGTTCACGTCGAAGTACCAGGGTGCGACGGGGAATTCCACGGGAACCACATTCGATACGGGGATAAACGCGCCGCTGGATGAGGACATAGTCCTCGCAGTGGGAGACGACAGCGAACGTGCAATGAAAATAGGCACCCGCGGCACGTTCGATCTGATCGACGAGGACACGGATGACGTCATTGAGGACGACCAGGCTGCCATGAACGCCATAATCGGCGCCGGCCTCGTCGACCTGCTGCTCGTTGCCTGGCAGCTGGGCTTCGCCGCAGGGGCGATGAGCATATTTGCCTACGCGCTGAGCGACTACGTCCAGTCCGCGTACGAAAGCCCACTTGACCTCTGCCAGAGGAGCCTCGTCCCGGCAAATGCCGATGGATTCAACGCCAATCCACTGTGGTACGCGGTATCGTTCCCCGAGTGGAACGGCTATCGAGTGGTGCATGATCCCGTATACACGGCCTACACCTACGTCGAGGCCGCTTCGGAGGAGGAAGCGGGGACGGAGTTCAATCCCGCTGGCCTGGTCATGCTGGTGCTCATCGTCGGAATCGCAGTCGTCGCAATCGTAGCCCTCGCGACAAGGAAGAAGTCGGCATGAATCGTCAGGCGCCGGGAGCTCGGAGCCGACCTTGAAGACGGGCCAAGCGATAGACCGATGCCTCCCGCGGCAGCGTTGCTCCGATGCTCCGGATCACTCTAGACCGCATGATTCGGGCCGTCATCACGCAGGTCGCGGCTCATTCCTTGTCGCTCGCTTCCGGCTCGTCCTCCGGTACGCGTGGCTTCCTTCGGCGTACCACGATGGCGGCAGCTATCAGGGCGACCGAGGTCAGGACGGCGCGCGAAGCCATCAACACCGGCTGGGGCAAGCTTGGAAGATGGTGCTTCGAATGCCTGACTCAAGGTGTTCTGTTCGGCCACCCGAAGGGTGAGAAGATGTACCTGTCGACAGCGCACACTCGAGACGACATCGGCAAGGCTATTGAGGTCGCGGAAGTCGGCTTCCGCACAGTCGGTCCCTGACCGAACGGAGAGCCTCGTAACCCGGAGGGCGCACATTACGCCGTCCGTCTCCTTGCGATGCTATCGAGAACGGCCATAGCCGCGTTACAGACCCTCTTGACGTCATCCCACCAGCAGATGGACAAGCCTGCCAAAGAGGAACCCGAGCGCGCATGACAGGCCTCCGATGGCCAGTGTCTCGAGCCCGCTCACCAGCTTCGGGACCTTCGTCAGCTTCGTCTTCCAGACGCCGAGTACGAAGAGGAATGTCAGTATCGTCATTGCGCTCACCAGCAGAGACAGGCCAGGGTCCGAGAAGATAAAGAAGGGGAGTACTGCTGGGAAGGCGCCTATCAGGAACGAACCGGAGGCGACCGTGCCAATCGTCAGCGGGTCGTCGATCTGCTCCGGTGATATGCCTATCTCCTCCTGAACCATGAACTTCAGCCAGAGATCCTTGTCGCTGGTAATCCTCTTGACGGCTATCTCCTGCTCGTCCGGCGAGAAGCCGTACTCGTCGAATATATCGCGTATCTCCTGCGTCTCCTTGTCAGGCATCGTCTCTATCTCCTCCACCTCGCGCCTGACCTGGTTCTCGAAGAAGTCCTTCTGGGCCTTCGCCGATATGTATGCTCCGAAGAATATAGCGATGGAGCCGGCGGCAATCTGGGCAAGCCCTGCGAGGATGATGCTTTCGTTCGTGTCGACGAGGGCCGAGACGCCAGCTAGGAACGCCACAGTCGTTATCAGTCCGGTATCGATCGCGTACACGATGTCGCGGATGATTCGTCCGCGAGGCGTGTGCCAGTCCTCGCCGTGCCACGCCTTGAGCCTGTTCTCCTTGCTGACCACCATAGGCTCCCTGCAGCCGCGGACGTCTTCGGGTTAGAAATCTCTTTCGACGAAACTGCGTGGTAGCTGGCCGATGATCGCGTCAGTATGTAACCAGGTTGGCGTCTCTGAGGCACTTGACGTATCTAAGGACGTTCCTGTGGTTCGTTGGCCCGAACTCTGCGGAAACGAACTCGGCGATCTCGCGAAGATCTCGCCTGCCGTCAGAGAGGCTCAGCAGCTCGTACATCTTGATCGAGAAGCCGCGGTCATTTGACTCCGCCTCCTTGAGCCAAGCAGCATCCCTCTCGTCCAGCAGCTCGGAGAGCGTATCGGCGTGGAGGGTGCCCTTGAAACGCTTCCTGGGCACGATGCCGCGCATCTCCCTCTCGGCTTCCGACATCCGCTTCCCGCGTCCGCCGCTGGCAAGGGCCTTGCCGTCGTTCACGGCCTTGGCAGTCTCAGCGAACCTGGTTAGTTCTTCGGAGCCGTGGTCGCGCACAGCAGCCGCCTGATGCTCGACGAACTCGTCAGAGCCTGCTTCCTCGTCGAGCCTCCTCAGGGACCTTACGGCGGCGACCTCCCTGGCGACGACGTGCTCGATCCTCGACTTGTGGTACACCGCCGTCCTCGAGAACTCTGCGGTTCTTCCCTCGCGCTTCGCGGCATGCAACGCCTCCGAGGCGTCGCCCACGGCCTGCGATATCCTGGCCATCCCCTCCGAAGCCGTCTTACAGGCCAGTCGGTGCACGGCCTCCGTGTCGGCATCGGCGAGCGACAGCACGGATACTGCGACGGCCCAGCCGACGCGGCGAAGGCTGTCCTCGCTGACCTTGTCCATTGTATCCATGCTCGTGTGATAGAACATGTCCGGCCACTGCGCGAGGGTCACGCACGGGACGCCGGCCGTCGACTCGTTGAACTCGGCATGATCGCTCCCGCCGGAAAAGGTGGTCCTGGCCTGCCGATATCTGCTCGGGATGCCTATCTTCGCCGCGTTGTCGTACTCCGCGTTTGAACGCACCATGTTCGAGTAGACGAGGTCGTTCAGGTACGACGGCGTCGAATCGGGCGTGCATTCCATGCAAAGCGTCGATTTGCACACATCCTGATCCTCACCCACCATGTCGAGGTTGACGCCCGCGACGAGTCTGTCGACGGAACCAGGGTGCTGCGACAGGTAGATCACCGTCCCGATCGTCTCCGGGACCCAAAGGAACCTGATCGACCGCTTCGGCCTGGGGATCCTGCCGGATTCAACCAGCGCGGTGATGGTCCTCGCGACCTCGATCAGGAGACCGCTTCCGGAGGCGTTGTCGTTGGCGCTTGGCTTCGGGTGGCACAGGTGAGCCACCATGAATACCTCCTCCTCCTGCCGAGCGGTGCCTCTTATCAGTGCCGTCACGACGCAGTATCTGCCCTTCTTCAGATCGGCGTCGACCTTTGCGTTCAACCTGACCGTCTTGCCGTCGTGAAGGTACTTCCTCAGCTCGTTCCCCTGCCTTCTGCTCAGGGAGAAACCGAACCGGAGTTTGGGCGCAGTTTCCGCATCCGGCCAGAGGCCCTGATACGAATGTGCATCGGGGATGTCTATGCTCTCTCGGACCCCGGGAAACTCGTACGCGAGCGTGTCCGTCAGCACACCCGCCGCCCCTCGTTTGATGACGGCCTCCCTCTGCACGAGCTTGGCTGGGCCAGTCGCGAGTACCATCTTGCCCCTGACCCTCTTCTTGGCATAGTCCTCCTCGGAGATCCCCTTGCCGACGTCAACGAGCTCGGCCGTCACCCCCTTCCCCGGCGTGGCCGCGCTGAACGTGTGCAACGACTGAGGTGTGTTCGCAAAGTTCGCAAGAAGATGTCGTTTCGGCTCGAGCATGTGAAGCTCGGCGCTCCTCGCGTTCCAGCCCATCGAGGACTTGTGGGTCCAGTACTTGCGCCTGCCGTCGGCAGGATACTCCTCAACGACGACATCACCGATTCCTATCCTGAGAAGCTCGTCCCTGACGTGATGAGCCGCGTCGCGCATCATGGGTGAGGCCTGAATCCTGTGATACCTCGTCAGTCCTGCAACATACGACTTGGCGCTAGACCCAGACAGCTCGCCCTTCACAAGGTCCCCGAGTTCCATCTTCTGCCCCAGACACGCGACATCGATACGAGGTAGATAACCTTCTCGGTGCTTGTCGAGCTGGGCGTAGGCGGGGGGAAACGACTCTCGGCGTGCGCCTGGACGGCTCGCCATATACACGGAGGCGCATATGCGGTGTCGTTACGCGCGGTTCTCCTCCATCCATCTGACGGCGTGGTCGACTAGCGCCCTCTGAGACATCAGCAGTGCTCTCCCGCAGGCCACCGGGCCGGATCGAACATTGCCTTCGATGTCGGAGAAGCTGACACCTATCTGAATGAAGTCGGAGTCATCGTATTCGATATCGTCGAACTCGACCCAGCGCCTCTCTCCGTCGACGATGACGGGAGCTCCGCACCTGATGACCTTCCTCCCGGGATAGGAGGCTCGACACTCGGCAAGATGGAGCGATGTGGCGCATCTGAAGTCGGCGCCGACGAGAAGGACATGCCCGTCCAGATCGTAGAGCCTGGCCAGCAGCGACCCTTCGCCCGCGGGGAAGTCGAGGCTGCGGACCTCCGTAAGTGCTTCGGCCATCGGCCCCCTGGCCGCGAACGAAACCGATGGGTGGGCGCTTCTCATCGTCCCTCTTTGTCTTCGGAAGCATTCAGGAATGACGCCCATGCCGCGCGAAGGGGTCATGTCGACATCGAATGCAGGCGCCTCATCTCTGACCACGTCCCACCACTGCTCCGGAATCGGAGGGTTCCGCCATCGGGACGGGTCGGAGAGGTCGCCGGAGTGCGTCGGCATGACGAGCGTCCCATCTACGCCGAGCGCCTTCTCGAGGGCAAGAACCACGCTCACCGCACCGCCGCAGACCCACCCCAACGAGCTGAGCGAGGAATGGACGAGCAGCGTGGAGCCAGCGGTTACGCCAAGCGTCAACAGGTCATCGGACATGGAGCTGATCGTTGCGGGCATCCCCTTCGTCCTTTCAATTGCCTCTGCTTCCGTCATCGTCCGTCCGCCGTCACGAGTCTGTCAGGGTCGACTCGCCCGGTTGAGCGCTTTCACCTTCAAATCGTTTTCGCAGACCAGACGAAAACTCCCCCTCTGAGCCTGTGACGACGGCTAGGGTCGCATCCATCGGGCAAAGAGCGCACGGGCGACATCACTGGTTCGTGCCTGGTGGCTGCGCTTCGGAGCGCGTCCAGCGCTTCTGCCGCAATAGCGCCGTACCCTCGAGAACCCTTCGGAACTCTTCCTCCTCGAGGACGCGCTCGAAGCGGTTTTGCGCGAGCCGCTCCTTTACCGACCCGTCTACCGGAAGCAGGGAGGGTTCGAAGCCGACTTCACCGCGGCCTTCGGACGGGTGGTGAAGCCTGGAGGTAGGGAACGGGTCCTCGAGCCGACGAGGAGCCATCGCGGGATGCCTGTCGACGAGCTCAGCGGATTGATGGCTTGGACCGGCTTCGAGGAAGTCTCAGCCGACGTCAGGAAGTCCTCCTATCGGGGCACGTTCGCCAAGGTCCGCTGAGGCTCGGCCGTCAGCCCGCCCCGTCGCCATCTCCGACGTCAGCCGCTCCGTCTGTATCGTCGGCGGGCTTCTGCAGAGGCGTCCAAACCATCCTAACGACGGCGACGCACAGGACCGCGACGGCGACGCCGGTCACGACTATCGGCAGGAGCATGCCGGACGTCGGCGAATCGACCTCCATCATGTCGTACCTCGACGTCTGCTCCGTTCCGTCCCCGAGCGGCAGGAAGTCCATCAGGGCGTCGTTCCCGCTCTCGGACATCAAGGTCGCAATCAAGAGAAAGGCGAACGCCAGAGACAACAGCCAAGTGGCGGAGAGCACGATGACCACGCGCGTGTTCTCGTTAGGCACGATGAGGTCCCTCGCCATCCATGTGAGGCCGTAGTACACGAAACCGTGATCTTCGTACCGCTTGACAAGGCCCCCCTCCTCCATCTTCTTAAGGTGCCTGTGGATCGCGCCCTTGTCGATCTCGAGCTCCTCCGACAGCTGAGATACCGTCCTTCGCATGGGCTTGAGCGACTTCAGTATCTCTAGTCGAGTGTCCGAAGCCAGTGCGAATATGGACTTCTTGTTGAGCTCGACACGCATCTGCGTTCCTCCGAGCCAGGAAAGGGGCTTTGGCATCATAAACTTGGTTCCTCCCGTGCGGAAACGGATACGCGCCGCGACGCGCGTGCAGGTACCGTCGTGCCCCGGGCCGTTCCGGTCATGTGCGATAGTCCAACGTCCCCTCATCAGAGAGGTCCACGAGCGAGTTCGCCTTCACGAGCTGGTGCGACACGGAGTAGAGAGTCTCTTCTATGTACAGGGCCCTCATCACGTACGCGTAGTTCGTCTCGACCGTGTGGTCCACTACGCCCCAGAGCTCTATGCCTCCTGTGGCAGATATGTTGAACACCCACGCCCCACTGGAAGAGGAGAAGCTGTGCGCGACCTCGTCGTACTCGTTTATCGTCACGGGAATGACGAGCAGGCCGAGGGCGGCATGATACAGCACAGCCCTGTGGTCATACGTGGCCTCCGAGTACGAATAGTAGCCGTCGCTGACAATGTAGGAGTCGCGCTCGACCGGGTTGGCGGGGTCGGACACATCGAACAGCGCTATCTTCACCGAGTCGTCCTGGCGGCCTATGCCGAGTAGGTGGTCATCGTCGATTGGATGCAGGTACGTCGAGAACCCAGGCACCTTCAGCTCTCCGAGGACTCTCGGCGCGGCGGGATCGCTCAGGTCGATGATGAACAGGGGGTCCACCTGCAGGAATGTCACGAGGTAGAGCGTGTCGCCGACGAAGCGGGCGGAGTAGATGCGCTCGGTCGGAGCGAGGCCCTCCAGAGAGCCAACGACGGAGAGGTTGGAGCCCAGCACATAGACGCCGTTCTGCCTGTCAGTCCACGACGTCGTGGTGGCCACCCTGAGCATGCCATCGCTCTCGTCCATCGAGAACTGGTTCAGGAGCCATCCCTTGACCGTGCCGGTAGCGGCGGGCTTCATCGACAGGCCGTCGACGGATATCTTGTGCAGAGTCGTCCTCGTGGTGTCCTCGGACTCGGCCACCGTCTCGCCGTCCAGCGTCAGCACCGCCCCGGACCACTTCTGGAACGAGAGGTAAAGCGAGGTCGTCGACATATACACCGTGGACGCGTATCCCGTCACGACGGACATATGCCTGTGACCGCCGTTTAGGACGTCAAGGGACAGCAAGTTCACATACGAGTTGCTGTCCTTCGTCTCGGGGTCGTAGAAGACCTTCGAAGCTTCGAAGGCCTCGTGTTCGCTCCCCGTCCAAAACACAGGGATTGGCAGCTTGTCGTCGTAGAGGAATATGCTCGACTGCGCGACCAGGTACACGACCTCATCTATCATCCTCGAAGCGAGGACGTAGCCGGACACGCCGATCGTGTACTCAAGCGCCGGGTTTGAAGCATCCTCGATGTTGAACACGGACAGGATCGACCTGTCGCGGTTCACTTCTCCAGCGTATTCGTCCATCCGTTCGACGTAGCTCCAGAAGTCCCAGCTGTACAGATACGATATCACGACGAGGCGATCCTGGAAGACGTACAGACCGGACACATAGCACGCGACGTCCTCGTCCTCGAAGCCCATCACGTCCGAGGCGTTCAGGCGGGCTACGACCACCATGTCGTCGGGTGGATATGCCTTCGCAATGGTGACGATGTTGTTGCTGCATATGAACAAGTGTTCCCCGTCGGTCTTCACGATGTCCTGCTCGTCCACACCCGACACCTGCACATTGGTGGTGGAATGCTGCACTGAGGAGCCCGAAGAGTCCCCGCTCAGGAAGAGGCTCTCCCTGTAGTAGGCAGAGTCCGAATATTCTTCGTTCATGGAATCCGTGAGAAAGCTGGACATTTGGTCGTAGCTGGAGAACGCTGTAAGGGCATCGCCGGTGCTGAGCCAGTCGTCGTCGCCTTTCAGAATGGCGTACGTGATCACGCCGGAGACCACCAATGTCGCCGAGATGCACACTGTCAGCGCTGTTCTGAGATGGCTGTTCATGGTCATCGCGGAGTGATTTGGCGTCCAGCGTATTTATAGCCCGTCTTACCGTTGACTCCCAAGTCAACGCTCCGCTGGCCGCCCGGCGGAAGGCGTTGGCAAGTGTAAAATACTCCCCACGGATTCAATCGTTGCAGGAGTCCGCAGCATGTGTAGCCGTGGCTCGAGGGAGACCCGTCACCTGATTGTGATCGGCAATTCCCAGAACATGAGGGAGGTCGAGTCGCGCTCCGTCGACCTCGTGGTGACATCCCCGCCGTACCCGATGATCGAGATGTGGGATGAGCTCTTTGGCAAGCTCGACCCCGACGTTGCCGAGGCGCTCGCACGGGAGGACGGTACGAAGGCGTTCGACCTGATGCACGTACAACTGGAGAAGTCCTGGGGCGAGGTCGTAAGAACGCTCAGGGACGGAGGCATCGCCTGCATAAACATAGGCGATGCGACCAGGACCATCGGCAATCGCTTTCAGATGTACTCCAACCACTCGCGGGTGACCGACTGGTTCGAGAGAGCGGGAGTGACATCGCTGCCCTCCATCGTCTGGAGGAAGCCGACGAACGCTCCCAACAAGTTCATGGGCTCCGGGATGCTCCCTCCAGGAGCATACGTCACGCTGGAGCACGAGCATATACTCGTCTTCAGAAAGGGAAGCCGAAGGTCGTTCGACACGCCGGAAGAGAGGAGGCTAAGGAGCGAGAGCTCCTACTTCTGGGAGGAGCGGAATCGCTGGTTCTCCGATATCTGGTCGGACCTCCTCGGGACGGACCAGTCGCTGAACGGCAATTCTGGAAGGCAGAGAAGCGGGGCGTTTCCGTTCGAGGTGCCATACCGGCTGATAAACATGTTCTCGGTCAAGGGCGACCTGGTGCTGGACCCATTCCTCGGCACGGGGACGACCACCCTTGCAGCGGCCGCCTCGCAGAGGGACAGCTTGGGCTACGAGATCGATAAGACGCTGGCCGCTGTTGTCAGGGACAGGCTGAAGGGGTTCCGGGAGACGGCGAACAGTTACATCGCTGCGAGAATCTCGAGGCACCGTGAGTTCGCCGAGGGGCGGAAGTGCGGATCCGTGAACGAGCATCATGGATTCCCGTGCGTCAGCAACCAGGAGACGGCTATCAGGCTTGAACTCTTGGACGCCGTCGATATCGAAGACGGCGGAGGCGTGACGGTCAGGTACGGAGGCCTCGCGCGCTGAAGCCGACCGATTCCGCATGATGTCCTTGCCGAGGCTGGCACGCCGAATCCGCATCCTAGAGTCTTGCCAGCGCCCTGCCAAGCGTATCGAGCGGTGCGAGCATCGACGCCGCGTCACCGCTTCCGCAGCCCTGTGACGCTCTGCTTATGTCTTGGGGCATCATCACGGTTTGTCGAGCTCCGATAGCTCCAGCTCGACGCCCAGGGAGGTCATGGTCTTCTTGAACCTTTTGATCAGGGCCGAGTACTCCTTGCTCGGCCTGCGTCTCTCCGCGTTCCAGCACTCCTGCAGGGACTTGCCGAGCGGCGGCGAGGCCAGCTTGCTCTCGTACTTCTTCAGCAGCGCCTTGGCGACCTGGTTCGCTTCTGAGCGCTTCATCCCCGCGACCGCATGGCCGACCTCCGCGGACAGCCTCGGCTCGACCGGTGTGACGCGGTCCTCGTACTTGTTCGTAGCGACGCCGACGGATTCCATCGAAAGGCCCGATGCGACTGCCGTCATCACGGATGCGGACGTCTCGTACAGGCACATCGGTGTGCAAGGGCCAGCTGCCGTGTAGTTCAGGCTGATGCTGAGCAGGTCGGTGTTCCTGCTGATCGCCTGGCCCATCGTGGCGATTGTCCATAGCATCTCCCTGCTGCTGTTCGACACGTACCTCAGGTGGAGCGGGAAAGGTATAGAATAGCTCGTCTGGAGCGTCAGGACGCCCATCATATGCGTCGCCACCGTGCCGATGGCGGTGCCTTCAGGTCCACCGGAGTATCCGCCCAACAGAGGCGAGAAGTCCATTCCTATGGGAGCGCCGAGCGAGCTGGCGACCACGGCCTTGTTCAGCCTCGCGAAATCGACCTTCATCGGGTCCATCGAGGCGATCATGAAGCCGTCCGACGGTCGGAGCCCGAACCTCGGGTGTACTGCGGCGGCGAGGGACACGTCCGACTCGGCCGTCGAGAGCGTGTTCATGAACGGCTTTCCCTCGCGCCCCACCCTGTTGCAGGCCTCACGCCCGAGCACTGCGTTCCTCATCGTTGCGTACAGCTCGAGCGGCGATGCTGGCCTCACACGCATCCCGCTCACGGATGTGATGGCCGGAGTGGTTATCGAGTTGGTCTGCGGTATCTCGGCGAAACCCTCCATGAGCGTCAGGAACGACTCGTCGCTGGCTACCGGTCCGCCGGCGGCTCCGAGGAGGCACCACGGGGGCGTGGGGTCTTCCGGCTTCCTCGGAACCATCGCCTTCCTGTCCCTTCCCTCGCCGAAAAACACCTCCGAGGGCGCATTCCTAATCCCCTCCTTGACCTCGGACTCCGTGAACGGTATGACCCTCCCGGTGCTCATGCAGTACGCGCCCACGTCCACGAGCAGCTCGAGCCCCGCCTCGAACATGTCGTCCGCCAAGCTGTTGTCGCTCGGAATCGGGTTGTCGGAGTCGAACTTGATCTCGTACTCCCTGACCTTCTCCTGCACCTTCGAAGCGTATCTCTTGAGCTGATAATCGTTCTCGCTCAGCGGGGGCCCTTCGAGAGCCTTCTGCATAACATCCAGTACCTGCACCATCGTCCTTCCTCCTGTCACATAAGGCGTGGGAATGACAACGCGTCGCTCCACATAAACCTTTAGCGAAAAGTCAAAAAAGGACAGAGAGGCAGGTCATCGCGCCATCGCACTTTTCAATCTCACTCATGTCCAGCTGCACGACACGGAACCCTGCGCGACGTACAAGGTCGTGCGCCTTGGGACAGGACGACGGCATGAGCACGGTATCGTCGATGGTCAGTGTATCCGCCGCGTACGCCTCGTCGGGCGGCACGACAACGACGTCGAGGTCCGCAAGGGTGGGATGCGAGGCATACCTTCGGTTAGCGACGACCGTATTCCTTCCGAGGTACGTCACGTAGCTCTTCAGATGCATGATCTCCGGATCGACTATCGTGTCCACGGGCGCCTCGAGCCAATCGCCCATCTGTCTGACGCCCTCGGCGTTCGTCCTCTGGCTGACTCCGCTGAGGAGGCGGCCCTCGAAGTGGACGACATCGCCGCCCTCGACGGTGGCGGGCGCCTCGGCGCGCCTCGTTGTCAGGTAATCCTGTAGGAATTGCTCGACCGCTGTTTCCTCGCCCCTCCTGCTCTCGGCCCCAGCCCTGCACACGAGTGCCCTTCGGCCGCGGACGACCACGGTGTCCTCCACGAAACATGCGTCCGGGTGACTCTCGTCAGCGGGCAGCGTGGCGACCTCCAGACCCAGGTCTGCAAGCGTACTGCAGTACGTCGAGTGCTGCTCTTTGGCGCGCGTCAGGTCGATTGTATGTCTCTTCGGATGACATGACACGCAGTCGACATATGCCTTTCCCATCTTCCTTGTGATAGCCTTCGTCGGACCCATGCATTCACATCGCTCAAGCGGTCGCGGGCAGGCCTCGAATGCACACACATTGATTAAGACATTGCGTCCGTCGAGGGCTCCGTGGCGGAGCAGGACTCTCCTATACGGCGGTTTGAACAGTAGGATTGAAGTACCAACTGGCCAATCTCGGTGCCGTCGGAGGACCCGACGTACACTCGGAGGAAGGTGGATGAGCATAACGCGTGTAGTATCAGGATCTCTCGCAGTCCTGATGTTGGCATCGTTGATGATCCCGGCCAACTCTGCGGGAGATGATCTGGAAATCGGCGTAGGAGACTACTGGAAGTACTCGTTCGAGGCGGAGGAAGAGGGAATGATAATGGATGGCAGCCTCGAGATGAAGGTCGACAAGGCCGACACGCTCGATGGAAAGGAGGTCTTCTATCTCGAGATGTCGGGATCGGGAGAGGTGTCTGGCACCATGGAAGGCATGACCATCTCAGGAACGCTGGACCTCGAAGGCGAACAGGTGCGTCTCAGGTCCGATTTCGACGTCATCTCCGAGGACGGCGAGATGACCATGGAGATCGGCGCAATGGGAATTTCGATGGATATGACGATGGGCTACGAGATGGAGTACAGCCCTTCGATGGATGATTTCATCGGAGACGGCGCCATCACGCTGAACTCCGTCCAGACATCGGAGTTCAACGCGACGGCCGAGTACTGGACTACCATACTCGGTCAGACGGAATCTGATTCGGAGACCGTGTCCGGCGATGTGGTCATGACTGTGGTCGATGAAAGCATTCCCGTGACCGTCCCCGCTGGAACCTTCGACTGCTGCAAGGTGAAGGTCGAGAGGACGATGAACGCCTCCACGGAAACGGTGTACTGGTACTACTCTGATGAGGTCGGGTTCTATGTCAAGCAGGACATGTCCGAGATGGGATTGGTCGATCTCGAGCTGGAAGACTACAGCTTCGGAGAAGGCGACGATGGAGGCATAGTGTCCATGTTCACTGGCGATAACCTCTGGCTCACGCTCCTCATCATCGTCGTAATCGTCGTGATCGTCGCAGTGGCGATCGCGATGAGATCCCGACGGGGCAAGGTGCCGACGCCGATGACGCCTCCCCAGCCGGACGTACAGGTCCCGCCTCCGCCTGGACCGGGTCAGCCACAAGCACCGCCGCCTGGCCAGCCGGCCCAGCCGCCGCAGAGTCCGCCAACAAGCTGAGTCAGAACGGCATCGTCGAAGGCCAGCCGGGTCTTCCGCCGATGCG
Organism: Methanobacteriota archaeon; assembly: GCA_020347565.1. Taxonomy (GTDB): domain Archaea; phylum Thermoplasmatota; class Thermoplasmata; order UBA10834; family UBA10834; genus UBA10834. Next base: position 1,350,597 of record CP070732.1, on the reverse strand, counting down.
TCACTAGCCACAGGATACGACAGGCCAGCCCTGGCTCCGACCAGCTGGCTCAAGGCTTGGACAGCTTCTCCCTTGACTTCGCCTCCTTCTTGAGGCGTTTCTGCTCGGCCTTGGCCGCCTTCTTCGCCGCCTTCTGTCCGGCGTCCGAGAGCGGATGGTCGTCAGAGGAGGACGGCGGCTGAGCGTCGCCGCTGCTCTTCGTCAGCGCAGAAGATGGCCCCGCGTCTGCAGGTGGCTCCAGAGCCTCGGAAGGGCGATTGGCGGCGGATGCATCTGCAGCGACCGACGGTATACGCCTCAGCCTCCATATAGTCACGAGTATCAGGATGACGAGCACCACACCGAGGGACAGGGCGACGTACCACGGCGAGTCCTCAAGGAGGGCGTACACCATTGCCAATATCGCCGCAGCTATCAGTCCTCCAAGGACCTTCTTTAGCACATCCTTCGTGTCCTCGCCTGTCCAGGGCATGCGATTGAGAATGCAGGGGGAGAGTAAAAATAACCTTCCCTCGTGAGCGGAAGTGACTTGTCTTCAGAGGCCATACTGCCACCAGGATGCTCAAGCAGGATATCGACCTGGTGATCGGGCAGTCCGAGTACAGGCTCAGGAGCGTAGCGATACCTCCGGTGAAGTACTGGCTTCTGAGATATGTGATCGAGAAGGACCAGGAAGATTCCGAGGTCCAGAAGACGCTAGAGGAGGCGAAGGCCTACAAGCCGAGGCTCAAGCTGCTCCGGACGCTGAGGGAAGACGGGACTTGGCCGATCTCCGAGGATAGGAAGAAAGCGGAGGATGACGGCCCTGGCCCCCCCTTCGGATGGACCTACGAGACGATGCTGAGGAACCTGTACTGGCTGTGCGAGTACTGCACCGATCCCGACGAGGGACATGTGCAGCAGGCAATCGACAAGATTCTGTCGTGGCAGGACGAGGAGGGATACATCCGGGGACCGGTAGCCGACATGATCCCCAGGCCTCACTACACCGGTCTCGCATTGCAGGTGATACTCCGTTACGGGAGAAGGCAGACCGATCCAGACGTCTCGAAGATCACGGACTGGTTCCTGAGGACGCAGCGCCGCGACGGCGGCTGGAACATCCCGTATCTACAGGACATGAGGTACCTGCCTCAGTACAGACGTTTGAAGCTGGACGAGTTCACCGAGAGGATCAGATCCGGGAGGACCATCGCCTACGACCCTCACGATTACGACCAGGTCCCCAGCTGCTACTGGAGCACGGTCGGCGCGCTGAGGGGCATGGCGTACATGCCTGACCACGAGCGAGTCAAGGACTTCAGGCACGGATGCAACTTCGTCCTCAACGGCTTTTTCAGGAAGAACTATCATAAGGGATTCAACGGATCGGAGAAGACCTGGACGACATTGAAGTTCCCGACTTACTTCGGAAGCGGCCTGACCGCGATTGACTGCATATGCTACCTCGGCTTCGGACCGGACGATAGCCGCATGGAGAATATCATCAGATGGCTCATCGACACCCGGTCGAAGGACGGGTTCTGGTACACGACGGCCAGGCCTCACGCCCTGAACGACCAATGGATCACGGTGTTCGCACTGATGGTACTGAAGTACTTCTCGAACAAGTACTAACCGCCGCGCGTCCCGCGGTCATTCACGCGTTCTCGATCCGCCGGTTCGTGAGGCTCAGAGCTCTCGCACCTCCTCCTTGACCTCCAAGTTCTTGGTGGGCAGGCGGGAGATGAACTCCTTGGCAGGTATCTGCTCGGGCACCAGCACGCCCTTCTCCTTTATCGCTCCGTCGATTATCATGTCGGACCCGACGGCACCGCCGCTTCCGACGACGTAACCGGTCGCGTTGGTGCGGCAGAGGTCGTAGGCGGTCTCGTGCGACATCGTCGTCCATACCTTGACGAGCGTCCTCTTCCCGTCCTTCTCGCCCTCGACCTCAACCACGATACCAGCGAACCCCTTGACCTTCCCTATGAGGTCCACAGGCTTGGGCATGAGCGATACCACGACATCTAGCGGACGCACGCGTGTGCCCTTCACGTCGACCTCCTCAAGACTGTGCATGCCTATCATTCGAAGCGTCCTGGCCGTGTTGGCGAAGTTGTCGTCGACTGCTATCCTGAAGTCGGCATACTTCAGCCCATCGATGTACTCGGACATCAGGAACGTCTCCTCGTGCAGCGTGTTATACACGGGGAGCGGTCCGATCGGCTCGGGGAACTCGTATATCTGCCGCTCGCCCAGAGGAGGGACGTAGGTCATCTCGCCGTCCTTGAAGACCGCAGCAGGTATCGTTACCTCCTCCAGCATCTCGAGCGGCGACCAGAGGCTGAAGAAGTCGTATCCGTCGGCGACGGCGCTGTCGCCGTCCATAACCCTCGCGCTCTCTGGCTTGTCCAGCTTGTCCGAAGCGTATCGGGCGAAGACGTCCGATATTCCCGGGTCAGACCCCATTGAGGTCAGAACGGTGACGCCGCGGTCACTGGCGTCCTTGCTCAGCTGATTGAGCTCCTCCATGGAATCCACGCACATGGAGAAGTCGACGTAGTTGGTGCCCGCGTTGACAGCGGTGTCAAGCACCTTCCTGTTGAACTCTCCGGGGATGGCGCTCACAAGCAGGTCGCAGTCGGTCAAGAGCTTCTTGAGGGCGCCTTCGTCCCTCGCGTCCACCTTCTGCACAGTGATCTTCTTGCTCCCCACTCTGTCCGCCATGGTCTGGGCGGCGTCGGTCCATGCATCAGCCAAAACCAGTTCGTCTATCTTTCCGTTCTTCTCCAAGTGTTCAGCGCACACTAGCCCTGTAATTCCGCATCCTAGTTGGACTGCCTTCATTTTGTCGAACCATCTGGAACCCCATGGCCGTCAGGGGTAATTAGTTGTTTCCAGGTAAGCGGCCGGCGACTGGACATCTTGCCAGAGGTTCATATACTGCCGTGAATTATATTTCGTTGCACATTTTAAAGTGCGCCGCTAGCTCATCGAACAGGTGCAACATGGTTTTACCTTCGTACAGGCATCTACGGCTGTGGACGACCTGAGGCTCACGGCCCTTGACGGGATGAACACCATTGGCGGCTCGAAGCTCCTGCTCGAATTCGACGGGCACGGCGTCCTGCTGGACTTCGGAATGAACTTCGCGAGGACGAACAGATACTACGAGGAGTATCTCCGACCGAGGACCACGACAGGGCTCCTGGACCATGTCATCATGGGGACGGTCCCTGACGTCAGAGGCCTGTATCGCGACGACCTCATGCACCCCGACCTGCACCTAACGGGACCGGAGATCGACGCGGTCGACGCCGTGCTCCTATCCCACGGCCATCTCGACCATTCCGGGGACATCGGGTTCATCAAGCCAGGAGTGCCGGTGGCTACGAGCGCCATGACGGCGGCGATCGTGAAGGCCTCGCAGGACTGCGTGAGGAACGAGCCTGGGAGGGAGCCCGTCTACATCGCTAGGCGACGCGTCGAAGACCTACGCGGCGCGAAGGTGCTCAGGAGCAGGAGAGAGGACCTCGTCGGCAGGGACTACTTCACCCTGGACGGAGCCCCCAGCGACGACCTTCGGCGCTTCTGGGGATTCCTGCCCTCGTTCGAGCTCAGCAAGAGGTCCAGGGCGGCGCAGCTCATACCGGGCCAGCTCGACCACGACCTCAAGGGACTCGACTGCGAGCTCGTGCCTGTGGACCACTCCATCAAGGGCGCGGCTGCGTTCCTGATTGGGACTTCCACAGGCAGCGTCGTGTACACAGGCGACCTCAGGATGCACGGCCTGGGCGGCGCCGCGACACGCGACTTCGTCTCGAGAGCGAGATCGGAAGACACCCACGCGCTGGTAATCGAAGGCACGAGGGTCAGACGCAGCGACGGGCAGGAGTCGTCCCGCCCGGACGCGACGGAGAAGGAGGTCAGGGATGTCGCGGACGCCATCCTGGCCGGGATAGTTGGCGAGTTCGCGATAGCGGATTTCGGACCGAGGAACGTCGAGCGGCTCGAGATATTCCTCGACCTGTCGAGAAGGGCGCACAGGAGCCTCGTCGTCACGCCCAAGGACGCGTACCTGTTGCATGCGATGCACACGGTCGACCAGGCGATGCCCCTCCCGGGGGACGACATGCGCGTCTACGACTCGCCCAAAGGGTCCACAGACAGATACGAGGAGTGGATCGTGGAGCATAGGTACGCGGACTCCCTCGTTACGCCGTCGGAAGTCGTTCGATCACCGGGCGACTACCTGCTGTCGTTCAGCTTCTTCGACATGAAGCACCTGATAGACATCAGGCCCGGCGGCGGACACTACATATACTCGTCGAGCGAGGCGCACAATGAGGAGCAGGAGATCGACTTCAGGCGCCTGGGAGAATGGCTGAAACGGTTCGCCATCGAGTCACACGGCTTCGAGATAGATGCAGACGGACGGCCTTCGTTCGCTTCCGAGGACGGGCCGCTCCACGCCTCCGGCCACGCGAGCCCCGAGGAGCTCGCCAAGATAGTCCGAGAGGTCGACCCCGACGTGCTGGTACCGGTGCATACCGAGAACCCGAAGTGGTTCGAGGACACCTTCGGCGGAGAGAGGAAGGTCGTGCTCCCAAAGCAGTACGAGACCGTTGTCCTCTGACGGCTTCCCGGTCATTGCGTCAGCAGGCTGTAGACCATCTCCGAAGCCGCGAGGTAGACGCCGCCCGTGAATATCGTCCTCACGGCCCTGGTCTTCAGCTTCGCGAGGCCCCAGGTCGACCCGACGAGCGCCATGACGAATATGATCGGCGTGAGCACCAGGGCGAGGTCATAGTGTATCGTCACGTTCTCCGTCACAGCATACGCCGCGAATGCCGCCGGCGTCAGTAGAGCGCCGACCAACGCCGATGTGCCTATGGCCTTCCGCGTCTCGAACCTGAACACGTACATGATTAGCGGAACGCTGATGACGCCGCCACCTATCCCGAAGCTGCCGACCAGGAACCCCGTCAGCACGCTCACTCCGATGCCTGCGGCCCTTCTCGTCCGGCTCGACGTGGCCACGGAAGGCCCCTCTTCCCTCTTCGTGCGATACATGTCGTGCATCATCTTGGTGGCCACGATCAGCAGCAGGGCCGCGAAGGCTATCTTGACCATGCGCTCGTCGACCGTTGTGGTGAAGAGCACGCCGATGACGACCCCGACGATGCCGCCCAACGCGAGCAACAGTCCAAGCCTGAAATCGACGAGCCCCTTCCTGCTGTGGCTGTAGGTGGCGCTAGCCATTGTGACGAAGGCGAAGCAGAGCGACAACGGCACTATCTCCTTCATCACCAGGCTCACGAAGAACAGGTCCATTATGGGGACGTAGAGCTGTCCTCCCCCGAGGCCCAGGTTCGAGTAGAAGAACCCGACCAGCCCGACCATGACTGCGACGATTGCGAGGGACTCGATCCCAACTCCGAATGCCACGAACCGTCGGAATCATGAGCGTGATATTAAATGGGTATGATTCTACAGTCGTTCGAACACAGCCCGCTCTGAACGGAAGAATTGCGAACGGTCGGCGTTCAGATGCCACGCGCCCCAAACGCTTTTATATCCTGCGACAATTCGTTCGATTCGGTTCTGGGAAGAGGTTTCGCATGAAGTTGCTGAGAGCAAATCTGACCACGGGCGAGTTCGCGGACCAGGAAGTCCCCGAGGAGGTTTCGGCCGCATTCCTAGGGGGCAGAGGCCTCGGTGCTAAGATACTGTACGACGAGAACAGAAAGGGCGTGGATCCCCTCGACCCGGAGAACAGACTGATCTTCGTCTCGGGACCATACACGGGCACATACGGCTCATTCACCGCATTCTACAACGTCACGACGAAGTCCCCGCTGACAGGCACGATTCTGTCCGCGCACTCCGGGGGACACTGGGGACCCATGCTTAGGAAGACGGGATACGATGGGATCGTGTTCCTCGGGCGCGCGCCAGAGCCGGTCTACCTCCTGCTGACGGACGACGGCCCCGACCTGAAGAGCGCTTCCGACCTCTGGGGTAAGGACGTGTTCGAGACAATCGACGCCCTCGAGGAGAGGCACGCGAAGGCCAAGGCCGCGGTGATAGGGCCTGCGGGGGAGAAGCTCGCACCCGTAGCCGCGATAATGAACGACCGTCACAGGGCGGCTGGCAGAGGGGGCGCCGGGGCCGTCATGGGATCGAAGAACCTTAAGGCCGTCGTCGTGCACGGAACGAAGGACGTCGCGCAGGCGTACCCGGACAGGCTGAAGGACTCGTTCAAGGAGGCGGCCAGAACGGTGAAGGAGAAGTCCGCCGCCTTCGCCAAATACGGCACGTCCATGGTCGTCGGCATAACTGGCAAAGCCGGGGCAATACCGACGAGGAACCTCAGAACCGGCTACTTCCCGGACTTCGACAAGATCGGCGGGGACGCGCTGATCGACAATCACTTCGTCAAGAACATGGCCTGTGCCAGGTGTCCGCTGCACTGCGGGAACGCCACGAGAGCGGAGAAGGACTATCAGGTTGAGACGGAGGGGCCCGAGTACGAGACACTCGCGATGTTCGGCGCCAATCTCGACAACTCGAACCTCGAATCGATCATCATGGCGAACGACCTATGCAACCGGTACGGTATCGACACGATATCGTGCGCGGACACGATCGCTTGCGCAGTCGACATGTTCGACACGGGCATCATATCCGAGAAGGACACGGGCGGGCTGAAGCTGGCCTGGGGAGACCACGGGTCGATGGTGAAGCTCGTCGAGATGACGGGAAAGGTCGAGGGATTCGGCGCGATGATAGCCGAGGGGTCAAAGCGCCTCGCCGCACGGTTCGGAGAGGAGGCGGAGAAGTGCGCTATGAACGTGAAGGGCATGGAGTTCCCAGGATACGATCCGAGAGGCATACAGGGCATGTCGCTGGCGTTCGCCACTTCGACCAGGGGGGCGTGTCACCTGCGCGCGACGATGTACGTCCCCGAGCTCTTCCAGGGAACGCTCGACCGCTTCACGGTGAAGGGCAAGGCCTCGACGCTCAAGGAGCTCCAGGAGCTGTTCACCGTCCTCGACTGCATGGTCCTCTGCAAGTTCGGCGCCCGGAACGCCTTCGGCAACTCCTGGGAGAACATGGTCATGCTGGTGAACGCGGCAACGGGCAGGGAGTACACGGCAGACGGGCTCAAAGAGGTTGGCGAGAGGGTCTGGACACTCGAGCGCATGTTCAACCTGAGGGAGGGGTTCTCAAAGGAGGACGACACGCTCCCTGACAGGCTCTTCGACACGCCGATACACGACGGGCCCTCCAAGGGAGCCGTGGTCAGCCGCGAGGACTTCATGGCCGAGCTCGAGGCGTACTACGCCCTCTGGGGCTGGTCCAGGGATGGTGTGCCCGAGGAGGAGTCCCTCAAGCGTCTCGGTCTACCAGTGTAGGTCTCGCGCTCGCGGACCCTTCACCGCTCGCAACGCATTAATTGAGTCCTGCCCCATAGACGATATGATGAGGGGAGGCGCATGAGCAAGGTGAGGGTCGAGAAGCGCAAGCCGATGACTATCGCATACATCGAACATCTGGGGCCGTACCGGAGAATGCCGTTCGACAAGTACATCGACTGGCTCTACGGATGGGCCAAGCTAACCCGGGTCCGGCCTATGTTCTATCCCATGCCCTGCTGTCACCGTTCCATCAGGGCGGGATCTACCTGTCGAACCTGATACTGGAGACCTCGCAGAGCCCAGACTGGGGCGTGTTCGTCGTACCCGTGCTGCTGATAGCGCTGGGAGCGGTCGTCTCGAGAAAGCTCTACCCCGAACTGTTCTCAGGGAGTGAGGCCGGAGCGGCGGGCGTCCGCCGCCCTCTCTGCACACGGCCTTGCGGCTACAGCGCTTCCAGCTTCTCCTTGTTCGCCTGGTTCTCCTTGCCCATGCGGTCGAGTATGCGGGCGGCCTCGGCCAGCAGCGACTGCGCCACCTTCGACGAGTCCGAGTAGAACCTCGCGGACTTGGCCTCGATGTCAGAAGCGAACTCCGCGGCACCCTTCAGGTCGACGCCCTCGGGCACCTTCGTCTCGATGATGTACTCCGAACTGTCGATCTCGTGTATGGGCTCGAGTATCATCTCGTTGAGCTTCTCCCTGCGCGTGTGCTCCAGCAGCTCCTCGCGCTTCTTGTGCGCCGCCGACAGCACCCTGAAGGACTCGGCGGCCTGCGACAGGCCCGGGTTGTCCGCAAGTTCCTGGTACACCGCTGCTGCTCCCTTCTCAAGCTCGAGCGCGAACCGTATGACGGAACCGAACGTGGTGCATTCGGGAAACTCGCACTCGACCATCAGAACCACCTGGTGATCACTACCTTCCTGTCCGTGAAGAACGAGATGGCGTCGCGACCCTGGCCGTGGAGGTCTCCGAAGAAGGAGTCCTTGTACCCTGCGAAAGGGAAGTACGCCATCGCGGCGACGATGCCGATGTTCACGCCGATGTTGCCGCACTGTGTCTTGTACCTGAAGTCGCGCGCGTGCCTGCCGCTCTGGGTGTATATCGACGCCGCGTTGCCGAACGGGCTCTTGTGTATGAAGTCGATGGCGTCGTCGAGCGTTTCCATGCGCAGGTACGACACGACGGGACCGAATATCTCGTCCTGGGCGACCTTCATGTCCGGCGTCACGCCGTCTATCACCGTCGGCCCGACGAAATGTCCCTTCTCGTATCCCTGCACCTTCGCGTTCCTGCCGTCGAGGAGTATCTTGGCGCCGTCCGCCTCCGCACCGTCGATGTACTCCAGTATCTTCTTCTTGGCCTTCGCGGACACGACCGGCCCCATGTTGATGCTCTCTTCCAGACCGTAGCCCATCTTGATCCTCTTGGAGGCGTCGGCGAACTTCCCGATGAGTTCGTCACTGATCTCGCCCACGCCGACGAGGTTCGCGCCTGCCAGACAGCGCTGTCCCGCACAGCCGAAGAACGATGCGAGCATGTTCGGCACGGTCCTCGCGAGATTCGCGTCCGGCATCACGACGAGCGAGTTCTTCGCTCCGCCCTGGGCCTGGACGCGCTTGCCGTTCTCGCCGCACTTCTTGTAGATGTACCTCGCCACAGGCGTCGACCCCACGAAGGATATGCCCTTCATGTCCGGGTGATCGAGCATCATGTCCGACACCTCGCGGCTGCCGTTCACCAGGTTGATCACGCCCGGCGGGAATCCCGCCTTCTCGATCGCCTTGAAGAGGTAGTACTGCGTGATGGGTACCTGGCTGGACGATTTGATGATGTACGTGTTGCCTGACGCGACGGCGTACGGCCAGAACCAGTACGGTATCATCGCTGGGAAGTTGAACGGGCAGATCGCGCCGAACACGCCCAGAGGCGTGATGACCGCGTCCTCGTCTATGCCGGAGGCCGCGCCGTCCTCGAGGCCGTAGCCCATCATGAGCGACGGTATGCCAGCGGCCACCTCGACGTTCTCGATCGTCCTCCGGGTCTCTCCCCTTGCCTCGTCGATCGTCTTGCCCTGCTCCTGCACCATTATCCTGGCGATGTTCTCGAACTCCTGTTCGAGAAGGTCCTTCAGGCGGAAGAATACTCTGGCACGGGTGATCGGGGGAGTCTCCCTCCAGGCCATCCACGCCTCCTGGGCGGCTTCGATGGCCGCCTTCGTTTCGTCCGCCGTCGAGGCCGGGCACTTGCCGATGATGTCCCCGGTCGCGGGGTTCTCGATGTCGATGTCCTTGGACGATGTCGATTCGACCCATTCGCCGTTCACGAAGTTCTTGAGTCTTCCGTAGTCCTTCTGCACTTCAGCTAGTAGAGCCATACTCTCCTGTCTCCTATCCTCACCATGCGAGCGATGCCACAATCACATCACGGCACGGCGTTTTGAGTCCGGCCCGAAAGCAAATCCTGATCCGCGGACGCCGCAGAGAACGGTCCGGTCTCGAGCGCTCGCCTCCCCCTCGCGTCCGCCCGGGACATCTGTCGTCCTGGGCGCCAAAGCGCGGCATCCTTCGATTGTTTTGCAGCTTTCAGGCCCCAAATTCGCCAATGTACCAGTGATTGCGGCTTCATTTGGCCAGAATGTTCTTCGTCGGTATATAGGTTTGGGCGACGCCTGACGGACGCTTGGAGTTAGATATCGACTCCACGATTAAATTCTGGAAGGCGTCGCGCCCCGGACGCCTTCGAAAGCTGGCGGGAGGGACGCGCGAAGGCGGTGCCGCCGTCGAGCATCTCTCCGCGGAGGAAAGGCGGGAAGGGGTTTCCGGACGCCTCACTGCAGGCCTGCCTTCTTCGTCTCCTGCACCACGCACTCCTCGAGTATGTCCAGGCCCTTGGTGAGCAGCGGCTCGCCGATTGTCAGCGGCGGGTGGAGCCTTATGACGTTGTTGAACTGGCCGGCGGTGAGTATGTACAGCCCCTTCCTGAAGCAGGCGAGCTGTATGCTCCTCGCCAGCTCGGGAACGGGCTCCTTCGACCGCTTGTCCTTGACGAGCTCCATGCCCATCATAGCACCCACACCGCGCGCGTCGCCGACGACCTCGAACCGCTCCTTCCACTCGTTCAGGCGTTTCTTCTCAACCCTGTGGATCATCTTCGTGTTGGGCAGCGTCTTCTTGGTGAGCCTTATCGAGGCGAGGGCCCCTGCGCAGCAGACGGGGTTCCCTCCGAACGTTCCTCCCAGGCTGGCCGGCCCGGGGGCGGACATTATCTCCTCCTTGCCCGTGACTCCTCCAAGGGGCATGCCCAGGGACAGACCCTTGCCGGAGATGAGCATGTCAGGCTCGCACTTCCAGTTCTGTATGCCGAACATCTTGCCCGTGCGGCCGAAGCCCGTCTGGACCTCGTCGTCTATCAGCAGGATGCCGTTGTCCTTGCATATCTTGCCCACCTTCTCCCAGTAGCCGGGCGGCGGGTTGATGAAGCCCCCCTCGCCCTGAATCGGCTCAGCCACCAGGCAGGCCACGTTGCCCTCCAACGGGGGCGTCTGGGCGATGGTGCGGATCGTGTCCGCGCACGCGAGCCCGCACGACGGGTACTCGAGCTCGAGTGGGCACCTGTAGCAGTAGGCGAAGTCCAGGTGCCGTATATTGGGCAGCAGCGGCCCGAAGCCCTCCCTGTACGGCTTCTCCTTGCCTGTCAGCGATATGTCGAGGATGGTCCTCCCGTGGAAGGCCGTCTTGTACGACATCAGCCAGGGCTTCTTGGTGTAAGACCGCGCGATCTTCACGGCGTTCTCTATCGCCTCCGATCCGCTGTTCAGGAAGATGCTCTTCGTCATCTTGCCCGGACATATCTTCGACATCTCCTGGGCGAGCTTCAGGTACGATTCGTACATGGACACCATGAAGCAGATGTGTATGAACTCGTCCAGCTGGTCCTTGCACGCCTCGACCATCTCCGGATGTCTGTGGCCGCAGTTGTGCACGCCTATGCCGACGGTGAAATCGAGGTAGACGTTGCCGTCCACGTCCCGCATGAACGGCCCCTCGGCCACGTCCAGCTCGGCAGGAAGGCCTATCTTAACGCCGTCGGTGATGTACTTCTCCTTTCGCCTCATCGCCGCCTTCGATTTCGGGCCCGGCGGCTCCACGACGATCTTCGGACCCTTCAACTTGTACGACTTCGTCTTCGCCAAACAGATCATCTCCCTTCGGTTGCAAATGACATTGAGACGGCTGAAAGCGTTCGCGACGGCTCCCCGGCGCGTCCGGAAGTCATCTCAGCCCCTTCTCGACCTCCTTCACCGACTGCTCGAGGAAGTCCAGGCCTGTGTCGAGCTCCTCGCCCGATATGCACAGAGGAGGCGCTATCCTGAACGAGCACGCGCCAGCCCCGATCGCGACCACGCCCTTCCTCCAGGCCCTCTCGATGATATCTGACACGAGATCCCCTCCTGGCTCCTTCGTCCTCTTGTCCTTGACGATCTCCACTCCGATCATGAGACCGATGCCGCGGACATCGCCTATTATCTTCGATCTCCGCTGCAGCTCGCGCATCCGCTTCATCGCGCGCTCGCCCATCCTCGCGGCGTTCCGGCGCAGCTTCTCCTTCTCCATGACGCGGATGGTCGCCAGCGACGACTGGCAAGCGACAGGCGTGCCCCCGAGGGTCGTGCAGTGCGAGCCCGCCTCCCAGTCGAATATGTCCGCGCGTCCTATCGTCGCGCCGAGCGACATGCCTCCGCCGAGCGCCTTCGACGAGCAGATGATGTCCGGCACGACGCCGAAGTTCTCGATTGCCCACCACTTGCCCGTCCTGCCCATTCCCGACTGGACTTCGTCCACGGCGTATATGATGCCGTACTTGTCGTACAGCTTCTTCAGGCGTCTGTGGTAGTCCTTTGGCGGCACGACGTACCCGCCCTCGCCCTGGATCGGCTCGATCAGCGAGGCGGCCACCTCTTCCGGGGGCACGTGCTTGCTTAGGACGAAGTCCTCTATGAAGTCCACGCACCAGTAGTCGCAGTCCGGGAACTTCATCTTGTACGGACACCTGTAGCAGTAGGCGTAGGGGACGTGCGTCACACCCGGCATCGTCGGGAAGTACCTTGCCTTCTGGACTGTCGAGCTCGCGGTGAAGCTCAGCGCTCCCATGCTCCTTCCGTGGAACGCACCCGTATATGCCAGGAACAAAGGCCGTCTGCTGTGCCATCTCGTCACCTTCGCGAACGCCTCGATGCTCTCGGCGCCGCTGCCGCTGAAGAAGACCTTCTTCCTGAATTTCCCGGGCGTTATCTCGTTCAGCTTCTCGGCCAGCTCCACAGCGTAGCGGTAGTAGAAGTCTGTGTAGGAATAGTGCTGCAGGCGCTTGGCCTGGGCGGCTACCGCCTTCACGACCTCCGGATGGCAGTGGCCCACGTTCATCGCTCCGAGGCCGCTGTTGAAGTCGATGTACTCGTTCCCGTCTACGTCCTCGATGACGCAGCCGCGGCCCTTCTCCACCACGAACGGATAGTAGAACGGCCTGTTGTACGGCGACAGCACGAGCTTATCTCGCTTCACAACCGCCTTCGCCTTCGGTCCCGGAGGTTCCACGACTCTTTTCAAAGAAACCTTTCGTTTTCGTTCAGCCTTCAATTTACCCCTCTCTCTCCCCAATTCTTCCGAATGCTCTAACAATAGTTTAGGCTTTCCGTCTAATGCGCGAGCCGGTATGAAAGGTTTATCCAAGGCGACTGACATCGCTCCGAATATGCCGACGCTGCTCGTGCGATACGGCGAGGTGGGTCTCAAGAGCGAACGCGTGCGGCGCAGGTTCGAGGGCGCCCTCGAGGCGGACATCAAGCTCCGCCACATGAGGGTGCGCCTTCAGTGCTTAATTGAACGCGAGAGGGGCAGGCTGTTCGTGGAGTCGGACGACTGGCGTCGCAGCTGCGAGCTTCTCTCCAGGACCTTCGGCGTCGTCTCTTTCAGCCCCGCCACCAAGGTCACGAGCGACCTGGACGACCTCGTCGGAAGCGTCACGGAGTTCGCGAAGCCGCTGCTCTTCCGGGGAGCCACATTCGCGATCCGGGCGAGGAGGACAGGCAGCCATCCCTATTCCAGCCTGGACGTGTGTGAGAGGGCGGGCGAGGCGGTGCTTTCGGCCAACAGCTCGCGTGGCGTGGGAGTGGACCTCGACGACCCCGACATCGAGCTGTCTGTTGAGGTAAGAGGGAAGGACGCCTACCTGTTCAGCTCGACCCTGCCTGGCCCGGGAGGCATGCCGAGGGCGACCCAGGGCAAGGTGCTCTCTTCGGTCTCCTCGCCGGCAGGCACGGTCGCATCCTGGCTTATGATGAAACGCGGATGCACGGTCGTGACGGCCTGCGACAATGACAGCGACGCCCGGGCGCTCGAGAAATGGGACCCGGAATTCAAGGCGGTGAGACGCGAGGACGATCTGTTCTCGCTGGCCAGACGGGAGAGGTGCTCCGCCATATCGCTTGACTGGCGCATTGACGACCTGAGCCGCGGGAGCCTGCCAACAGGCCCGTTGCCCGTATTCCACCCGCTGATGGGCATGGACGATGACGAGCTGGCCGCCCTCAGGGACAGGATAGAGCGGGCCTAGGTGCCCTTTCGGTTCTGGGATTTCAGGCTCGGCCTGACCTTCTCCGCTCCTCTGCCTCGTGTGCGCACGAGCCCCCGGCCCTTCTTGCCGGCGGGTGTCAGACCCCTCTCCGCGCGGTGGAAGTGCTTCCCCGTGCACATCCAGTTCAACTTCGGGTCGGCCTTGATGACAGGATGGTTCGGGTCGACAAGGATGACCTCGTACCACTTGTGCTTGCCATCCTCCCCCACCCAGTATGATGCCAGCACCTCGAGGTTCGGATATCGCTTCGACGTCCTCTCCTCGGCGATCCTCTGGATGTTCTTCTTCATCGTTATCTTCAGGATACCCTTCCTCTTGGGCCTCCTGCCCTTTCGGATGCGGTGTTTTCGCAGGCCGCCTTTGCGCACTCGCGCCCTCACTACCACTATCCCCTGCTTGGCACGGTAGCCGAGCGCGCGCGCCCTATCCAGGCGCGTCGGCTTGTCGACTCTCACGAAGCTGCCCTCCTTTCGCCAGTCGACGAGCCGCTGCCACATTACGGCCTTCATGTCGTCGCTAGAGGGGTCTTTCCAGGCCTCCCCGACGTAGTGGTACATGCTCCTCGAACCGCCCTTTCGGGCATCCTCTCCTTCAGCGCTTGTCGGCGCTTCGGGAGACGCCTCACGCTCCGCCTTCTCGGGAGCCCTGTCTGCCTCGTCTGCCATATCAAATCACGTCCAGCCGTTCATGGGTTCACGCCCGGGGCGCACATCCCCTTACGAGACCAGGCTGGTCTCGTCGCTGTGAGTGTGGCAAAAAGGACCGAGCTATTTAAACGTGTTGTGCGTCAACGGCGTCCGCTCGACCCCTCACATAATAGACCTCGCCGTTCCTGCGCAGCAGAACGAGGGCTGAGGAGCTGACGAGCGCATCGAGCGTATCGACGGCCTCGTCGTCCGTACGCCCAGCCGTGACGAGTATGGCGGTCGCCTGGTCCTGCCTGAGGGGGCGCGTGCCGGATATGTCCAGCAGGTGCCGCACTGCGCCCCCCCCGAATAGGGCATGTCGACCGCCTCTGGGTATGTGAAATCGACGGCCCCTGGGATGAGGCTCAACGCCATGTCGACGGCCGACCTCATGGGCGGCTGCACGGACCGCTTCGACGGCGGGCGTATGGGCGCGGTCAGATGCACTTCTGCCGGTCTCCGGTCGCGTACGATCTCGCCGATCTCTGATAGGGCAGCGGTGTCATCGTTCACGCCTCTGGCCAAGCATCAAGCCCCCAGACACCCTACGCCGCATTCCGCTTAATCGATTATGACGAACAGGTTTGCCGTGCTCGCGGCGGCGCGCAGAGAGCGATGGCAGGAGGACGCCGTCTGGGTCACATGAAGTCGTCCAGGCTGAGCTCGCTGTCCGTACGCTTCGGCTTCGCGACGACCTTGCCCCCTTCGCGCTTCCTCGAGAAGTCCCGGCTCGTCAGCGTCTGCTGCTGGGTGCCAGTCAGGAGTGACTTCGAGTCCCACCCCAGCGAGTCAGTCACCCTCGAGACCGTCGCGGCGATCCGCGTCGCGTAGTAGTTGTAGTCCGGCTTCGACGTGAACTCCCTGCCCTCGATCCACGGCTCCACCTCGTTCGGTGAGGCCCTGCCGTTCGTCACGACCCAGGAGACCTTCATGCCGGGCATCACCTCGTACCCCATCTCCTTGAGCATCCTCGCCACGCGCACGTTCACCATGCGGTCGCTCGCCTTGTACTGGCTCTCCTCCTTGACGGACCTCGATATCACGAGCCGCGAGGGGTCCACCTTTCCCGCCACAAGGTCGTCTATTATCGACCTCGTGAACGAAATGGCGCCTTGCATGTCGTCCGCGAGCACGCGCTCGAACACGCCTTGGAGCGCCTCGCTCTGCAGGTCGAACGAGTCCGTACGCCGCATCTCGTAGCCGCGCACGATCAGCTCCTCCTTCGGCCATATCATCCTGCCCACGTAGCGCTTCTTCGCGCCGTGGGAGAAGAACGGCTCCATCACCTTCTCGAACTCGAGCACCATGCCCCCGCGTGAGAAGCGCTCGGCGGTCTCCTTGCCCAGCCTCACCGTGCTCTCGAGGTTCTCGTGGGGCGAGAGGAAGAACACCGAGTCCGTGTCTGAGTATATCACCTTCAGCCCCTCCCCCTCCAGCTTGCGTATGAGGTCCTTCGTCGCCTCGCGCGCGAAGGCCGTGATGCTGGCGCCTATCTTGGGGTCGGTGAACCGGTAGAACGACGAAGCGAGCACGCCGTAGAACGAGTTCATCAGTATCTTGATCGCCTCCTGGAGGCCGTTGTAGTAGTCCCTCTCGTCGGCCGTCGCAGCGTCCCTCATGGCCTTCTTGGTCTCCGCCCGCTCCTTCATGAGCGACACGAGAATGCTCGGAAGGAGGCCCTCGCGCTGCTCCCCCGACAGGAACCTGGTGCCCGTGGGAGATGCGATCGTGCCCTCGGGCGACATCGTCGTGAAGCAGATGTTGTTCGCGATGATCAGGCTCGGGTACATGCTCCTGAAGTCGAGCGTCAGCACCCAGTGGTACAGCCCAGGCTCCATGTCGTGCACGTAGCCGCCCTCGATCGGCTTGGAGCCGCTCCCGGACCGCGAGGTCATCGGCACGGCGACACCGTGCCTGTCCGCCTCGCGTATCAGTATCGAGTCTATCAGCTGCGAAGTGGTCCCGCTCACGACGTCGTCCAGCGGCAGCCTGGAGACGGCGGCAAGGTCCATGCTGCGGTTCAGTATCGCCACCTTCTCGAGCACCCGCAGGGCGAGGTGCGCATCCTGCGTGCAGTACTCCATGACCCGCTCGGGGTCGCTCTCCCACTCCTCGTCCATCTTCTTCGGGTCGACGTCGTTCTTCTCCTCTCCGAGCAGCTGCTTGGAGACGGCGTTGAGCGTCTCCTGCTTCGGCTTGAGCACCCTCTTGACTGCCCACCAGGCGTCTATGATGACCCTGCCTTGAGCCCTCCAGAAGCGATTGTAGGGGTCTATCTCGGACCCGGACCTCGACCATCTGAGCGGCCCCATGCCCAGCGCCTCGGCCCTCTGCTCTATCTGGGGTATGTCGAAGCCGTCGATGTTGTAGCCGGTTATGACGTCGGGGTCCGTGTCCCTCAGGTATTTCGAGAAGCCCTCGATTATGCCGCGCTCGTCGCCGTGGAACCTCTCAGTCCTGAAGTCGTCCCCCTCCTTGACGACGCAGCATATCGTGAATATCTTCGGCTCCTTGAGGCTTGTCTCTATGTCGAAGCTGAGTATCTTCAGGTCCGGGCGGAACGGTGGAATGTCCTCGAACCTGTCCGCCTCGACGACGACGTCGGTGGAGAACCCTTCGTCCACCACCGCACGACCGTGTATCCTCACGCAGGCTCCTATGTCGAGGTCGTACGCGAACCTGAAGTGGAAGGGTATGTCCGCCGCGAGTATAGCAGGGACCGAGTCCATCAGGTCCCTCCGTATGCTCGGCACTAGGCCGGGGTGAGTCACGACTATCCGACCGCAGCGCCTCTTCTCCCCCTCGTACAGCAACTCGCAAGGCTCTGTCCTCCTCACCCGCTTCGAGTCCGCCTCGAGGACGGCGACCACCTCGTCCGAAGGCTCGACGACGTAGAAATACGGCTCGAAACCGCGATACTTGGCCACGAGGGAAACGCCGTCGCGGGTCTTGCCGAACAGCTGCATCTCCAGCTCGCCGGTGAAGTCCTCGTACTTCGGGTACGAGGTGATGCCTATGAGCCGAACGTCCCAGTGCTCCATCGGTATCAGGCTCTCGCGACGATCTTGACCACGTCATTCTCCTTGAGCACGTGGTCCTGACCGACCGTCATGTGGGTCCTTCCGTCAATCGCCCTAATAAAGTTATCACCCAGGTCCGTGTGCACCTTGAACGCGAGGTCCTTGGCGCTGCTCCCCCGGGGCATCAGATAGGCGTCTGGCAACACCTTGCCCTTCTTGTCAACCCACTTGGTCTCGTCCTCCACCGGATATACGATTATCAGGTTCAGTATCTCGAACACTATCTTCTCCAGTATGGACTGGACGCCGGTACCTCCGGCCCCCTTCAGCCATTCGGCCATCGTGTCCAGCGCCTGCAGCTGCGAGGCGTTGAGCTTCGACCGGTCCGCGACCTCGAACCTGTCTGAGCCGGGCGTGTAGGATATCAGCCCCGCCTTCGCCGCCCTCCTCAGGGCGAGTTCGTACTCGGCGCTCGTCGGCACGATCGGATATCCGGTTGCCTCCAGCTTGTCCATGTTCTCGGGAGGGGCGATGTCCGCCTTGTTGGCGGCGACTATCATCGGCTTGCTTATCTTCTGGAGGGCCCTGCAGAACCCCAGCAGGTCCTCATCCCGCCAGAGGGAGGCATCCTGGTCGTTACCCGATTCCCTCATCGCGGAGAGTATCTGTGCCTCGGTGATGGCGAGCCCCGTGAGCTTCTCCTGCATGAGCCTCTCGAACTTCTTGCCCGCGAGCTTCGACTGCCGGGCGATCTTGGAGAAGTCCTTCCCGAGGATGCCGAATATCCAGTGAGATATCTCCTGCTCCAGGAAGTTGACGTCCATCGACGGATCGTGGGAGCCCAGGCCGACGGGGTTGCCCTCGAAGTCCGTCCCTCCGCTCGCGTCGACTACGTGGATGAAGGCGTGAGCCTGCCGGAGGTCGTCCAGGAACTTGTTCCCGAGGCCCTTGCCCGAGTGCGCGTCCGGAACGAGGCCAGCGACATCGAGGAGCTCTATCGGCACGAAACGCGTGCCGCCGATGCACAGCGAGTTGTTCGGGGTGCACTCGGTCCCAAGAGATGCGTGCGGGCAGGGGCCGCGGACGTAGCCGACGCCTCTGTTGGCGTCTATGGTCGTGAACGGATACGACGCTATGTCCGCAGACGCCATCGTCAGCGCCGAGAAGAACGTCGACTTGCCGACGTTCGGCTTTCCGACTATGCCTACGAGCATCCGCCTCCCCCGCCTGTCCAATGCCGGTATACGTAGAAAAACTGCACGGTGCCAACGCACGGCGGCGACGGCTCCGGTTGCGCGTCGCGGCGGGGTCTCAGGTCAAGGGATTTATACGGGCAGCGCCTTGCCCGCAGCCATGGAAACTGCCATCGTCCTTTGCGAGGGCGGCTTCGGCGCGCCGGACGGCAAGACGGCCGCCGGCCTCGTCCGACACTCGCTGCGCTTCCGAATCGTGGGCATAGTCGACAGCGAGAAGGCCGGCGAGGACGCAGGCGCGGTCCTGGACGGCAGGGAGAACGGCATACCTGTCTTCGCGTCCGTCAAGAACGCGCTGTCAAACCTCGATGCCGTCCCCGACTTCATGATCATCGGCATAGCGACGATAGGAGGGCTGCTGCCCGACGAGTTCAGGCAGCCCGTCAGGGATGCCATCGAGGGCGGCGTGAGCATACTCTCAGGCCTGCACGAGTGGCTCGCCGACGACGAGGAGCTCTCGGCCTTGGCGAGCAGGCATGGCGTCGAGCTGTAGGACATCAGGAAGGAGCCTCCGCTGAAGGAGCTACACAAGTACAGGAACCTGGTCGGGAAGCTCGACTGCGTCAGGATACCAGTTCTCGGGACGGACGCCGCCATCGGCAAGCGGACCACGGCGATCGTACTGTCGAAGGCACTGAACGAGAGGGGCATACTCACTTCCTTCATCGCGACGGGGCAGACCGGGCTGATGCAGGGGTCCAGGTATGGCATACCACTGGATGCCATACGCGGCGATTACGTCGTCGGAGAGCTCGAGCACGCCATCGTGACCGCGTATCGCGAGGAGAACCCCAGGGCGATCATTATCGAGGGTCAGGGCGCGCTTAGCCACCCCGCCTATGTCACCGGCTCGAGAGCCATAGTGAGCGCCTCCGAGCCACAGGCGGTGGTTCTGCAGCACGCGCCGGGGAGGAAGTACAGGAGCTACACGGACGACGTGCCGCATCTGCCGATGAGCACCATCGGGCGCGAGACGGAACTGGTCCGCGCCTGCGCCGGCTGCGACGTGATCGCGATAACCCTGAACCCCGAGGGGCTAACCAGGGATGAGGTGGTCCGCATAGCCTCCGAGTACGAGGAGAGGTACGGTGTGCCCGTATGCGACGTGCTTGCCGACGGCCCCGGGAAGATCGTCGACGCCATAGTCAGCCGGTTCTTCTCGGAGACCGCGTGAGCTCCAGGAAGGCGTCTGACAGCTCGCCGATTTCCTCCGGCGACAGCTCTTCCGCCCTCTTGTCGGCGTTCGGCAGCTCCGCGAAGGCGGCCGATGCTGCCTCGGACGCGCATCTCTTCGCGATGGGGTCCGAAGCCAGCGCATTCATGATCTTCTTCCTCCGATGCGAGAATATCGCCTTCGTCACATCGAAGAACGTGCGCTCGTCGGCGACGGCGAACGGCGGCTCTCGGGGCGACAGGGTCACGAGGCACGAGTCGACGTCCGGCTGCGGCCAGAAGCTCCCCCTGCCCACCTTCGCGCTTATCTCGCATGTCGACCTGTAGTACACCCCGACCGACAGCCGGCCGTAGTCGCACGTTCCGGGTTCGGCCGTCATGCGCTCCGCGAACTCGCGCTGGACCATGACCACCGCCCTCTTGAAGCCCTTGTCGAGGAGCTTGAAGGTCATAGGAGAGGAGATCTTGTACGGGAGGTTCGCGACCACCTTGTCGAACTCGGGCAGGAATGCCCTGACGGCGTCGCCCTGGATCAGCGCTATCCGCTCGCCGAACCGCCTTCTCAGGAACCTGCAGAACTCGTCGTCCCGCTCCACGGCGACGACGGATGCCCCCGACGCCAGGATCGCTTCCGTGAGGTTGCCTATCCCGGGGCCGATCTCCAGCACGGTATCCTCCTCCGATAGCTCCGCCAGCGCCACCTGCCTGTTGAGCACGCGCTCGTCGATCAGAAAATGCTGGCCCAGCCTCTTCGACGGGCGCTTGCCCAGCGATTCGAGTATCGTCCTGACCTCGTCTGCCCTCATCCCGGCCCGCGCTCCAAACAGGGCCTCATCTCGACACGAAGAGCCGGTACTTCTCGTTCGGGTTGGACAGCTCCTCCTCTATACGCTTCGCCACGAGCTTGTCGACCTGGTGCGACATCGGCACACGCTTGCCGATGTCCCCGAAGTCCTTGAACGGGCCCTTCTTGCGCTCCTCGATTATGCTCCACATGGTCTTCTTGCCCAGGCCCGGAAGCAGCTCGAGCATGTGGAAGCGGGTGGTTATCGCCTGCGCCTCGTTGAAGAACTTCACGAACCTGGGCTCGTTCGCCTTGATTATCTCCATGATGACGTAGGGCAGCTCGCTCTGGGCCGCGTTGGTCAGCTCGTCATGCCCGATCCTGCGCTTGACGTGGAGGATCTCCTGCCTCAAGTCCAGGTCCTTGCCGATGTAGACCCTGTCTCCCACGGAGAGCCCAGCATCGGGCCTGGGGACGAGTTCGAAGAGCTTGAACTGCGCCTCCCCGAGCGCGTAGGCCACGGACTCGCGTCTGAACTTGCGCTCGTCCGGCAAGCCCTGGGGCAGGTAATCTAGTATCCGTGCATAGTCCTCCAACGAGAATCCCCCCGGGTCCTCAGAGATACTTCTCTACTACGCTAAGTATCTTTTCGACGTCCTTCTTCTCTAGATTGGCCCGCTCCTTGGCGAAGATGACCCTCACGTCGTCCGCGTGCGTGGGCATTATGTCCGCTATCTTGACGGCGTTCTGCTGCGTTAGGAACTCCAGCTCCCCCAGCTCCCTGATGAGCTTCCTGGCCTTCTTCGCCTCCAGCCTGGAGAACTTCTGGCTGTGCTCAAGGGCGAGCTTCTGCTCCGCGGTGAGCTCCTGCGCCTCCTGCCTCTTGAGGAGGACTTCCTTTACTTCGGCCAAGGTGGCCATCTTCTTGTCTTCCATAGAAACACCAGCCCGATCTCAAGCCGCCTTCCTCAGGTGCTCTGGCCTGACGATAATGCGCTTGCTCTTCCCGCCGTCCCGAAGTTCGAGCATGTAGGCCTCCCCCTGCGTGCCCACGACCACCCCAGTCCGTCCGTGGAAACGCATATGCGGCTGGCCCTTGTGTATGCTTGGGTCGAGGCTAACGCTCGCCGTCTCGCCGACGTCGAACTTCTGGAACGCCCTCGTTATCGTGGAGAGCCCTCGCTCCCTCGCGCGCTTCTGCATGACGTTCCTTGTCCGCCGTCGTCCTCCTTTCGAAGCCTTTGCCAAGCTTTCACGCCCCCTCATCTCCGATCCATATCACGTCGAGCTCTGTGACATCACAGGGCACGCCGACGATCTCGGCGATGCTCGGCCTCGTGCGGCCCTCGTCGCCGTGCATCAGTTCCTTGATGTACGTCCCGCTGTCAGCCTCGACGACGAACACGACCTCCCTGCCGTCCACGTTCCCGACCTCTATGTTCCGGACCTTTCTGACGCGCTCGAGACGTGCCCGTCTGTGAGCCACCCTGTTTGGGGTGTGCTGACTTATAGGATTTTCGGCCAATACACGCACTATGTCATTAAGCTTTCTGTGGTCGAAATCCGCCTGGAATCGCACGCTCACCCTGTAGGTCTTCGGCGCGGAGGCGCTCTTTATCGCCCTGACCTCCTCTCGCGTGGAAGGCCGGAGGCCCTCGACCTCCACGAGGTTGCCGGCAGTCGAGTTGATCTCCTCTTGAATCGCTGCGAGGTCCAACGACCGTCTTCTCGGCCTCCTGACCTCGACGACGAACGGCCTCCCGTTGCCCAGCATGAGGGCATCGATGTCCTCCCTGCCCATGCCGTGGAAGTACTCCTCCTCGCCTTCGGCGTGCCTCAGCAGTGCCGGCCCGACCATGTCCTGGACGCTGTTCTCGTACATCTTGCCCCTGCCGCCGCAGCGCGGGCACCCCTTGCCCCTGCACTCGCGGCAGGGCCACCGCGTCTGAGGGAGTTCCCTGGAGAATTTCCTATACCTGCCGTAGACGAACAGCGGGGCGATGTTGGCCACGACGGTATCGAACATCGTGTCGACGAGAAACACCGCCTCGGGATTCCTGAACTCGACTGGCTTGCCCGTTGCAGCCTCCACGGCCTTGCCTATCTGACGATTCATCTCGCCCTTGATGGGCTCGCTCTCGCTGGCGCCCGAGTCAGCCCACAGCTGCTCCTCCGCCTCCCTTATGTCCGCGTCGATCTTAGTGCCTACCAGGAAGTTGGCGTGTTCGAAGGTGCTTGACGACCGCACGACCAACTCGGTGAACTTGCCCACCTCCGAGAACAGACCCCCGCACACCTGGCAGGCGGCCGGCTCGGGCACGGCCTGGCGGCGCGGCGACACGAACCTCACAACGGCTCCCCTCTGCTCGTTGGCGAGGCCCGTGGAGACCTTGGCGAAAAGTCGTCCAAGGCAGTGGTTGCACAGGGTGCGCTCGAGCGCCTGCCCTGCGACATCTAGCCTATCAGACATGGCTGTCGTCGCCTATCTCAGGCGCAGCTGGTATTTATGATTAACCGGAGGGAGGGGCGCGCAGACCTGCGCGGACGGTCACACGCCCACGCACTCGAAGTGTTCCTTCGCGTGGCTCACCAGCGGCCCGTCATCGCCCGACATCAGCGCCTCCGCCCACTTAGGGAGCACCGCCTGCATGGAATCCGCGACGGCCTTCGGGCTGAAGTCCTTCGCCCCCATGTCGGCGACGAGGTAATTCACATACACCGCCTCGCCCTTCACCTCGTCCTCCTGCAGCGAGAAGAAGATGCGGGTCCTGATCTCGTCATCGAACTCGTAGACCTCCGCGACTAACATGTACCCCTTGCCCCTGTCGTCTCCGAGCTCGACCCTCTGAAGGGCGTCGAGGCAGCCTTCGTTGACGGCCCAGCTCATCTTGCCCTTGTAGGTTCCGACAGCGAACTGCGAGGGGTTCATCCTCAGCCTTCTGCCCGTCTCGAGCGCGAGCCGGGTCCACAGCCTGAGGAACACCTGCGCGACGAGGCGCTTCACGCGGTTCTCGTCCGAGGAGCCCTCCAGCGGCTCGGTGGAGATTGCGGCGACGTCCGCCTTGAACTGCTGGGATATCTCGTCGGTCATCGGCTGTTGAATAATGAGGTACGTGGTATTTCAATCGTGCTGGGCTCCACGCTGCCCGGCCGTGCGCTCAGAAACCCATGCCATCTATCTTGACTTCCGGCCTTTTGCTCTCGAGGAACTTGTAGACGGTGGCGTGCTCGCTGCCCGTCAGCAACATGTCCAACGCCCTGCGGACTATATCGAGCTGAAGCGTGTCGCCTATGATCGCCACGGTGTTGCCGTAGACGCTTAAGTACGCCCCGGTCAGCTCCTCGATCAGCTTCCGCGTCTTGCCTTTCGTACCTATCACGCGGGCGCGCATGCGCGCCACTCGGTTCGGCTTCTTGCCGACGTAGTGGCGTATGTCGATGACCTCGAGGTACCAATCGTCGTCCAGAACCATGAGCGCCTTCTCGGGGGAGAACCCCCTTCCCACGGCGGCGACGAAGTCCATGACGGACAGCACGATGGACGGGTCGCTGGCGCCCGAGTAGTCGAGAACGACGTCCCCCTCCTGCGAGTCCACGGTCATCTTAACGCCCGTCAGCTCCTCCACCTTCGACTTGACCTCGCCTTCCTTTCCGATGAGCGCGCCTATGCGGTCCTTCGGCACCTTGACGGACTGACGGGTCATCTCTTCCTTATCCTCCTCAGCTCTGCATCGACGTCGATGCCGACACCGTGCTTGCTGAAATACCTTGCCATGTTCCCCATATCCCTGACGAGCAGCTCCTCCGCGAGCGGATGCCCGAGAAGCACCGCCTGGCCGACATCGATTATCACCGGCTCGCCCTCGTGTATGAGGACGTTGAACTCGCTCAGGTCGCCGTGCACCAGCTCGGCCTTCTGATACGCCCGGCGCACGTAGTCGAGGAGCTTACGGGCCATCGCCTCGGGGTCCTCCAAAGTCACGCTGCGCATCAGCGGCGCAGGCGACGATTCCGTGCCGATGTACTCCATGACTATCAGGTTCTTGTGGCACGAGACGGGACTCGGAACCCTGACGCCCGCGTCCTCAAGCCTCTGCAGGTTGCGGAACTCCTTCGACGCCCACGTGTAGATCAGCTTCCTCCTGTTGCGCGTCACGCCCTTGAACCGCGGGTCGCCGTGCACGTACTTCGCCATCTCCTTGAAGGTCGCGGTGGAGGTCCTGTATATCTTGAGTGCGAGGAACGTGCCGTCGGACCTGATTGCGCGGAACACGTTGCCCTCCTTCCCTGTGGATATGGGGAAGTCCACCTGGTCGATGACGCCGTCGGAGAACAGCTTGTATATCCTCAACAGGTTGTCCCTGTCGAAGACCCCGTCGTAGGTCTTCCTGTCGTCGGCGTCCTTCCTCCGGAAGCGCCACGAGTCGCGCTCGCGCTCAAGCCTTCGTTCGAACTCCCGAAAACCCAGCCCATCGCGTGGCAAGCCGATGCACCCTCGATCCGCTCAGAAAATGTCTATCGACTTCGGTATCATCTTCTTCCTGCTGAGGTACATCACCTGGGTCTTCGTGTACCTGTACAGTATGTTCGCCTTCTCATCCTGGAATTCCCACGGCTGCACGATCACCAAGTCGCCCTCACGGATCCACATGCGCTTCTTGATTTTCCCCGGTATCCTGCCCATCCTGTGCTTTCCGTCGGCGCACATCACGCGTATCCTCGACGCTCCGAGCAGCTGGTCCGCTATCCCGAACATCTCGCCGTCCCTCCTCCGGGGAAGGCGTACCCTGACGAACCCGGTCGTGTCACCGGACTCGACGACGACGCCGTCACCTTCTCTGGAGAGCTTCTCTTCGATACGTGGCAATTGATCCTACCAGTCGACGAAGTAACATTCTGCGCATACTTAAGCATGATGGGCTCTGGACGTGCCATCCAGGTGCGTTCGAGAGGCGCAGTTCTCGCGTGGCGCGCGGCCGGATGTTGTCAGAAATCAGACAAGCCTGCGGAGGAGCTGTTTGGGCGCTGTCACCACCACCATATACGCCCGTTGGCCTCCGTCGGGGCAAGAGGAAGATAGATGAACGGCCCTCGCGAAGAGAAGGAGCATAAGAAGGTCCTGCTCGCCTACTCAGGCGGGCTGGATACGTCCGTGGCCATACACTGGTTGAAGGAGAATCAAGACTGCGAGGTCATCGCCGTGACCGTAGATGTCGGTCAGTCGGACGACCTCAAGGCTGCGATGAGGAGGGCCAAGGTGATAGGCGCGTCCAGAGCCTGGGTCATAGGCGCGAAGAAGGAATTCGTGAAGGACTACGTCATACCGGCCATCAAAGCGAACGCGATGTACGAGGGCAACTACCCCTTGGGCACGGCGCTCGCGAGGCCGCTGATTGTGGAGAAGCTCGTGGAGATGGCACACAGGCTTGGCGCCGACACCATCGCCCACGGGTGCACGGGAAAGGGCAACGATCAGGTCAGGTTCGAGGTCGCGATCATGGCGCTCGCTCCCGACATCGACATACTCGCGCCCACCCGAGAATGGAACATGTCGCGCGAGGAGGAGATCGCATACGCCGAAGAGCACGGCGTCCCGACGTCTGTCACGTCAGATGCGCCGTACAGCATCGACGAGAGCCTGTGGAGCAGGGCGATAGAGTGCGGCGCGCTCGAGGACGCATGGGTGGAGCCCCCGGAGGAGGTATTCGGGTGGACGGCGGGCCACGAGTCGTCGCCAGCAACGCCCGAGTATGTCGAGATCGGCTTCTCCGAGGGCGTGCCCGTCAGCCTGGACGGCACCGCGATGGATCCCCTCGACCTGATCGAGTCGCTTAACGAGCTCGCCGGCCGCCACGGTATCGGCAGAATCGACCATATCGAGAACAGGCTCGTCGGCATCAAGTCGAGGGAGATCTACGAGGCGCCGGCGGCGGTCGTGATCACGAAGGCGCACCAGGACCTCGAGAGCCTCGTCATGCCGAAGGACCTGCTACACTACAAGCGTGGCATGGAACCTCACTACGCCAACGCGATATACGACGGCCTGTGGTTCTCCCCGCTCCGCAAGGCGATGGGCGCGTTCGTGGAAAAGACCCAGGAGAACGTGACCGGAGTCATCAGAATCAAGCTGTTCAAGGGAAGCGCGGTGGTCGTGGGAAGAGAGTCCCCGTACTCGCTGTACGACTCTTCCCTCTCGACATACGACAAAGGAGACCTGTTCGACCACTCGGCGGCTCGGGGCTTCATCTACGTGTGGGGGTTGCCCTCGAAGGCTGCGGCGATGGTTGGGGCGGCCAAGGACGGAAATGGTGTGATGAATGAATTCGCGGTCAAAGAGGGCAGCCAAGGCGTCTGCAAGTGAGCTGTTCGTCAGCTTCACATCGTCCGTGTCGTTCGACAGCAGGCTGTGGCGACATGACATAGCTGGAAGCGTAGCCCATGCTCGATCCCTTGCCGACTCAGGCGTGATATCCGGACAGGACCTCGAGGACATCACGCGGGGGCTACGGGGGATCGCGAGCGACATCCGCTCCGGCGAGTTCACGTTCGACCCTTCCGCGGAGGACCTCCACATGCACATCGAGAAGGCGCTGACCGAGAGGGTCGGCGATGCGGGGGCGATGCTGCACACGGGAAGGTCCAGGAACGACCAGGTCGCACTCGACATGAGGCTCTACGTCCGAGAGGCGCTTGCGGACGTTGTTGCGGAAGCCATCAATCTGCAGGAGGCCATCGTTTCGAAGGCTGCCAGGCAGGGCGATGCCATCATGCCCGGATACACGCACATGCAGCACGGCCAGCCGGTGCTCCTCTCGCATCATCTCCTCTCATACTTCTGGAAGCTGCAGAGGGACGTCGAGAGAATGTCCGACTGCTACGACAGAACCAACGTGTCACCGTTGGGAGCCGGTGCGCTCTCAGGCACGGCGTTCCCTGTCGACCGAATGCTTCCGGCGAACATGCTCCGCATGAAGGGCATAACCGAGAATTCCCTCGACGCTGTCTCGGACCGCGACTTCGTCGCCGAGGCGGCGTTCGCGTTGTCGCTGCTGGCCATACACCTGTCCTCGATGTGCGAGGAGTTCGTCATTTGGTCTTCACAGGAATTCAGGTTCGTAAGGCTCCCCGAGGGGCTCTCGGGCGGGTCCAGCATGATGCCTCAGAAGAGGAACCCGGACATCCCAGAGCTCGTCAGGGCGAAGGCCGGGAGAGCCGTCGGAGGCCTCGTCACGATCCTCACCTTGCTAAAATCTCTTCCCCTCGCGTACAACCGCGACCTGCAGGAAGACAAGGAGAGCCTCTTCGATGTTTTCAACACAGTTGAGGACTCCCTCAATGCCCTCACATACTTCCTGACAGAGTTGGAGTTCGACAAGGTGAGGATGAGGGGGTCGGCCGAGACCGGGTTGATGACCGCAACCGATCTCGCCGACTCCCTCGCAACCCGCGGTGTGCCATTCCGCGAAGCCCACGGGATCGTCAGTGGGCTGTCGGAGTGCTCCGGTGGAGACGCAGTCCTGTTCCGAGAACTGGCACTTGATGAGCTCGCAAGCCACGGGGAGAGGCCAGGGCCGGACGATGACGACTTCCTCGACGCCGAGAGCTCCGTCCTCAGACGGACCGTCGTGGGGGGGACATCGCCGGAGGCGGTGCGGGCGCAGAAGGAGAATGCGTTGGCCACGATCAACGGCAACAGGTCGCTTCTTCAGAACATGCGCAACGATGCGAGCGCGGTCGACGAACTCCTGGGCTGATCACGCCTGTGGCATGTCGTTCGTCGCGATCCTGTCTTCGATGCAGCCGGAGAGGATGTCGAAGGCGAGCATCATGTCCTCCCTCGTGACAACGAATATAGTGTCCGTGTAACAGCTCACCACCTCGAGGAGATTGATGCCCTGCTCTGAGAGCATCGAAGTTATGTAGGCGAACGCACCGGGTGTCTCCTCTATGCTCGCTGGGCTCTTGACCGTGATCTCCGCCAGGTTCTGGCGGACGCTTATAATGTGGTCGTGACCGATCGCACGCGTGATGCTAGGGAGGTACTTGTCCTCCGAGACGACGGTTATGCCGTTCGCGCTCTGCATGACCTGCATGATGCTCTTCTCGGACAGTATGCGCCTGACCACGTCCTCGAGGTTCTTGAGGACTATCCACTCGTTCTTCGCCACGACGATGCATATCCTGGTCTTCAGCTCGAGCCTGCTCTCCTCGAAGACCTTCATGATGCCGCCCTCGAAATCCGTCTTGGACAGCTTCGCCGCATACCTGCGGCTCGCGGCGAGGACCGCCTCCTCGTGCTTCACGCCCGTGTCCTTCATTATCCTCCTCGCGAGCGACGAGAAGTTGATCAGGTCCTTGCTGATGCAGTCCCTGATGCTCGGATGCCGGTCGATGTACTTCCTGGTGGTCTCTGCCACCGTGGGCTTGTCCTTTACCTTCTCCATTGATGGGACGAATCCCCAGCGGCCACCTTAAATCCTTTGGCTCCGAGAATCATTATATACGGACAGGCTATAGGCCGAGATACCGCCAGGCCCACTGCTCCCGTAGTGTAGTCCGGTCAATCATTCCAGCCTTTCGAGCTGGACACCCGGGTTCGAATCCCGGCGGGAGCACTCCCAGATATCGGGGGCTGAGAGACGCATCCCTGGCATCGCCGTACGAGAGGCGGAAGGTCGACCGGGCGCTGCACGGCGACCAGTTCTGAGGTTCATCTGTAGATGCCTTCAACGCACAGCTTATATCCTGTCCTGCCCGTCATCTCCAGGAGCAGAGATGGCAGATTCCAGGAAACGCCGCTTGAAAACCGTCGAGGCATCGGGTACGTACGCGAACATCGGCAGGAAGCTCGGGTCAGCGTGCAAGAGGGAGGCACGCGCGATGGTCTCCGAAGCCAAGGAGGCACTGAAGAAATCACAGATTCCGTGGGACAGGGCGCTCCGAAACGTTGACCAGTACTTGCCATTCGTCGAGGATTACCACGCTGATCAGCTGTCGCTCATCGAGGGGCACGCGAAGGGTTCAGGGCTGACCTTCGAGGAGACTCTGGCCCTGTTCTGCCTCGAGGAGAAAGGGCTCTGCACCGACATTATGGTCAACGGCGAAGTCACTGCGGACGGCGGCGTCTACTCGGCTCACACGGAGGATTGGACCGTCAGATCGCAGAAACACGTGGTCCTCGTCAGAGCGAAACCGAAGAACAAGCCGGCGGTGCTGGTCGTGACGCATGCGGGGCTTGAATGGATAACCGGCATGAACTCCGCAGGGATCAGCGTCACCGGCAACTCGCTCTATCAGAACGATACCAGGATTGGCCTTCCCAAGCTGATGGTCGCGCCGAAGGTGCTCTCTTCGAGGACCTTGGGAGAGGCGTTGTCGGCGGCCGCGCCAGCGCACAAGGCGTCGAGCTACAACAACAACATATGTCACACCAGCGGCGAGATGTACTGTGTCGAGGGCTCCGCCACCGACTTCGCAACGCTGTATCCTGAGAACGGCTACTTGGTGCATACGAACCACTACCTTCACCCGAAAATGCTGAAGTACGAGACGCTGTTCGGCCCGCCAGGAGGCAGGACTCTGGCAGGGGCTTCAGGAAGCGTCGTAAGGCTCAACAGGGCGACGAGGCTCGTGCGCGGCCAACTGGGCACGTTCACGGTCGACTCTCTCGCGGGCATCCTTAAGGACCATGTCAACCGTCCATCATCGATCTGTTCACATCCGCACAGGGACGAGCCCGTCCACGAGCGCTCGAAGACCACATATGCCGTCGTGATGGACCTCGGCCGAAAACGCATGCACCTGTGTCTGGGCAACCCGTGTCAGGGTAGGTTCGAACAGCACAACATCTGAACCGAGCCGCGCACCTGGGGCAAGCCGAAGAAGCCGACCTGACCCGGACCGGCAAAGGCTTTTACTCTCTGCAGCGCGTTTTGAGCCTCGTGTCTGGGCTCAGATTCCCCAAGGAGGAGTTCACGTCGCGCGTCAAGATCGTCCGCGGAGCTATGGAGCGCGAAGGCATCGAAGTGCTCGCCGTGTTCTCCTCTCCTGGCAGCATGCGTTACGGTCAGAGAGGGCATGTGATGTACCTCTCCGGATACGAGCCCTATTTCGGGAACACGATGATGATCCTCCCCCTCGACGTGGACCTTGGCGCCGTGCTGATGATCGACTCCGCGGACTTCTTCCCGTCCGACTGCACGTGGATAGACGTCAGGAAGAAGGCGCAGGACCCCGTGGCCCTGATAAGACAGTACCTGGACGAGAATCGCCTTGGCGACGCCTCGGTCGGAATCGCGGGGGAGTACTCGGTCGATCCTAAGCTCGTAGATGGGCTGAGATTGGAGCTGCGAGGGAATAAGCTCGCCTTTGCGTCGAAGATACTGGAGCGGGCCCGCTCGGTGAAGTCGCCTTACGAGATCGGGTGCATTTCAGACGCCGTCGCGATAGCGGAGAAGGGCTTCGAAGCGCTAAGGGAGCACGCGCGGGCCGGCGTCAGCGAGAGGACCCTGGTGGCCGAGATGGAGAAGGCCTGCAGGGAGGCGGGCTCGGAAGCGTTCCCGCACCATACGATGGTCACTTTTGGTTCGGACCCCAAACACCTCGATTGGTGGTGGTATTGCGGCGACAGGAAGCTCGCGGAAGGCGACCTCTTCAACGTCGACACTGGCATGATGTCCAGGGGGTACTGCTGCGACATGTCCAGGTCGCTCTCGCTCGGACCGGTACCGCCGCCGAACCGAGCCGCATACCGCGTACTCGCTGATGCGTTCGAAGCCGCCAGGAAGCAATGCAGGCCAGGCGTCGCCGCTTCAGCTGTCAACGAGGCGGTCGCGGAGGTGATGGCGGAGGAGTTCGAGGGCGATTTTTCCGGCGTCGGCCACGGGATAGGGTTGGAGGTGCACGAGTGGCCCTTCGTTGGATACGAGTACATACGAAACGACCCTATCTACGAGGACAGCGTGTTGGAGGAGGGCATGGTCCTGTCAATCGAGCCGCAGATAACGTTGCCCAAGGCGGGGGACCTGCAGCTCGAGGATGAGGTCGTAGTCTCGTCATCGGGCGGGAAGCGGCTATCGACCCTTCGCCAGGAGATCATCGAGTGTTAGCAGAACCAGGAGGCAATGGAATGGAAGAAGAGAAGCCGAACGTGACACGGGTATCCGACGTGAAGACAGAGGTGTACAAGGACGGTCTGCAGACGACTTTCGTCAAGAACGAGGCGTGGGATTTGGGGCTCTACTTCATGGAGCCTGGGATGACCACCATCGTGTTCTCACTCGAGGAGACGGATGACGGGACGGCGGACGAATGGTACGGACCATCGCACGAGTTCTACATGATCGCGCAGGGAGTCTTCACCGTGTGGTACGGCAAGAGCGCCGCAGAGCTGAGGAAGCGGAGCGGCCAGAGCTTCGTCCTCCAGGAGGGAGACGTGGTATCATACCCGCCAGGATGGAAGTACATGGTACAGAACACGGGGAAGATACCTGGCTCGTTCTTCTGGGGGAAGACGGCGCCGAAGCCAGGCATAAGGATGCGCGAGCTCGAGCCCACGAAGATAGTCCAGTGACAAGGCGGCTGTACGGACTACAGCATCTGGCTCATCTCCCTCTCTACGAGGGAGAACTCCCGCGCGTCCATCGTGGCCTTGTCCACGGGAATCATCAGGTAGCCCTTGTCAAGGACGATCTGCTCGTTGATCAGCTGGATGAACTTGAGGACACTTTTGAAGTCGTTCTGGGTGTTCAGATACTCCAGGCCCTCTATGATGATGGCTCCGTTCTTGTTCTTGGAAAGGAACTCCCGGACGGCCGATGCGAGCCTTGCGAGGTTGTTTGGCGACACGTATTCCAGACCCTCGCTGTCATCGGATGCCTTCGACGACTCGGTCTTCGTTAGCCAGAGGCTCATAGCCTCGAAGCCGTACTTCTGCTTGAGTGTGTCGGGATGAGTCCTCGAAATGCACAGCCCTGCACCGCCCCTCGAGAGCAGCTTGGAGAACAGCGAGAAACTCCTGTCTGGGCGCTCTTCGCGGACGACATAGCTCCATCCGGGCATGAGCGTCACTTCGCTTGCCGAGGCGGGGGAGGCGTCCTCCTGCTCCGCGGCGAACACGCGCTTGCCGAGCAACCGCTCAATCTCCGCCGCCTTTGCGTTGACCTTCTGCGCCAACATCGACTTCTTCGTCTTCGCCATTATCTGGAGTTCTCTGGACGTGTATCCCTTTGTTGAGAGTTTGATGATCTCATCCCAGGCGTCCTGCAGGCCCTCGCGGAAACCCCTGAGGAAACCCTTTGCGAACTCCTCATCCTGAGACATCGGCCCCATCCGCTTCCCGCAGGCTTCCCTATGGCTCGGCCAGACTAAATAGTCTTTCACGGTCGAAAGCGTCTACAGCGAGCGTTCGGCATGGAAAAAACATATTACGGTCGCCTCTTATGGTGGGGCCGATCATGCCTATAGACAAGAGGAAGATGAGGCTCCGGGTCAACGCTCGGATAACCTCGAAGGTGAGGGAGAAAGATCTCCTCGCGAAGGCCGAGGCGCTCAAGGAGGACTATGGACTCATCCTCCCCAAGTGCTCCAAGAGCTGCAGGGCCTGTCCGTTCATCAGGACGCGTCTGCATCTTGAGAGGGCGGCCAAGGTCAGCGACGACCCGGTCAAGCTCGCCAAGCTGTCGCGCAAGGGCGACAAGATAGCCCGCGCATACGCAGCAACGGTCGGGCTGGCACACGACAAGAAGGCCCCGTACCTCGCATCGGCCAGGTACCCGAAGGGTACGGTGATGTTCGCCCTTAGGGGCAAGACCCCGAGGGAGAAGCTGATCGGGGTCCAGAACTACGATTCGCCGCAGTGGAGAGTGCTGTCGGTGCTGGATCTGGTGAAGAGGGGCAGGCTGCACTTCTACTCATTTGGAGACAGCTTCATATGCACCGGGCGAGAGCCCGTGCCCCCGCCGGACTACATCAGGAAGGCCGCCCACGACGTCGGCGCGACTAGGCAGGACGGTGACAGGCTGCTGTGCCCACACGACCCCGAGGAGTCTGACCATGTGGAGTTCCGCTGGGCCGGTTCGGAACTCAGCGTGTTGCTCTGCGACCAGTGCACGGTCAAGGGAAGGAACACCCTGTCCCGGCTCGCCGAGGGCATGGCAGTCCCGAACGTGCTGGACAACATCGAAGTATCGGTCGTCCGGCCACTGAAAGACGAATCGGGCGATTGCGCCGGCCTCCTGGACAGGCCCGTAGACCGGGAACTGCTTGAGGAGTACTCTTCCGGAAAGATCAGCGACAGAGAGCTTATCGACAAGCACATGGAGGATTTGATGGAGAACCTCAAACTCGAATCGCGCAGGGTCTTCGTCAAGGGCTACGTGTGCTACGGGGCCGATATCGACGCGTTCGTCGGCGACATGACTGACGACCAGGTCGAGGCTAAGGCGTTAAAGGGGTTGCTTGAGGACATAGGCCACCCGGTCGTGGTCGGCAGCGGAGAGACCGTCAACAAGCTGTTGTCCACGCACTGGAAGAAGCGCGGCAGGGATTCGCTCAGGGCCGTCGTCTCGGAGGCCTTGGCCGACAAGTACTTCGACGACGGAGAGGGCACGGTGGCGTCGCCGATGAAATCCATTCGGAGGGCGGTGAAGGAGGCGGAACGCGAGGCGGCCGCTGCGAAGATGCCGCGGTATCGCGCGCTATCCACATACGGCAGGTTCGTGGATGACGTCGCCAGGACATACAAGACCGGAGGAAGCTCCTCAGCCATCGCTTTGCTGGACGGTGAGACCTCTTCCGACCACAGGAAGAGGTCCATCGTGCATGCGTTCAACCTATCCCTGGGCATCACGACGAAGGAATGGAAGTTCACGAACGAGGAGAGGGAGTTCGGCAAGCACCTCAAGAAGTTTGCCACAGATCTCCTCGAGAGCGAAGACCCGGAGGAGCACCACAAGGCCTTCACGACATTCCTCAGAGAGGCGGGCGTGACGGAGGAAGTCAATCGTTCTTGAGCACCCTAGCGTCGACGACCACATGGCTTATGCCCGGAGAGTAGGATTTGACCTCCCTGACGCCGAGCACGTCAACGCGACCGTCGGGCAGCGCGGAGGCGAGGCGTTGAACCGGTCTGTCGGGGAGCAGATCGCACGGACACGTTTCATGATAGTGCACGACACCTCCGCTCCTGAGAACCCTGAAGGCGGTTCCAAGGAATTCGTGAGTCGTCTTGACGTATCCCATCAGAACGCGGTCCGCGAAAGAGCTGCCGCGGAGCACGCGGTTGTCCCCACGGACTGGTTCGACGGTGTCCTCGACACCGTTCAGACGCACGTTCTCCGCCAAGTACTGGAAGGCGACCGGGTTCATCTCGCAGGAGACGACACGCTCGGGACGCCGATGGACAGCCATCGGGAGGGAGA
Organism: Methanobacteriota archaeon; assembly: GCA_020347565.1. GTDB lineage: Archaea > Thermoplasmatota > Thermoplasmata > UBA10834 > UBA10834 > UBA10834. The sequence continues at coordinate 1,315,229 of CP070732.1, read as the reverse complement.
AGTAGCCGATTCCGGCGAACATGTCGACCACGACCTCGCCGTCGCATTCGAGCCTGGACACGCGCACGCGCTCGTCGACGTTTCCCGATGAGAACATGACCTTCTCCAGGTCCAGCTTGAACAGCACGCCGTTCTCCTTGTGGACGGTCACCGCGCTGTCACCGATTATGCGCTCCACCGAAGGCGTCCTCAGCTCGCCGGTTATGCCGCCGACGTCCTGCAAGACCGACTTGGCGCCGAGAACGCGCGCGTACGCCTCGGCAGCCTCCCGCTTGAAACCCTCGAGCTGTGGGGGGAGCCGAATGACTAGCACATCCCCCACCAGCTCCCACTTGGACGGCAGCGTGTGCCGAAGCTCGTCGGGCACTTCCGCCATCCTCCTGATCTCGTCTATGGGATCCTCCCTGGTGCGCCTGAGCTTGAAATCGCGGTCCACGACCCGATGGTCGATGCCTGACAGAAGGCCGTCCGGAGGACTGCCTGTAAGGGGTATCACCGCATGCCCCTCCTCTTCCGCGATCTCCCTTGACCTGTCGATGAGCCCCGCGGAGGTCAGGCGTCTCCTGGCATCCTCAGCGTCCCGTCTTCCGATCCTCAGACCGAGCACGGACGCGAGAACGCTGGCATGGACTATAACGCTTCCGAGGATGCGGATGGAACATCGGCTGTCTTCTGGCCAAAAGTAAAATAGTTCCCTGGGTTTTCCTCGCTCGATATGAGGCGCTTTCTCGCGGCGATTTCGTTGTGCTTGCTTGTCGTGCTGCAGAGCCCCGTCTCGGCCGACATCGCGTCGCCCGGGTCGCCACGGTATGCCAACAACATGTTCTCGGACTTCGTCACGCCGACCATCGCGCCAGGCGACTCACTCACGTTCGAATTCAACCTGACGAACCCATACGACGACCCGTCAGCCGAGATGCACAACGTGACGGTGACGGTGGGCATCTACCGCTACGCCACACAGGAGGAGGTCAGGGACGTCGACGATGATTTCGACAACCCTCCCTTGTTCGACAATGGCAGCCCCGAGAGGGTGGTCGAACTCGAGGCGCTCGAGCTGGGGGAAACGGAGAGAATCGCCCTCGACATCTCGACTAAGAGGAGCACACCCCACGGATCGTACTTCATGCAGAGCACTTACTTCGTCAGGCTCAGCCTCGAGTTCAACTTCGAGGCCAACAACACGACCGTCGCGTTGAAGTCCAAGGGGTTCTTCACCGATGAGCAGTGGAGCGAGATGGTATCCTTCAGCCCGGAGGACAGCATCGTCAACGTTACCTACATGAACGAGCTGGGGGTCGACGGATTGATACCCGACTCATCCTTCGGCCTCAAGATACCCATACCGAGGTGGCCCTTGGCGTTGTTGGTCGCAGGCTGTGGGGGCACCGCCTTCCTGGCGCTCTACTACTTCGTCCTCGACAACCCTGGCAGGTATCCAGGCCTAGAGAAGAGATTTTATCAGCTGAGGGGAAAACTGAGCAAGTTTAGGAGCAAGCTTGAGAACTTCCGCCGAAAGGGCTGAAGGGCGGTCTATGTCCCCTCTCTCCTCGACAAGTCTCCTGACCTCTGGCTCGTCGAACAGCCTCAGAGCCTGATCCATCTTCTTGTCCGTGAGTGCCAGGAACACCTTCCGTATCCTGAAGGCCCTGGACAGCTCCTGCCCGAAGGAATCCCACCACAGATCGTCGTAATCGGACAGTGGGCTGCCGCCAGGGTCCGAGAGGTGACGGGAGACGACCTCTGAGCATAGCTCGGCGCCCTTGATTCCCGTGTAGATGCCGCCGCCGGACAGCGGCTTCGCGTGGCAGGCGGCGTCGCCCACGAGCATGATCCGCCCGTCAACGGCGGACCTGCCAGCACCGATCGGAATGCTGCCGGAAGCCCTCGACATCTCGGCCATACCCGCGAACTCGGGCGCCTTGAGGAACTTCTTAAGGAACGTCGCTGGGACATGCTCCCTGCCCCAGGTGCAGAGCCCGACCCTCGTGACATCCCCGGCGGGGATCGACCATGCGAAGAACCCGGGCGCGACCTTCCATCCGAGGAACAGGTCTACGAACTCCGGGTCGGCCTTCTCGCCTTCGAGGTCGACCTGAATGCCGCGCAGCACTTGCTTGGGGGGCCTGAGGCCGGCGCTCTCGCGACAGACGGACCTGGGCCCGTCGGCGCCTATGACGACGGACGACTCGATGGTGCCCGATGCATTGCCCAGGCGAACCGTCGCGGCAGGGGACGACTGCACATCGGCCACGCCGGTCACCCTGGTGCCTGTCAAAGCCTGCGCGCCCTCGTCGACGGCCAGCTCGAAGGCCGTTCTATCGAACCGTCTACGGTCCAGGACAAGGGCGCGGACGTCGTGCGCTTCAATCGTCAACGTGAAACCCATAGGAGAGTGTATCCTGGCGCCGCGGACTCTGGCCACCACGCTCTTCTCGGCGAATCGTGGGACGCCCCTCGGGGTGACCAGGCCCGCGCACTGAAGCGGCACTCCAGGCTCACCGTGCTCCTCGACTATGATCACGCTGCGTTCCCTGGCCAGCCTGGCAGCCGCCATCGAGCCCGCCGGTCCGCCGCCAACTACGACGACATCTGCTCGCACGGCACTCGTAGAGCCATCGGCGATATTTCATGTTTCTCCGAGGAGCGGTCTTTCCGAGTGTAAGCCAATGGCGATAAAGCTACAGAAGTTCAACGTAATGATGGGATGACGGACACTTCATTCTCCACTAGGCTGGAGCAGGCCCGGGATTTGGCAGACGTATTCGAGCTGGTGAAGGCAGCGGTCAGCAGATGCACCGGGAGGTGTCGTGCCGGCCTGATGCTCGGGATGGCCAACCTCGGAGGAGGGCTGGACGGCTTCGTAGGGGCGTTCTATCCCGTCGCGACGAACATCATCGTGGTGAACTCCCTCCCTCTGGCCAGGATCAAGGAGACGGAGCCGAGGCTCTTCAAGCCGTACGCCTTCCATATACTGCTCCATGAGTACGTGCACACTCTGGGAGTCGTCGACGAGGCCGAGGCCAGGGCGCAGGTGCTCCGGATAAGCCAAGAGATGTTCGGGGAGAGGCATCCCGTGACCGACTTCGCGAGGGACATGGCGAAGTACGTCCCGAAGCTCGTGTATCCCGTCTACGGTTGGAAACCGGATCAGGATTACGAGATAGACATAGTGCCTGGCTTCGACAGGTCGAGCTCCGCGGGATACATCCGGTGAGGCCGCACCGCGTCGGGAGATCACTTCTTCGGGACTTTCTCCCAGTCCTTGAGGAACTTATCGATGCCGACGTCCGTCAGGTTGTGCCTCAGCATCTTCTTCAGGACCTCGTACGGGATCGTAGCCACATGGGCGCCCGCCAGAGCGGCCTCCGTTACGTGCAGTGGATGGCGGATGCTCGCCGCGATAACCTGCGTCTCGAACCCGTGCAGGCCGAATATCTCCACGATGTCCCGCACAAGGTCCATCCCGGTGTGGTTGATGTCGTCCAGCCTGCCAACGAACGGCGACACGTAGGTCGCGCCGGCCTTGGCGGCCATGAGCGCCTGGTTGGCGGAGAACACCAGCGTCACATTCGTCCGCACGCCCTCGGCCGAGAGGACCTTCACCGCCTTGAGCCCCTCGGACGTCATCGGTATCTTCACGACGACGTTCCTGTGCATCTTGGATAGTCCCCTGGCCTCCTCGATCATCTCCTCGGAGTTCATGGAGACCGCCTCAGCGCTGATGTCGCCGTCGACGATGGAGCATATCTCGCGTAAGACCCCTTCGAACTCCAGCCCCTCCTTGGCCACCAGGGACGGATTAGTGGTCACGCCGTCCAGGATCCCCCAGCTGTTCACTTCGCGTATGTGCTCGATGTTCGCAGTGTCTATGAATATCTTCATCGCAGCCCCCCTATCACTTCTTCCTCTTCAGAACGTCGTGTGCCGCCTCGACGATGTTCTCCATAGTCAAGCCGTAGCGCTCCATCAGCTCGTCGCACGCGCCGGACTCGCCGAACACGTCCGGTATGCCGACGCGCTTCATGGGCACGTGGAAGTTCTCCACCAGGCACATGGCGACCGCGCTGCCCATGCCCATCATGACAGAGTGTTCCTCCGCAGTCACGACTCCGCCGGTCTCCCGCGCCGCCTTCACTATCGTCTTCTCGTCCAGCGGCTTGATCGTGTGCAGGTTTATGACGCGCGCGGCGATGCCGTGCTTTGCCAGCTCATCGGCCGCCTCGAGGCACTTAGAGACCATTATGCCGCAGCCTATGAGCGTCACGTCGTCGCCTTCCCTCATGACGGTGGCCTTCTGCATCTCGTACGGCGCGTCCCTCTCGGTCACCGTCGGGACGTCCGCCCTGCCTATGCGGACGTAGACAGGCTCCTTCGTCTCCGCCACCGTCTTGACCACCTTGTACGTCTCGTTCGAGTCGACGGGCACGATGACGCTCATGTTCGGCAGGACGCGCATCAGCGCCAGGTCCTCGATTATCTGGTGTGACGCCCCATCCCCTCCGACGGTGATGCCGGCGTGGGACGCGACTATCTTGATGTTGAGTTTTGGATAGGCGACGGACTGTCGTATCTGGTCGTAGCACCTGCCTGTGCCGAAGACGGCGAACGTGGAGACAAACACCGTCTTCCCGGACGACGCGAGGCCCGCCGCGGTGTCGATCATGTTCTGCTCGGCGATGCCGCAGTTGAAGAACCTCTCGGGGAACGCCCCCGCGAAGTCGGAGGTTCTAGTCGAGCTCGAGAGGTCGGCGTCGAGCACGACTACGTCTCCCCGCTCCTTGCCGAGCTCCACCAGCGCGCGCCCGTACTGGTTCCGCTGGCTCTCCCACTTCCAGGTCATACGGGCTCAGCCCCCAGTTCCTTGATGGCCTGCTTGTACTCGGCGTCGCTGGGCGCCTTGCCGTGGAAGTGGAGCGAGCCCTCCATGAAACTGACGCCCTTGCCCTTGATCGTGTGACAGATTATGGCCGTCGGCCGGCCCTTTATCGTCCGAGCCTCGTTGGTGGCGTTGATGATCTCCTTCATGCTGTGGCCGTTGATCTCGATCACGTGCCACCCGAACGCCTTCCACTTGTCGGCCAGCGGCTCGAGCGACATTATCTTCTCCGTGGGGCCGTCGAGCTGGAGCTTGTTGCGGTCTATGTACGCCGTGACGTTGTCGAGTTTATAGTGCGACGCGAGCATCGCGGCCTCCCAGGTCTCGCCGACATCCATCTCGCCGTCCCCGCACACGACGTATATCCTGTGCAGCTTGCGGTCCAGCTTCGCAGCCAGCGCCATGCCGTTGCCTGCGGCGAGGCCGTGGCCGAGCGAACCCGTGGACATCTCCACGCCCGGCGTCTTCCTCATGCACGGGTGACCCTGCAGCCTGCTGCCCAGCTTCCGCAGCGACTCCAGCTCCGCGGAGGGGAAGTACCCGGCCTCGGCGAGGACCGCATACAGCGCTGGCGCGCCATGTCCCTTGCTGAGGACAAACCTGTCCCTCTCGGGCCAGTCCGGCCTCTTCGGGTCGTGCTTCATCAGGTGGAAGTACAGGGCGACGAGTATGTCGGCCGCCGAGAGCGACCCTCCCGGGTGACCGGACCCGGCCTGATATATCATCGTCACCGCATGCGCCCGCACCCTGCGGGCGATCGCCTCGAGCTCGCTGATGAACTCGCCATCGTATATCTCCAAGTTCTCCTCCCCTGCGGAACTCCGCGCGCTGCCTCAGTGCGAGATATCGGTCGCACTAGTTTAATGTATTCGATGCGCGGCGGACGAGGGCTACGTCTCGATTATCCTCGCGCGCCTCCCCTCGATCTTGACCTTCTCCTGCGCGAACAGCTGAATCGCCCTCGGGTACAGCTTGTGCTCCTCCTTGAGGATCCTCTCCTGGAGCGACTCTGGCGTATCGTCCTCCAGGACCGGGACGGCCTTCTGCAGCACTATCGGCCCGCCGTCCACCTCGGCGGTGACGACGTGGATCGTGCACCCGGAGACCTTGGCGCCGTAGTTCAACACGGCTTTGTGGACATGGATGCCATGCATGCCCTTGCCGCCGAAGGACGGCAGCAACGCCGGGTGCGTGTTCAGTATCCTGCTCTCGAACCTCTCGACCATATCCGACGTGAGCATGCGAAGGTAGCCAGCGAGGCACACGAGGTCCACCTTGTGCTTCTCGAGACACTCGGCGACGTCCGTCTCGTGCTGCTCCCTCGACGCGCCCTCGTGAGGGAAGCAGTAGGCTTCGATGCCGTGCTCCTCCGCCCTCTTCACCGCGCCGGCGTTCGGGACGTTCGTTATGACGACGACAACGTCGCCGTCGACCTCGCCGCGTTCGCACGAATCGATGATCGCCTGGAGGTTCGTGCCTCCGCCCGATGCAAGCACGCCTATCCTGAGCCTCTTCATGGCAAGCCGACCTCGTCCTGGCCAGGGCTTGTGACTGCGAAGGAGTCGGCGGCCGCAGTCGAACGCCGCATCGGAGGCTCTCTGGCCTCAGTCGCTGCTTTCGATCCTCGGAGCAAGGAGGTACCTCACTTCACCCTTGTCGCCGGCGATCCTGAACTCCATCTTCACGGGGTAGTCGCTGCCGAGGTGCATCGTCACCTCGCTGCCGGACGATACCGATTTGAGCATGTTCGAGAAGTACTCGAGCGGGAAGAGGCTCCTGACGCTGTTCTCGGTCTGCAGCGACGCCAGATCCTTCTTGGCCTTCTTCCAGTGGACCTGGTCCATGTCTCCCTCGCAGCTCATCTCGAAGCCCTCCGAGTTCGCGACGAGTGCGATGTGGTCCGAGACCGTCTCGCTCGCGCGTATGCCCTGAAGGAGGTCGTCCGAGCGCACCGTCACGGAAGCGGGAAGATTCAGGTTAGGAACCTTCGGGTCGCTCATGCCGGTCGTGTCGATCAGGCTCATGTGACGCGTGATGTCGCCGACGACGATCTTCAGCTTCCTCTTGTCCTCGTCGTGCCTGAGGTCCACGATGTCGTCGCCCCTTGCGAGCTTCAGGAACTGGCTCAGCTTGTCTATGTCTATCCCTATCTCGCTCTCCTCTGCCTTGAACTCCTCGAAGGCGTCCTTCGCGAGCGTGAGATCGACCATCGCGATGTGTGCGGGATCCACCGCGCGCAGCGTCAAGCCCTCCGCGTTGAGCGTGAACTTCGCCTCATCGACTAGGGTTGAGACTACGTTGACGACTTCCTTCAATACCTCGGCTCTGGCTCTCGCCTGGAACATTGACCCCCCTTCCGTAATTACCTGTAACCCTTCAGTGTTTAAAAAAGCTTTGCGCATCCATCCAGCGCACTAGTACTCGCGCCAGGAATGCGAGCATTTGACACACCTGAATATCCTCGTCTCCGGCTCGTCGGCCGCACGCGTCTGCCTCAGTACCCAATAGGCCTTGCGATGCCCACAGGATGGGCATTCGACGTCGGCCGTCGGGAGAGTCCCCGAGACTTCCTCGACCACTGCTGTCTCGCGCTCGCGCGCCCTGTGTCTGATCACCTGGGGCCTCTCAGCGTTCGAGGACTCCTCCTCCATGCCGCACTTCCTGCATATCAGCTTGCCGTTCTCCGGGAACAGAAGACACCTGCACTTGGGACAGAACATCTGGCGCATCCCCCGCGTGAACGCGTCCGTCGACGGTCGAGGACTGCGAGTCTCACCGTGGCCTGCGAACCCGTCGACAGATATATAGGTTCGCCTGTCACGCTTCGGAACACGATCGAGATCTGAGCCCCGGACGTTCAGATCATGTCCCATCGGTGTCCGGGCGACGGGGCGTGATGCTTGTGCCGGCCCTCGTCCGCGGTCCTTGGCGCGACGATCCCGTCCTCTTCCTCGCCGTCGAAGAGACCCACGGGCGCTTGCGAGTAGGAACGCGCCCTGCGCGGCTGCCTCACCGTCCACTCCCGGTCTATCCTCCTGCGAGCCCGCCTCACCGAGCGCTTGTCCTGCGGCGCGAAACGCCCGGACGCGTCGACGCTGCGCTGGTGTTGCGCGCGCGACCCCCGCGACGAGCTGTGGCCCCGCGAGCGACGAGCCGGTGGCCTCCGAGGAGTTCCCTCATCGGGCGGAACGAACCGTCTCGCCGAGGAGTAGTGCTGCTTCACGCGGCGCTTCGGCCTCTGCCGCGCGTCGCCCTTGACCCCCCTGCGCTTCACTGCGCCCTTGGCGTGAGCGCCGCCACAGGCGGCGCGCCGACGCTCAGGGCGCGGGTCGCAGTCCTCTGCCTCCTCGCCCGCCTCTCTGAAGGACGCTTCGTACGCGCGTCCCCATCCGTGCTGACCCGCGGACGGCGGCAGCGCGTACACGTGTTGGTGAGAGGCGTGCTCGTGCGACCACGGGAGGTGCGACGCTATCGTGTGGGCCAGCCCTGGCCGGGACGGCTCCGGATAGGGGTGGAGCCTCTGGGCATGGGCCGTCTGGTCCGAGACGAGCACCGTCGTGTTGGACATGACGCTTCCGGACGAGAACTCGATCTCGCGCCTGCTCTGCTCGGCGAGTATGCCGCCCACGTATGCGAACGCCACGGTCACGATATACACATTGATCCCGTACGGGCTCGAGCCCGCGAGCGAGTCGACGAACGAGCCCACGTACTCGGACGAGAAGTGAATGTATGGCGAGATGAAGGGGATGCTGTCGGCTATGGACGCCCCCACCGCAGCCGGGGCGATCGCCACGCCGGACACGTGCGACGGGAAGAAGCCGCTGTCGAAACCCGTCATGACGACGTACAGACATGCGACGGGTATTATCGCCGCGGCGACTCCCTTCCATGGACCGCCAGCCCTTCTGCCGCCCACGTAGCCGGCGATCATCTGACCGAAGAGCGGAAGCCACCAGAGGACCAAGGACAGTATCAGCGTGTACTTCGCGGCGCTCCAGAAACTGTAGACAACATCGCTCGACTTGAACCTCTTCCCCTCGTGGTCGTGCTCGTAGGACGCCAGCTTGTATGGGACTCCCCGTCCCTCCTGCGGCGGTTCCTCGTCCTGAGCGGGTTCCCTGCGAAGTCGGAAGACCATGGCCCATCCCTTCGGTCTGACAAATGTCAGACGAATCATACTAATGTGGTCCATAGTATTTATTTCTTGTGAGGTCTGGAACGCCTCACTCATCCGTCCGACGAATCGCCGGCGCACGGTCCCGTGCGCGCGACCGGTTCCCCATCCCAAGGCGGGCCGCGGGCGGCCAATTCTCGTACGGCGGACGTGTACCACGCGGCGGTGATGGTTCTCGAGGCCGGCGGCAAGAATGGCCAACTTATATATGCACGGAATCTTTTCACTACTTGTCTGCGGTAGAAGGGATGTAACGGTGGGCTGCGCAGACAGGCAGGGCTTACGATGGCTAAGGTGCTGATTGTCGAGGATGCCCCGTTCATAAGGGAGATGATACGAGACATCCTCGAGAGCCACGACCACGAGATTGTAGGCGAGGCGGCAAACGGACTCGAGGCTATAGAGAAGTACAAGGCGCTCAAGCCCGACATAGTCCTCATGGACATTCTCATGCCCGGCATGGACGGCCTCTCGGCGATCTCCAAGATCATCGAGCAGGACCCTACGGCTAAGATCGTGGTCGTCAGCGCGCTTGTCAAGGAAGCCCTGAGAAAGGAGGCGATGCGCGCGGGTGCGATAGACTTCGTCGCGAAGCCCTTCCAGGTCGAGAGGCTGCTCGAGGCGGTGCGTGCAGCCACGACAGCGTAGCCCCGGACGTGCGCGTGCACACAGGATGCGCCGCAGGTGCTCAGCGTCCACCAGCCATAGCTGAGGCCACTCCAAGAGAGGTATCGGACAATGGTCGCCGTACTCTGGATCGCGTCGATCATCGCGGGGTCGATCTGTTTCGGCGCGGGCCTGCTTGCACTCCTGTCGAACCCGAGGTCGAAGGCCGCGCTGTTCTTCCTGTTCGCCATGTGGGCGGCTTTCGTCGCGCTCATGGCCGGTGCCATGCATCCGCTCGTCGAGCCGCGGAGCGAGGACGTCGCCACCGCAATCGGCATGACCTTCGTGTTCTCCATCTTGCTCGCGGAGACGTTCCTGTGGCAGCTCACGATATTCTTCCCCGTGGAGCGTGAGGTGAGCTTCTTCCCTCCCAACGTCTACGGCGCGCTCATCATCGGAGGCTCTGCCGCCGCCGTGGCGCTGGGGTCGCTGGCGAGGGTCGAGGTGTCCGAGCTGGAGGGAGTACGCATCTCGTCGCTCGGGGTCGACCTGCTTGTCCTATATCCTACGGTCATGACGGTCATCGCCATGATGTTCATCGTCACATCGAGGGCGGGGTCGACGCTTGTGCAGAGACGCTCAGGCACGGCGTATCTCATCGGGCTCTGGATATTCGCCGTCAGCGCCCTCCCGTTCGTCTTCGAGGAGGAGGCCGGAGGGCCTTTCCAATCCGGAGACCTGACCCTCTCATCTCTGTGGGTAGTGGCAGGGATCGCGGCGTCCGGGCTGGTGTTCGCCGTGTCGATTGCGCGCGGCCACATAGTGCTGAAGGAACCCATACTCGAGGCGACGCTCTCCAGCAGCAAGGCCTCGTACGAACTCCTGCACAGGCGGGTCTACCTGGTAGAGGAGGAGAGGCCGGACCTCTCCTTCGAGATTTTCGTCGACATACTGAGGGGCAGATGCTTCGACTGCGAGAACGATGAGAGCTTCCCGTGCGAGAGCCTGGATTGCGACGCCTGCAGACTCCCGTGTCCCTGCCGAGAGTGCGACAAATACACGAGCAGGGCGCAGGGGCTCGTGGTCACCAGGCAGTACCCGAAAGACATCAGGAACAGGCTCTACATACAGACGACGCCCATCGTCTGGCTGTCGACGGTGCCGGGGAAGGACCATCTCGACCCCGCGAAGCTGAACCTCCTGACGGACACGCTCGTGAGCTTCATGGAGCGATCGGAGAACGGAGCGGTGCTCGTCGACGGCATCGAGTACCTCGTCACGAGCAACGACTTCCCGCGCGTCATCAAGGCGGTGGAGAGGTGGACGGAGACCGCCATGGCCAGCTCCGCACGGCTGATAATCTCCGCCGACCCGAGGGCTTTCGACTCGAAGGAGATGGCCGTACTGGAGAAGAACAAGGAGATAATCACGCCCGAGCGGGCGGACGAGTGGAGGAGCGCGCCGAGATAGGACGGCGGTCAAGGGCGCACCTGGCAGATGGTGGTCCCGACTCCCGGATTTGAACCGGGGGCCTGCTGATCTCGGCGACTGAGATCGGTCCTGCCGATTTCCACACTACAGTCAGCCGCTCTAGCCAGTCTGAGCTAAGTCGGGGTCACGGCCGCACCGAACCGGTGCGAGGCACCTTATCATGAACTCGCTATAAATCGTTTTTCTGAAGCGTTCCAGGGCGTTCCCGGTTCTGGAGCGCGCGGTGATTATCACGCGTGAAGTCCATTGGCCGAAGTTTTATATATTCACAATTTTATAAGGGATTTGTCTGACAGGCGTATGGCAATGGAGGTACAGCGTAGGTCGGACGTGCGGCGAGAGAGCGGCGGGGTGATGTGCGATGGATGGCGACAGTGAGAAGATAACCATCAGAGTACCTGAGAGGCATCTTCGAGTCCTCGACATGCTCGTCGAAATCGACGACTTCCCGTCCCGCTCCGAGGCGATCCGCGCCGCGATCAGAGACCTGATATACACGCGTCTCGAGCTCGTAGTGGACAGGATGAAGAAGTTCGAGCACGCAGAACAGACACTGGCCACGGCAAGAGCGTACGAGGAAGAATACCTGAAGAAGTAGTCAGAACGGGATGGGATGCACTCTAACTACTTTATTCCTCGACTCACGAATCAGGATAACCTCCCCCCCTTTTTTTATTTCCACTCAGGATAGGCCCTCGCCTTCTTCCGAGTAGGAGAAGTCATCCGATGTAGCCCAGGTCTTCCTTCTTCGGCTCCGGCTGCGGCTCCGTCTCCTTGAGCTTCGACGTCAGAGCGTCGATCTGCTCCGCCTTGTCCTCCAGGTCGGAGAAGTCCAGCTTGAAGTCGAGCACCTCGGACAGCACCTCGAGCACGGCCTGCGCCGCCTTCGGGTCCACGAAGTATCCGGACGTCTCGCCCATGAGGCAGACGCTCCGCATCCCGTAGACCTTGCCGAGGCCCAGCAGGAGACCGCTCGCGCCCACGATGCCGCTCCCGGGCTCGCCCTTCGAGAAGGTCACGCCGTGTCCCTTCATCTCCTCGACGAGGTCCTCGTCCGTTACGGCCCCGAGCACCCTCGGCTTCTCCACGAGCTTGCCGAGGCCGTAGCCTCCGAGCGTGAAGGCCATACTAACGCCCAGCTCCTTCGCCACCTTGAGCACGCGGTCCGACAGCTCGTACTGTCCGTCAGGCGTGAGCCCCTGGTAGTCGCCGACGAGTATCACGAGGTCGTGCTCGGAGTCGGGCCTCTTGACGTAGGACATCTCGTTGCTGACGAGCTTGACCACGCCGGAGTCGCCAACCAGCACCTGCGGCGGGAAGTACTTCGAGAATATCTCCAAGAACTTCGTCGCCTTAAGCTGGTCCGCGAGGTGCTCGGCCGCCAGCTTGCCCACGTTGCCGACACCTGGGAGCCCCTCGATCAGGACAGGGGCTTTCAGCTCTGGCCTCTCCTTGTAGACGACGACAACATCATCCATGTGACATCACCCTGACGAATCCCTCTTCAACTTGCGCCTGTACTCGCCGTACCGGTCGCCAGGCGAGTACTTGGCCGGGACCGGCATCAACGTTGCGCCTCCGCACTGAGGGCAGCCGTCCTTCAGCGTGTACGACCCGCAGGAAGGGCACTTCCTGAGGAGGCTTCGGGTCACTTGTCCTCCTTCCTCTTGAAGGAGGCCGACCCGCCCGTCTCGCCGATCGACTCGATGATCCTGTCAACAGCGGTTTTCAGCTCCTCCTCCGCGATCTTGTAGTCCTCGGCCTTGACGGTGATCCTATACCTCGGGGCCCCGAGGTAGTGGATGTCCACCTCCGCCTTCCTGTCCTCGAGGCCGTACGCCAGCGACTTCTGGATCAGGTCTATGCCGTCCGGTGCCGGGCTCGTGATCTCGAGCACGCCGTCTATCGCGACAGAGGGCAGCTGTATGCTCTCGCTCGCGAGCGACGATATCACGCCAGACCACTTCTTGTCTATGCCGAGGCCCTTGATGGCGTCGGGGTTCGCGGCGGTCTCCTCCAGGGCGCCGTACAGGCTCCCGAACTCCTCGATGAGCTTGTCGCTGACCTCCGCATGGACCTGCTCTGGCGTCCTGCCGAGCTTCTCCCCAGCCATCTCCAGGAGCTTCTCCGCCTTCTTCTCGTTCTTCCACTCCTGGACCTTCTCGCGCCGTTGGTGGTCGTTGACCTGCTTGAGCGAGAGGTCGATGTGCCCCTTGCTCGCGTCCACGCCGAGAACGCGGCAGACGATCTTCTGTCCTTCCCTCACGTGGTCCCGTATGTACTTGACCCATCCCGTGGCGACGTCCCGGACGTGTATGAAGCCCTCGCGCCCGTCGTACTCGTCGAGCGTGACGAAGGCGCCGAAGTTCTTCACGTTCTGCACGCTGCAGACGACGAGCTCTCCAACCTCTGGAAAATCCGACTTGCGAAGCATCACTGTACCTCTCCGAGCAGCTCGCCCCTGACCTCTCCCTTGCCGCCGGTGGGCCGTATCAGGGTCGCGCCGCACACATGGCACTTCACGTGCGTCGCGGGCTTGTCGAAAGCCGTCTGCTCGTTGCCGCAGTCCTGGCATTTGATGGTGATGAACTTGCTCTTCGGGGCCGGAATCGCGTCCAACGCCTCAGGCCTCCTTCAGCTCGAATGTCTTCGCTCTTATGCCGGGCCTCTGATGCGCCTTCTTGCAGATCTTGCAGCGATACCTCAGGTTGACGCGCGTCGTGGGCTTCTGCCTCCCCTCGTACTTCGGCCTCGGGAACCCTCCGTATCCGGACGTCGCGCGCCTGTATCGCCGCTGCCCCCACTTCAGCTCGCTCCGAGGCCTCGTTTTGACACGCTCGACCTCGAGCTCCGTGTGCTTCTTGCAGTTGGGGCAGTAGCCTTTAGTGACCCTCGGTCTCTTCATGAACATCAGCGGCCCTGAAGGGCTGGTGACGAGTAAGCGGGAACTCATATTAAAGCATTGCCGATTGGCCACGCGGGCAAAGACGGGGACCCTTTCCCGGGCGTCTCGGGCGTCGAAAAGGGGTGTCCCGATGCCCCCAAATCGACGTCCGATTTTCGGGGCAGACAATTTATATTCCTATTCAAATGGTAACTAATAAATATATGGTTATAAATAATTGGGTGGGCACTTAATATGACAGATAAGGGTCTCACGAAGAAGGACGAGGTGCTCGTGGAGCTCCTCATGAGGACGGGCCTTTCCAAGAACATGGCCAAGACCCTGGTCTACCTCAGGAAGAAGGAGGAGACCACATCTGTCGAGATCGAGAGCGCGACCGGACTGAGGCAGCCAGAGGTGTCCATCGCGATGCAGGACCTGCGCAGGAGGAAGTGGGTCACGAAGAGGGACATCAAGAAGGAGGGGAAGGGCAGACCCGTCCACTCGAACAAGTTGGCGATACCCTTCGACAAGATCGTCGAGATCCTCGAGTCCGAGGAGAGGAAGAGGATAGAGGGGATCGAGGCGAACATCAAGCAGCTCAAAGAACTCGCGAAGTGACCGCGTAACTCACAGAGGCTGTTCCGGCCGCTCGATTATGTGCACGCCTTCTTCTGAACCGACTATCACCTTGTCTGCTAGCCCTATGAAGAGTCCGTTGTCGACGACGCCGGGGACCACATTGAGAATCGATTCGAGCGAGGCGGGGTCCTCGATTCTCTCGAACTTGCAGTCGATTATCATGTTGCCGTTGTCCGTCACGTAGGGCTTCCCGTCCGCAAGCCGTACGACGGGGTCGCACCCGAGCGCCGCGAGCCTCCGCATCGTGCTCACGTGGGAGAAGCCGACCACCTCCACCGGAACAGGGGCCTTCTGGCCGAGGTACACCACCAGCTTCGACTCGTCGACGACTATCATCTCCAGCCGCGTCGCAGCGGCCACCATCTTCTCCCTCACAAGGGCTCCTCCGAGACCTTTGACGAGGTTCAGGTCCGCATCCACCTCGTCAGCTCCGTCTATCGTCATGTCGACATGTCTGTGGTCGTCGAGGTCGCCGATCTTGATGCCGACAGCCCTGCCGAGGAGGTCCGACGCCGCAGATGTCGGTATGCCGGTTACCTCGATCCCTTCCTCCTTCACCTTCTCGCCCATCAGCTTTATCGCGATGCTCGCCGTCGAGCCGCTACCGAGCCCCACGACCATGCCGTCCTCGACATACTTGACCGCCTCAACAGCCGCCGCCTCTTTCGGACCCATGAACTCACCCACCTGATACGGAATCTCAATCCTCGGTCGCCTTCGCAGGAAGCCCGAAGTTCTCCGCGATCATCTCGCACAGCTTCCCGACAACGTAATCATCGATTCGCCTGCCCTTGTCTTCAGACGCCCCTCTCGGATCGCCCATCACGCCCGTCGGAATGTAGCGCTCAGGGTCCTTCAGGATCATGAACTTGGGGGGGCGTGACTCGCCCACGGGACGGTCGTCACCGACGAGGTCCGGGCGAATGGCGAGCATCCTGGAGGTCTCTACCTGGCCTGCATGACCATCATTGGCTGGGAACTCCTCGCCCGCGAGCTCGTACGCGATGTCGCAGTCAGAGAGCACCATAACCTTCAGGCGACTGTCCCTCTCGACAGCACCCTGCGCTCCGAGTTTGATTGCAGCCATATGTCCGCTGCCAGCGTGGCCGGACAGTACGAGGACGTTCACCACGCCGTTCCGGGCGAGTTCCATCATCACGTCCTCAGCGATCGCCCTCACCGTCTCGGACCTGAGGGAGATCGTGCCCGGGAACCTGCGGGTCGTCCTGCACTCGCCATACCTTATGGGCGGAAGAACGAGCGCACCGAACGCGGCTGCAACCCTCTTGACGATGCTCTCGCACTGGAAGGAGTCAGTTCCGAGGGGAAGGTGAGATCCGTGCTCCTCGATCGAGCCGAACGGCAGAATCACCAGATGGGCTCCACTGACATACTCTGCGAGCTGAGGGCTGGTCATCTGGTCGAACCACAGCCTATCTCCTACGTGTCTCTCCGACATGCCTCTCGCCTCCGGGCTGGACGCTCTCCATGTCGATGAAATCCGTCTCGCACACAGGACACTTCATGCTCTCCAGGCAGCCCTTGCCGAATCTCTCCTTGAGGTCGGCATCTATCTCCGCAAGGCGTTCCTTGGGAATCGTTCGGTCGCACTTCGGGCAGTAGTACACGACCAGTGCATAGCATTCTCCGTACATAAAACGACACCGGAATTCCTGACATGCCACATGACATCTTGACATGTCAACCGCCGGTATATCAGAAGAGTAGATCGTTCTTGGCTTCGACGGTGAAAAGGTATGCGGAAGGTGAGGGCAAGATATCCGAGGACGTTCCGGACGGAGAAGGGACTCGTGCCGATCTTCATTGCAGCCGTGGTCCTGAGCGCGGTTGGCGTGATGGTATACAGCCTTGACGACTCCTACCTATCGAGCAAATTCAATCTCGTAGCATACGCGCCTGACAGAGTGCTCGCCGGTCAGGACGTATCGATCCTTGTGATGACGATAGACGAAGACGGTACTCCCCTCGCCAACGAGCACGTCGAGGTGTACTTAGAGAAGGATGACGTGGCCGAACAGGTCTGGTCTGGCAGAACAGACTCGGCAGGAATGGCCGCCCCTGTCCTGAGCATACCATCAGGCACTGGCAAGGCGAAGATCATCGTCGAATCGGGCCCGGAGAGGACCGAGACGGGGACCGTTCTCGACAACACCATCAGGACCATAATCACCACCGACAAGCCGATCTACCAGCCTGGCCAGGTCATTCACATGAGGGCACTGACCTATGCCGGCACCAACCCGCTTCCTCAGGAATCGGATGTCCTGTTGGAGGTCGTCGACCCGAACGGGGACAAGATATTCAAGAAGCTCCTCACACCGAACGAGTTCGGAATCGTATCCTATGACTTCGCCCTCTCGGACCAGCTCATCCAAGGGACATATACGATCAGCGCGACCGTGGACGATGACGTCCAGACCAAGGCGGTGATCGTGAAGGAATACGTCCTGCCTAAGTTCAGGGTCGACGTCCTGGGCCTTGACGACTGGTACGAGGTTGGTAGATCCATTTCCGGCGTCGTATCGGCTGAGTACTTCTTCGGGAAGGTCGTCGAGGGCACGGTGTCGATAGAGGCCAACCTCTACTTGGGCGTCTGGACCCCGTTCTATTCCACGGACGGAACGCTTGAGGGCGGAGAGTTCGGATTCACATTGCCGGCGGTGACCTATACAGTCGGACTCACCGAGACCGGAGGCAACGGCTACCTGCAGGTGAACTTCACGGTAGAAGACACGGGCGGCCATGTCGAGACTCGTTCGAAGGTCATCGCCATCGCCCCCAGCTCAGTCGTACTCTCAGTCCTGACGGACAGCTGCGTCCCCGGAT
The DNA here is from genome assembly GCA_020347565.1 of Methanobacteriota archaeon. Lineage (GTDB taxonomy): Archaea > Thermoplasmatota > Thermoplasmata > UBA10834 > UBA10834 > UBA10834. Next base: position 1,297,703 of record CP070732.1, on the reverse strand, counting down.
ACGTCTCGGAGTTCAATGTCATAGCACGGACTCCGAACGGAGCCCCTCTCGCCGACTACTCGATCGGCGCCTATCTTTACATTGATGACGACAGGAGGTATATTGGAAGCAACTCCACAGACTCACGCGGAGTCGCCAAGTTCAGGTTCACGTATCAGGGCGAGACAGCAGTCATGTTCTGTGAGCCGGGGTCCCGTCGCAACGCTGTATACGTCGACCTTTCGGACATATCTGGCCTGAAAGTGGTCTCCGACAAGGCGTACTACGATGTGGGAGAGGTAGGCTCGTTCCAGATATTCTACTCCGGGCAGTCCTTCACCACGAACGTCTATTATGATGTGGTATCAAGGGGCTATGTCGTGGATCGAGGAGTCGCCCAACTCTCAGGGGGCGTGGCCACGGTGTCCGTCGCCATGACCCCCGACATGGAGCCCTTCGCCCAGGTCAGGGTTTACAAGATCGAGAAGGACATGCGCGTCATCCGAGATGCAGTAACCTTCGGCGTTGGCTCTTCGAACGTTCTGAGCGTGGATGTCTCAGTCGAAGAGGACGTCTACGGACCGCGAGACGCTGTCGGCTTGGAGATGTCCGTGCTGCGGTACGACGAGCCGGTGATCGCAGCGCTCGGCATCTCAGTCGTCGACGAGGCAGTCTACGAAGTGGGGAGCATGTTCTCGGGCTTCGAGGAGATCATCTTCGGGCTCGATGAAGCGTTCATCGAGCCACAGTACCAGTTACTGACGTACGTCTACACGGGATCCGGAAGCCTGCCGTCCGAAACGGAGAGCGTCGTCTCCGAGTTGGACGATGCGAGGATGGCCAGCACCTGGCCCAGCAACGTGCTCGAGGCGTCGGAGCTGAAGGAGGACGCCATCAGAGGCTTCTGGTATTCCATGTATCTATGCCTCGGCGTCATGGCGATCGCGCTTGTCAGGCCGCGCGTCAGCTCCAAGAGACGCGGATCCGCGACTGTGGCCGTAGTCCTGGTGTTGGTGATCGCCAGTGGTGGGGCCGCAGTGGTAGGCGGGTACATGATGATCTCTGGCTTCGGCACGTCAGGCTCTTCGCCAGTGCCTTTGATGCCACGCGATACGTTGAAGGACGAACTGACGGAAGAATTCCTGATGGCCGATGGATCGCCTCTGGTGCTCGGGCCCAAAGACACCGCCTATGGAGACTACACTTCCGACGCGCAGGATTCACCGCTGTCCAAGCCAACCATCGTGAGACAGTACTTCCCGGAGACATGGTACTGGACCCCGTGCCTCGTCACGGACGATGGCGGCCTAGCGAGTGTCTCCCTGACTGCGCCTGATTCCATCACCTCTTGGAAGGTGGATGTGGTAGCGTCGACCTCTGACGGAGTCGTGGGAACGGGTTCCACATCGGTCACGGTCTTCCAGCCGTTCTTCGTCGAGCCGAACGTGCCCACTTCTGTCGTGAGAGGCGATGAGTTTCCGCTCAGCGTCATCGTCTACAACTACCTCAACACCACACAGACGGTGAACATCACGCTCGTGGACGAACCCTGGTTCGAACTCGTCTCGAACCAGATCCAGAGCATCGTCGTTCCCGCCAACTACGTCTCTTCAGTGTCCTTCACCATAATCGCTGACAAGGTCGGCTGGCACACTGTCACCGTGTACGCCGAATCGCCCGAGGCTTCGGACGCCGTCGTCAGACCGATCAAGATCGACCCTGACGGCACGAAGGTGGAAACGCTGTACAACGGAGAGTTGTGCAATGACAGCGTCGTTGAGACGCTACTGCTCAGCGCTGACAGGGTCGAGGGCAGCGAGAACGCATGGGTGAAGATCCAGGGTGGCATCGACGCGGTGTTCCTAGAGGGGGTCGACGAGTTCATCAGACATGTTTCCGGATGCGGGGAGCAGTCGCTCTCGATGCTGTCGATCGACATACTCGCCTACGACACGGTCATGAGGATCGGGGCCACTCCCGAGAAGATGTTCACATACGAGAGCATCGTCAATCAGGGGATACAGCACGAGCTGATGTACCTGGTCGACGCGAAGAACGGCGAGGGACGAGGCATCGTGTGGTTCCCGGGAGATCGGGATGTCCATCCGTGGCTTACGTCGTGGGGCCTGATAGCGTTCCAGGACGCCATCAACGCTGGCTTCGGTCTCGATGAGGACATCATCGCGGACATGCAGTCCTGGCTGATGTCCATCCAGAACGACGATGGCTCCTGGGAGTTCCCCGACTGGGGCATCTACGAGTTCAATAATCCCCTGCTCAGATCGAAGGAGATAGCCGCGACCGGGTACATCGCCAGGGCACTGCTGCACTCAGGAGTTCCTGGCACGGACCCGCACATGACGAAGGCCGTGGATTATATCGAGGCAAATGCCCACGAAGTCTGGGACGACCCGTTCAGCCTCTCCCTCTCCCTCCTGTTGCTGAAGGCGTCGGACGGCGACGCCGGACTGAAGGCGAGCATCGCGGACCAGCTAGAGGAGCTGAAGATGGAAGATGGAAACACCTGCTACTGGACCTCTTCCACCAGCCTGATATCGGACACCAGCACCTTCAGCCGAGGAACGAGGGTGATAGAGACGACCGGATATGCGGCGATGGCGCTCTCGGGGATAATTGGCCACGTACTGTCGGTCGAAGGGGCGATAAGGTACCTTCTCAACAACCGGGGAGCGCTCGGTGGTTGGAGTTCGACGCAGGACACCGTGGTGGCGTTTCACGCGTTGAGAGACATCGCGGATCGCAACACCATCGAGAATGTGACCGTCGAAGTGTCTGTGAACGGCGAGGAAGTCGCGTCCCTGGCGATTGATGAGTTCCAGAGCGATGTGACCTTCCTCGTCGACCTCAGGCCGTTCCTGACAAACGTCTCTGAGGTCGAGGTCCAGTGCACTGGCATCGGATCCGTGCTGTACTCCATCTACCTGGAGCAGTTCGTTCCGTGGCCTGACGAGCCACAGGGGTCCGAAGATCTCGTTCTGACGGTAACGTACGACGTCACCGAGATAAGCGTGACTGACACGGTTACGGCCCACCTCTATCTCATGTACGACGGCCCACTGGCGGTCATCAAGATGATACTGGTCGACCTCCGGGCGCCGATGGGCTTGGCGTTCGTGCCAGCCGAGTTCGAGTCGCTCAGATCATCCGGGGTCATATCTTCCTTCGACACGAACGATAGACAGGTCGTGGTGTACCTGACAGACGTGGAATCAGGCGTCCCAGTGGAGTTCGACTATTCGTTGGTGGCGGAGATGCCCATAAAGAGCACAGTCCAGGGGATAGACGCGTGGGACATGTACGACCCTGATGGTCTCTGGAGCGAGACCCTGCCGGTAGAGTTCGAGGTAACGTGAGCCGCCCGCTCTGATAAGAGTTAACTCCGGGGTTCACATTACCGGTGTGGAGGGGTGGTCGAACTGGCGGCGACGAACGGGGATAAGGGCAACACGGGCCTAAAGGCCAAGGAGAAGGTGCTACTGCAACTCGGAGAGCATCGCACCGAACCAGACGACGCACCTCTCCCTTTCGAGATAACACAGAAGGGCCTCGCCGATTACCTCGGGCTGAGGAGAAGCCACGTCGCCTCGGCCCTCCAGAACCTTGTGAGGGAAGGGAGAGTCACCGTCCATAAAGGCCACATCGAAGGAGAGGACAGGAGACAGAATGCATACTTCCTTACGGAAGAGGGCGCCCGCAAAGCCGATGAGATAAGGGTAGGCTTCGTTGGACGCTCCGTGATGTACGAAGGGGAGGACGGAGCAGAGAATCGCAAGATCGCGGACATAGTAGCCTCGAGAGGGGTTCCACTGTCGTCGGTGATATTGCAATTGGACAAGGGAGGTGTGGTAAGAGACGAAATCAATATACTCTCGGAATCCACCAGCAGACTCATTCCAGTCTTCTGTCCCACCTGCCAGAAGCGGATGGAAGTCGAGAACACTTACCGGGATGACCAGGTTGCATTCGATTGTCCGGGCTGTGGCAGGCCATACAAGATCTCTCCTGTCCTTGAGAACAGGGCTTCAGCAAGGAGAAGGTACCCAGGCTGGGTTTACGCATTCGCAGTCGTAATCACAATCGCTGGCATCTACTTCGCGATTCACCTGAACTCACTATGTTTCATCATCATTGCCCTTGTCATTGTCGCGATCGCCGGTGTGGTCTTCTTATTGACAGACTCGCCGGACAGCCTCAGGAGGAAGGAGAAGCCCGATAGGAGGCCCACACCCGCTGGTACTCTGCTCTTCTCCCTTCTCTTCGGCTTCCTGTTGATAGCCTCATGGCATCTGTTTGTGATAGACATCGACCTGTGGGACGAAGCTCTCGTCGTTCTTCCGCTGTTTGCAGGCGTCGTTTTCGGATTCTACGGGATAGCGCTTTCCGCATCGCAGCTGAGGGGCGAATTCCTTTTCACCGTTGGCCTCTTCCTCGTCCTGATAGGAGTCACAATCATGTTCACGGAGGAGTTCGGCGAGCTAAAGGTCAGCACAGTGCCGTTCCTGGGCATGTTGGGGGGGGCGCTCCTTGGATTAACCAGGTTCGAGGACATCGAAGGCAACGAAGCCAAGCTTGGAACCGCGACGGCCTTCGGATCGTACCTTCTATTCCTGACTCCGGTCGTCTTGCTGCCCGAGTGCGCCAGCACCGGGGACTTCGCTGCCGCTGGCGTCATAGTCTCCGTGGGCATCTTCCTTGTGTCGCTTAGGATAGCACAGACAATAGTGGCCGGCTGCGAGCTCGGGGAAATGCTCGGAGCGGCAGTTCCACTTGTCGCGGCCTTTGGCCTCGTTCTGATGGCGGCAACGCTTATCGCTGGCGGCGCTCTAGTTGCTGGGGCCTTTGAACTGGTTGTGATGTTGCCGTTCGGCTACTTGGGGGCCAGAATGGTATTCGACGAGATGTGGATGTACAAGCTCCCGATCGTCGTCTTCCTGTCAGGGGCGGTGCTGCTGGTGACAGTTCTGGCGCTCAACACCTGAGCACGGTTAAGACGGATAACGGCTATACAGCAACGATCACATGGTGAAGGTCTCGGCGCTCTTCTCAGGCGGAAAGGATTCGACGTACGCTACGTACCTGCTTCAGCAACAGGGGTGGGAAATCGCGAGCCTCCTGACCGTGATTCCGAGCAGGAACGATTCATATATGTATCACTACCCGAACATCAATTGGACGAGGATGCAGGCGGATGCCCTCCGGATGGACATCAGAACGACTCAGAGCGACGGCGACCAGGATATCGAACTGGTGGACCTGGAGCGGCTGATGGCGAAGGAAGACGTCGACGGCTTCGTCTCAGGAGCCATCGCTTCAGACTACCAGTGGTCTCGTCTCAACGAATTATGCGATCGTCTCGACAAACCGCTGTTCTCACCGCTGTGGAGGAAGGATCAGAGAGCGATATTCGAGGACATGCTCAAGGCAGGATTCAGGATCATCGTCTCCGGAACTTACGCCGAAGGGCTTGACGAGGCATGGCTCGGTCGCGAGATCGACGATGATGCATTCTCCGAACTGTGCGACCTTGGGGAAGAGCATGGCTTCAGCGTCTCCGGCGAAGGAGGCGAGATCGAGACTTTCGTCACTGATGGCCCGAACTTCAGCTCCTCGATTTCCATCAAACGCGCGGAGAAACGCGTATCGTGCCACACGGGCGTGTACGAGATCATCGACGCCGGCTTGGAGTAGCCCCTACCTCTTGTAGCCCTTCCTTCGCTGCGCCCTTGCAGTCCCCTCCGGTATCAGACAGAGCTTCTTGCCCGACAACACGCCTGCGACGCCTTCGTCAGACTCGAGGTGCTCGTACTCCGTGCAGATATGGCAGTTCGACGGGCACTTGCTCGTCCGATCGCCCTCGACCTCTGGGAACTGGAATATGCCGCCCTCGTAGTTGCGGAGTATGACCCTCTTGTCGGACATGGATATGAGGTAGTTGGGGCCGACCGGTATCTTTCCGCCTCCGGTCGGTGCGTCTATCACGAACTCGGGCACGGCGAATCCTGAGGTATGCCCCCTCAGGTGCTCGATTATCTCTATGCCCTTCGCCGTCGCCGTCCTGAAGTGCTCCAACCCCTTGGCGATGTCGCACTGGTAGATGTAGTACGGCCTGCACCTGATGTAGACAAGGTCCTGACACAGCTTCTTCATCACCGTCGGGCAATCGTTGACGCCCCTCAGCAGCACGGACTGGTTCCCGACGGGTATGCCGGCGTCCGCAAGCATCTCGACCGCACGTCTGGATGCGGGCGTGACCTCCTTCGGGTGGTTGTAGTGGGTATTGAGCCATATCGGGTGGTACTTGCGCAGCATATTCACGAGCGCAGGCGTTATCCGCTGCGGCAACACGACCGGAGTCCTCGTGCCGAACCTTACGACCTCGACATGCTTGATTCTCCTCAGCTCGCGCAGCGTCTTCTCCAGTATCGCATCCGACACCAACAGGGGGTCGCCGCCCGAGAGCAGCACATCCCTGACCTGCGGCGTCCTGCGTACGTAGTCGATGCCGGCCTTGATCTCCTCCCACTTGCGGGCGTGGTCTGTCGTCCCGACTATCCTCCTCCTGCAACAGTGCCTGCAGTACATGCTGCACTGGTCCGTCAGCAGCAGGAGCACCCTGTCGGGGTACCTGTGGGTCAAGCCCTCGTGAGGCGCATCGGTCGTCTCGCCGACGGTATCCTCCATGTCGTCCTTCGAGATGTGCAGCTCGTTGGAGGAGGGGACCGCCTGCATGCGCACAGGACACTCCGGGTCGTCGGGGTCCATGAGCGAGGCGTAGTATGGCGTGATGGCCATCCTCAGGTACTTCGTCGAATTGGCTATCTCCTCCCTCTCCTCCTCTGTCAGGTTGATGACCTTGGCTAGCGCGTCGACATCGGTGATCCTGTTCCTCACCTGCCACCTCCAATCGGCCCACTGCTTGGCGCTGACACCCTTCCAGAGCGGTATATCCTTGTACTTCCGCATGTTCGGCCCTCCGCGACGGACTCTCGTCGTTTGGGGTATATGATTTTCCTATTTAGAGTAGACGCAACCTCGGCCGGCGTCGCACGGTCTGATCTGCCTATGCCAGGGCCTCGAGCCGCAGCCTGCGCGACCTCATCTCTCCCTCCAAGACATGAACCTGGACGCTGCGACGAATATCACGACCGCGATGACGGCCAACACCGCGAGGTTGAGCAGGGCGCTCTCGTTGTTGGAATAGACCATGCTGTCCCTCAGGCCCTCGTTGAGGTAGCTCAGCGGGATCGCTTTGGCAATGAGTTGTAGGTACTCGGGCATCGAGTCGAGCGGGAAGAACGCTCCGGATAGGAACATCATCGGGAAGCCGATGGCGTTGGCGACGGCCGCGCCGGACTCGGGATCCTTGATGATCACTCCCAGGAGCATGCCCATCGACACGAACAGGAATACCCCCATGGCGATAAGCACAAAGGAGACGAGGGTCAGGGAAGTCTCCATCTCGAACATCGCCTGACCGATGGCGTACGTGATCATCAGCGAGGCGATGAGGAGTATGGTGAAGAACAGGAACTTCGATACGAGCCACTCGGCCTTGCTTATCTTGGTCGTCGCGAGCAGCCTGAAGTAGCCCCGGCTCCTGTACTCCGCGCATATCGAGGTCATGGCGAAGAGCGAGTTCGTCATGACCGTTATGCCTACCACGCCGGGCAGGAAGAAGTCCATGTAGTTGAACTCCTCCGCCCCTCCCTGACTGACCTCGAACGACACGATGGGATCGAGGCCGGTGAGGTTGTTGTTGAGGTACTGCACTGCCGCGTCGACGGCTCCGACAGCCATGTTGTACGTGCTCCGCGTTGGGTCCCCATACACCGTCACCGTCGCCAGGCCCGTGTCGTTGTCCGACAGCGACGCGATTATGGACTCGCTGAAGTCCTCCGGAATCACCAACGCGAGCGGGAGTGAGTTGTCGTCTATGTACTCGTGTATCGAGGCGTCCTCTGGAATCGTCTCTATCTCCACGATTCCCGTCATGTTGAGCACCTCTATGTATACCTCCGAATACGGCCCATCGTCGAGGTTCTGGACGGGCAGACCGACGCTCGACAAGTTGTCTCCGGAGAATATCGCCCCAAACACGAGTATGAGCAGTATGGGGAACACGAAGGCGAAGAACGGGCCAGAGACGTTCCTCATGTACGTCTTGCCGAACCCGATGAAGTCGGCGATTATCCTGCTCATTCCTGGAGCACCCCCTCGTCCATCTTGGTGCCCACGAGGCTCAGGAAGACGTCCTCGAGCGTCTGCCTCCTGGTGTACATGTCCTTGACCGGGAGCTCTATCGACGACAGCTTGGCGAATATCGTACGCATCTCAGATGGGCTGCTGACCGGCACCGTGACGTCGCCGTCGCTCTCGCTGGCTTCAATGCCCCTCCTCGTGATCTCCCTGAGACCGTCCTTCCCGACTCCCTCCAGGACCACGACCGTCGTCTTGCCGTACCGGGAGACGAGTTCGGACGGGCTTCCACGGGCGATTATCTTGCCCCTGTGCATTACGGCGACGTCGTCGGAGAGCTTCTCGGCCTCGTCTAGGTAGTGGGTCGTGAGAAAGACCGTCGTTCCCTCGCGCTTGATCTCCTCTATGAGCCTCCAGAGATCGCGCCTGGCCTTCGGGTCGAGTCCTGTGGTCGGCTCGTCCAGGAAGAGCAGTTCAGGCTCGTTTATCAGCGACAGCGCTATGCCCAGCTTCCTCTTCTCGCCGCCTGAAAGCTTCTTCGAGAGCAGGCTCTTACGCTCCGAGAGGCCCACCACGTCCAGGAGTTCGTTCATCTCCTTCCGGGCAGTGCGCATGTCGAACAGCTTCGCCCAGTAGTCCAAAGCCTCGATCGGCTTCAGGTTGTCGAATGGCTCGAAGTTCTGCGGGAGAATGCCTACGCGTCCCCTGATCTTCGCATAATCCTTCGTGGTGTCAACGCCGAACACGTTTGACTTGCCGTTCGTGGGGACGCGCAATCCCTCGAGTATCTCAACGGTGGTTGTCTTGCCGGCACCATTGGGCCCGAGCATCGAGAACACCGTGCCGCCACTGACGGAGAACGTAATGCCGTCGACTGCGTTCACGTCGGGAGGGTATCGTTTCAGTAGGTCTTCCACATTGATTACACTGTCCGCCACGCTTTCACCGACCGGGTAAGCGGTTCGAATCGCCGGGAGGACAACGCTTCTGTGCCTCTTATTGCTAGCCCCGAGTGGCCGCCTGTCGGACACAAATGACCGCCTGATACAAGCCCGATGCCCAGACGTAGTAATGGTCGGAGGTGCCAAGTTGAGGCGCAGCAGAGAGGTCCGGACAAGGGCCCGCAACGGATATGAGCTAGAAAAGGCCAAGGCGCAGATGATGGTGGCCCGGAAGCAGGCGTTCTTCTGAGTCCAATAACGGAGCTGCACGCGGCTCGCGCGGCTGAACCCGCTCGCTCTTGGGCGCAGCTCGGCCTCGTCCAATCTCCCTGGACTGGCCACCCGCGATGGCTCGTGCTCGCCAGGCGCGAACCTCAGAAGACCATTGGCTCGCAATCGCCGACGCCCGCGTGGCAAGCGTATGTTAGAGCGGACTACGCGCACATCCAGGGCAGGCACAGAGCAAACACCGTTACTGTGGCTCCATGCACTGCAGGGACGAATATGCAGAGCTACCCGAAGGACGGCCGCTCTCCTGACATCCTCTCAAGAAGGGTCGTCTCGTCGTCGGCCTTGCGCGTGCCCGCCTCTGCCGCAAGTCGCTTGCCTTCAGCATCCATCGGCGCCCTGCGGCTGGCATCCTGCCCCCCAACCGTCTCCGGACATGCCCGCCGGGACGAATGCCGACTTCAGGTTAGATAGATCTTGCGGTGGGTTGCGGAGCTAGTACGCGGCCCCTACCTGCTGCGTGGCGCTCACGATCTTCTGGAAGAGGAGAAAACCTGATGACTTGAAGCCGGAGTAGCCGCTTGGCATCGATTCGGAAGATGCGCGTCCAACCCGCAAGGTCGGCTCATCAAGGGATTTGACAGGTGGGGTAGATCGGATTTGAACCGATGGCCTCGTGCTCCCAAAGCACGTATCATACCAAGCTAGACCACTACCCCATCCTGTTGAGTGCTGGGAGAGGGGATTGGCGAGGCTGAGATAAATCTATTGGCCTCCAGGTTCGGAGAGTCTTGGCATCTCCTCAACGAACTTCCTGATGGCTATGCCGCGGTGCGACACCTCGTTCTTCTCATCGACCTCCATCTCCGCATAGGTCTTAGACCGCCCTTCGGGCACGAATATGGGATCGTACCCGAACCCTCCGCGGCCCCTCATTTCGGCTGATATCGACCCTTTGGCTATTCCCTTCGCGATGAATGGATCTTCGCCAGGGGCCAGGTAGCCGATGCAGCACTCGAAGCGCGCATCGCGCATCTCCGCGCCTTCGAGGAGGCACAACATGCCCTCACAGCCAAGTGTCTTGAAGGCATGGGATGAGAACACCCCCGGAAACCCTTTGAGCGCGTCGACGAAGAGCCCGGAATCGTCGATCATCACCGGGCGCTCGAACTTCGACACCAGCCATAGCAGGCCCGGTATGATGGTCGATTCGAGCGACTCGGTCTGCAGCTCGGGGTAGGGCATCTTCAGGTGCTCGAGCTGAAGGCCGTGGAGCGCCATCTGCTGGGACACCTCCCTGAACTTGCCGTCGTTCGTGGTCACGAAGGCTACTCTTTGCGTGTGTACCTCCCCCTCTTCTCTATCTCCTTCACCTTCTTCAGCACCTCAGCGCCGCCAGCATAAGTGCGGACGTACGAGTCCTTGACGATGGAATACAGCTCGCTCCTGTCATGATGCGCGGACAGAAACGCCTCCTCCAGGAGATGCATGTCCACGCCCTTGTCCTCCATCTCCGAGGTCTTCTGGCCCAGGGAGAAGTCTATGAGTACAACGCTGTCGCCCTCGAGGAGCATGTTGCTCGTCGTGAGGTCACCGTGCACGATGTCGTTGGCGTGGAGCCTGCCGGCGACCTCGCCTATCCTCTCGCAGACGGCCTCCGAATCGGCGGCGCCTCCCTGCAGGGCGTCCTTGACCCTCATGCCGCACACTTCGGCCATGACGATCCTGTTGTTCTCGAGATCCACAGAGTACAATATGGGCACGGGTATGCCCGCCCTCCTCGCCTCCAACATGAGGCGAACCTCGTTCCTTATCCTGGATGTCTGCAGCGACCGGTCGAGCGAGGGGTGCCGGTAACCCTTGACCACGCGCCGCTTGACGACCACGTCGCGGCCCATCCACCTCGCCGAGTCCAGTCTGGCCTCGGCACCTACCCTGTGGACTGTCACGGTGTCGACAAAAGGCCTTCGGCGTAATAAGGCTGTCCCTGGACGAGACGGCGCATGCATTCGCAATGCTTATCATGAACAACCCCGATGGCGACGCATGACCCGTGTGCCGATAGGCTCAGCCGCCCTCGACGGCCTACTCAGCGGAGGGCTGGAGGGCGGGGCGATCACTCTGCTCTTCGGGGAGGCTGGCACGGGCAAGACGAACATATGCCTCCAGGTCGCCAGAAACGTGGCCCTCGACGGCAAGAAGGTCATCTACATAGACACGGAGGGCGTCTCGCTGGAGCGGCTCAAGCAGATTTCGGGCGACCGATTCGATGAGGTCATGGGGAACATGCTCTTCTTCGAACCCCACTCGTTCGAGGAGCAGGAGACGCTGGTCGAGAAGGCCTCCAGACTGGCCGAGAGCAGCGTGCAGGTCGGCATCATCATCCTCGACTCCGCGACGATACACTACAGGCTGACCCGCAAGGACGACGAGAAGGGCGTCAGGAAGTCCCTGAGCCCGCAGCTCGCGAGGCTGCTCTCTGTCGCGAGGCACCAGGGCATGCCTGTACTCCTCACGTCGCAGGTCTACACCGACATCGACAAGGGCACTTTCGAGCCCCTCGGCGGGCACGTGCTGCTGCACAACGCCAAGGCGATACTCCGCCTCGACAAGGTCGCCGCGAGCACCAGACGCGGCGTAATAATCAAGCACCGGCACATGGAAGAGGGGAGGAGGGCAGACTTCCGGCTCACCAGGGCGGGCGTCGCCTAGGAACTCCTGGTCAGCATGAAGTCGGCGAACGCCACGAGCGCCGCCTTGTGCGGTGACTCCTTGAGCGCCTTCAGCTTGTCCTTGGCCTTCGAGACGAACTCGCTCGCCACCCTGCTAGCGTACTCGATCGAGCCAATCGACTCGAGCAAGTCCTTCGCATCCCGGAGCTCCGCATCGGTGGCATCCTTCTTACCCAGGACGGCCATCAGCCGGTCCTTCTCCGGGGCCTTCATGGTGTCGAGCGCGTGCACGACTATGAGCGTCTTCTTGCCGTTCCTGATGTCGTTCAGGACCGGCTTGCCGAACGTCTCCTGGTCGGACCTGAGATCGAGGACGTCGTCCCATATCTGAAAGCCCAGGCCTATCAGTCGGCCGTACTCGAACATCGCCTCCTGAGGCAGCTCGGGGGCCCCTCCCACGATGGCGCCGCCTTGGGCGGCGGCGGAGTAGAGCACCGCGGTCTTCCTCTCTATCATCTCGAGGTACTCGTCCGGGCTGACGATGTCCCTGTCCTCGAAGTCGAGGTCCATCTGCTGGCCGTCGGCGAGGAGCCTGACCGAACGCGCGAGAATCTCCACGAGCCTGACCGCGCTAGAGTCGTCGATGTCGCTCTCGAGGACTATCTCGAACGCCCTCGCGAACATCGCATCGCCAGCGAGTATCGCCTCGGGAACGCCGTACTCCACGTGAACTGTCTTCATACCGCGTCTCGTGTCGTCCTCGTCCATTACGTCGTCGTGCACCAGGGTGAAGTTGTGGACCATCTCGAGCGCGACGCCGAAGGGTATCGCCTTGTCGGGGTCGCCTCCGAACGCCTCGCAGACGATCGTCGCCAGCAGCGGCCTGAGGCGCTTCCCGCCCGCGTCCGGGTAGTGGGCCATCGCGGCCCGCAGGTTGACGTTCTCTATCACCTCGAAGGAGCGCATCAACTCGTCGTTTATCGTCTTCACTCGGTCCGCGTAATCCTCCGGAAATCCCAAGCAGATCACTCCATCATGTGGTCCAGCCAGTCCCTGGACCGTCCTACCACGAGGGCATGGGCTTCGGCGAGCTCGTCGACGTTCCTCGCGCCCACGAGGAACATCGCTGCCCTCAGCTCGTCGACGATCATCTTGACCTCCTGCTCGAGTTCGGCCCTGCCTTCCAGGGCAGCGGGCAGCAGCCTCCCGGCCATGCCGCCGCACGAGGCGCCTATGCATACCGCACGCGCGACGTCCAGGCCGGACCTGAGCCCGCCGGTCGCGATCATCGGCAGGCCCACATTGGCGGTGACGACCGACACGGGTGCGGGTATGCCCCAGTCCCAGAAGGCCTTGCCCAGGTTCTCCCGCGACACGTCCTTCGCCTGTCGGGCGCGGTAATACTCCACAGCGGAGAAGCTCGTGCCGCCCAAGCCGCCCACGTCGAGGCCGACGACCCCAGCCCCCTTCAGCCTGAGGGCGGTATCGCGGGACATGCCGGCCCCGGTCTCCTTCGCGACAAGCGGAAGGCTGGAGGCGAACCGCTCCATCGCGTCCAAGCCCCCCCTGGCGCAGGTGTCGCCCTCCGGCTGCACGACCTCCTGCAGGTAGTTGAGGTGTATCGCCAGCACATGCGCTTCGATCATCTCCATCGCGGCGGCGCCGTCCTCAGGATCGAGCGACGCCCTCACGCCCTGCCGGACCAGCTGTGGCAACCCCAGGTTGGCTATCCTCAGAGGCACGTCGTAGTCCCTCACGACGGCGTACGTCTCTGCGAGCTCCGAGTTCTCCAGGGCCGCCCTCTGGCTTCCCACGCCGAGCCCGAGCCCGTACTTCTCCGCCACCGAGGCGAGCACGGCGTTGATCTCCTTCGCCTTTCCGAACCCCCCAGTCATCGCGGATATGACTATCGGCGCGGACAGCCTCCGCCCGAACACGGAGGACGAAGTGTCGACTTCGTCGAGGTCTATCTCCGGCAGCGACCTGTGCAACAGCCTGATGTCGTCCCAGTACTGGTACCCGGGCGAGAGGTCCTCCTTGGCGCATATGTCTATGTGGTCGTTCTTCCTCCTCTCGATCAGGCTTCCCTGACGATCCTCACCTTCCATCGTCCGAACACCTACCCTGGCACGACCGTCGTCGAGGGCACATCGTCGCCCCTCAACGCCCCTTCCAACCTTCCCGGAACATCACCGTTCAGAATCATACACTTTTCGCAGTGTGACGCGATGTCCAGCATCCTGCCAAGCTTGCCGAGCATTCCCCCCGTCACATCGGCGTTCAGCGAATCGCCCTTCCGCAGCTCCGTCAACGCCTCCCTGCCGAGCCGAGGCACGAGGGTTGCCCCTTCATCGGTCTTCGGGTCACCAGTGAACACGCCGTCCACGTCGGCGCAGAAGACGACCAGCTCGGGCTTCAGGTGACGTGCCAGTTCGAGCATGAGCAGGTCGCCTGAGCAAATGGAGAACCGCATCGATTCGTCGGGCACGACGTCGCCGAACGTCACGGGCGTGAGCTGCATGCCCATGACGTCATCGAACGGGGAAGGGTCGAACTCCTTCACCGCGCCGCCCTTGAACGTGGCTGCCGAGGCGGGAGGCACTGACACGGCACGTATGCCGCTGTCTATCAGCGCCCCTATGACGCGCACGCTGAGCTCCCTCACGTCGCGCTGGACACGGGCGACGTGCTCCAGCTGGCCGTCGTCCCTATACCCTTCGTGAAGCCGGTGCTCCTTGGCCACTATATGCCCGAAGGAGCCCGCCCCATGGACGACGACGAGAACGCCTGTCGACGCTCGCAACTCGGATGCCAGTCGCCGGCAGGCTTCCTCGCGGAACGTTCTCAGGCTGCCTTTGTCGGTGATGACGCTGCCGCCGAGCTTGACGAGGCGTGCGCGGCGGGGAGGCGATAATCGGGCATCGTTCACAACGATCGGGTGGACGATACGCTTTGTCGGTCATAAATGCGTCGAGCTGATTCGCAAGCTGGGCCTCTTCGCGCCTGAGCTGCGGCCCTCGTCGGAGTGCTTCGGAGCGCCTATCGGGCGAGGTATATCTCTATCGACGATACGTTCGCGTCTCCGCCGTCCTGTCCAGGCAGGACCTCAGTCTGTATCTTCACATCCTTGTAGGCCGCATCGCGGATGAAGCGGTTCTTCACTATCTCCGAAACATCCACGGCCCTGCTTATAGCGCGTCCTCTTGCCTTTATGCAGACATCGTTGCAGCCGCCGTTGAACTGAGAAACGACGGCGAGGACGTAGTTCATGGTTGCCTTCTTTCCGATGAATATCGTGTTTTCGTCGGCCATCTACTCCCCCTAAGGGCCCACCCCAACCATTCAAAGGAGACTTCCGAATATATAAATTATCCCCACTCTGAACGCCTGAATTCGCAGATGAGCCTCCATCAGGCGACGAATTGCCACCGTGTCCGTGTTAACGCTGTTGACACCATGACGCGTCAGAGGGCGTTGCCGCACTTCCTGCAGAACCTGTCGCCCTCTCCGGGCTCGCGACCGCAATGCGGGCACTTCCTGCGGGTGGGGGCGCCGCATTGCGAGCAGAATTCGTCGTCGGGAAGCACCATGCTCCTGCACGATGGACACTCCCGGTCCGACCCCGATGGGGACTCCTCCCTCACGGGTGATGGGGTGAGCGGGATCGCCTCCGCAGCCACGGCGTCGTTAAGGTGCCGCCTGGCCCTCACCGCCGCAGACAGCGCCTTCGAGTACCTTCCAGCCTCGAACTCGCCATCCGCATCCGAGAGCATACGCTCGGCCTCGGAGACTTCGCTCCCGGAAGCCTTCGCGTCAGCCAGCTCGTCCTTAGCGGTGCTGATCTCGAACTTGGCGCTCATGTACCCGGAGCCCTCCTCGAACGGGAGCTTCGTGCCCTGGTACTGGTCGCCAGCGCGCTCCCGGGGCTCAGGCCTCGGCGGCAGGATGTCCCTTGCGAGGTCGTCGATGTCGAAGGGCACGCTGTCGGTCTCCGCGGCAGGCGCCGCAGGCGTCTCCCTGCGACACTTCATCAGCTCGGCTCTAGCGCTGTCGCACAGCTCGATGGCGCGCCTGTGCTCTCCACGGGACATTGCGTCCCTGGCCCTGTCTACGATGACACGCGCGGGACCGACGTCGCCGCCCTCCCGCTTCACGATGTCCATGATGGACCTGGTGGTCAGCACTGCGTTGAAGGCCTCGTCCCTGCGGAAGCTCGCCCTCCTGACCTCCTTCGCCCTGCCACGCATGACCCGCATCTCGAAGTAGAGGACCAAGGCCATCACTGCCACGAGTACGGCTATCAGAATCATCTTCTCTTCTGTCGTCAGAGCCATGGCAGCCAGCTTCGCATCGACCAACGACCTCGGAGTCTTATAAACCCTTTCGTGTACGTACCACGTACCGCCCGTGCTGACAGTGGGAAGAACGAAAGAGTGGCTGACAGCGTTCCACGCTCACAACGGGTTCAAGCGATGTGGTTCACCCTGTACCCGAAGGTACATGGCTAGGACATCTAGCCGCCGTGACCACGGGGCCGCAAGGACCCTGAGCTTCCCGAGGGCTCGCGCACCTCAGTACCGCAAAGAACGTGGGCGGGCTTAACTTCTGGGTTCGGAATGAGACCAGGTGTGGCCCCGCCACTTTGGCCGTCAAACCGCTCTTCGGGCCGTCTATTATCGATTCCGTATTTAAAGGCTTCTGACGGGCGCGGACGGCGCATTGCGGCGACAGTCACGTTGAATACCCGGTCGGCAGTTCACGGTGAGACTTCCATGGACGGCATCGAGGCTGTCACCTTCGACCTCTGGGACACGCTCATACAGGAGGTGCCGGGAGGCTCAGCGAGGGTGGCGAGGCTCAGGATCGATGAGATCGCCGAGATACTCGGCTCCGCCGGCTTGGCCTTCTCGACGAAAGATGTGGAGGCCGCATACTCGGACACAGGCCGCGACCTCGAGAGGCTCTGGTCGGAGTGGAAGGACGTGACCGTCTCATGTCAGGTCGAATCCCTGTTGCGCCGGCTGGACGACGAACTCCCCGAAGCGCTCGCCCGGGATGTGCTGGACAGGGTTCTCGAAGTGTATTCCGAGAGCATGCTCGAGCACCCGCCAAAGCTGCTCCCCGGCGCGAGGGAGGCCCTATCTGAGGTCCGCGGGATGGTTCCGAGGCAGGGGCTGATATCCAACACCGGCAAGACGCCCGGTAGGGTGCTGCGGACCCTCATGGAACGATTCGACATACTGCGGTACTTCGACGCGACAACGTTCTCCGACGAGACGCTGGCCAGGAAGCCAGCGCCTGAGATATTCGTCCGGACTCTGTCAGCGCTCGGCGTGCCGTCCGCGAGAGCGGTGCACATAGGGGACGACCCTCTGGCCGACGTCGGAGGCGCCAAGGGCGTGGGCATGCGGGCCATCCAGGTCGGCAGGAGAGCCTCGGCGGGCGACCAGCAGGCTGACGCTCGTGCGGAGTCGCTGGCAGATGTGGCCGGAGCGCTCAGATCCCTCTCCGCACGATGACGGCCAGGGTCACAGAGACCCCAGGGCGAAGAGGAGCGCCAGAAGCGTCCCGAAGCCTATCGACAAGAAGTTGTTGCCGAGTTTGCCGACCCTTCCTCTCTGCTCCCAGGTTGCGCCGATGACGCTGTCGACCTGACAGCCTAGGAACCCGCACAGCATCGGTATGAGGAGCGTCCTCGGGCCGGCGAGGAGGTCGGTGTCGAAGCCGGCGAAGACGACGTACGCCACCGTCGATGTGTACGCCGCAGCGACGAACGCCACGAGCGTGCCCGTCAGCGATACGCCTCCGTCGACGCCCTGCTTCACGCGCCTCAGTGTCGTTATGATGTATACCCGCGGATCGATGATGCCGATCTCGCTCGCGGCGGTATCCGCGGCCGCCACAGCTATAGCGGAGATGAAGAGGAAGCTGGCAACGTCCTTAGGAAACATGTTGGCGTCCGGATCGCCGTTCGCCGCGGCGTCGGTCACGAAGCTCGCGACTGCTATCACCGTCGGTATTGCGCCGTTCGCTGCGATGTTCCTCCAAGACCGCTCTCCCCTGCGGCCTTCCTGGAAGCCCTTGGCCTTCTTCCACTCGAACCTGTACCTGGTCGCGGCGAAGCTGGACACGAGGAATATCAGCAGCAGCACGAGCCAGAGAACGCTGCCGCATATGCCTATGGCCATGCCTACCACGAGGGCCGAAAGGGACCCTGACAGGTCGAATATCCTCCTGCGATAGCATATCCCGGCCATCGCGACGCAGAAGCACGTCACCCCCGCGATCGTGACGGCGTCCGGTATGGGCAAAGCCAACTGCTCACCTGACGCTCATTTCAGGCCGCCAGGGAATGCGGGAGCCCTTGAATAAAGCTTTTTCATGATATCGTTCACTCCCCTGACCTTGTCCAGGTCGCCGTCCCAGTCTATCAGGTACATGTCGTATTGCTCCTCGATCTCGTCGACGACCTTCTTCATCCTCGTGGTGACCTTCCTCGACGGCTTGCCGTGCAGCACCGCGGCGAGGTAGATGTTACTTCCCTTCTCAATCAGGACCACCTTGTCGCCGAAGTCCAGCTTCCTCAGCGTAAAAGACGTCTCGCCCCTGAACGAATCCTTCACGAAGTCCTGTAGGGCGACGAACATGCTGCTCAGGACCTGGTCGTCCATGCCCGGCTTGAGCCTGCGCGTGCTGTGGGCCATCATCCTGCCGTCGCTATATATGACGAACGTCTCGTCGACGGCTATCCTCGACTCGCGGATGAAATACCCCGCCGTGCCCAGGGCCGCCAGTACCGCCAGGGCAAGCAAGTACGGCAGCGCCAGGTCGATGAAGCGCATCTTCACAATCACCGAGTGGGTCGCGCTCGTCAACGAGTTGCCCGCGAGGTCCTCGGCCACGAACCAGAACTCAGCGGTACCTGCGCGCATCGGCACCTCCACGATGGCGTAGAACCTGTCCCCGCCGCTCGGCCTCATGGGCAGCTCCATCGGCGTATCCCCGCCGGGGAACCGTATGAAGAGCGTCACGCCCTCTTCGTCGACGTTGGGGTCGTCAATCTGCACGGTGATGTTCATCCTATCACCGGCGTATGTGTAGTTCGATAGCCACAGTAGCGTGAGGCCGGGGGCCCGGCTGTCGATCATCACGCTCACGTCCCGCTTGATCGCTATGTTGCCGTCCCTGTCCTCCGCGCGTATCTCGATGAAGTAACTGCTGTCTGGCCAGTCGACAGTGCTGATCTCGTAGAGGACCGAGAACTCCTCCGCCGGACCTCCGTCTACGGAATACGTGACGGACGTCAGAGGGATCGAGTCGTCGCTTATCGAGAATCTGAGGGGAACCCCGGGGTTGACCACCGCCCCTTCGAGCGGCGATATGAGTTCGATCACCGGCTGGACGAGATGCAGAAGCCTGCTCAGGACCAGGATGTTACCGTCGTCGTCCGCCAGCGTTAGGTTCGCCTGGTAATCCGAAACAGGCGCGTAGTCGTGGCTCACGGGCTGGCTCGGTGCGCCGGTGAACATCTCCTGGGCGCCGTCGCCGAACTCCCACACCACGCTCGATATGTCCGGGAAGGCCTGGGCGAAGTGGCTGGCGTTGAACGTCACGACGGATGTGTCGTCGGGGCTCTCGCGCGTCACGATGATGTCGTCAAAGGAGCCGACGAGATCGGTGTCTCCGATGTCGACGTTCACCGTGGAGATGGCGGACGATCCGTCGGAATCTGTCACGCGTACCTTGGCGGTGTAGCTCCCTGTCCAGAGGTACGTGTAGGACGAGGTGTTCGCCGTTGTGTAATCGTCCGCCACGAAGTCCCCGCCGTATGCTATGAAGTCCCACTCGTAGCCGACCACTCTGTCGAAGCTCACGACCGTCGCGAGGAACGAGACGGCGTCGAACTCCTGATAAGACGGCGCATTCTCTGACGTCCGAAGGGACACCTCAGGAGGTAGTTCCTGAACGTCGAACTGCAGCAGGAAGTCGCCGATATCGCCATCGGCCTCGTCGACCTGCAGCCTCATCTCGTAGGCTCCGTCAGCCAACGCGAACTCGGCCATCGCCATCAGCTCGGCAGTGTAGTTGTACACCGCATACAGTCCGCCAGGGCCCGTGAGCGTCCAAGTCCAGTTGACGATGCCGTCGAAGGAGTCGGTTACGACGAACGTGAACGGCATGCCCTCTCCAGGGGGATCGACAGATAGCGACAGCGTATCCTGAGGACCGATGTCGAGTATGGTGATGTTCGTGCTCGTAATCGTCCAGTTTCCGTCCTCGTCCGTCACGCGCACGGCCACCGTGTAGACCTCCGACACGCCATCGGCGGAGAAGACGGCGCTGGTGACGTTCGTCGTCGTGACCTCGCTGGGCACGAACGCGCCGCCTTCGTACGAGAAGTTCCATTCGTAGCTCGCTATGGCGTCCCAAGGGCCGTCGTTCCACTCGTCGACCGCGGCGAAGAACTGCACGCTGGTGCCTTCGTCCGCAGTGGATGGCGCCACCATCCTCACCGTCGGAGGCAGAGCCGCGACGGGGAAGCCCACGGAGTATGTGGACACCGACCCGTCGGAATCGGTCACCTCGAGCGAGACCGAGTGAGTACCGTTATCGAACGTCCAATTCATCGAATGCTCGAGCCCGCTGCTGACGACCTCACCGTCGATGCTCCAGTTCATGAGCACGACAGCGTCGTAGGAGGTCGTCTCGTCCTCGAACACGACCTCCTCGCCCTCGCTAGGCTCCGAGGGCGTCATCGAAAAGCTGACCTGGGGCGAGCTGTCGATGACCGATACGGTGGTGTAGTCCGTATCGTTCAGCCCGAGGGGGTCCTTGACCTCCATCGTCACGTTGTACTCCTCCAGGCCGTAGTACGTATAGGTTGGATGGAAATCCAGCGTCCAATTGGTGAAATTCCCATCTCCAAGGAAGTCCCACCTGTATTCCATGAACGGAACCTCTGACGCGCCCGTGGTGGACGAGCCGTTGAACGTGTGCGGCGTGCCCTGCTGGGCGACGTAGGGCCCTCCGATATGCGCGGTCGGGGCGAAGTTGACCTGCTCCCACACCGACACCGAATGCGATCCGGAATTGCACACGACCAGGTCGCCGCGGTGATCCTGGCTTCCGTCCGCCAGGACTGCGCAAGTCGGGACACCCCCGGTGACGAATACCATCGAGGGGGAGGTGGGCATAACGCCAGAGTCCTGCCGATAGAGGAAGAGCAAGTCGGCTGATTCGAACAGCGACACGACATCGGCAGCTCCGTCATCCGTGACATCCACCACATCGACGAACGAAGGTGTCTCCGGGAATTCGATCGTAGCGTTGGGAATCTGCGATACAAAGCCCCCGTCGTCCTGGTGGAACATCTGAAGGACGTCGCTCGGTCCAATAGCTATCACATCGTCCTTTCCATCGCCCGTCACATCGCCGGCCATCACATTCCAGAAATGGCCCCCGACGCTCGCTGACAGGTTGTAATCGGTATCAGGGGATATCGGAGGGTAAGACGCCTTCTGGAGTATCACGCCTATCGAGTCCACCTCATTTGGATAGGCGATGTCGACCAGCCCGTCCGAGTTGAAATCGCCGACAGCGATGGCTACGATCGCTGTGCTGGAGGTTGAGGGCAGCACGGTCGCCTCGCTGAACATGACAGCTGAACCGTCGTTGAAGAAGAGCTCCATCTCGAAGGCATCCGTCCCGACGAGTATATCGCGAAGACCGTCGTTGTCCAAGTCTCCTGACGCGAGTGCGGTGACGTTCCCTGAGACCTCGTACTCGTGAATGACAAAGCTTCCCGGCAGATCTGAGCTGCCCTTGTACACCGTGAAGTTGCTGTTCGCAGCACTCGCCAAAACGACATCGGCGTGGGCATCGTTGTCCAAATCCTCCACCAAGAGGAGGTCGGGCGCGAACCCAAGGCTCGGGTAATATCCGGGCCCAGTGTAGGAGAGGTAGTACCCGAAGGCGCCGGGCCCGTAGTCAGGACAAAGCAGCACGAGATCTTCCCATCCGTCCCCGTCGAGATCACCCGAGCCAATCGCCGAAGCTTCGCAGTATGGGTTTGTCCACACCGTCATATTGCTGTTCGAAATCTGCGAGCCTCTGAACGGATATATGGCGATGCTGGAGCCGTTCCAGTCTATACGTGCGGATGCGACTGCTATGTCGTTCCCTATATCGGAATCGAGGGTGTCTATCAGCGCGTTTCTAGGAGAGGACCCTGTTGGGAAAGCGAAATCTGGTGCGCTGGGCCATCTGGTGCCTGCCGTCTGTTGAATCAGGCCCATCGCGACGCTGGATTCCAGGCTAAGGACTACGATGTCGTCGAAGCCGTCGCCGCTCAGGTCGCCTGTATGAAGCCCGGACGGCTCGTAGTCCAACGAGCAGACGGTGGATATACCGACGAGTTCGATCGATTGATAGAAGAACCTGACGGACGGCACGTCTGTGCAGACTGCAACATCGTCCAAGCTGTCGTCGTTCAGTCTGCCAGCAGCTATCCCGGTCGGCGCGCCAACGACATCGAGTAGCAAGTCCTCATCCATCCCAAAGGAAAACGGCTGATAGAAGACCGCGATGGTGGAGTCCTGGAGATTAGTAACCGCGATGTCCGCCAGACCGTCGTCGTTGAAGTCTCCGGATGCTATCGAGTTCGTGCCGTTTCCTGACGGGAACGCATCCCTCGAATCGAAAGTGTTGCCGTACTTGATTTCCACATATCCAAGCCCTGGGCCGGAATCAGACCACCCACAGACAATCGCAACGTCGTCAGATGCATCTCCCGAGAAGTTGCCTACGACCATGTCCACAGCCCTGTCACTGTAAACGTCACGTCGGACTGGCGCGTCGAAGGAATCTGTAGTTGAATTGTATGGGAAAAACTCAACACAATCTGACTCAAGGATACTGGCTCTACGCTCCAGAACGGCTACCGAAACGTTGCCTCCGACATCCATCCGAAGGGTGGAGACAGCAATCGGATTCCTCGTCAGAGATATGTTGTAAGTCGCATAGGTGTCGAACTCGCCGGACGCCTTGCCAGCGAAGATCGCCACAGACTTCTGTGGGCCGGATACGCTCACGATAAGATCGCGCAGCCCGTCCAGGTTGACGTCGTCCAGCGCTACATCAGTCGACCCGCCGGCGAGCATCAACGCTCTCGCCATCAGCGGATACTCGGCAACCGACTGAGAGGTGTTCAAGGATGCGTCGAACGGGACGGCCATGAGCGGTGGCGTCTCGGTCTCGGACAAGCTCGTAGTGCGATCAGCGAGAGAGAACGCATGCTCATCGGACGCACAAGACAAGCATGAAGGCACTAGCAGAGATGCGACGATGACAACGGCTATCATCGCGGTCGAGGATCGGTACAAGTGCGTTCCCATCCCAGGGTAAAGACAGTAGACTTACTTTTATATGATACTTTCGGAAAAAATGAGCGCCAGTGGCTGGGCGCAGAACGGCCAAACATTGAATACCGCGGACACCTACATCAGTACGATGAGCAGTTCTGTGAAGATCGGGCGCATCTTCGGCATACCCATCTACCTCCACCTGACCTTCCTCATAATACTGCCTCTCTTCGTCTGGGTCTTCTCGAGCGAGAGCCTGAGGATCTTCGGCATCACGCTCGGCTTCGAGGGACTCGACACGACAATGGCCGTGGAGTACGCCTTCGGCACAGCGGCAGCGGTGATATTCTTCGCAACCATACTCGCCCATGAGCTGGCGCACTCGTACGTCGCGATAAGATACGGCGTCACGATCCGCAGCATCACGCTGATGCTGTTCGGCGGCGTGGCATCCATGGAGGAGATGCCGCGGAAGCCCGGTCAGGAGCTCAAGATGGCGCTGGCAGGCCCGATGACGAGCCTCGCCATCGGCTTAGTGTCGTATGTGGCGATGATCTTCGTGCGTGAGCTCGCCATCGGGACGGTCGCCGCGGAAGGGCTCGAGATCCTCCTGGGGATCATCGCCTTCTACAACGTTCTTCTCGCGGGGTTCAACCTGATCCCAGCCTTCCCGATGGACGGTGGCAGGATGCTGAGGTCGTTCCTCGCAACGCGCATGTCCAACATCGATGCGACGAGGAGGGCAGCGTCGGTCGCCAAGGTCCTCGCAGCGGCGATGGGCGTCTTCGGTATAGTCTTCGGCAACATATTCCTGATATTCATCGCGTTCTTCGTGTACATGGGCGCCAAGGAGGAGGAGCAGGCGACGGTGATAACAGAGAGTCTGGAGGGCTTCACCGTCAGGCAACTCATGAACGAAAACGTCCAGACCGTCCATCCGAACATATCCGTTCAGCAGATGATGGACACTATGATGGCGACAAGGATGATGGGGTTCCCGGTCGTCGACCAGGGCCTACTGGTGGGGATCGTGACCCTCACCGACACGGACAAGGTACCCAAGGAGCGGGCGGGAATGACGATGGTCCGCGACATCATGTCCCGAAGCGTCGTGACCGTTCGCCCCAACCTGCCCGCCTCAGACGCCATCAAGCTGATCAGCAAGAGGAACGTGGGCAGGCTGCCCGTGGTGGACGACAGCGGAGCCCTCGTGGGGATCGTCACCAGGAAGGACTTCCTGCGCATGGTCGAGATAATGGAAGCTCGGAGGAAGGGCGCCACATGGGGCCCGCCGGAGTGGCACCTGCAGCACGAGAGGCGGCAGCATCCACCACCGCCCCAGACCTGACCTATCCGACCAGCTGCTTCCTGTTGAATAGGAATGCTCCCAGCAGCACGGCGATGAAGGCGTACGCCGCGATCACGAGAGCCGACGTGGCCGGATCAGGGTAGTAGAACGTGAACTCGAAGCCAGCGGTCTCATATGCCCAGTCCACCGGATAGGGATCGAGCAGTATGTACGAGACGACGTCTCCCGAGAACGTGAGCGAGCCCTCGACCTTCGTCTCGGTGAACATCGCCACGCCATCGATGATCGGCAGTATCAGCAGGAACAGGAGGAACGTCAGCACCGTTGCTCCCGTGGTTCCCTTCAACAGGGCGCTTATCAGGTAGGCTATCGCCATGACGGCGACGAGATATTCCACCGCGAACAGGAACGAGAGTCCGAGGTCGTCGTCGATCCCTCTGGCATTGAACATCGACAGTATCGCGACGCCGCCGTACAGGAGCAGGAGGACGGCGATGCTCGCCGTCATGCTCGCGGCGAACTTGCCGATGTATATCATCGGCTTCTTTATCGGGTTGGGGAAAATGAGATATCCAGTCCTGTTCTGGAACTCGCTGACCAGTGCATCCGCACCGAAGAAGGTCGCGCATATGATCACGATTATCGCGCCGAAGCCGAGGAAGATTCCGGCGAACTCGTCGGGGGCGGTGAACCACTCGTAGCTCACCGTCACATCGGCGGCGGTAACGTTGGACGTGAATATCAGGGCATACGCGCTGGCACCCTGGTACGTCATTCTGAGCGTAAACCAGGCGGCGCCATCTTCGTCGTCGAACGGGACGCCTCCCAAGAAGACCTCCAAGGAGTCAAGGTCGATCGCGCTCTTGTCCAAGAGCGCTATCGAACCGAACTCAGGTATGCCAGCGCCCGCGATCCCAGCCATGTCCTCTGGTTCCAGAAAGGCGACCGCCTCGTTCTCAGTTGTCCCACTGTACGGGACGTCCAATGCGGGCGGGAGGAAGTTGATCGGCACCAACACCACGAAGACCAATGCGATCGATGCCAGCAGCCGCTTCGAACGAAGGTGCTTGAGCAGCTCGTACCTCCACACGATGGGTATCTGCTCGAGGTCGGATGGGACGTGATGGAGGCTCTCGTGCAGCTCTTCCGTGGTCATCATCTCGACTCCTTCACGAGGTCCATGTACATCATCTCTAGGGGCAGTCCCACTGGGCTGAAGCCGGTGACCTTCAAGCCCTCTCCCTGTATCGCCAGGAGCAGGTCGGCCCTTGCCTCCACCGCCCCTGCGAAGGTGACCAGCATCGTGTGGGAGTTCACGGCGTCCACGGAGGAGACATCCGTCAGCTGACCTATGCGATCGAATGCGGATTTGGGTATCTCGCCAGCCGAGGTCACCTCTATCTTGGACGTCTTCGTGAGCGCCTTCAGGTTGTCGATGCTATCATACACCAAGAGCTTCCCGCGGTTGATCAAGGCGGCGCTGTCGCATATCTCCTGCACCTCACCGAGGAGATGTGAGCTCATGAATATCGTGTAGTCCTGCTTCTTCAGGCCCTTGATGATCTCCCTTACCTCGACCATCCCCCTCGGGTCGAGGCCGCTCGTCGGCTCATCCAGTATCAGCACCTCCGGCTCGTGAAGCAGCGCCTGGGCAATCGCGAGCCTCTGCTTCATGCCCTTCGAGAACTTGCCGATCCTGGTCTTCTTCCACTCGACCATCTTCACCTGCGCGAGGACGTCGTTGCTTCTCCTGTTTATTTCGCTCGACGACATGCCCCGCAACCGTCCTAGATAGGCAAGTGTCTCAACAGGGGTGAGATATGGGTAGAACTCGGGCGTCTCCACGACCGCGCCCGTGTGGGCCAAGGCCTCCTTCGGAGCCGTCATGACATCGACACCGTTGATCAGAGCCCTGCCGCCAGTCGATGCGATCAGGTTAGTGAGTATCTTGATAGTGGTTGTCTTGCCCGCGCCATTCGGCCCGAGGAAGCCTACGGTCCTCTTGGCAGGAACGTCGATCGTCAGGTCGTCGACGGCCTTGATGTCGCCGAACTCCTTGACGAGCCGCTCTATCTCTATCATTCCATCACCTGTTGCCCTTCGTGGGCATGCGAGTCTAAACGATGGACGTATATTAATCGACCGCTGGAACTCCGGAAGGTGCATCATGCCCGGAGCGCCGCGTACAGCTCCTCCGCGAGACGGCACGCGTCCTCCTTCGAGTCGACGGGGCACATCAGTATGCGCCCGTGAGGGTAGAGCGTCATCTCGATGCCCTTCCTCACGACGAGCATCACGCCGCGGTTCGCCACGATCTCATATCCGCTCCCTGCTAGCAGACGCTCGCACTCGTACAGGTCGAGCTTGACACGCCCCTTCGGCACGGCTTCGAAGGCCTCCGCCTTGCAGGGCCTCAACGCCATCAGTTCCGTCGGCTCACCCCTTCTCAAGCAGTCTGTCTAGGAAGGCGCTGACCTGCTCCCTGAGCTCCTCCAGCGTTCCCTCGTTGACGATCAGGTAGTCAGCCAGGGCGATGGCGTCGCCAAGGCCCCAGTCGAGCTCCCGACGGTCCCTCGCGTCGAACTCCACGAAGCTGGCCGGCGAGTCCGACCTGCCGCGGCTCTGCAGTCGGTCGAACCTCGTCCTCGGCGAGCTGTGCACGGCCACGACCTTCAGGGCGTCGCCGAAGGCCTTCTTGAAGGCGGCTATCTCGTCGGGTCCCCTGGTGCCATCTATGACGACCAGGTCGCCGCCGACGAAGGGAATGATGCGCTTGGCCCAGATATCCATACCATATCTCTTCCTCTCCTCGTCGGCGAGCCCGCCGACGCTTGCGTCGGACGGGCTGAGGCCGAACTTCTCCGCCTTCTCCCTCACGAAGTCTCCCATCCGCACGACCCTGGCACCTCTGGCCTCACAGCACTTCAGCAGCTCCTCCTTGCCGGAGCCAGGCATCCCAGTCGTTACAAGTATCTTCAAGCGTCACACCTGGCCGATGAATGTCCGAACCCACCAATAAACTTTCCAACGTCGTGCTCGGACCCCGTAACCGATAAGCCGAGAGCTTGCGTGTTCTCGGCAAGGCTTATCTATGGGCAAAGGGATTGCCGTCGCAAATCTGGTGGACGCCGATGAGGCTCGACAAACAGGATAATGACGAGGATGACGGCCGAGGCAATGGGAGGAGAGCGCGTCCGCCCCTTTTTGATTCGAGCATGGCCAGAGGGAACGGCCCCGTGGAGAAGGACAAGCCCGCAGAGAGCGGGCCGTCCGATAGGAATTCTGATCGGCTCACGAAGAGGCGTTGATCCGTTGAGCCGGACGGTCACCGAAGCTCCATCCCTGAGCCGGTGGCGGGCTCAGCGACGCGAGATATTGCTCCAAAGTTCAGGCCGACCCTAGCCCAGTATCGCGGACAGAGCCCTAGAGCGAGGCACACGACGTAATCAGACGCGTTCGCGAACGCGTCGGTGAAGCCACCCTCGACCGCGCTGCCGCGCGCGTCCGTCGCCTTCTCGGAGGCCAGCGCCGCCTGTATCGCCTCGACAGAGGGCTGGGGTCCGCCGTCTCCAACGGCGCGCGCCACGGACACGGGGTCCGCTCCTGCCTTCGCGCACGCGATGAGTGACAGGACAACTTCTCTGGCCGTCAATCCGATGGAGAGCAGCTCATCGATAGCCGGGATATCGTAGGCGAG
Organism: Methanobacteriota archaeon; assembly: GCA_020347565.1. Classification (GTDB taxonomy): domain Archaea; phylum Thermoplasmatota; class Thermoplasmata; order UBA10834; family UBA10834; genus UBA10834. The sequence goes on along the minus strand of CP070732.1, from coordinate 1,269,300 downwards.
GTGGCCCGGCTCGTCGATCTTGAGAGCCATCACATCGGCGTCCTCGAACACCTTGTAATAGCTCCTGCAAGGGTATGGGCATCCGTAGCACGCAACCTTTCTATGGAACAGGGCCCCGAACCCCTCGCCCGCGACCTTCTCTGTGAAGGATGAAAGGCCGGTGCTCTCGCCCAACGCGGCTCTGTGGCTCTCGCGCAGCTCGAGCGACCGCGAGAAGTGCTCCTCCGGCTCCTCCAGCTCTATCTCGCCCATGCCGCGGACGGCAAACGCGGCCACGGACCTGCGACCGAAGTCCGCTGCGCAGCCGATCGCGTCCTCGCCGCCCCAATAGTTCATGACGAGCTGCGACGACGCGAGGCATGAGTCGCCCCATGGTCCGACGGAGATGACCTGTATCCTCTTGTCTCCCTGGTCCTTGCGGATCGTGTCGGTGCGCTTCCAGGAGTCGCTGCCGACGATCGCGGGTGAGGGAACGAGTTCCAGGATGCCGTCCCGTATCCAGATGTAGCCAGGCACCTTCGACTCTCCCGCAAGGACGATGAAGTCGAATCCCGACAGCTTCAGCTCGGTGCCGATGTAGCCTGTGAGAGGGCACATCCTCTCCTCCGCGGGCCCTTCCCGCGGGCTCAGGACGAACCCCGCGCACGCGGCCGGGGTGAGGCTGCAGGTCAGCAGGCCGGACGAGACCGCGAGGCCGCCGGCAGCGTGCTCCCGCGCTGCCGATCCGACGGCCGAAAGGTACGATGAAGGCCCGCGGAACGCGTCCTCGGACAGCTCGTGCTCGGACGACTCGCCCGAGGCCAGGTCGATCACGCCGTACCTTCCGTTCATGAACCGCATTTCAGTCCTCCACAGAGATGCATCTCACGGGGCACGCTCTCACGCACATCGGGTCGCCGTCGCAGAGGTCGCAGGGCTCCCTCAGCAGTATCGGCTTGGCGCCGGGCCCTCCGGAGCCGCCGGACGATTCCTGGCCCGACACGACGCCCTCCGGTCGGACCAGGACGACGCCTTCCGAGCGGCTCTTGAGGACTAGTCCGAAGTAGTTAGCCTTGTCCTCCGAGTGCAGGATTATGCTCGAGGACATCGGCGTGACCACGCCGTCCCTCCTCAGGCTGCACGCGACCTCGCACAGGTCGCAGGCGATGCACGCCAACGGTTGGAAGGTCAGCCGCATACTGTCAGAGCCCCCTGTCAAAGATCACACGAGGTTCTCGGCTATGTCCGTCGTCGTCCTGTCGCAGTAGACGCACCTCAGCGCGGGCGGTCTCTTGGCCTCGACGACGAACTCGGGCTCGACCGGCTCGTTCTTGTTCGTTATGCACCCAGGGTTCGAGCACTTCATGATGGCCCTGACCCTCTCAGGGACTTCCACCACGAACTTCTCCGCCACATTGTAGTCGCGTATGATGTTGATCGTCGCATCCGGCGATATGAGCGCGACCTTGTCCAGCTCCTTAGGGTCCAGCTCGCGGTCCTCTATCTTCACTATGTCCTTCCAGGTGCCCTTCTTGCTCGGCACATGTATCAGCACGCTCACGGTGGAGCTCACGTCCCCTCTGACGCCTATGATCCGGAGGACCTTCAGCGCCATGCCGACGTCGATGTGGTCTATCACCGTGCCGTTCCGTATCGGCGTCACCTTGAACTCCTTCATTCGCTCCCTCCCAGCACGAGCGAGAGCAGGGCCATCCTCACGGGCACGCCGTTGAACGCTTGCTCGAAGTACCGCGCGTGCGGCGTCCCATCTACCTCGGGATGTATCTCGTTCACCCGCGGCAGCGGGTGCATGACTATCATGTCGTCCTTCGCGTCCCTCAGCAACGCCCTGGTCAAGGCGTACGCCCCGGCCACCTTCTGGTACTCGGCAGGATCGGGGAACCTCTCCTTCTGTATCCTTGTCATGTAGAGCACATCGGCGTCTGCCAGGACCTCCTCGAGCGAGCTGCTGATCGTCGGTTCCAACCCCTTGGACTCGATGTGCGCGATCTGCTCCCTGGGCATCTGCAGCGTCGGGGGCGCCACGAACGTCAACTTCGCCCCGAACATGCTGAGCGCCTCTGACAACGAGTGGACCGTCCGGCCGTACTTCAGGTCTCCCACAATCACTACATGGTTGCCGTCGACGCCGCCCTTCTCCTTCCTTATCGTGAAGAGGTCCAGGAGCGTCTGCGTCGGGTGCTGCCCCGCGCCGTCACCGGCGTTGATGACCGGGTTCACCGCGAAGTGCCCCGCAAGCCTGGCGGCGCCCTCCTGCGGATGGCGCAGGACGATCACATCCGAATAGGCATCGACCATACGTATCGTGTCCGCCAGCGTTTCGCCCTTCGCCACGGAGGCGCCCTTCGGCTCGTCGAAGCCGAGGGTCCTTCCCCCGAGGCGCGTCATGGCAGCCTCGAACGACAGGCGCGTCCTTGTGGACGGCTCGTAGAAGAGCGATCCCAGGACCTTGCCGCTCAGCTCGTCGCTCTTCTCCTCGCCCCTGGCTATGGGCACCATCCGCTCCGCGACCGTTAGAACGCGCTCGATCTGCTCCCTGGAAAGGTCGCGGACGGACACTACATCCGAGCCCCTAAAACTCCCCGACATCGGCCACCTAATCGATTGACAAGATATAAGCCTTTCACGAGCGGGAGCGGTACATGTCAGGGATGTCAGACCAGGTCGAAATCGTCTATCGCGGCCTTGATGTTGTCGAACCAGTCATCGGCGCACCCGCGCAGCTTATCCCTCAGCTGCTCCGGCCCGATCGCCGTGTAGACGTGGTAATACCCCCCGCGATCGATGCTCCTAGTCTCCCGAAATGCCATGCCTGCTCCCACGAGTCTCTGGAGCGCCCTGTAGACCGTGCTCCGGTCCTTCTTCATGAGCGGCGCGAGGTCGTCCGCACGCTGGCGCCCGTGCTTGACGAGCCTCTTGTATATGGCCAGCTCGAAGTCGGAGAGGCCGTACATGCACTTCACGATATCTCTGCACGTGGCCTGACCCGAGATGATCTTCTGCGTCTCGACCATATTGCACGGTATTGCCATTATTTTACTTAACCGTTTTGACGAACGTGCGCGCCAGTGCCGGCCGTCGCAGCCATACGTGACAATGTTTATTATTCGCGTTGACAATCGTCTATGCACGGTATTGACAATACCGCAGGAGAGGTACTGTGGACAAGGATGCGACCCTCGACGCCAAGGGCCTCATGTGCCCTATGCCGATTGTGCAGCTCGCGAAGAAGATGAAGGATCTCCGCCCGGGCCAGGTACTGGAACTTCTCGCCGACGATGTCGGTTCCGAAGACGATGTCCCTGCCTGGACGAACCGGACCGGGAACGAGCTACTGGCGATGGACGAGGATGGGGGCGTATTCAGGTTCTACATACGGAAGAAGTAGCCCATGACGCTGCTTCGTGGTGCACAGCTCGAAGGAGGAGATGAAGGATGACGGAGAAGATGGTGATGGTCGTGAGCGAGGGGAGCTTCGACAAGGCCATGATGCCCCTCATAATGGGAACGACCGCGGCTAGCATGGGAATGGAGGTACATGTCTTCTACACGTTCTTTGGCCTCAAGCTCCTGAAGAAGGGGGTGAGGCCGAAGCTCAAGGGGATCATGCGCCCTTTCACCGGGATGATGGAGAGGAAGATGAAGAGGCTAAAGGTTCCAGGCTTCGAAGAGATGATGGCGCAGGCCAAGGATCTGGGCGTGAACTTCCACGCCTGCAGCACTTCGATGACGCTTATGGGCATCTCGGAGAGGGACCTCCGGGAAGGCGTCAAGGTCCTCGGCGCGTCGGCGTTCCTGAACATCGCCGCCGACGCGAAGGTCAACCTGTTCATAGGCTGAGGGATCGGATGGTCAAGACCGCGTTCGTCGTGATCAGATCTCCCCAGGAGCTGGATGCCAGCCGGATCATAGCCGGCATGTCCGACAGGGCCGACGCCGTCGTCATACTATTCGAGGATGCCGTCTACAACGCTGTCCTCGCGGACAGGGCGGATGGCCTCGACCGCGTCGCGGGCGACGTCCAGGTGGCCCGCGACGATCTGGAGGCGCGCGGCTACGAAAGCAGCGACCTCAAGGTGGGCAGGGCCGTGGAGTACGCAGACATAGTCGACACGATAATGGAGGCGACCGAGAGGACGGTCAGCGCGTGAGGCGGTGTGCATGGCGAAGACGATGACTATTCTATGGAGGTCGGGCTCGATGATGGCCATGGACGCGAACGTCGCGACTAAGCTCGCCAAGGCGGCCCTCGAAAAGGGCTACAAGGTCAACATGTTCGGCTACGGGGAGGGGATAACCGCCGTGAAGAAGGGGCAGGCGCCAAAGCGGTTCCCGAACGTGGGTGACGAGCTGCAGGAACTCGCCGACGCCGGAGCGACGATATCGCTCTGCGAGACCTGCTACGCGGCAAGAGGCTTCCAGAGGGGCGAGGAGATCGAGGGCGTGAAGATAGGCAGCCTTACGAACAACCTGTTCGTGTTCGTGTCCGAATCCGACAGGCTGGTGACGATCGCGAGGTGAGACACGATGGCTGATTCCATGTTGGTAATCGTGACCAAGCCCCCGTACGGTCTCGAGGACGCGTTCGCAGGCCTGAGGCTCGCGCTCGCGATGGCAGTCAACGGCCTGAAGACGAGCGTCATGATGACGGAGGACGGGGTGTTCAACGCGCTGGCGAAGCAGAGGCCCGAGGCGTTGTCGATGCCTTCGAACGTCGAGGCCACGGTGGAGCTGTACGACTTCGACGTACCTGTGTACGTGGTGAGAGAGGATCTGCTTGAGAGAGGGATCTCGGAATCGTCACTGGCTGAGGGACTTAAGGTCGTCGACAGGAGCGCCCTCAGGACTATGCCGGCGGAGCACGATGTCGTCACCACGTTCTGATGCCGGGGGCGGGGCATGCCGCTGCCGCCGCTTAATCAGTTTTATAGTCCTTCAGGCAATCCCTCATCGTGAGATTTGAAATCGCGAAGAGGGACGGGCTGGCGAGAGTTGGTGAACTCGAGATAGACGGCACGACGCATTCGACCCCCGCGATCGCCTTCGTCGATTCCTGGAAGCACTCGGCACCAGACAACGGGCTGAAGCTGCGGCAGGCCGGCCTCGCGAAGGAGGGCGACCTGAGCGTGGCGCCCTCCGCGTTCACCCTGAGGGCCGACACCGACGACGCGCACCTGAGGGCTGGATATCGCGGCTCACCGTATGCGGAATCCGTCCCGAACGGCCCGATCGCGTCACTCGGCAGCATATCCGAGCTGATGCTCGATTCGAGGGCATTCGCCGACGCGGTCGACGCCCTCAAAGCGGGACAGGCGCTCCTTCGGCCTACCTTCTGTCCCGTCGCTGGGTTGCCGAACCGGCTCGCGCTCCTAGCCTACTGCGGCATGGACATCTTCGACTCCATACCGCTGATAATGGCTGCCGAGAGCGGGGTGTACCTCACTAGCACTGGCGGCCTTCACCGCGATAGTATCGACGAGCCGCCTTGCAGTTGCCCCGCGTGCAGCCGAGGCGTCGAGGGCAAGGAGGCGCTCTTCGAGCACAACGCATCCGCGGCGGCGACGGAGCTGAAACTCGTGAGGCATCACATAGCGCAGGGGAGTCTGAGGGAGCTCGTCGAGGCACGCATAAGGTCCGAATCATGGCAGGTACAAGTACTCCGGCATCTCGACCTCGACCATCACCGGACTCAGGAGATGCACGCGCCCGTCCGCGGGGCGCCCTTCTCGGCGAACTCCAAGGAGTCGCTGCACCGGCCGGACGTCGAGAGGTGGCGCTCGAGGCTGAGGGACAGGTACGAGCGGCCGCCTCATGCGAAGATCCTTCTCCTGATCCCCTGTTCGGCCAAGAAGCCCTACTCCGCCTCGCCCTCGCACAGACGGTTCCGGGAGGCCGTGCGCAATTCGGGAGCCAGGAGCCTCGTGCACGAGGTCGTCGTCACGTCGCCTCTTGGCCTCGTGCCGAGGGAGCTGGAGCTGTTCTATCCTGCGAAGGACTACGACATCCCTGTGACCGGTCACTGGGACAGGGACGAGTGTGCCATGGTGGCCGAGATGGTACGATGGCTCGTCGACAGCCAAGGCTACGACGCCATCGTGTCCCATCTCGGGAGCGAGAGGGACATCGTGAACCCCGTCATCAACGGGTGCATGGACACCTCGGACGGGAATCCCGGCTCCAAGCCGTGCCTCTCGAAGCTGGAGGAGACGCTCAGAGAACTCGCGGTCGATGCGGACACGGTTGACGGATCTGAGAGGGCGAGACAGGACATCATGTCGATCGCGCGCTTCCAGTTCGGTGAGGGCGGAACCGTCGGCTTCGCGGACGTCGAGGCGAAGGGACGTTGGCCGGTAGTCAGGATCCTGAAGGACGGAGTCCAGCTCGGTGCGTTGTCGTACCCCAGGGGGATGATTTCGCTGACGATCGAGGGCGCGGAGGCGATCAGCGGGTCCGACAGCTACTGCGTCGAGATCGACGACTTCGCCCCGAAGGGCAACCTCTTCGCGGTCGGTGTGGAGGACGCGACGGACGACGTGCGGATAGGGGACGACGTCGTCGTGAGACACCGGAAGGATGTCCGAGCCGTCGGTGTAGCGCGCATGTGCGCCGCGGAGATGCGAATCGCCCAGAGAGGAGAGGCCGTACACATACGTCACCTCGCGAGATGAGCATCTTCGAGCGGCCAGACTACTTTCGGACCTCTCCCACCGTGAGGCTATTTACCCCCGTCGCCGCTGCAGGGAGCATAACACGGAAGGTGTCGGAATGACGGATGCGGATCACTACAGCTGGGAGGAGGTCTACGACCTCCTCGGCTGCAATGCAGAGCTCGAGCCTCCTGTTGAGTGCTGAGCCATACCATCCCGCATAGGCAGGAGCGTTTGCTCCCTCCTGCCTATCAAACCACTTCCCTGTCCATGATTTCTCCCGACGCTAAGGCGAACGCCCGCGTCTGCGGCAACGCGAAAGGCTTAATTAACTCTGGGTGGATTCGGCAACAGCGAAGAACGATGGGATGCACCAGTGGTTGTTGGCGAGCGGGTTCGCTGCTCCACTGCTTCGCGGCGCTCACAAGAGGACTTGCAGATGAGCCGGGATGGGAATGGACTCAGGGTGCTGGCAAACATGTCGGGAGGATACGCTACATCGAGAGCCACCAAAGGACCGGAGACGGTGGCCCGAATCTTCGTGGTCGACGACCAGGACTTCATCAGGGACCTCTACAAGGACATGTTCGAATCGAAGGGGCACACCGTGTACTCCGCTCGGAGCGGGGATGAGGCGCTATCGCTCCTGAAGACGATGGCCGCCAAGCCGGACGCGATAATCATGGATCATAGGATGCCCGGCAAGGACGGCATCGAGACGACCAAGGAGATACTGAAGCTGCATCCGGACATACCGATCATTTTCTCGAGCGCGGACCAGGACGTCAGGGAGGACGCCATCCGGGCCGGGGCCGTCTCGTTCTGGGCCAAGCCCTTCCCGATCCGCCTGCTGATAGACGCCACCATGGACGTCGTCAAGGCCAGCAGCGCGAAGAAGCAGTGAGTCACTCCATCCTGTAACGGAGTATCGCCGCGACGCCGCCGAGAGCCTCCAGCCTTCTACCCGCCTCGTGCAGTGAGCTGACGATGACGAATCTTCCGCGGCAGCCCTCCACGGTCTTCAGGAGCGCATCGGCCTCGGGCGTCCTGACCCTCGTGTCCGAGAGAAGTAGCGTGTCGATCGCTCCGGCCTCCGCCGCCGTATTCACGGAGTCAAGCCCGTATGCGAAGAGCCCGTCCCTGCTAATCTCGGAAAACAGCTGTTCGACCAGACGCGTCTCCTTCGCGACGCGGGAGCCCTCCACCGCCTTTCCGCCCAGGCCCCTCTTAATCGCCTCCTGTATGCCCGCCATGCCTGCCTGACCCGTCGACAGTACGACCACGTCGGAGCCCCTGTCCGGCAGCTTGTCCCTCAGGAGCCTCGCAAGCGACTCCTTCGTGAATCCCGGGCCGAGTACGATGAGCGGCGCCTCCGTCGGGATTGCCGCGACCGCGTCTGCGATCTTGTCCAGGAACTCCTGCTCATCCGATTTCGTGTCGTACATCTTGCCGTCGGGGTTCCTGGTTATCGTCGCCAACTCCTTCAGCCCGTACTCGCGCGCCACGGCGACCACCGCCTCCGTGTCCTCGAGTGCGACGAATACGATGGAGGGTCTGTCGCTGGCCTCCACCGCTCTCTTGACGCGGTCCAGATGCGCCTGTTTCCACTCGGGCTTGACTATCGTCACGGCGTCGCCGACACCGATCATGAGCGTGTGGTGCTGGCCCAGGTCCTGCGGGCCGGATTCGATCGTCCCGAGCAACCGAAGCCTGTTGTCGGACTCGTGGAACTCGACCTTCTTGACCCTGATGCCGAGGCGCATGCGTACCTTCTCCGTCCGCTCGGGTCGGAGTTTGTCGCCCTTGTCCTCCTTACGTCGCATGGTCGTGGCGTAGACGAGGTCGTCCTCGTCTAGGAGGTTCTCCATGTGCCAGAGGTCGTCTATCGACTCCGGCAGAAGCTTGATCTCGTTGGTCCTGGTGTCCTGATGGAGCACTTTCATGTACGACGCGCTCGTGCATGGATGACGGTCGCCAGATATCAAGGCATCGAGGCGAGCGCCGCATGGCAGACGCCCGCGTCGCGATGGAAGACCTTCAGCCACCAAAGTTTATATTCTCAACAGGTCATTTGCAGACTGTCCATAGGGAGGGAGCTACACATGGCACAATATATGGCTGTCGAGAAGACGCTGGACGATCTCCATAAGAACATGCCCTCCGTCTACGAGGCCACCGTCGTCTCCAGGAGCGGCATGCACATCGCCGGCGACGCGCCGAAGGGCGTTCACCTCGAGACCTTCGTCGCCATGTCGGCCATCCTGCTCGGTGCAGCCGAGACCGCCACTGGGGAGCTGAAGGACAAGCTGAAGTACGTTTCCGTCGAGCTATCGAGGAGCAAGATGCTGTTGTCAAGCGCGGGCAACAGGGCCCTGCTCGTGATAACCTCCTCGGACGATGTGTCGACGGACGAGCTCGCAGCGAGCATGTCTAAGTACGCCGACATCATAGCCGGCCAGATCTGAGTTCACAGTCTTCTGAAGCCGCGCCTCACCCATCCACAGGTCGTTTCCACGCAGTAGGTGACGGTCTCCTTCACGTCCCGACCTCTCCCGCCCACGGACGTCGAACCCCTGACGATGGCCTGGATGACATCGTCCTCTGAGGAGGCTCCCTCTACGACCGTCCAGGCCTTGCCCACATCGATGAGCCTGTGAGCGTCGCTTCCGCCCGTCTTCGACTTGCCCGCGCTCGCGGCCGCGCGCAGCGCGGAGGCGTTGGCGCGTGGGGAGCTGCCGCCGTTCATCACTTCGACCGCATCGAACGGGGCCCTCATGGCCGTCGCAAGGCCCATCCCCGACGGGAACCTCTTCGGATGGGCCGCGACGGCGATCCCGCCGGCCGAGTGCACGGCATCTATCGTCTCCTCGACCGCCATGCCGGCCCTGACGGGGGAGGACAGCCCGTACGCCAGGACATGACCTTCCGCAGCTGATATCTCCACGCCCCTCACGACTACGAGGCCCTCCTGGCCGCCCAGCTCGACTGCCTCGGCCGAGGCGGTCAGGACGTTGTGGTCGGTTATGGCGAGGCCGTCGAGTCCGGCCTTTCTGCAGGCCCTTACAATCTCGGCAGGACTGGCCGTCCCGTCGTTGGAGTGCGTCGAGTGTGTGTGCAGATCTATCTTCATCTTATTCTAGCACCTGCTGCGATGTCCCTGTCGAACACCACCTTCGTGTCGTCTGGGCCGTACATGACGAGCGCCGACGAGCCTCTGACATACGCAGCGTATCTCCTTCCGACCTCTCCGCTCGTGACCGTGCAGCTGACCGTCCTGCCGCCCACATCGAGCTTCGGAGGGTCCGCCTGTACGAGCGTGCCCGCGCGGATCTCGAGTTTCTGGAACTCGTTGAACGACAGCCTGCCACCGCCCACATCGAGGCCGCTCGATATCTGCGTCCCCGCCGGCAGAGGCTTCTCGGGCGTGAGCAGCGCGAGCGCGCCCCCCTCCTCCGCGGCCAGAAGCATGCCCTCCGACATCACGCCCCTCAGCTTGGCCGGCTCTAGGTTCGTCACTATGATCAACACCTTCTCCCTCAGCTCGTCGGCCGTGTAGTAGTCCTTCAGCCCGCTGACGATCCTCATCGGCTTCCCGACGTCAACATCCATCAAGTAAAGCTTGTCCGCGTTGGGGTGCGCCTGCACGTCGGTCACCTTGCCTACCTTTAGGTCCAGCGCTGAGTGCTTCGAGAACGCTTCCGACTCCCCGGTCTCCACCTTCGCGAACAGCGGTGCTGGCTTCTCCATTGTGCTTCCCTCCTTCAAGGGCATCTCCATCCCATTCGTGCCGTTCTCCTCGATAGAGCCTTCCATGCAGAGGCCGCGCCACATTCGCTCCGCAGAGGACGGCATGAATGGGTAGCTGAGAACGGCGAGAGCCTTGCATATCTCGAGGCTGACGTGCAACACGGTCCCGCACCTCTCCTTGTCGGTGCGCACCAGCGACCACGGGGCGACAGCGTCGAAGTACTGGTTGCCCGACTGCGCGAGGTCCATGAGCGACTTCATGGCCTCTCTGAACTCGCACGCACCGAGCGACCTCAGGACATCCCTGCCCGCTTCGTCAACGCGCGCGAGCATCGCCTTGTCGCGCTCGTCTAGCTCTCCCTTGTGAGGGATGGCTCCGTAGTTCTTGAACGTGAAGGACATCGCCCTGTGGACGAAGTTGCCGAACGTCGCGACGAGCTCACTGTTGATCCTCTGCGCGAAGTCCTTCCAGGTGAACTCACTGTCCTTGAACTCCGGCATGTTCGCCGTGAGGTAGTATCTAACGACGTCAGCGCTGAACTTAGTGAGGATGTCCGGGATGTCGATGCTAACGCCCATGCTCTTTGAGAACTTCTGCCCTCCGAAGTTCATGAACTGATTCGCGACGACGTTATGCGGGAGGTTCAGGCCGCCCACGCCGAGCAGCATCGCCGGCCAGATGACCGTGTGGAAGACTATGTTGTCCTTTCCAAGGAAGTAATAGCTCTTCACAGAGCCGTCCTTCCAGAACCGCTCCCAATCGTCCGGGGCGGACCTCGCTGCGGCCCACTCCTTCGTCGCGGAGAGATATCCCATGACGGCCTCGAACCACACGTACATGCGCTTGGACTCGAAGCCCTCGACCGGTACTGGCACGCCCCATGAGATGTCCCTTGTTATGGGCCTATCGATGAGACCGTCCCTCAGCACATTGAGCGTGAACGACCTGACGTGCGTCCGCCAGTGGTCGCAGCGCTCGACATATCGCGTCAACTCGTCGGTGAAGTCCGAAAGCCTGAGGAAGAAATGCTCCGTCTCCCTGAGCTCGGGAGTGGAACCGCACAGCTGGCATCTGGCGTCGCTCAGTTCCTCGGCGTTGAGGTCCATGCCGCACGAGTCGCATTGATCACCCCTCGCGTGCTCGTTGTCGCAATGGGGACAGGACCCCTCGACATACCTGTCGGGGAGGAACCGGGAGCAACGCGTGCAGTAGTACTGCGGTGTGGACTTGCGACTCAGGTGACCGTTCTCCATGAGCTTGAGGAAGATCTCCTTGGCGACTTCCTCGTGATCCCTCGTGTGAGTGTGTGTGTACAGGCTGAAGCTTATCCCGAGGTCCTCGATGGCCTTCGAGTTGATCCGGTGGTATCGGTCCGCTATCTCCTCGGGTGAGACGCCCTCCTTGTGGGCACTGACCGTGATCGGCGCTCCGTGCATGTCGGAGCCAGAGACCATCATCACATCCTTCCCCACGAGACGGTTGAAGCGCGCGAATATGTCCGCGGGCAGCAGCGAACCCGTCACGTGGCCGACGTGGATCGGCCCGTTCGCATATGGCCAGGCACAGCAGACCAGTACTCGTTCCATGTTGAGCGGCGCCCTCAATCGCTGGCGCCGCACTTAAAGGTAGCGCGACGGCCCAGGCACGCTGGCGACGCGCATTGATATGTTTTTAAGCGGCGCCATCCTTAACCCAGTCCGATGAGGATAGCGGTGCTTCTGAGGGATCGCTGCCAGCCCAAGCGCTGCGCCACCGAGTGCATGCGGTACTGTCCACCCGTAAGGACCGGCAAGGAGGCGATCGTGATGAGCGAGGGGGGCAAGCCCGTGATCTCCGAGGAGCTGTGCGTCGGCTGTGGGATATGCGTGCACAAATGCCCCTTCGAGGCGATCAAGATAATCGGTCTCCCTCAGGAGCTGGAGGGGGAGATGGTCCACCAGTACGGGAAGAACTCGTTCAGGCTGTACAGGTTGCCGGTTCCAAAGAAGGGACACGTGATGGGGCTGCTGGGGCCGAACGGCATCGGCAAGACGACGGCGTTGTCGATCCTGTCGGGCGAGCTCGTGCCCAACCTCGGAGACTACGAGGCCGGCGGCGACTGGGACAAGGTGCTCGAGAGATACTCCGGGACGGAACTATACGACTACCTAGAGGCGCTGTCGACGAGCTCCGCCTCCACAGCCATCAAGCCGCAGTACGTCGACAAGCTGCCCTCGGCGCACAAAGGCGAGGTTGGGGCGCTGCTGAGAAGGCTCGACGACGGTTCGAAGCTGGAGGAGGTCGCAGCTGGACTGAAGATATCGGACGTGCTGTCGCGTGGCATCCACAAGCTCTCGGGCGGTGAGCTGCAGAGGGTGGCCATCGCAGCGACGCTGCTGAAGGAGGCGGACATATACTTCTTCGACGAGCCTTCGTCATACCTGGACATATACCAGCGGCTCGAGGTCGCGAAGGTGATCCAGGAGCTGGGCGAGCGGAAGCGCGTCGTCGTAATCGAGCACGACCTCGCAGTCATGGACTTCCTCGCCGACCTCGTGCACATCGTATACGGGTCCGAGGGAGCGTACGGCGTTGTATCGCAGCCCAGAACCGTGCGATCGTCCATCAACGTGTACCTGGAGGGGTACCTCCGGGAGGAGAACATACGCTTCAGGGACACCGAGATCAAGTTCGAGAAGAGGCCTCCGAGGGCCGACTGGACCTCCGAACCTCTGATACGGTTCCCGGGGCTCAAGAAGCGCTTCAGGGGTTACAGCCTCGCCGTGGCCGGCGGCGTCATAAAGAAGGGCGAGGTCGTCGGCGCGGTCGGCCCCAACGCGACCGGAAAGACCACCTTCGTGAAGATGCTCGCAGGCGAGGTCAAGCCGACTTCGGGCGCCGTCGAGGCGGAGGTCGGCGTCAGCTACAAGCCGCAGTACATCAAGCCAGAGTTCGACGGCACCGTTAAGGAGATGCTGTACTCGACGGTCGGCCGGGACTTCGACTCTGGCTTCTTCCAGGCCGAGGTAGCCCAGCCGCTGCAGCTGAAATACCTTCTGGAGAGCGAGGTGAAGAGCCTGTCGGGCGGGGAACTGCAGCGGGTGGCGATCGCCGAATGCCTGGGAAGGCGGGCGGACATATACCTGATAGACGAGCCTTCCGCCTACCTTGACTCCTCCCAGAGGATGACCGCCTCGAAGACCATCAGGCGCGTGGTAGAGAAGTCCGGGAAGTCGGCCCTGGTGGTCGACCACGACGTCTACATGGTCGACCTGATATCGGACTCGCTGATGGTCTTCCACGGGGAGGCGTCGAAGAAGGGCACGGCGCTCGGACCGCTGGAAATGCGCGACGGCATGAACAGGTTCCTCAAGGAGATCGACATCACCTTCAGGAGGGACCACGAGACCAACAGGCCCAGGATCAACAAGAATGGCTCGAGGCTCGACAGAGAGCAGAAATCCAAGGGCGAGTACTACTACGTCTGACCCTGCTCAGGCTCGCCGCCATCGTCTCCCGCACGCTTCCGCGGGCCTCTCCATTTCAGGCCCCACACGTACCACACGACTATCGCCACGAGGCCTGCGACGACGAGGAGGTCAAGCTTGTGGAACACCTCCATGATGTCCTCCCAGCTCGGTCCGAGGGCGTATCCCACATAGCCGAGCATGAAGGTCCACGGCAGCGACCCGACGAAGCTGTAGAACACGAACTTGCGGAAGTCCATCTTCGCTATGCCCGCGGGCAGGGATATGAACGTTCGGATCACGGGAAGGAGCCTGCTGACGAACGTGGCCGTCTCCCCGTACTTCTCGAACCAACGCTCGGCGAGCTCCAGATGCCTCTCACTGATGAGCACGTACTTGCCGTACCTCAGGATGAGCGGACGACCGGCATGCTTGCCCACCCCGTATGCGACTATCGAGCCCAGCGTGCACCCGATGGCGCCTGCGAGGCCGATGCCGAGAAGCGTCATCACCTGGCCGTCGTAGCCCCCCTGCTCGGCCTGGTACACGAGGTACCCGGAGAACGGCATGACTATCTCGCTCGGTACAGGCATGCATGCGCTCTCCAGCGCCATCAGGAACACGATGCCGGGATATCCGAAGGTCGAGATCCAGTCCAGAATGAGTTCGGTGCCCCACTCGACGAGCCCCATCGGGTGTCGGTAGTGATTGCCCGTCTAAAAAGCGTTGGCATGGACCGACAGCTCGCAAGGTATTACTATCATCATCATCCTTCGCCGCGTGATGAGGGCTCGCGAAGTCCTTCAGAGCCACAGCATAATGATGACCCTCGCCCTCGCGGCCGGCATAGCCGTCGGCGGGTTCCCGGCTATGACGAAGGAGATCTCGATGGGGGCGCTCGCTCTGCTGATGACCATATCCCTCACGAACATCCGCTTGACGGACGCGAAGGTCACCGGGCTGTCCCGAGACGCCGTTCTCATGCTCGTCCTCAACTACGGCTGTCTGTCTGCTGCAATCCTCCTCATCGGAAGCTTCTTCGGGGAGGACCTGTGGTGGGGCTGGGTGCTCATGGCGGCGGCGCCTTCGGCGATATCAGTGGTGCCATTCACGTCGATCCTGGGAGGCTCGACGCACAAGGCCCTCTTCTCCACGTCCGTCAACTACCTCGCAGCGCTGGTCCTGATGCCCGTGATATCGCTCGCGCTGATAGGTTCCGCCGTGTCCGTCGCCAGCCTGGTCACGTCCCTCTTGCTGCTGATAGTCCTGCCGATGGCAGCCTCGAGGGCTCTGATGAGGTGGGAGATCAAGAAGACTTCGAGGACGGCCGTCACGAACCTGTCTTTCTTCGTTCTGATATTCGCAGTCGCTGGGTCGAACCGTGATGCTTTCCTGAACGACCTCCCGATGGTCGTCGCCGTCTCCGCGGCCTGTCTCATAAGGACCTTCGGAACGGGCTTCCTGTCCGAGCTGACCCTCAGGAGGTTCGGAGTGGCCAAGGAAGACAGGGTCCACATTGTCCTCTTCTGCAGTTACAAGAACCTTGGGCTCACGGCGACCCTCGCGATCGCCCTGTTCGAACCCGTCGTCGCCATCCCGGCCACGATCTGCATCATGTTCGAAGTGCTTTGGATAATCGCACTGTCGAGGTACTACCCTACGGTCCGAAGCTGATCCGCCAGAACGCGGCGCTTCGCCGTCGTCCCCTTAATAACCCCCACGGACTGGCTGTGCATTGTTAACAACTCTGACGAAATTCTTATTAAACAAGGCGGCGCTGGGACGGGACGGAGATATGGCGCACATACACCTGGAGGACGGAGCCCTGTCGCCCGCCTGGGTGCTGTTCTGGTGGGCCGTTGCGGCCGCCCTCATCGCATTGGCAATCATGTCGATGAAGCGTGAGACCGTCTCAGTCAGGAAGCTCACGCTCGGGGCGATGTGCGCGGCGGTTGGTATCGCCGTGTTCCTCGTGACGATACCGGTGTTCGGCGGAGTCCACCTCAACCTGACTCCGCTCATAGGTATACTGGCAGGGCCAGCGGTCGGCGGCGTGGCGGCGCTCGTGATCAACCTCTTCAGCGCGGCGGTGGGCCATGGCGGATGGGGCATGATCGGCGTCAACACAGTGATGAACATAACCGAGGTGTTCCTCGGCTACTACGCATACAGAACCCTGCGAATGAGGCTCCAGGCGGACAGGTTCTGGTCGGGGCTCTCCGCCGCGACTCTGGCATTGATCGCGACCGCGATAGCCGTCGTCATCATCATATCCATCGCTGGAGTACAGGATTCACACCTGGAAGAAGAGGAGACGGCACACAACCTCCTCGTCATTGCGGCGGCGAACATCGTCATCGGCGTCGTGGAGGGGCTGGTCACGGGATACGTGGTCACGTTCATCGGGCGCATCAGACCCGACCTGCTGGAACATGTCGAGAGACCGACAACCGCGCAGACGGCACGGCCATCGGCTTCGTGAGAGGGGAAGGATGTCGCGAAGATCGTACACGAGACATGTGCCCGACGTCCGAATGATAACGCACTACGCGGAGACAGGGCACAGCACGATCCACTCCATGACTGCGTGGGCGAAGGCCGCCATCCTTCTGCTGATCGTTGCGATGGTGACGGTCGCGACAGACCTGTACGTCCTGATGATGATATTCGCGTTCACACTGTGCTTCTACGCCTTGGCGAGGCTCCCGATTCGGCTCCTAATCGGGTGGTACACAATGCCGGTGTTCTTCGTACTCACCATCGCAATCATGTTCGTCTTCACCGAGCCGGGGGAGGACATCGCTCGTCTCGAGCTGGGGTCGACGACGATAGGCGTCACCGACAACGGGCTGATTCTGATGGCGAAGCTGTTGCTGAGAGCGCTGGCTGTCGTGACATTCTCCCTCGCCACATTCATGACGACGCGCTACGGACACGTGGTCTACATCGCCCATCGAACGCTTCCCTCCACCATAGCCAGCATGTTCCTGCTCACCTACAGGTTCCTGTTCGTCACGAGCGACGAGCTGACGAACATACTGGATACCGTGCACTCGCGCAACGGCCACCTGGCGAGAGGGGTTTTCAGGCAGACGAGGATGTTCGCTGGGATATTCACACACGCGTTCGTCCACGCGTTCGAGAGGGGCGAGAGGATCTCCAAGGCCATGGAGGCGCGCGGCTTCCTCGGCGCGTTCCCCGTGTCCGAGGGCATACCCAAGCCTCGCCCTGTGGAGTGCGTGATGACGGGCGTATTCGCAGCCCTCCTCGGGGCCATGGTGATATCCAGGTATTACGGTCAGATATGGTGATCAAATGGCGATGACGAAAGATGACTGCTCAAAGGTCTGTCGGAGTGACGCCGACGCCATCATCCATGTGGACTGCATAAGCCACACATACCCTGACGGCACGCAGGGCATACACAACATGTGCTTCAGCGTATACCAGGAGGAAATAGTCGCGCTCTGCGGGCCGAACGGGGCGGGCAAGTCGACACTGATAGAGCATCTGAACGGACTCATGATGCCGAAAGTGGGCCGCATCCGCGTGTTCGGGAAGGACGTCGACAAGCAGAACCTCTCAGCCATCCGCAGATTGGTCGGCGTCGTCTTCCAGGACGCTGACTCGCAGCTCTTCTCGCCGACTGTCCTCGACGACGTTATGTTCGGCCCGCTCAACCTCGGGCTATCGACAGAGGAGGCGAGAGAGAGGGCGATGTGGGCGCTAGACGTCGTCGGCATGGAGGAGATCACGAGGATACCGCACAACCTGAGCGGGGGTCAGAAGCGATTGGTCGCGATCGCGGGGGTGCTCGCCATGAAGCCGCGCATACTCGCGGTGGACGAGCCGACTGGCGACCTCGACCCCTCGAATTCGAGGAAGATCGAGTTGCTCCTGAGGTCGCTCAAGGAGGAGCTGGGGATGAGCGTCGTCATCGCCCTGCACGACATGGCCGTGGCCGCGCGCCTCGCCGACAGGATATGCGTGGTCAAAAAGGGAGGCATCATCGCCGAGGGCGCCCCTCAGGACGTGCTGTACAACGAGGCTCTGCTAAGCACTGCGGGCCTCGACGTCCCGCCGGTCGCGAGGATCTTCAAGGACCTCGACCTGGAAGCGCCCCCGGACGAGAGACCCCTGTCCCTGGATCAGCTCATGCGGTTCCTCAGGAAATAGCCAAGGGAAAGGCGAGAGCCGGCGAACGGTCCGAAGGCCATCAAATCAAAAGCGGGAAGAAGGGGTTTGATCGGGTTTTCCGGGCGCTCCTATGCCACGAGGGATCAGAGCGGCCCGTCGTCGGGCGGCGGGGGAATGCCATCATCCGACGCCTCATCCCTCGACTCGCCTTCGGGGACGCCGCCCTTGCCCTTCCCGGACTTCATCATGGCCATCGACGCTGCGGCGACCACCACGATTATCGCCACGATCGCGAGGACCCACCAGTATTCCTCGAGGAAGCTCTTGTCCTCTGCAGCCCCACCGTCCTCCTCGACCGTCACGACGACCGTGTCGGTGTCCGTCAGGCCGTCGGTGTCCGTCACCTCGAGGGTGACCACGTACTCGTCGACGATCTCGAAGGTGAACGTCGGGCTCTCGCCGGTGAGCTCCTGCTCCTCGCCGTCATAGACGAAAATCCACACATAGCTCTCGATGTCGCCCGTTGAGCCGGAGCCGTCAAAGGTCACGGGTTTGCCGACGGTCGCGGTCATATCTGGTCCCGCATCCGCAACGGGCGGGGCGCTCACGCGTATCGTCACGGTGTCGGTGTCATCGTTGCCAGCGGCGTCCTCGACGGTCAGTGTCACGACGTAGGCCCCATACTCGTCGAAGGTGAACACGGGCGTCGGGCCGCTGAGCGTCACGTCGTTCGTTCCATCGTTGAAGGTCCATGTGTAGCTGGTTATCTCGACGTTGTCCGTCGAGCCGGTGCCGTTGAATTCGACCTCCTCGTCCACGGCAACGGCCTGGTCGGGGCCAGCATCGGCCACGGGTGCGGTGTTGTCCACGACGGTCACGATGACCTCGTCGGTGTCCGAGTGGCCGGCCGCATCCTCAACCGTCAGTGTAACGACGTACTCGCCCAACGAACCGAAGGTGTACGATGGGCTCTCGCCGTACAGCTCCACATCCTCTCCATCGTCCGTGAAGCTCCAGGTGTAGCTGGCGATCGCGACGTTGTCCGTTGAGCCAGAGCCGTCGAAGGACATGGCCAAGCCCAGAGACGCCTCGACATCCGGACCGGCATCGGCCACGGGCGCCGTCGTGTCGTTCACGGCGACGATGACGGAGTCGGGAGAGGAGACCTGTCCGAGGTAATCCTCCACGACCAGCGTCACCTCGTACTCGCCTGGCACGTCGAATGTGTAGGTCGGACCGACGCCATACAGCTCCTCGGAGTAGTCGACCACCGTCCAGGTGTAGTTGACTATCTCGACATCGTCTGTGGAGCCGGAGCCGTCGAATATAGCCTCGACGTCTTCATCGACCTCGAAATCCTCGCCCGCGTCCGCGACTGGGGGCATGTCGTCGACAACGTCGACCCAGATCATGTGCATGTCCTGGTGGCCAGCGCCGTCCGTGACCGTCAGGTTCACGGCATAGCTTCCGAGGACGGTGAACATGTATGTCACGACCTCGCCGGTAAGCGTCACAGGCGTGCCGTTGTCGTCGAACTCCCACACGTAGCTCTCGATCCATCCGTTGTCCGATGAGAGCGAACCGTTCAGCTCAATCGACGTGTTCACTACTTCCGTCCTGTCGGGTCCCGCGTTGGCTACCGGAGGCTCGTTGTCGACCGTCACATTGGTGAGGGCTATATCGGCCTGCCCGCCGAAGTCGCTGGCGATGAAGAGCGTCCTGTAGAGGCCGCTCGGGACTTCCTCATTCAGCGTGAAGACCATGTCGTCGGCGACGAACGGGTCCAGAATCGTCCAGTTCATCATCGGCCATCCGGTCCACATTACGGTGTCGAACGACATCGTCAGGACCTGCGGAGAGAAAGAGGCGGTCGGGTCTCCGGGATACACCTGGCCTTCCCAATCGAGCCAGAACCACATCAGCTCGCCAGTGTCCACGTCGAAGTACGCAGAGCCGGACACGTTGGTCAGGGTGCTGTTGGAGTAGTAGCCCCAGGTCACATAGAAGCTCTCAGGACCCCACCACTGCTCGTACGCCGTGATGTAGTGGCTATCGATGCCGTCATCCAGCCAGCCTCCCGAAGGGACGGTGGCATTCCATTCCTCATGTACGGTGTAGTTGTCGCCATTCATCACGTAGTGCAGCTGGTCGTCGGGCTCGAGTGGGTTGAAGGAGGTCGACTTCATGTCGACGACCAGGAAGACCTCCCAGTCGCCATCCATCTCCATGAACATGCACTGCATCAGCATGAGCCGTTCCAGGTTCGGCTCCTCCACCTCGGCGCTGATCACGGTCGGGTTGAGCCAGCTTACGTTCTCGACTGGGCTTTGGTCGTATGTAATGTTCGGAGGGTACTGGTCTCTGTCAAGGAGGAAGTCCATTCTCGGCTGCAGGGAGGCCGTGGGGTCCAGAACCCCTTGGGCTGGGTAATGCTGATAGGCAGTGACCAGGTAGTCGAGCTTCACCGCGGGGACGTACATCTCGTAATATCCATCGAGGTCGCTCCGCGTTTCGTTGCTGTAGGTACCGTCCTGCAACTGGACCTTGACGGCGGCGTTGAATATCCCAAACCCAGACACGGAGTCGTTCACCCACCCGTGGAACTTGCGGTCCAGCGGAAGGTCCCAGGGCAGAAGCGCCACATCGTGCGTCGTTCCCGCGCCGTCGAACGCCTCGACGGACGTCACGTTCTCCCGGTAGTCCCAATGCCACACCTCCACCTCGTGGACACCAGGCGGAACTTCCAGCCTGTAGTAGCCGCTCGCGTTGGTGTAATCATCCGTGCGGTAGTACTCAGAGTCGATGCTGACAACCGCATCCACGATCGGCGTGCCATCGAAGAAGTCCGTCACGTTTCCCTCGATCCAAGCCGTGACAGGCCAAAGCTCGAAATCCTGCCACTTCTGCTCGCCCGGAAGTAGGTCTATCTGCGCGAAGCCTCTCGAATATCCGTCCGTCTCGAGAGTCATGAACAGCCCTTCCCCGTCCACGCACCTGAGCTCGTAGTAGCCATCCTGGTTCGTGGAACCCAACGAGAACTGGTCGAAGCCGTACCAGATGAAGACCGTGACAGACGGCAACGGGTCGGATGTCGTCCCGTCGGTGACGTTGCCTTTGACGATGCAGTTGGTGGGCGTGAGCTCGGCATCCTGTTGGACCACGGCTCCCTCGCCGATTTCGATCTCGAACATCGCATTCGTGTAGCCGCCCTTCATCACTATCATTCGGCCGTCGCCGCTCGAAACGTTCATCTGGTAGTATCCGTCCTCGTCGGTGAACGTGTAGTTGGAGTATCCTTCGCCCATCGACTCATTCCACACCTCTACGGACACAAGCACGTTCTCCAGGGGCAATCCGCTGTCGCTGACGGTCACCCGGCCGTGGAGCATGGCATCGTCCGAGACCGAAGGGAGCTCGAGGGTGATGTTGAACCAGTAGGTCTCCCCTGCCACAAGTGGGGAGTCCGTCCCGTTCTCGATCATCGGGTACCCTTCGAAGTCCATGGCGATGGCGCCGCCTCCGGCCGTGTTCTCTATCACGTTCACCTCGAAGTAGCCAGTGCCATCGGGCACGGTCAGGTTCGCATATATGGGCATGTCACCGAACATGTCGTCGTAGACTATGCCGAGCACATGTCCGTCGAACATCGGGGTTCCCACGCTGTCCTTCACGAACCCCTTGATCGTAACATCGGTCACCAGAGGATCGATCGGTTCAAGCGTGAAGTTCATCCAGGCCGTCTCTCCGGCCAGCACATAAGTCTGCTCCATACCCATGTAGTGGGACTCGTTGGCGACGACTACCATGTACTCGAAGCCTCCGGGGACGCCTACCTCGTAGTCCCCCGACTCATCCGTCAGGGTCCAGTTTATGTCCACGCCGCCTGCCGCGAACATCATTATCTTGACATAGGAGCCGGTAACGGGTCCATCTATGTCAGAGACGTTTCCCTTGATCCAGGCGTCGCTCGGCAATTCGATTGCCTTCGTCGGCAGAGCTGTCATGAGCCCAGCGACAAAGAGCAGAGCCACGAAGAGCGACATGTACGTTCTAACGCAGTGCTTACTCTCATCCATGCAAAATCGCCTCATATCATACTCTCAACAGCGAGAGCCCACGGGGGGGTTGGGCTTGCTGTCACCGGAGTCAGTAGCTACCTGGCTGATATAAATAAGATTTGCCTCAGATTCCGTACAGGGCGTCCACCGCGCGCGCGCCAGTGCCCGCGATGGCGCCTCCGAGCCCCGGCGTGAAGGGCATCGCATGAACGGCCGAACGTCGCCCCCCAATCGTTTTCCCGGCGACTCGGAGAGAGCGGACGCCCCGACGAGCTGTGCAATGCTGTTAAATGCGAAGAGTGAAATCACGGTTCGATGGCGACGAAACGGTGCGACTATGTCCGCGTGGACGTCTTCTCGACGAAGCCCTTCGGCGGCAACCCGCTGGCCGTCTTCCCTGACGCGAGGGGGCTGAGTTCGAGGGACATGCAGCTTCTGGCCAAGGAGATGAACCTCTCGGAGACGACCTTCGTGCTACCGGCCAGCAGACGCTCCGGAGCGGAATTCAGAGTCAGGATATTCACACCAGATACGGAGCTGCCCTACGCCGGCCATCCGACGATAGGCACTTTCTTCGTGCTCGCAGAGGATGGAAAGGTGGCCGCGGACGATGGGCTGTCCGTCGTCCGCATGGAGGCGATGGCGGGAATACTCCCCGTGGAGATCTACCGCTCCCGAGGGCGCGTGCGCAAGGTAGTGACGGTGCAGAAGAAGCCGACCTTCGGCCGCAGGTATGCTGACATCGCCCTGCTGGCGGATGCCCTCTCGTTGAAGGCCTCGGAACTCGACGCGAAACGGGCGCCGCCGCTGCTCGTCTCGACGGGGCTGCCGTGGCTGATCGTCCCGGTGAAGAAGCGGTCCTCCGTCGAGAGGATCTCCATTAACTCGACGGCCTTCGCAAAGGCCGTCGGGAAGCTGCCGAGGGGTGTGGTCGACATCTACGCCACCTGCCTCGAACCTCTGGAGAACGGATCGACGACACACTCTCGCGCCTTCTCGCTCGTGTCCGGCAACATCGTCGAGGACCCGGCGACGGGCAGTGCGAGCGGCTGCCTCGGAGCATACCTCGTGAAGAACCGCTTGGTTGACGTCAAGAGCTCCACGAGGGTCGTGAACGAGCAGGGCTACGCGCTCGACAGGCCCAGCAGGATTGAGGTGGAGGTCCGGACCGCGCCTGGGGGGAGCATCGAATCCGTCAGGGTCGGCGGGCGCGCGGTGGAAGTCATGAGGGGCAGAGCGGAGTTCTGACCTCACAGGGCGTTCAATATTCAGGGAGCCTGACGATGAAGACGGAGCCCTGCGTGTAGTCGCCCTCCACGCGGTTCTCCACCCATGTGCTGCCCCCGTATCTCTTCGCTAGCATGGTCACGATGTGCAAGCCTAGGCCCGTGGAGCCGCGCCTTTCCGTAGCCTGCGAGAACCTGCGGAAGATGCTCTCCTTGAGCTCGTCAGGCACGCCGCATCCGCGGTCGGTGATGGAGACTGTCACCCATTTGTGGTCACCGTCCGCTTCGTGCTCTACGCCGACATCTATGACGACGGACGCGCTGGGGTCGTACCTGACCGCGTTCGTCAGCAGGTTCGTGAACACCTCCCTCAGAAGCTCATCCGCCTTCACATAGTGCCGTCCCGGCTCGATTGAATGCTTCACCTCTATCGTACGGTTCATGTAGTACATCTTCACGCTGTTGACGCATTCGGTGAGGACGGATCCGAGGTCCACCCTGGAGAGGCTCACGCCGCCCCATGTCAGCTTGGACATGGTGCGCACGTCGTTCGCGAGTCGGCTGACGTTGAGGACCTGGTCCAGTATCTTCTCGACCAGCGCCATCTCTTCGGGCCCTGACAGGTGTTCCTTCACCATGTCCAAGTAGCCGATCATCGCCTGGTTGAAATTCTTGATGTCGTGGGACAGGAGATCCGTGTAGAACTCCGCCGATCTTCGGTTCTCCACCTGGCTCTCGTAGTGCCTCGAGTTCTCAATCGCGATGCCGACGAGGCTCGCGAAGATCTCTATAACCTCTATCGTCTCGGCATCCGGTACCCTGTCGTCCCTGGGCTGCAGGATCTCTATGTAGGCTATCACCTCGCCTTCCCGGTCGAATATGAACGTGTCCAAGTAGTCGAGGGCGTGCCAATGTGCCCTGCTCTTCCTCGGGTGGCTGATGAGCTCCTCCTCGGGATAGTAGACGTCATCTTCGGGCTGTCGCTTGATGCTCTCCGCCGGCGCGTAGTACGTGTTGCGTCCGACTTTCCTGCGCCAGTGAACCGGCGATTCAGAATATCTGGAAGCATCCGGGCTGAGCATATGGTGGATGCGCTCTATGGCGTACTCGACCTTCTTGATGCCCTCCACGTTCTCATCAGGATATCCGTGAACCGCTTTCACGACGAACGTGCCGCGGTCCTCGTCCTTGACACCTATCACGGCCCTCCTGATGCCGAGCAGCTGTGCGAGCGTCTTCAGCACGTCGCCCAGTAGATGGTCGAGGTCCCTGACGTACATGAGTTCGCTCGTGAGGTCGAATATGCGCGACAGCTGTTCCGTACGCTGGCCGCTAGCGCGCAGAGCGCTCTCCCTGTCGAGCGACAAGCGGGCGTCCTCTATCGCCACCTCGGCGAGCGACGTGAATATCTCTATCGTCTCTATCGTCTCGCCATCTGGCTTCCTGCCGTCCCTCGGCATCGACGCGTATATCGCTCCGGCAATGCGTCCGGCGGAGTCGCGCAGAGCGAACGCGATGGAGTCGCCTTCCCTCATCTCGTCGCCTGAGCGCGGAGCGAGCGCGGCCGCCTGGAGCGACGTTTCCTCGATCACGAAGTACCTCCTAGACCGCTCCGACACATCCTCGAACCGGATGAAGTAGGCCGATCGCGAGAGCCTGTTCGCAGGCGTCAGTTCCTCCAGGACGAGGTCCGCAGGTATCGTCCTCGATATCGCGGACCTCACGACCTCCTCCGGGTATCCGAAGACACCTTGCCATCGGAACTCGCCGACGGTATCGTCGAAGACAATCAGGCTGACGCGCTGGAATCCGAACAGCGTAGACAGGGAAGAGAGGACCATGTTGGAGAGAGCCCCTGGGCTGCGCTCGGAGACTATCGATGAAGATATCATCAGCAGGTCTTCGAGGAGGTCGGTCCGCTCACGCATGCTGTCGGAGAGCTGCTCCTGTTGCATCAGCTCCTTCCTCCCTGAGACGGCGACAGCCGCGAGGTCGGCCAGCAGCTCCAGGCGCTCCACATCGGAGGCCGAAAGCAGCGCCCCATCCGATGTGGCCAGCACCTCAATACACGCGACGGAGTCGCCTCGACCCTCCTCGAGCGGTATCCTGAGCCAATCGCCCTCCCGCCACTCCGTATCGGCGCTTCCAGCATCCGCAGAGCTCGGCCAAACCTCGGGGCGGGAGAAGTGGCTCCTGCCCGTCACCAGGCTGTCCTCGCCCATGACGCGATGGTCCGGAAGAAGGACCACATCGGCGTCGCGCCCGGAACCGGCGTCGGCTCTGCCCATCTCGCGAGCCATGTCCTCGGAGTAGACGACGAATCTTACCATGCCCGCCCTGGTCGTGCTCTTCACGGCCGACAGGACATCCCTCACGACCTCATGGAGCTGGCTTCCGCGGGAGATGCTGCGCATTATGGCCGAAAGTCTCGGGGCGAAATCTTCATCTGCGGCCGGCTCGCGTCGTGGAATCGCTTGCTCTTCGTGGGGGGAGGTGTTCACGTGATCTACCCTCGAAACCAGGGAGGAATCGTCGGCATGCCTGATCGACGCATCAGACTTCAGGGATAGCCGCGGTGGCGTATTGATGGTGTAATTGGGTCGACGTCTATAATAAATTCAGCGTCGGGGACGGGGCGTGAAGTACGTCCGGCCACCCCCGAGGGCCGGCATAACAGTTTATTAACTGTGTTGTATGTTACCATCTCACTGCCCAACGCGGGTGTGATTGCATGGAAGGGATAAATCTCGTGCTCGCGGCCGCAATAGAGTTCGAACGCTTCGGAAGAGAGTACTACTTGAGATTCCATGAGCTTGTGGCTGACACGAAGGCGAAGGCCCTCATGAAGGGGCTTGCCCACGACGAGGAGGAGCACGCGGCGATACTGACGAAGGAGCTGGAGGCGCAAGGCGCATCGGCCGAGCTCCCGCCGCGGGAGATGCTCGAAGAGGGGTTAGCGAAGATATTCCCTCACAGCATCCTCAGGAACTCGATCGAGACCAAAGACGCCATCTCGGCCATCAAGCTCGGTATCGAGACGGAACAGCGCTCGATCGATTTCTACTCCGAACAGGCCGAGGTGGCTGAGGGCGGGCTGAAAGAGACCTTCGCCATGCTGGCCAAGATGGAGAGGGAGCACCTGGAGCTTCTCCAGGAGAACCTCGAGCACCTCCAGGAAGACGGCGTGTGGTACGGGTACGTGCCCATACTGGAAGGATGAGGCCTGCATCCGGAGATGCGCATGCGCCAGACCTAATCATTTATAAGCGAGTACCGGATGATGCGTCATGGCAGGGGTTGTCCTTTGGTCAGGGTCATTCCGTTCAACGCAGTGTACTACAACAACCTCCGGTTCGGAAATGACGTCGGAAGGTTCGTCGCTCCACCGTACGACGTCGTCGAGAACCGGCTCGAGAAGAAGCTCAAGGAGGACAGACTCAACATAACGCACCTCACGCTCGGCGACGAGGACGACGGATACGGGACCGTGGCGAAGCGCCTCCGTCGATGGCTCAACGATGGCGTGCTCGTTCGCGACCCGGAGAAGTCCATGTACCTGTACGAGCAGACGTTCCAGGGCGACGACGGCGTCGTCAGGGTCAGGACAGGCATCGTCGCGGCCGTCAGGCTCGAGGACGCCGCGAACGGCAAGATACTTCCCCACGAGAACATCATCCCGAGCCACAAGGAGGATCGGCTGGCGCTGATGTCCGCCCTGAGGGGCGATTCGGAGCAGATATTCATGCTCTACGACGACCAGACCGGTGAGGTCGAGAGGACCATAGACGAGTGCCGGAAGACCGAGGAGGTCCTCAGGTTCATAGACAGCAGTGGGGTGCATCACCGGATCGTCAGGATAGGCGAATCGGACACCATATCGAGGATACAGGGTTTTCTGGAGAAGCAGACCGCGCTGATAGCCGACGGGCATCACAGGTACGAGACGGCCATAGAGTACCGCAACCGCAGCGCGAAGGGGCACGCGGACGAGGACGGGCGGCCGCATGACTACATCCTAGCAACCCTCGTTAGCTTCGTGAACCCGGGGCTCGTCATCAACCCGGCCCACCGACTGGTCAGGGAGGTCGGCCCCGGAGAGCTGTCGGCGCTTCGAGACCGTCTGCCGCTGGAGTTCCGAATCGCAGACTTCGGGTCGGCCGGGGAGCTGGAGGCCGCCCTCAGGGACGCGCCAGAGACGGCCTTCGGGATATGGTGCCCGTCCCTGGAACTCATCGCACTCGCCGAGCCGAAGGAAATCACGGGCGACGGCCCACTGGACGCGCTATCGGTCTATGTCCTCCAGGAGCGGGTCCTCAAGGGCATGCTCGGCTTCACGACAGAGCAACTGGACAAGAAGGTCAACATAGACTATGTCGTCGATTTCCCCTCCGCATGGAGGACGGTCGAATCCGGCGAACAGGCGATGTGCCTGTTCGTGAAGCCCCCTACGGTCGCGCAGGTCATGGCCGTCGCCAAAGCCGGCCTGAAGATGCCACACAAGTCGACCCACTTCTACCCCAAGATATGGTCGGGGACGGTCCTGTACCTCTTCGACGAGCAACGGCCGAGCGAACAGTAAATATCGGGACGCACATCCGGTTCTTGGTCATCTCATGGAGTTCGATCTGGGCATACTGCGTGGACGCATCATCGACGGCGCCGGCAACCCATGGCACATAGGGGATCTGGGGATCGTCGGCCGGAGAATAGCGAAGGTTGGCAGGGTAGACCGCAATGATTGCGTGAGGGCGATAGAAGCGAAGGGAATGTACGTCTGTCCCGGCTTCGTCGACATCCACACGCACTCGGACATATCGGCCATGACCTTCAGGGGCTGCGACAGCACCCTCAGGCAGGGCGTGACCACGCACCTGGCTGGGAACTGCGGTCAGGGCATAGCCCCCTTGCGGGAACCGCATGTGGAGCTCATGAAGACCTACTGGGGCGAGTGGGCCGGCAAGGCGATAGACACGACCTGGAGGACCTTCGGCGAGTACCTCGAAGCCCTCGGGAAGGGAGGGCTCGGGCACAACGTCGGCCTGCTGGTGGCGCACGGGGCGGTCCGCACCGCCGCCATGGGGCCGAAGAGAGAGGCGCCCTCCGACGATGAGCTGGACGTGATGAAGGACCTTGTCGACGAAGCCATGGGGGCGGGCGCCTTCGGCATGTCCACCGGGCTCGTCTACCCGCCGAGCTGCTTCGGGGAGACGAAGGAGATAATCGAGCTGTGCAAGGTCGTCGCGAGGTACGGGGGCATGTACGCCTCGCACATACGGGGCGAGCGCGAGACGATAATCGAGGCGATCAAGGAGGCGATCCTCATAGGCGAGAAGTCGGGCGTCAGGGTGCAGATATCCCACAACTGTCCCAAGATCGGGTCCTCGGGCAGGACCTCTGAGACGCTCGGCCTGGTCAAGGAGGCGAGGGGGCTCGGGCTCGACGTGACCATCGACAACGACGTACACACGGACCTCGCGCCGCAGCTCAGCGGGGCGCTGCCGCAGCACCTCGGCGAGCTGCCGACGAACAAGATCGTGGAGCATCTGAGGTCAGCGGAGAACCGGAAGAGGATCAAGGACGAGATAATCGAGGACAGGCTCCCGGCGTTCGGGCCGTCGGGCCTGCTCAAGCACGGGAGATTCGACAGGATATTCATACTGCACTCGCCGAACAGGACGGACCTGATCGGCAAGACCGTGCAGCAGATAGCGAACGATAGGAGGCAGGACCCGTTCGACACCTACTTCGACCTCATCGTGGAAGACGAGGACAAGCTCGTGGCCATCTTCGACTACATAGAGGAGGAGGACATCAGGGCGCTGATGAAGAACGAGAACATGATGTTCTCGTCCGATGGCGCGACCCTGTCCCTGTCCGGCCCGATGAGCGACCCGACGGAGTACTTCCCCTGCGCGTTCGGAGAGTATCCCGGGATACTGGAGAGGTATGTGAGGGACGAGCCCATCCTCCCCTTACAGGATGCCATCAGGAGGATGACCAGCTTCCCCGCGCAGAAGATAGGGCTGTTCGACCGAGGCCTGCTCAGGCCTGGGATGGTCGCGGACATAGCCGTGATCGACCTCCCGCGCGTTAGGGACAAGGCGACCAACCGATGGCCTCACGAACATCCCTACGAGAACTACCCGCACGACTACCCCGAGGGCATACCGTACGTGATCGTCAACGGGTCGGTGGCGGTCGATGACGGGGAACAGACGAGCGTGCGGGCCGGCGAGGTCCTGCGACACAGCTACAGTTGAGTCGTCAGAGCTCGTGCTTCTCGTACATCCCCTCGCACGGGTTGCCGTAGCATACCCATGCGACCTTGTTGGTCAGATCGAAGACGGACGAGAATATCGTGCGCGTCCGCTCCGGCTCCGCGAGCCTCGGGTCGGGGTGCCGGCATATGGACTCCGGATGGCCTACGTGATCCGAGAGGATTCTCTTGAACGTCGCCACCGTCACCTCGCCCAACTCCCTCTTGAGTAGCTTCTTGGCTCGGTTGTAGCGCATGATGGACGAGAACCGCGTGTGCATGTCCGACTCGAACCTCCACATGCGGGGCGAGACATAGTGGTTGGTGTGTACCAGGTGACCGTCCTCGGCGTAGAGGGCGTCGAAGGTGGTGGCCGAACCCTCCATGCTGTAGATCTCCCCATTGGAATCGCAGACGATGTTGTTGAAGCTGTGGCCCCTGCCAGGGGGCATGGATAGCTTCAGAGCGTCGTGCAGTCCCTCAGCTCTGAGAATCTCCCTGACGACGACCATCTTCGGTATGCCAAGCCGGACATCGTTGGGCTCGAGGGCGTTGCCCGTCATGCTGATGCCGGCTGCGTTCATCGCGACGGTCGGCATGATGCCGCCGTAGTTCATACCTATATAACCTGGCTCGTCGTCCGGGAAGACGCGGGCGAGCACGATGTCGGTGTAGTTGTGGGGCTCGACGTCCTCGTTGTGCGCCGCGAAGACGCAGTCGTCCCTCGTCCACCGCTCGTTCACGGCAATGTCAGTACACCCCTTCATCTCCCATTCGGGGTCGCATACCGATGCGAACACGGAATCGAAGTCGAGGCCCGAGCCCTCAGCGTATCCCTCAAGCTCCTCCACGAAGCCAGGAGCGAACCTGCGCGAGGCGGGCAGGACCTTCCTGGCGCGGGCCAACTCCTCCGCAGGGGACCGCCCGTAGCAGTCGCGGGCGTACGCCTTCATGCGACGGTCTATCCTGCGGGCGATGTCCTTACACTCCCTGCCGATCTTGATACCAATCTCCCTGTGGGTGCCTTCTGCCCTCACGGTCCTCAAGGACGCCCTGGGCTTCCCCTTCGTCAAACCGGGCTCACCTCCCGCCATCCAAGGTGAAGAGCGACTTCCGAGAAATAGGTTCTCTAGAAATCGGGCCTCATCGGCGAGAAGTGCCTGACACCTCGATTCGTGCGGAAACGATGATTTATGTTCATACACATATGTAAATAGGCCAGAAGAGGCGAAGGACGACATGGTCGAGCGCTCTTCAGAAGCGCCGGAATCATGGCTGAAGATGATATAGACAACACGCATCATGAAGAAATGTGTGAAGCCGTACTGGTTCGCAGGTACCATGCGCTTGCGGGCCGACACAAATCGGAAGGAAGGATGGGCTTATGGAAGCCAATGAAGAAGGCACCCGCGAAGGCCGGGTCGTTGGCGGCTGTAATAGTCGTGATAGCCGTCGTGACGGCGCTGGCGGTACGAAGTCGGCAGTGAGGGCTCATACGGCGTTCGACCAGGCCGCCCGGATCATCTCTCTTGTAGGCGTGTCCATGCCCGTCTTGGTGGCGTCGATGTTCGCGTGGCACATGCTCGAGTCAACGATTCGGCCGGCGGCCGTCGCGCCCGTGACAAGCTGACCAGAGCCCGTTGGACGCAAAGGGATTTCTATGTTCAGCCAGATTACGCCTCCGGATGGTTGGCAAGGCGGACCTGCACACGCACACGAAATATTCTGGCATGTCCAAGATAAGGTTCATGCGGTTCCCCGACGCCGTCAGCGAGCCGGCCGATGTCGTACGCGCGGCCGAGAGGCGGGGGCTCGACGTCGTCTGCGTGACCGACCACGACACCACAGAAGGAGCACTGAAGGCCGCGCGAGTGAGGGCCGATGTTGAGGTCGTCGTGGGCGAGGAGGTCTCTTCTGCAGGAGGGGAAATCCTAGGCCTCTTCGTCACGGAGGCAATACCGAGGGGGCTGAGCCCCGAAGAAACCATAGACCGCATACACGAGATGGGCGGAGTGGCCGTGGCCCCTCATCCTTTCAGCTCCCACTGCAGCTCGGTCGAGGAGAGGCTGTTCGAGCTGAAGCTGGATGCCGTGGAGATGTTCAACGCCTTCCACAGGGACGGCTATGCCAACGACCTCGCCCAGAGGATATGCAGGCACCTCCCCGTCGCAAGGACGGGAGGTAGCGACGCGCACGCCCCCATGATGGTCGGCGACGGCTACACGACCTTCGACGGCGCCACTGGGGAGGAGCTCAGGAAGGCGCTCCTGAACAGGGAGACGAGCTACGGCGGCGAGAGCACGACTTTCAGGGACTTCGTGTGGCTCACGACCCTGATAACGGCCAGCCTTCAGCGCACGCTCGTGGCGTCGCTCGTCGGCTCCGGCGTGCCTGACGATACGATGTGCACGAAGGAAATCTTCGCTGCGAGGAGGATAAGCAGGGTGTTGGGGCTGCTCGGGACTATCGTGTTCCTCGCCCCGCCAGTCGCGTTCACCGCGAGCGTCATAGGTGACAGGCTGCACAAGTCGAGGTCGAAGGTGAGGTGGAAGGAGCTCGCGGAGCCGTTCGGTGGCGCGCGATCCTAGCAGGCCCGGCGCCCATACCATACAGGTAAGGGATGACGCATAGGCATGTCGTGCGCCGTACCGTAGACGCAGGGTATGCTCGGAGGCCGATAGAATGGCCATGCGAAAGATAATAGAGATCGACGAGGACAGATGCAATGGTTGCGGCCAGTGCGTGATAGCATGCGCCGAGGGGGCGTTAGAGATAATCGACGGGAAGGCGAAGGTCGTCAACGAGGTGTTCTGCGATGGGCTCGGCGCCTGCATCGGAGAGTGTCCCGAAGACGCATTGAAGATAATCGAGCGCGAGGCACCTGAGTTCGATGAAGAGGCCGTCAAGAAACATCTCGATAGGAAGGGAGCGGAGTCTGGGGCGGAGGCGCACGCCAACGCCGCCTGCGGCTGCCCGTCGGCGGTTCCCGTGTTGCTGAGGAGCGGCCCGCCCACGGCGTCTACGGCATCCGACGAAGCCGCTCGCGATGAGGCGTCGGAGCTGGTCAGCTGGCCGGTGCAGTGGAGGCTCATATCGCCTCAGGCGCCGTTCCTCAAGGGCGCCGACATACTCCTCGCAGCAGACTGCGCCCCGTTCGCATACCCTGACTTCCACCGCTCTTTCATGCGGGGGAAGCCAGTGGTCATCGGCTGTCCCAAGTTGGAGGAGCAGATGGCTTTCCTGGACAAGCTCGAGATCATCTTCCGCGAGGCGAGGCCGCGATCGGTCAGCGTCGTCATGATGGAGGTCCCGTGCTGCGGGGGGCTGCTCGCCCTCGCCAAGGAGGCCGCGAAGAGGGCCGGGGTCCCGACGGACATCGACTCGGTCGTGATAGGCATAGACGGCCGGGTCAAGTGACAGACCCGCACCGGATGGACTACCTCGGAACGCACATATCATATTGTCCTCAGCAGCTATCGTGTGGCGCTGAATGTTGCTCGACATCAAGTGGACGAGAAAGGCCCTCACCCTCGGACCGCGGCTGAGAGATGAGGTCGAAAGGAGGATCAGGCGCCTCCACCCGTACTTTCCCGAGATGAAGCGCGAGCTGACGATCGGGCTCACCAGAGCATACGACGGCCTCGCGTTCCAGTCGAACGAGGGGACTGTCAAGCTCATGCTCGACGTCCGAAAGGCCAGGAACGGGGACTACAAGTCGCCGACCTACTGGACGATCGCCCACGAGCTGATGCATCTGGCGCAGTTCAACAGCAAGGATGTCCCGGGAGGTGAGAGGGCCTGCGACCTGTACGCCCTATCCAGGCTCCCGCCGAAGTACATCGACGATTCTCCGAGCTACCTCGTGATGTCGAAGAAGACCAGGGAGGCGTGGGATACGGAGCA
This sequence comes from Methanobacteriota archaeon, assembly GCA_020347565.1. Classification (GTDB taxonomy): domain Archaea; phylum Thermoplasmatota; class Thermoplasmata; order UBA10834; family UBA10834; genus UBA10834. Next base: position 1,235,879 of record CP070732.1, on the reverse strand, counting down.
CGCGTCGTTGGCGCACAACCTGGCCAGGCGCGCCATACGAAGGCGCGGGGCCGGCGAGAGGAACTACATCGTCTGGTGGGAGAGGGAGTTCGAGCGGCTGACCTCCGAAGCAGAGAATGAAAACTGAATAAGGGGTTTGGCCTGAGGGTCTATGACAGCTTGTCTATTCGAACTCCTTCCTCGAGACGGCGACCAGTATGAGCCCAATCAGCGAGAGGACGCTTCCGAGGAAGAACGGTCCTATGACAAACAATCCCAGCACTCCGCCGACGATGACGATTCCCCAGTGCTTCCGCGTCACACCGAAGAACCCTCCGAGGAGCACGATAAGGCTCACGATTATCGCAATTACGCCGCACGCAGTCAGTATGTCCTCTACAACGTCTGTCACGCCGGTCACATCCACGCCGTAGGTGTCGAGATCATCGACGTCGATGGCGACCAGTATTCCGCCCATTGCGAGGCCCATCAAACCTGCGAGTATGATGAGCACTCCGCCGATCACTGGTACCACAGTCTTCGGCTTCTCCTCTTTCGCCGGGGCTCTGAAATCATGCCCACAATGCTCGCAGACATTCGCGTCCAAGGCTATGGACCGGCCGCACGACACACATATTCTGCTTCCACCTTCAGATGATGCCATCAAATGGCCTCCCAACCGCACCCCCGTGCACGCGTGTCCACATCCCTGGAATCCGGCCATTCCAAATTGATTCCAAGGTTTATATCTTTTTTGCACAATCAAATAAGGTCGTGCCCGGCGTCATCTAACCGACACTGACTGTGTGCTGAGATGCCCGCACATCAAGCGACTCGCTCCGACACCTCGGCGTGGAACCTCGCATCAGCGAGAGCCTGGCGCCAGAGAAGCTCCAAGACCCCATGAAGGGCATCACCGGACCGGCCTTCTGACTGTTGGTCGATGGCTACGCGTGAGAGCGGGCGCGAAGGGATTCGAACCCTTGACTGCTTGCTTAGGAGGCAAGTGCCATATCCAGCTAGGCCACGCGCCCTCGTGTTCCGCCATCGCCCAACGAGCAGCAGGAAGTCGTGAACGATGAATACAGAAGGCTGGTAAAGATGTTTGCGCGAAGCACGCGGGACGCTCGGAGTTGTGGGACTCCGCCCTACCTCTCGTCATCGGGGAGTTCCTCGGGAGCTCTCTCCTTCTTCGGTTCCTCCTCGACTTCGGCTTCCTTCTCCTCGGCCTCCGGCTCTGCCTTCTCCTCGGCCTGGGCATCCTGAGGCCCCTCCTCGTTGACCTTCGGCTTCGTGTACTCCTCCACGAACGATATCTTGTCGGCGTCGAGGACCTCTCTGATGTCCGTCACGACGCGGTACTTCGCGAGGAGCCATTTCTGGTCGTACTTGCACGCGTCCGGGAGCGTCATTCGGTAATCGTTTCCGTGGTGATGGATGTCGAAACCCTCGTAGGAGCCGTAGGACATCTTCAGCAGCATCTCGACTATCTCCTTCGGCTTCGTGGGTTTGCTCACGATCTTGTACTTGTATTTCAGAGTGCGACCTGCGAGTCTGTTGTTGAAGTCTATCCTGACCCGTCCGGCGGTCATGGCGATTATCGTCGCGCGCCGGTTTCTCACTGTGACCTCCATGCCGACCTTCGGCTCGATGTCTTGCCTCAGGAACTCCCTCATCGGGTGTAGCTCGACGAGCTTTGGATCCCTGGGCCCTGCGGCCTTCTCGGGCGGCAGAACCACCTCGTACTCCTTGCCTACCTCCGCCTTCAGCATGTGCTCGTCGAGTCCGGGGAAGAGCCGCTCCTTGCCCAGGATCATCGGCTGCGGCCCGTATACCATCTTCTCGTCGAATATCTCCTTGTCCTTCGCAAGAGCCTCGTCCGTCGTGTCGAACAACTCATCGGTCTCCTGAATCCAGCCATTGAACTCGGCGAGGACCAGGTCGCCTGCCTTCACGTTCGATCTCTCTCCGCCATGCGCCTCCTCCTTCTTCTCATGGTGCTTCTTAGCACCCTCCTCATCGGTCATGTGAATACACCGCTGGTGCGCGTTTTGTGCGGATACAGAGCCACAATTTAAAGCTTCCGATGCGAACCTGGCCGTGCCAGACATCGTCGCTGACGGCTCCCGCGAACTTGCCGCTCTGGAGGCTGAGTCAAAACCTATAAGCCGGCTCCCTCATTACTCGGCCGGTCATCCACGCCACCGTAGCTCAGTCGGTAGAGCAGCTGACTTGTAATCAGCAGGTCGGGAGTTCAAGTCTCCCCGGTGGCTCATCGACACCGTCGCTGGACGAGGCGTCTGGGATAGGCCGAAGTGTTCTAATACTCACTGGGTAATCCCGTGACGACGTCTGGGTGGTTATGTGGAGGAACGCAAGATAGCAGTCATTCCCAAGGTGTTACTCGCAGGAGCATTGGGACCCAAGGAATACGGCATTCTGCTCACAAGCGAGAGAACGATATTCGTGCTCAAGAGCTCGTCGAAGGCTGGAATCGGCGCAGTCGTTGGCGGGGCCATAGGTGCGGCCATAGCAGATGCCGTCAGCAAGAAGAAGGACCATGACTACGGCAACTGCGACCCGGCCGCGCTGGCAGCGAACGATAAGAACATTTGCGTGCCGCATTCGTCCGTGACCGGGGTGGAGCTGAAGAAGAGGATGTCCGGCTATACTATCAGAATGGATTATGCTGACGATGGCGGCAAGAAGAAGCTCGCTGGTCAGCTGATGCTGCCCGACGAACTGAGGGCGAAGAGGAAGGCGGAGGGCGTGAAGGCGAAGGTGGCTATGGAAGACTACGCGAAGATGACGCAGCAGGCGTTCGAGCTGGCCTTGCCGCCGACGGTGGCTCAAAACGCGGAGTGGAAGATATGAGGAAGGGCAGGATAGTGACCGCGGTAGGAACGGTAATCGCCTCAATCGGGCTTCTGATACTCGTCTTCGCCATCCTGCCGGCCGAAGACACCACGGACTTCACAATCCCGTCTGGCGGGTACTACTACGGGATATACTACAGCGGCCTGATTGGAGGGTCGATCGACATGGATTACGTCGCGGCCGAGGGCGATATCAGAGTCTATGTATTCGACCAGCAGGGATACGACTCGTACGTCTCGACCGGGCACAAGGACGATCTGTTCACGACTTCTGGCGACTCGGGAAGCTTCAGCTTCGCGCTTCCGGACTCAGGAAGGTACTACTTCGTCTTCGAGCACGGATCGCTGAGCGAATCGCTCAATCAGGACGTGACAGTGACCGCCAAGATAAACGGAATTGCCATGACAGGCATGGTCCTGGGCGTCGTCCTTATAGTGGTAGGAGTCGTCGTCGCGGTGCTTGGCGGGCGTATGAAGGCACGAGAGGCCGCGGACGAACCGGCCAGCCCTGCCCCTACGGATGTGACCTTCTTCCAAGGCCAGCAGCAGAAGCCGCCAGATAACAGCTGAACCGTCCGAACGCTGCTTCAGATCAGTAGGACCGGCTTGCTCGGACGGAGCGGGTACTTCTTGCACTTGTAGCAGTACCACTCATTGTACTGCTTGATGTACTTGAGCTCCGATTTGCACGCCGGACAGGTCTTCACCTGCGCCGCAGTCACGCCCTTCGGCGCATACTCCTTGCAGGCGTTGCAGTAGTGCCTCTGGTACTTCTCTATGTATCTCAAGGCACCGTCGCACTTCGGGCACTTGGGCTTGCCCGTCGCCCTCTCTGCGGGCGCCTTCGGCTTCGGCTTGTGCAACGGGTACTTCCTGCAGGAGTGGCAGTACCATTCCTTGTACTTCTCTATGTACTTCATCTCGCCCGAACACTCGGGGCAGGACTTGCCAGCTTCCTCGACGGGCTTCGGCTCCGGCGCGGGCTTCACCTCCGGCTTGGGCTCCGGCTTCTGAGCGACCTTCTTCCTAAGAGGGGCGTACTTCTTGCAACTGTAACAGTAATCTCGCTTGTACTTCTCGATCCACTTCAGGGGCTGGCCGCAGCTGGGGCACATGCGGACCTCAACGGCCGCCTTGGCCTCCTCGACAGGGGATGGCGCGACCTCTTCCTCCTCTTCTGTCGCATCCGTCTCCGCCGTTGGCTCCACCGCTTCGGCCTCGGCCTCCACCGGTGTCTCGGCCTCTTCCTCGGCCTCATCAACGACCTCGAGTTCGGATTCATCCACATACGAGTTGCACTCGTAGCAGTACCACTTCTCCATGTGTTCCAGGAAGTTCGGCTCTTCGCCGCACTTCGGACACTTAGACGCTTCCATCCTCATCATCTCCGATCCTCGAACAGGCGTTAGCCCAAGGGCGGACGCTTCCAGACCCTCCTGCTCTTGTGTGGTGAACTACGCGCTCCGAGCGTATATGAACATGTCATCCTGGGAATCAAGGTTGATAATTTACCTGGCGCGTCGTGCTCGACGGAAGCAAGCACACCCGTAGCGTACGTGCAGCGGCAGGGCTCAAGGCTGGCGGACGTCCGTCTTGGTCGACTCTATGGGCAAAGACGCGTCAGGGGGTTTCCGGTGGGCTGCAAGAAGAGGATGGCGGGAGACGGCCACGCGGGCGTCGAAGGGCTCCCGCTTCAGCTGCTGATAATGGTGGTCATAGCCGGTCTCGGGCTGACGATCCTCATGGGTTGGATGAGTTCGATATCCGGCCCCAGGTCGATAGGGGAGGTCTACGTCACGCCTGGCGAGATATTGGTCTTCGACAGCGACGGTGACGGGCTCTACGTGAGGGACGGGCTTGCCATTACGGTCATAGTGACGGACCAGAGCGGCGACAGACTCGAGGGAGCGACGGTGCTGCTCGAAGGAGGTAACATCAGGACGAGCGAAGGAGAGCCCGTCAGAGGCGTCACGGACGGGAGGGGGTGCGTCGTGTTCACGGGCCTCGTCGTGGAGCACTTCGGGCCGGCACTGGCGACCATCACCGTCACGGTGGCGAAGGGGGACTACGGCATGGACTCCAGCTTCGAGATACCGGTCATACCGAGCTGATCGAAGATGAGTCTGCGTCCGGATGATGCTGGGCTGGAATCCCTCCCTCTGAGGCTCATGATCGTCGCAGTGGTGGCCGGCCTGTCTATCGCGCCGGCCGCGGACGCCCTGGAGGCGCTCGAGGACCGCAGCTTCCTCCACAGGTGCGATGTCGAACTCCTGCGTCTGATAAGCGCCTCGCAGGCCGTTGCGATGGAAGGTGTCGGCTCCAACAGGACTCTTGGAATCGACCTGGCGACGGAGGGGCGCCTGCACGTGGACCGCGTCGCGATCGGCGACGCATGGGGCGACCCGTACATGACCAGTGTTGTTCTGGACATGTCCTCGGGAAGGCGCGTGATACACTCCGCCAGCGAACCGTTCGTCTGGCTCGCCTCGGGCGATCTGGACCAGCTACTCGTCAGCTCAGACAGGTTCTGGATGCTTATGGCCTGCGACGTCCGTGATGGGCGCCATGTGGTCGTCTGCGAGGTGGCGCCTTGGACTTCGTGATATCGAAGGTATCTATGGCCGTCTGCGCCCTCGTCGTCGCGTCGGCCCTGTGGCCAGCTCTCCTCTACGGTCATGACGCGACCGACAGGGTTGAGCTGGAAGACCTCGTCTGGGGCCTGTGTGAGTCCTTGGCCAATGCCATGGTCAAGGGCCTGGAAACGGACATCGAGCTGTCGCTCCATACCACAGCGTCGGGAGCCCTGATCCGCCTCGAGATGCGCCCGGAGAGCGTGATGATGAGCTCAGGGGCGGCGACTGTGGTGTGCGAGACCTGCTCTGAACTGCACCTTTGGCCATGGAACGGATCCGTCCTGGAATCGGCCGAGGTGGAGCGACTGGACCTCGCACACGGCACATGCGTGGCGGTCTCGGGAGACACGGTCATGGTGAGCACAAGGTGGGTCCCGCTGGATTCGGTGCCGACCCTGTTCGCATTCGCCTGGACGACGAGGTACGGCCCGGCTCAGAGCCCGGCCGTCATGTCCTCCACTGCCTCGGCAAGTGCTTCGACCTCTTCGGTGGTGTTGTATAGATAGAAGGACGCTCTTGCACAGCCTTCGATCCCTCTCGCCTCGAAAATCGAGTGGCAGCAGAGCCTGCCGGCCCGGAGCATGATGCCTCGCGAGTGATCGAGGATGACAGCGACGTCGTGGGGGATGAATCCGGCCAGGTTGAAGCCGAGCATGCCGCCTCTCAGGTTGGGGTCAGCGGGTTCGAGGATGTCGACCCCTGGTATGGACCTCAGCGCCCTGGTCAGCCGCCTGTTCAGCGATAACTCGTGTCCGAAGACCTCTTCGAGGCCCACGGCGTTCAGGTAGTCGATTGCCGCGCCTGTTCCTACGATTCCCGCGTAGTTCTGCAGCCCAGCCTCGAAGCGCTCGGGCGGCGGGAGGAGCTCGTACGAATCCCTGTCGACGTATGCGACGCCGTGCCCGCCAAGCATGCGCGGGTCGAGCCTCTCGGACAGCTCCCTGCGGGCGTACATGATGCCGACTCCGGAGGGGCCCAGCATCTTGTGAGCGCACGCGACGACAAAATCGGCGTCCAGCTCCCTCGCGTCGACCCGCCTCGACGGAGCTGTCTGGGCGGCGTCGAACACCACTGCAGCACCGTGCGAATGAGCAATGTCGACGACCTCCTTCGCAGGCAGTGTGTATCCCGTGACGTTCGAGGTGAGGCACGCTGCGACCAGCTTGACCCTCCTGCTCATGACCTCTTCGAAGGACTCGAGATCGAAGGTGCCGTCCGGAAGCGAATCTACGATCCTCCGCCTGATACCAATGGTCTCAGACGCCCTCAGGAGAGGAACGTGAACGGAGTTGTGCTCGTAATCCGTCGTCACGACCTCGTCTCCCCTCTCCAAGCCGCACCCGAATATGATCGTGTTCAGACCCTCGGTGGCGTTCTTCAGGAACGAGATCTCCGATGAGTCCTCCGCACCCAGGAAGTTCGCAGCCTTCGACCGCACCTCGTCGCATCGGATCGAGATCTCGGTCGCGAGCTTGTGCGCGCTCCTTCCCGCACATGCTGGAAAGGACTCGTAGTACTCGTCCATCGCCTCCATGACGCTCCGGGGCCTGAGCGTCTGGGAGGCGCTGTCGAGGTATATCGGCTTCTCCGAGTCCTCCGACCCAGCCAGGAGCGGGAAGTCCTTCCTCAGCCTGTAGACGTCCATGGAAGGGCCGCCATAGCACTCTGGCCTATTTCTCCTTTTTCGAGGACGCCGCCCGTGGGACGCTGGCTGGGAAGCGTCGCAAGACGTAGCCGCAAACCTTTAAACCACCGGGCAGGCATCACCCTGAATCATCATGTCGGCTGGCCATGGGAAGAGGATATACTTCGACCACGGCGCGACAGCGCCTATGCTGCCAGAGGTGGTCGAGGCGATGTCGCCCTACTTCTCAGAGAAGAGCGGCAACGCCTCCAGCATCCACTCCTTCGGCCGTGAGGCAAGGAAGGCGGTGGACGAAGGCAGGGAGAGCCTGGCAAAGCTGCTGAACGCAGACCCATCGGAGATCGTGTTCACCTCGGGAGGGACCGAGTCGGATAACCTCGCCGTCAAGGGGACGGCCATGCACGGCCGGAGAGCCGACGGCCACATCATCACGAGTGCGGTCGAGCACCCTGCGGTACTCGAACCATGTGCGTACCTCGAGGGACTGGGCTTCCAGGTCACGAGGATCCCTGTCTCCAGTGAAGCGCTGATAGACCCGGAGGCCGTGAGAGACGCGATCAGGGACGACACCGTCCTGATAAGCATCATGATGGCCAACAGCGAAGTGGGAACGATGCAGCCGGTGGAGGAGATTGGCAGGATCGCGAAGGACAGCGGCATCCCATTTCACACGGACGCAGTCCAGGCCGTCAGCAAGGTGCCGATAGACCTTGACAGGCTGGACGTCGACCTTCTTTCGATTTCGTCACACAAAATGCACGGTCCGAAGGGCATTGGAGCCCTGTTCGTCAGGAAAGGCACTGGGATAGACCCGATCCTCCACGGTGGAGGGCACGAGGGAGGGCTGAGGTCGTCTACGGAGAACGTTCCGGGAATAGCCGGATTCGGAAAGGCGGCGGAAATCGCCAGGAGGGACATGGGAGAGGTCTCCGACCGGATGCGTGGCCTGAGAGACAACTTGGTGAAGGAAGTCCTCGACGAGATCCCCAATTCATACCTCAACGGCCATCCGACGAAGAGGCTGGCCGGTAACGCGCACTTCAGGTTCGATTTCATAGAAGGGGAGGGGCTGGTCCTCGGGCTCGACATGCTCGGGATAGCCACATCCACCGGTTCCGCCTGCTCGACGGGCTCGCTGGAGCCGTCCCACGTGCTCCTCGCCATGGGTCTCAGGCACGAGCAGGCCCATGGCAGCCTAAGGGTCACCTTGGGACGGGAAAACAATCATGAGGAGGCAGGATATTTCATTGATGTGCTGCCCGGCGTCGTATCCAAGCTGAGGGAAATCTCACCCTTCAGTGGGCATACGCCGTTGGGATCTGACGGTGGTGACGCCTCTGTACAGCGATAAGGTGATGGACCACTTCACCAACCCCAGGAACGTCGGCGAGATAGCGGACGCCGACGGCATCGGGAAGGTAGGCAACCCGCAGTGCGGTGATGTGATGTGGCTGTACATCAAGGTCGACAACGACGTCATAACCGACATCAAGTTCAAGACCTTCGGGTGCGGCGCGGCCATCGCGACGAGCTCGATGATCACCGAGCTGGCGAGGGGGAAGACCCTTGAGGAGGCGAAGAAGCTGTCGCGAGGGGATGTCGCCGACGCCCTGGACGGACTCCCGCCGGTCAAGATGCATTGCTCCAATCTGGCCGCTGACGCGCTCAGAGAGGCAATCAGCGACTACGAGGCCAAGCACAAAGCATGACCGCCCTCCCCCGCAAGCCATCCCGAGAAAGGTTATTTTAGGCGCTTGGCCAATCAAGTTCGGAGGCCGATGACCGAGCTGGCTGTCGAGATTGCTGGATTGCGACTTAGAAACCCGACGATGCTGGCCTCTGGCATTCTGAACGAAACGGGCAGGAGCATGCTGGAGGTCGCCAGGGCTGGCGCAGGTGCCCTTGTCACCAAGTCGGTGAGCGCCGACGAAAGGGAGGGGCACGCGAATCCCTGCATCGTTGAGGTCGAGGGCGGGATCATCAACGCGATGGGGCTGCCGAACCCGGGAGCGGAAGTCTACGCGGCCGAGCTTGACGTGGCGCGCGGGGGAGACGTCCC
>CP070732.1:1209581-1226587 GCA_020347565.1 Methanobacteriota archaeon | reverse complement strand
TATTCGACCACTTCTACGGCGCCGACATAGGCCTTCCTGGCGCGTTGGACGGCACGCTGGTGCCGTTCGCTATCTCGGGCGCCCTTGGATTGGCTGCGATAACCCTCGTCCAGGTGTACGTCAGGGAATCGAAGGGCTGATCGGGGCCGACCGCGCAGTGCAAGCGCCGTCTCGGGTGCGCTGACCGTTGCATGTGACAGAGCATTATAAATAGAGAAATCCCAGTTAATCTGCCCGCCATGGGTGGTTCACTCACAGTCTCCGAGCGGATACTATTCCATCTCAATTCCTTCATCAGGTATGAGGACAAGTACGAGGTTCCGTTCCATCTGACCCAGGATGGGATATCGCGCTCGTGCAAGATATCCAGGGCGCACGCCGCGATCGAGCTGAAGAAGCTGAGGGAGTCTGGCCTCGTCGACGAGCGGCTCTCGCACGTCCGGAAAGGCAAGACCCGGAGGAAGGTCTACCTCCTCACGCATGACGGCAAGGCCAGAGCGTCCGCAATATCCCAATACGTGTCGGAGAACGGCATAGACACGATGGTCGACGCCAGCAGCGTGCCGGCTGATGCGTCGTCTTCGGGTGAGAGGAAGCGGTGTCGTCGGTCATCGCCGATGCCGGGAATAAGGTACTTCTACGGGCGGAAGCAGGAACTCGCGGAGCTGAAGGCTGCCCTTGCCGACCCCGCCAGGAGGCTGCTGGTGCTGAAGGGGATCCCGGGCATAGGGAAGACGACCCTCGCGGTCAAGCTCCTGTCGGAAGCGACGGACCAGAGGGTGTTCTGGCATTCCGTCAAGCCCTGGGACGCTCCGAGAAACATAGCCGAGTCCCTCGGAGACTTCTTCGCCAGAAACGGGAACAGGCGACTGGAGGCATACCTCGCTTCTGGGAGCTACTCGCTCGGCGAGATGAGCTACCTGCTGCGCGAGATGCTGTCCGAGAACGGCTATGTCTTCGCGTTCGACGATGCCGACGCCTCCGAGGATGTGCAGGAATTCCTGTTGATGTTCAGGCACAGCAGCGGAGCGGGCAAGATCCTGGTCACCGTCGAAGGGGGAGCCGCGTTCTACGAGAAGTCCGAAGTCGTCGCGAGGCAGGAAGTGACCGAGCTGGAGCTCGGTGGCCTGGACCCAGCATCCGCCATAGCGCTCCTGAAGACAAGGGGAATCGATGAGGACGTGGGGAAAGGGCTGGTCTCGATGGTGAAGGGCCATCCCCTGTCTCTCGAGATGGTCACGGAGTCCACGGAGACGGGGGCGAGGTCTCAGCTGTCCCGCTTCTTGGAGGAGAAGTTCTACGACGGGCTGTCGCCCGAGCAGAGATCCCTGCTCCAGCTCGCCTCGGTGTTCCAGAAGCCGTTCCCTGCGGAGGCGATACCTCGCGGCCTTCGCGGCGCTCGAAAGGCATCTATGCTGAGGGAAACGGCGCCTGACAGGTTCGAGATCCACGCCTCCCTGCGCGACTTCGTCTACGACCACATGAGCGCTGAGGACCGCTCGAGGTGGCACAGTGTGGCAGCGGACCACTATCTCAGGGCCGGCGAGCCGATAGAACGGCTGGTCCATCTGCTCAAGGCAAACCGCACGCTCGAGGCCGAGATGCTCATGGCTCGCATGCAGGACCTGAGCCTCTCGCGCGGGGACGCCGCCCGACTCTGGCAGGCGCTGAGGGGGTTCGAGCCGTCCAGGCTGAGATACAGGTCGGGGGTGACCCTCGCACGTGCTCGTCTTGCAGATGCGCTCGACGAGCCGCGCACCGCATGGGACCTATTGGAGGGCTTGTCAAGGCACGAGGATCCCGGCGTGAGGGCCGAGGCCATAACGGAGATGGGTATCATCAGGAGCGACCAGGGCCGGCCGGAGGAGGCGCGTGAGCTGTTCGAGGACGCCGTGCGCCTCGCTTCGGACGATTCCATCAGGGCGAGGGCTCTGCGAGGACTGGGCGAAGTCCAGTGGCAGAAGGGCAGCCTGGCTGAGGCGGCTGAACTGTTCGACAGGAGCGCAAAGGACTCGCTAGCGGCGATGGACCAGGAAGGTGTCCGCAGGGCACAGCTCGCCCTTGGGGGAGTTCTGATGGCACGGGGGGACTACCGGGAGGCCGTGGAGCATTTCTCCATCTGCGCAACCGGGCTGCCCGCAGTGGACCTCGCTGGCGCGTATCTCAGCATGGGCATCGCATACGCCCGCATGCATCGTGAAGGCGATGCGATCCGTCAACTCCGGAACGCCGTCCAGCTGTCGGCCGATACGGGCCAATCGCGCATCAGGGCGTACGCCCACAGTTCGCTGGCGGAGACGCTCACGAGGTCCGGAAGGGTCGGCGAGGGGAGGGAACACTGCTTCGAGGCGATCGAGATATTCACGGAGCTGGAAGACCGTCTTGGCGTGTCAGCGGCCTACGCCAATCTCGCCATGGCGGAGCTGTCGGCGGGCGACGAGACCGCATCCGAGGAAAGCTTCGCCGAATGCCTGAGGGTGCTTGAGGAAATCGAACTCCCTTCGGACCTCTCAGAGGCGAAGCCGCGTCGGGACCGCGGACCTGGAGGCCGCGAGGGCGTGGAGTCCGCGCTCAAACTGATCAATGATGCGATCCGAAGGTCCGTTTCGGCGCCGTCCGAGCCCGCCACACCGGCGTTCGCGGCGTCAACGACTGCGTCCGATTGAGCCGCTGGTCCTGGCCGTCAGACCTGTGGCGACCTCTTCAGCCAGTCTATGTCGGATATGTATATGTCCCTTATATCCTTGAGTTCCCAGACGGGCATCGCGAGCCTCTCGAGCCCGAACCCCCATGCGAGCACCGGTTCGTGCACTCCGAGCGGCTCCGTGACCTCGGGCCTGAATATCCCGGACCCTCCCAGCTCCATCCACTGTCCGTTGAAGTATACCTCCACGTCGGCCGATGGCTCAGTGTACGGATAGTATGAGGGTCTGATGCGGATCTTGGGGATGCCCATACGGGCGTAGAACTCCCTGAGCAGGGTGCAGAGCATGTCGAAGTTGGCCCCCTCCTCGCATACTATGCCCTCTATCTGCATGAACTCGGGCAAATGGGTCGAGTCCATCGCCTCGTTCCTGAAAACGCGCCCGATCGAGAACACCTTGAACGGGAGTTTCGGGTCCTCCGCAATGCGCCGGATCGTGTTCACGGTCGTGTGCGTCCGGAGCAGCGTCTTCTGGGCCTCCTCGAGGCTCCACTTGTACCCCCATCCCCTGGAACCAGTCGTCCAGCCGTCCTCGTGCACCTGTCTGATCACGTCGATGATCTCGGCGTCCTCGGACAGGTCGACGCTGTCCGGGTTGGAGAGGTAGAAGGTGTCGTGGAGCTCCCTCGCGGGGTGGTCCTGTGCCGTGAAGAGGACGTCCATATTCCAGAAGGCGTTCTCGAAGTAGTCGCCCGTGATCTCCGTGAAGCCCATGGTGAGGAAGGCGTGGCGGATCCTGTCTATCAGAAGCGTTATCGGATGCATCCTGCCGCCGTACACGGTCGGGGCGAACGCCCTCACGTCGTATCTCCTGATGCTGACATCCCGCCACTTGCCCGAGCCCATCAGGTCCGGGGTCAGCTGCCCCACCTCCTCCGTGGTGTCGAGGTCGAGTGCTGCTATCCGCGAGCCCTGTTCGGTCAGGGAGATCGTCCTTTCGGTGACGAGGCGCTCGTTGAGGAAATCCTTGCGCTGCTTGAGCTGTCGGATGGCTTCGATGTCCGCCTCGCTCTCGTGGAGCTCGCCCTCGGAGAGCCTCTGGATGAGCATCTCGTCTTCGCCCTTCGCCTCTATCGCGGCCCTTCCCTCATCCGTTGCCTCGACGACGGTGCCGGTCTCGTCCTTTGACAGCGTCCCCCAGCCCTTCTTCCTTATCCATCCGAGGGCTATCTGCAGATCCTGCCGCCGAAGGATGCCGGCCGCGTTGAGTTCGGCCATGGTCGCTCTGCCGGAGTGGTCCGATATGACTGACTTGAGAACGACCTTCTCCGGGAGCGGCTTCAAGGCGGCCTCCTGGTTTCTTAGTGAATATCGCTTCGAGACCCTCTCATCAATCCTCACGAGCTCCTTCGCCTGAAGCCAGGACGAGGCGTTCATGACCTCCACGAGCTTATCCAGCCTCGACTCGTAGAGTATCTCCTCAGGGCTGGCGCTCTGTAGATCCCGCAAGGCCAGAAGCACCTTCTTCTCCAGGTAGCTCAGCCGTTCGACGATTTCGCTGTCCGTCATCTCCTCGCGTCATTGGACGTACGGCTTATCTACTTTTCCCGAGGATGGACAGCTTTCAGTAGTCGATTTCGTCGAGGGGTGGCTTGACGTCGAAGACCGGACTTCCGTCGTAGGCGTCGAGGCCCTGCACTGTCACCACGTTCCCTCTCACGCTCAGAAGCTCCACCCTCGTCAGGCCAAGCTTGTTTGGACGCCTCGGTGACCTGGACGCGAACACGCCTACGAGCGGCTTCGAGGGATCGTGTCTGGGATGGACCCTGAGCTTCACACCTCTCTTCCTGTGGAATCCGAAGATCACCAGTACGTGGTCGAAGCGTCCCAGCTTGTACAGGCCGTCGACCCATTCCCTCTCGAAGATGAGCCTAGACGTCACCTTGTCCCAATCATCGACGTCGTCTGTTACGCCGTTCCGTACTGTCGCGATCGGCTTGAGATTCACACGCATCACGCTCGCCATTCAGATGATGGCGAACACATATCGGTGACCACGTATCTATGGTTTGGCGGGAAGAAGTCAGTCTCTGACGAAGAACTCCTCTATCCTGTCCTTCGCCTTCTCGCGTGCCACCTGGTGGTTCTCAAGGAACTTCCACACCTTGTCGAACAGGCGGGACTTGCACTCGCCGCATAGTATGCTACCGGACTGACAGCTCGCGTGCAGCTCCGCCAGCTTCGCGTCATCGGGCTCGAAATAGTACAGGCAGTACTGGTACACCGCGCATATCTCCGGGTTGCCTCCTTCTCTTCGCTGCTCCTCTACCGAGACGCGTCCTCCGGTGAATGCGTTCATTATCTTCCTCTTGGTCGTGGCCTCGTCGTCGGTCATGAAGACGGTGTCCTCGCCTTTCGTCGACGTGGACATCTTCTCCGAGCCTGCTAGGGATGGCATGAGCTTGGCGTGCACGAGGGCGGGCTTCAGGAAGCCGAGGCCCTCGGCGATGTCCCTCGTAACCCTGAAGTGGGGGTCTTGGTCTATGCCACACGGTATCAGGCAGGGGACGTTGCTCTCCCTCTGCATCGACTCCAAGAAGCACGGCACCGTCTGGATGCTCGTGAAGAATATGCTTCCTATGTTGTTCGAGTTGTCGAACCCGAACACCGCGCGAATAGTGGAGAAGTTGATCCTCTTCGCAGCCTTGACGGCCGTTGGATACATCGTCTTGATGTACTCTGTATCGAGGAATATGTTGGTGAGGTCGGGGTCAAAGCCGAGGGCGATGATGTCCAACGCGTTCTCGTAGCCCCATCTCTTCGTTTCCTCCAAGGAGAGGTGGTCGTAAAACATGAACTTCTCGTCGTCGGTCAGCTGAAACCACAGACTCGCCTTGAAGGTGTCCTGGAGGTACTTGGTGAACAGCCATGGCATCGTATGGCCAATGTGGACCGGTCCTGATGGCCCTCTGCCGGTGTAGAGCGTGAATCCGACGCCCTTGTCATACTGATCGAGCACCCAGTCCAGGTCTCTGTGGGAGTAGAAGATGCCCCTCCGCAGCATGATGTGCAGGGGACCGTGCCTCGCGAGCCTGTCGATCAGGTCGTCGTCTATCTTCTTGGTGCCGAATCGGTCGACAAGCTCGTCATAGTCCACCTCGCCAGACACCTTGTAAGGGGTTACCTCGAACTCTTCCGTCATTCAGCCACGGTCAGAGGTTAAACGGTCTCCTACTATATCCTTTCGCTCCGTCCCTGAGCCGCTGCAAATTTATATGGCGGAAGAACCTCGGCTACAGGATGGAGCCTGGGGCGGGTAGATGATCATGCATCGGCCTTGTCGGCGTCTTGCAGCGGTGCCGCTCGTTCTGCTGCTCGTCAGCTCTGCCCAGGCGGCCAGCGCCGCAGCGTCATCCGAGTCGGACTTCTGGACCTACGAGGTGCGCACGACCATCTCAAGCATACCAGTGACGGGGGCTGTCACCTATCGTATCGTCGGAACCCAGACTTCCGTCGTGGAAGGAGACGAGATCGATGTCGATGTCCTCAAGGTCACGGGACTCTTCGAAGGGAACGTCTCGGCGGACGGCCTGATGAGGTCCACCGTTGGCATATTCGACGGATACAGGCACGAGGTCCGCGGTACGCCTGCAGTTATCCTCGACGACCTGACTTGGCTGGCCAGCCTTTCGGAAGGGTATGGTGAGATGCAGGTGTCCTCATCGCTGACCGTCTGGGAGTCGGTCTACTACTCGCCTCCTCTCATGTATGGGATAGACATCCGCGCGGTAGGGGTCGGCGACACATGGGACGAGTCGACGAAGGTGACGAGATCCCTGTCCGTGGACGACGGTTCGGACGAGTACGACCTGGATGATGTCTCTGTCGAGTCGATCAGCTACACAGTCGTCTCAACGGGCGTCGAGAGCACAGACGCGGGCGACTTCTCGACCGTCGAGATACTGCGGACGTCGAGCGGTATGAACGAGACCCTTTGGTATGCGGAAGACGTGGGGCGGCATGTGAGGCTCGAGAGGTTCGAGCCGGGGCTGGAGGACCCTGCGTACGTTGCCGTCCTCACGGACTACAGCCACGACGAACGCTCCGAGGACTACGACATGATTATGCTGCTGTCCGTCGCTCTTGCTGTCTCGTTGGCCGTCATGGTCATTGTCGCAGTCACGGTGTTCGCACGTAGGCGTCCCAAAGACGCGCAGACGTCGGAGAAAGCACCAGATGAAGCGGGGGTCGATGGAGAGATGGATGAAGGCGGCGATTTCGATGCTGAAAAGGAAAGGTGATTGAAGTGGTCGGAACTCGTGGTGCTCGCAAGGTCTCTGAGTCCAGAGCAACGGTGGCCAGAGTGATGATGCCACAAGACGCGAACATAGCTGGGAACGTGTTCGGAGGCACTTTGCTCAAGATGGTGGATGAAATCGCGTACGTGACCGGGACGAAGCATGCGCGAACGAACATAGTCACTGCATCGCTCGATAAGATGACTTTCTTGTCACCTGTACATGTCGGGGACTTCGTGACGGTCAAAGCCAAGGTAAACGCCGTCTGGAGGTCGTCGATGGAGATCGGAGTGAGGGTTGAGGCGGAGGACCCGAGGATTGGGGGTTCCCGTCACACGGGCTCCTCGTACGTGACGCTCGTGGCCCTTGATCAGGATGGCAGGCCGTCCGAGGTTCCTGAGCTGATTCTCGAGGGGCCTGACGACGAGAGGAGGAACAGGGAGGCCTGCGGGAGACGGGCGAGAAGGCTCGAGGAGAAGGCGGCTGATAAGACGCCCCTCCCGGGCGAATGAGCGGCCAGCGCCGCCGGCCATAACAGTCGTTTTATATAAGCATTGAATTTACCGAGCAGTGGGAGGATAAGTTGGCCAAAGCTGTTTTTTCCCCTTTGACTAATGAACAAGAAGACCTGGTCCACGAGTCGTCCGTCCGGATACTCCAGGAAGTAGGCATAAAGGTGACGAGCAGGCCCGTGCTGGCGATTCTCGAAGAGCACGGAGCCTCGGTCGACGAGAAGAGCGGGATCGCAAGAATCCCGGAGCGCCTTGTCGCGGAATGCCTGTCCAGGGCGCCGAAGGAGATATCGATGTGCGCGAGGGACAAGAAGCACGACCTGCGCCTGCCAGCCTCATATCCTCAGGGGGTCAACGACGGCCAGCCGCCTTACATGTGGGACATCGAGGGTCAGAAGAAGAGAGGCTCAACTATGAATGACCTGGTTGACCTGACGATCGTCTGCGACGCCATGCCGGAAGTCGACCTGTACTGGCCCGAGGTAGTAGCCACAGACATCCCGCCGGAAGTTTCCTGCTGTCACGAGTTCGTCGCCTCCCTTTTCTATACTGGCAAACACGTCCAGCACGGGTCGAGCACATCGGAGGACTCCAGACTGCAGATCGACACCGCTGCTCTGATCGTGGGCTCGAGGAAGGAGCTGGCCAAGAGGCCGATCATATCGATAACGCACACGCCAATGACCCCTCTCAGGTATGAGGCAGGCGACGTGGACGCAGTCGTCGAGTTCGCGAAGGCCGGGCTGCCTGTTGTGCATCTTTCGATGGCGATATCCGGTTCAGTCTCACCGGTCTCTCTCGCGGGAACCGTGACGTTGGTCAATGCGGAGAACCTCGCGGGAATCGTCATATCGGAGATTTCCGCCCCGGGCGCACCGGTGCTGTACAGTTCCGAATCGGGACCGATGGACATGAAGACCGGCGTGTTCCTTTCAGGCTCCACCGAGGGATCGCTGATCAACGCCGCAGGCTGCCAGATGGCCAAGCGATACGGCCTCCCATCACAGGTCGGCGGCATCGCAGCTTCAGGCTGCAGGCCGGGGTTTGAAGTCGGCTATCAGAAGGCGATAAGCGCGCTGATACCGGCGATGGCAGGTGCGGACCAGGTGGTGGGCATCGGAGGTATCGAGCGATCCGGATGCGAATCGCTTGAGCAGGTGGTCATGGATTGCGAGCTGTGGAGGAACGTGTTGCGGGCGTGGAGGGGCATCGATGTGAACGATGCGACTATGGCCTTCGACGCGATAGCGCGCGTTGGCCCCGGCGGATACTTCATGAAGGACCCTCACACGCTCAGACACTTCAGGAGCGAGAGCCTTCTGCCGAAGATCGCGATGCTACCGGCGGAGCCGGGGAGCGCAAAGGAGCCCATGCATCTCGCAGCGGTTCGAGAGGTGAAGAGGGTCCTCGAAGGACACAGGTGCCTCGAACTCGAGAACGACGTGAAGAAGGACATCAGGGCGAGGTTGGCCGAATACGACAAGAGGATCGTCGGGGGAGTAGTGGCCACGGACTACCTGGACCGATGACGTCTCCTCAACCCTTAAGAGCCCATGGAGTCTTACAGCTCGCATGTCCGAATCGGTGGGCTTCTGTAGCGGAAGGAGCTACTCGCGCTCTCTTGTGCGCGCGGCTGACGCCGCGGTCAAGGACGTACTAGCTCTGAAGAAGGGCGAGCGGATCTTGATAATCGCCAATCCTAACCAGGACACCCGCGATGTCGCGATGTCGCTCTTCGACGCCGCCCTCCGCGTGGGTTCCTCCCCCGTGCTCGCATTCCAGAAGGAGAAGGGTCAGTTCGACTTCACGGAGGAGGAAATCATCAAGGCGCTCTCCGCAGAGCCGCATGCGGTCCTGTCCATAAGCCAAGACAGGCTCGGCATGGACAGGCACGGCCTAAAGCATGGCTATCCCGGCAAGCGTCGCTACGACAGCCTGTTCGATATGCTGTGCTACGAGAAGAAGGTGCGGGCGTTCTGGTCCCCGGGAATAACGCAGGATACCTTCTCGCGTACGGTCCCGATAGACTACGCTGTCCTGAGGGATGACTGCAAGAAGCTGTCGGGCTCGATGAAGAAGGCCGGTGCAATAAGAGTCACTGCCCCCGGCGGCACGGATGTGACGGTCGGCGTCAAGGGCCGGAAGCCCATGTCGGACGATGGGGATTTCAGGCGGCCAGGCGGCGCCGGCAACATCCCATCCGGCGAAGTCTATGTCTCGCCAGCCCTCGGGTCCACCAACGGCACAATCGCCTTCGATGGGTCGATAGCGCTCAACGACGGGGAGGTCGTGATCCGCAGGCCGATAGTCGCGGATGTAAGGGACGGGTTTATCAGGTCGATATCTGGTGGGTCCGAGGCCAAATTGCTGAGGAGATCTGTTCGACGCGGGCAGCAGAACGCAAGGCGGATGGCCGAGAAGGGCGACCTGAAGGCTAGCGAGGCTGACAAGTACGTTGCGAACGCGAGGGCGATAGGTGAGCTCGGCATAGGTCTCAACAGGAAGGCGAAGATCGTTGCCAATATGCTGGAGGACGAGAAGGTCTATGGGACCTGCCATTTCGCTGTCGGCAGCAACTACGACGGGGATGCGGACGCCCTCATACACCTGGACGGGCTCGTGAAGTCGCCGACGATATCCCTTATACGCCGCGGCGGGGCGGAGAAGGATATCATGGTTGGCGGGAGGCTCGTCTGGGACTAGGTCAGGTTTTTATGCCGGCGGCCACGTGTGGGTGCCGATGGAGGAAGTGATCAGGCCGGGAGCGGTGGATGACGATAGACTCGACAGGTCTCGCCGGGTAGAATGGCTCGACATAGACGCGGTCATCGAGGCACGTGTGCTGATGGCGGGGGCCGGGGCTCTTGGAAACGAAGTGGCTAAGAACCTCGCGCTGTCCGGGTTCAGAGACATTCGAATCGTGGACATGGATCGTATTGTCGGGTCCAATCTCAACAGGTGCATGTTCTTCAACTCCGATGACGCTTCGACGAGAAGGCTGAAAGCGGAAGTCTTGGCGGACCGCGTGAATACCCTGTGCGGAGACGCGCGGGCCACGGGCATAGTCAGACGCGTTGAGGAGATACCGGCAGAGGAGTTCGACGCCGCCGATATTGTCATCGGCTGTCTTGACAACATCGCAGCAAGGGCCTATGTAAACGCGGCCACTTATGCCGCAGGGAAGCTGTATGTTGATGGCGGGATGGACGGGCTCATAGGGAAGGTGATGATCGTCAGGCCTCCCAACGGCGCGTGTCTCGCATGTGGCATGAATAGATCGCATTCGCGCGTGGCCGACGTCAGATTCAGTTGCACCGGCTCTGAGGTGACCTTCCACGAGCCAAGGCTGGCGGCCGAGGTGACGACGACGAGCGTCATAGGCGCGGTCATCGTGCGCGAGGCGGTGAAGCACGTTTCTGGCAGGAGCGATCTCTTGTTGTCTAACCTCTTCTACTACGACGGATCGCGCAATCGCTCAGAGGAGCTGGAGATCGAGATGAACCCCGATTGCGCGGTCCACAGGGAACGACAAGCTACAGGTATCCGAAACCCTTAAGCTCGTTATTGCGGTGCCAAGCTGGGTGGTTTCTTGCCTTTCCGCATCAGAGTGAAGAACGCCGAGACCGGGGCTTCTGTGGAGATGGAACTCGAGAATGACAACACCGTCGATGAGGTGATTGAGAGCGCTGCCACTTTCTGGAGGAAGGACATGGGAGCATACGTTGTCAGAAGGGGGAAGAAGGTCCTGAGGGGGAGCACGTCGCTCACAGAGGCAGGTATCCGAGAGGACGACGTCCTGGAGCTTGTGCCCGATCCCGAAGGCGGATAGAGCCCATGCCCTTCCCCGCTCTCCCCGTCGACATTCTGAGGGTGCGCTTGAAGAACGAGATCGAGGCATGTCAACGCGAGCTGAGGCATCACATCTCGATATCCGATCCGAATCTGAGTGCCTTTCCGATAGCCGTCGACATCACTCTGCTACGCGTCCCCGGGCCAGCGTTGGAGGACGGACGTATAGTCAGCAGATTCGTACATCGCGTTGTATTCCTGATATCGGACCAGTATCCGATGGAGAAGCCGATTGTCAAGTGGAGGTCTTCGATCTTCCATCCGAACATCATGCCTCCTGAGGATGGAGGGTACGTCTGCACTAGACTCCTCGAGAATTGGGATTTCAACTCGACGCTCCAGACGTTCGTGAGGGGAATCGAATGGCTCCTGGCTAACCCCAACTCGCACAACCCCTTCGGGAGCGACACATGCACAAGAGCCGCGGAACACTTCAACCGCCATGGATATTGTCCGCCGGAGCTGTTGATGGCGGCCGAACGAAGGATCCGCGTTATCGGTGAGGCAGATGGCGAAGCCTAGAGTCATCAGAGAGGTCCGCAGGGACCCGCTAAACAGGCCGCCGCCACAAGACATCAGCCCGCACCCGTGGTTCACGAACGAAACGAAGGTGCTCTACGATGAAGCACTGAGGCGAGGCCATCGCCTAGAGATATACATGTCCTCCCTCGCCGAGGAGAAGATGAGGGAGCAATCCCTCCGCGCTGCACCGCGGAGGTTGGAAGTCATGGGCCTGCTGCTCGGCGACGTCTGTTCGTGGGGAGGGCGCACCTACTCCATCATCCGCGACGTCGGAACGACCGACCTGGAGAACTCGCCTGCCAAAGTGAAATTCGATCCGAGCGCACTCCCACGGCTGTTCAACGACCTCGACCGCGCGGGCTTCGACTACGTCGTGGTGGGCTGGTACCACTCGCACCCAGGGCACACATGCTTCATGTCCAGGGTCGACCTACGAACGCAGAAGAGGGCCTTCACGCAGGGATATCACTGTTCGGTAGTGATAGACCCTGTCAGCAGGGAGGTCAGGGCCTTCAAACTGACGGGTGAGGGGTACTCCGAGGTTCCATTTGCCCTCGTGGCCCCGGAGGCTCTTAGATTTAGGCGTCTGAAGCCCCTGAGCAGTATGGGTACTGAAGCAGAGACTCGTTGACTATGAGCCCCGAGGGCCAGAAAGCTTATCCGGTGGCCTGTTCCTTAAGGGACGTCTGAGGGATAGCTTGGAAACCGTCGCCTCGAAGAAGATCTTCGTGGCAGTAATAGGCATTGCTATGATAACCGTTACGTTATCGGTCCTCGCTGGGGCGAAATCTGAAGAGTACACCCTATTCGTCAGCGTCGACGAAACCAAGGTAACCCTCATTTCCGGCAACTTCAGCGTGTTCATCACGAGGGATTGGCCGAGGGTGATCTTCAAACACGAAGTCGACCCCTTCAGCCCGCATTTCGAGATCGGCTTTCCCCGTATGTACCTGCACAACGATTCCGATTGTGACGGTATGTACGAGGAAGGCGAGGCTAGCCTCGCTGTGTTCCTCGACTCGAATCACGTCCGATGGAACTTCACTTCAATCGACCAAGGCTTCACCGAGGAATTCGGTGAGTTCGCCTCCTTCGGAATGAGGTCATCGCTGAACGCTTACAGAGTGGGTGAGAACGAAACGCTTGTCAAGCCCGCGTGGGCGAACATGACCTTCTGGTTCTTCATAGCAGAGCTCCCTGTACAATACGAGAACGCTAGAGGTAGCTATGTGGTCGACGGGGAAACGCAGCTCAGAATGAACTTCTCCCTGTCCTTCAATGACGACGTCGACACAAGCCATCTCGTCTTGGAACAGTTCCTGCAGGGAGGCGGTTCCACGAACACGTTCCACCTCTTCGAAACCGCTGACGATGGCCAGATCGAGGTGAATGATGCGCTCGCAACGATCGATGAGCGCTTGCTGGGAAGCAACTACAGCCACAGGTTCAACTGCACGACTGATCCCATGCAGAAGATACAGTTCGCGAAAGAGGACGGGGTCGTGCAGGCGTTCTATGCGTGGGGTTCCGA
This sequence comes from Methanobacteriota archaeon, assembly GCA_020347565.1. Taxonomy (GTDB): domain Archaea; phylum Thermoplasmatota; class Thermoplasmata; order UBA10834; family UBA10834; genus UBA10834. The sequence continues at coordinate 1,213,231 of CP070732.1, read as the reverse complement.
TGTGCTTGTCGAGGCTTCCTGCAACTGTTCTGCGCATGGCGTCAACGCGTCATATTACACCACGGGGAACGGAATGATGCTTCACTCGATTCTGCCGCTGGGCAACCTGACAGCCGCGATGTCGCAGGATTACAGCGTTGGCATCCACGAATCCGGCTTCGTCGGAAGCGTAAGGGATTGGCTCAAGGAGGAATCTAGCGTGGCCCTGTTGGTCGCGACAGTCGCGGTGGCCGTCGGGGTTACCGTGCTGTCTTGGCGACGGAGGCACCGGGATACCGACACCGATGACCCTGACGACGGTGAAGATTGAAGGTCAGACCCATATGGCGTGCCGTCTTCGCATCGACCCTTCGCTCTGCCCAAGCTTCTGCATGAGCTGCGCGACTATACCGTCCAGGTATATGAGGGTCGCATCCTCGAATAGGGTTCCCAATGGGGCAAGGACTCCGCGCTGATCGTCCTTATCCGGGTTTATGTGAACCACCAGGTTGGACGCGTTCGCAAGCTTGGAGTGGTCGTTCGCCGTGATGCTTACGACGCGAGCTCCTTCCCTTCGGACGATGTTTGCCGTCTGAATGCATGACATGGTGTTGCCGGTCTGCGAGACGATTATCACTAGGTTGTCCTTCTTGACGATAGGCGTTATCGTCTCCCCCACGAAGTAGACTTCCAGTCCCATCTGGACGAGCCTTATCGCGAAGGCCTTCGCGATCAGTCCCGAACGGCCCACACCGTAGATGAAGACATTCGGAGAGGAGATTATCATGTCCACGAACTTCTCCGTCTCCTCGATGTCGCGCTCTAGCGTGGTTCGAATACTGTCGATGATGTAGTCCGTGCTTTGCTTCATTTCTGCCCCGGCTTCCCCTTCTTGGAGTTATCCTTCAGCTCCTTGGAGACTTTCTTAGCCAACACCCTCTCGAGTATCACCTTCATGTACATCGCGTCGTGCTCCAGGAGCGGTGAGCTCGATATTATCGTGATGGGCTTGTTTCGGTCTACGAGGCTCTCCGCCAGTGGCTCGAACCTGAGATCGCCCTTCTTGATGGAGGTGAACCGCTTCTCGTTTCCGTCCTCGTGCTCCACGCCTGAGAAGTGAGCGTATAGCTCACCCCTGGAGACATCCTCCGCGGTATCTAGCAACTTGTCGAAGTCCTTCGGCTCGCTGAGTATCCCGTTCTCCCGGGAGTGATAATGCGCGAAGTTGACCACTGGGACCAGCTCCTTGGATCCTCTGCACAGCCTGGCTATCTCCCCAAGGGATCCGAAGACCTCCTGCCTCCCGCTGAGTTCGAGGCCAATGGATGATTTGAGGCCATTCTTCCTGTACCATTTGGCGAGCTCCGTCAGCCTGGCCTTCGCCTTATTGAAGGCAGTCCTCTCGGTGACCTCCCCGTAGAGTCCGATGTGTGTCACCACGACCTTGGCTCCGAGCTCCTGAGCGATCAGCCCCGCCCACCTGATGGAGTCCATGCTCTTGAAGCACAGCTCCCCCTCGCCGATTATGTCCATATAGTATGGCGTATGGATCGCCAGCTGGACGTCGAGTTCGTTCGCCATCTCCCTTATCTGCCGCAGTTCAGAGTAGTTCCTGGATATTCCGCTGGAGAGCACGACCAGGGTGTCGCCCACCTTGATCCGCTCGTCCAGGTCGGATAGCGTCTCTTCCTTGGAGCCCTTCCTGCGTATGATCTCTATCACGAGGTCGGTGTACAGGTCGCGAGGCGTGCGCCCTATCTCCTCCGGCTCAGCGCTCCTCTCGTTCACATTGGCCCTGACCAGCTGAGCTTCCATTGCCGTCAGGCCGAGGTTGTGAACGTCCTCGATGCCATCTCTGAGGGTCCTGCCTTTACATGACAGGGGTATGCCTGCTGGTCCAAAACGTATCATCTTACCCCGCGACTCCGTCGACGAACTGGATTCCCGAGTATCACTTATTTCGTATATATCTTCTGTCAACTGTCCGCGAGCCGCCGCGGAGCCGCGGAAGAGTTGTCCGATTCCATTGCAATCCTCAATTCGTGCGCCCCAGAGACACATGCTGGCCAGGTCGCTGGACGCATCCAAAGCTTTATAAACGGAACGCACATTAAGTCGGCTGCTCTCTGATGTCGGAGGAGTCAGAAATGGGAAGGAAATCGAGAAAGACGAACCCCCACCTCTTGACCCTTGTTCAGCATCTCAAGGATGTTGGCAGGTCCAATGAGGCACCTGTCTGGCGAGACATCGCATTGAGGCTAGAGGGCCCCGCTAGCAACTGGGCCGAGGTCAATGTGGGAAAGCTCGACAGGTACGCCAACGACGATGACGTCATCGTCGTACCGGGCAAGTTGCTGGGCGCGGGCGAGCTGAAGAAGAAGGTGACCGTTGCAGCCTTTAGGTCTTCTGGTCAGGCAAGGGCGAAGGTCGAGAACGCAGGCGGGAAGAGCCTGTCGATCGAGGAGCTTGTCAGGAAACACCCTGAAGGCTCCAGAATCAGGATAATGGGGTGATTCGATGGCGGTGATTGACGCGAAGAATCAGATCTTGGGCCGCCTCTGCACCCACGTCGCGAAGAGGTTGCTAGACGGTGAAGAGATAACGATAGTGAATGCTGAGGATGTCAGGGTCTCGGGAAGCAGGACTCAGCTTGTGAAGCACTACAAGCAGAGAAGGGCGAGAGGGAAGAACTTCAGCGGCCCGAAGTACCCGAGATCGCCCGACATGATTCTGAAGAGGTCGGTCAGAGGTATGCTCGACTACAGGAAGACGTCGGGGAGGGAAGCGTACAAGCGCCTGAAGGTCTATGTCGGGATGCCCAGAGAGCTGAAGGACATCGCTACGGAGAGCCCCGAAGCGAGCAGGAAGATCGTGGCGAAGTCGGTATGCCTGGGTGACATAGCCAGGGAGCTGGGCTCTGGGAGGTTGTGATCGGATGAAGGTCGTCGTCGTCAGTGGCAAGCGCAAGAGTGCCGTAGCCCGCGCAACCGTGAGGAAGGGACACGGGCTGGTCCGAGTCAACAGCGTCCCAGTCGAGATATATGAGCCATATCTGGCCAGGGTGAAGATAATGGAGCCTTTGACGTTGGCCGGGGACAAAGCGTCCAAGGTGGACATAGACGTGAACGTCAACGGCGGGGGATTCATGGGACAGGCCACGGCCTCCCGGACGGCCATCGCAAAAGGGCTGGTGCAGTTCCTTGGAGACGAGAAGCTTCAGGAGTTATATTCCAAGTATGACAGGTCATTGCTCGTGTCCGACCCGAGGAGGAAGCTTCCGAAGAAGCCGCTCGGCAGAGGCGCGAGAAAGAAGCGTCAGAAGTCTTACAGGTGAGGATCATGATAATCCCCGTGAGATGTTTCACCTGCGGCAAGGTCATAGGCAGCGCGTTTGAGGAGTTCGTCAGGAGGACGGACATGGGCGAGTCTCCGAAGGAGGTGTTGGACGCTCTTCACGTGGACCGATACTGCTGCAGAAGGATGATACTGACGCACGCCAATCTCATCGATGAGGTCTCACCCTACTGAGAAGCCCCTCAGTCTCCGTCCTCTAGGGCCCGTGGGGTAGCTTGGAATCCTTCCAGCTTGGGGTGCTGGTAACTCGCGTTCAAATCGCGGCGGGCCCACACCGCGTGCTTACGGTCTCTATTGTTAGAGATGCATCGCTGTGC
>CP070732.1:1172329-1209481 GCA_020347565.1 Methanobacteriota archaeon | reverse complement strand
CGTCAGGTGCTGGGCCGCGCTGTCCAACTCGTTCCACTCGTAGTGTAGCCTACCCAAGTCATAGTGGGCGAGGGCGATCAGCGGAAGTCGTTCGCCCTGCTGGATCATGTGGCGGTATGCGACCGCTGCCTCTCGGAGCTGGCCCCGCGCGACTCGGATTCTGTTCAGAAAGACATACCCCGTCCAGCGGGCATACTCGTTTACCGAGCCCTTGCCGGCACGCTGCGCTTCAGTCAAAGCCTGTTCGGCCACAGCCAGGCGGCCACGATACCACTGTGCCATCCCCACGTTGACCGCCGCGATGCTACGGACCGACAGGTCGTCCGAAAGCGCTAGCGCCCGCCCTGATAGCTCGATCGCGCGCTCTGTGTTGCCGCGCACGCGGGCGATGTGTGCTTGCAACAGGCGGTTCCCAAGGCGATGCCCAAATCGGTGCCCATGCATGCTTGCCTCTAGGGGGGAGGAGAGATTGCATAGACGGGAACCGGGGTGAGCTACGACTGATCGTCAACCATGTGAGCTCTTGCGCATCCCTCGACCACTTCCCTTCTGATTACGTGACGTGTCTTGAGCATATTTCTACTCTATTGCTGAATTCTTGTCATTCCGACTCGGGAATGGTCGAGTTCGGTAGCCGAGATACTGTTTTCGGAGGCGGCAGCCCATTGTCGCGCTCCGCTGTTGCCCTCCGCACCGGCTAAGCTGGCAGTCGGACATCCAGTTCGGAGGATTTTCCTGAATTCTACTTAAGTTAACAGAGCAAGGTCAGCGAAAGAACGATATAGTGCGGCGTCATAGATTTGCGGGAGGGGGTTCGAGGTGATCTTGGCAAATCGAAAGAATCTCAATATAGCCTTGGTGTCCGCTGTGGTCTTGTCGACTATCATGGCCATAGCGGCTTCACCCGCGACTGCGCGAAACGTGAAATGGCAGGAGCCCGTAGTAATGGCCGGCCCCGGGGACTACCAGTGTCTTGACCTTGTTACTGGCGTAAATGGGGTCTACGTACTAACGCATGAATACCCCGCAGGCAGGGTTCTGCTTTTCAAGAGTCTCGACGGAGGTTCCACTTGGAATGCCCCTGTCAACGTCTTCGAGATGCCGATTTGGGCGGCATACCCAGGCATGTGCGTGTACCAGGAAGGAGATGAAGACACGATACTCGTGGCGTCTGGTCCCAATTACGTCGCGAAGAGCACAGACTCTGGAGCCACTTTCGTCCGGCTGACTGACGTTCCCAAGCCTGCTTCATACGATACTTGGTACTGCTCGTCAGCGATTGGCACCAACGCATCCTGGTTCGGCGGGGAGGCTGACAGCGACATATACTTCGTGAGTGGATATTACATGGGAATCCCGTGGACTGGGAAATACGTGCTCCACTTCTCCAAGTCCTGTGACGGAGGTTCCTCCTGGACAGAGCCTGTGGTCGTGAGCACCATGGATTATTCGTCAATCTGGCCGGAGGTGTTCAGCGATGGCGAGAGGCTCTACACACTTCATGCGGTCCCCTACAATTTCAATGTTCACTTGAAGTACTCCGACGACTGGGGCGCAACGTGGACTGATGGGGGCGACCTAGCCACATCAGAAGGGGGGGGTGGACTGCTTGCTCTCAAGGTACAACCTATCGACCACAGGAAGGCCTTCGTCACGCTCTGGGACGTCCAATTGGGAACTGGCTTCGCTAGATGCGGATATTTCGAGTACGATGACATGGCATTCACGGATACATTCCGGGTGGAGAACCCGGAATGGCGGTTCGCAATGCATGGGCTGAACGTGGAGAAGGTTGGCCCGTCGGGCTTCAGAATAGCAGGGATAGACAGGGCTGCCGATGACACACACACAGTGATGTTCGCCAACTCGTGGACCTTGGACAGTTCCGATTGAACTCGGTCTGCGCGCAGGTCCGCCGATTTCCCAAGTAGCGCATGCCATGCGTCTCGCGAACCGTTCACCTAGCAGCTGAGAGGCAATAGGCTTTCGCGGAGGCTCGATCCGCCGAATCCGAAAACTAGCCAGACATGGCAGGAGTGGGGTAGGTCGAGTTCGGTAGCCGAAATACTAATTTCTGAGGTAGCGCTATATTGCCCCTCCTCATTCGTTCTTTGAACTGGCTATGTAAGCCGTCCGACGCCCATTTCGGAGATGTCCGCTGAATCCTACTTAAGTTAACAGAGCCCTGAGCTCGGGTTCTGGAAAACCGGACAACCGGACCAAAACCAGACTTGAACGAGAAATGAAGAAGAAGGGGACTCTTCGTCCCCAGTTTCGGCGCGTTGCCTCAGGTGTACGCATCCAAGAATGCGAGCCAGGACGTGTCTGTCCCGAACGACACCTCTTCCTCGTACTGTTCGCCGTACCACGAGAAGTCGCCCTTCGTCGCCCACCATATTGTGACGCCTCTCGCGTCCGCTGCCTTCGAAGCGTGGCCGTAGCAGGCGAGCACAGCGTCGTCAATCAGGGTAACCATGTCCGAAATCGCGGTCCTCAGACCCGTGTCGGTGATCTTCGACTGCGCCAGGAGGTTGTCTCCGAGGTCAGCCATGTCCACGTACTTGGATGTCCCGTAGGCATCGTACGAATTCCTTAGGGCGGTCGCGTAGGCCTTCTTGTACTGTCCAAGGTGCTCGAGCATCTCGTCCGTCCAAGTGTCGATGGTGCTGAAGGAATTCGTTATCTCCGCAACATCGACGGCAGACAGTGTCACCTCAGTGTAGGACAACGGGGCATAGAAGGCTTCGTAGCCGTTGACCATATCCACAGCCACCTGTGCTGGTGTCCTCGACGTGTCCTGCGCAAGCGGTGTCAGTTGCAGATCGTACGGAAACCCTTCCAGTGGAACGTACTCTTCAGATGCGACAAAATGGCCGACATTCCCCGTCAGTGAAACCTCGTACATGACCTCCATCATGGCCATATTGCACGCGTCGAATGCCAAGATGTCGATGTAAACGCCTGCATTCGCAATGGCGGAATACAGCTCAGGCATGTATATGTCGTCGTCGTCACCTTGGTCCCAGCTGACCCACTTCCAGCCACCTCCATGGTCCCAGATGACCACAGCCAAGTTGTCCGATGGATACGACGTATCCATCAGGGTTATGAACCACTGGAGTGTAGCGTCGTCACCGAAGTTCTTCTCGGCATACGATGCAACAACCTGCGAGCTACCCTCAGTTATCTCGACAAGGTCGCAGCCCTCTTCGCTGTATCTATCCACAGCCGCCACGAGGTTGAGGTCTGAATTCGCCGGTATATCCATCAGCATCGGCAGACTGTCGTCGTCCCAGTTCGCTTCCAGGTCGTTATCTCCGTTCACGTAGATGGCAATGGTCCAAGAGACCGTCTCAGCTCTCACACCCTGCACCATCAGTAGCCCTGGGGCCACAAAGGCCAAAGCCACGGCTACGGCAGTGCATACTCTCATTCTGTTTAACACCATCTTCCCCACCTGGGCTGGAATGATAAATGGCCACCAGCCCTTGGCGGGAATCGGTCTATGCGTATATGAAAGGTGTCAACGGGAGGGATCTGTCGGAAAGCGACGCGCAACGAACTACTGACTATATAAGCCGTCCAGGGCGTTGATGGGCCCATTCCGACCTCCAAACCCTCGCAGCGTCTTGTCACGATTCTTAGGCGTGTTGTGAAATGGCTCGATTACGTTGTTCGACAAGCGTCCGATTATTGCTCTCAACCCTTCCTTCTGAATGAGCGTGTATTCTCCAAGCTGGATTTCCTCCAGAACGCCTTCGCGACGCTCTTTCGATAGGCTCCGCATCCATCCGTGATGATGACCTAAGGCGCTTCGCCGCCGATCTGCTCCTTTGCGCCGATGAAGGAGTTGCGTGCATTTGGCATTGACCGCCTCCTAGTGAGTCGCCCCATCACTATGAAGCGAGTGCCATCGCCGATCCCATCCCAGAGCGAGTGAAGCTTGCCCACCAGCACTTGGACCTTCGATACGTACTTCATAATCCACTTCCAGACGACGCCTCTGCTTACGGTAATGCGATAGACGCTTCTGAGAAGGCTCACGATCTTTGCGAGGGACAGCTGGTCTGAGTACGCTCCAAATGCCTCAGCAGAACGACGGATTCTCGCGATTCTTGTACGGTTTGTATCGTTTATATACCCATATGTGCAAAAATCAGTTCGGGAAACCTCATATATACAGAAAGGCTATGTTAAGCCGTCTCAAGAAACCCATCGTAGAGACGTATGGGGGAATACACGGAGGAGTGAATGAGATATGTATAGACGGATAGTGTTAGCTGGATTGGTAATGGCCCTGATGGTGTTATCGGCTTTCGCGGCGCTGCCCGCAAAGACCGTTAGCGCCGCAGCGGATGAGGATGTGTTCTACATTGCGATGCAGGAGGATCTGCCAGACTTCAACAACTACAACCTGGGATCCAACAGCGTCTGGAAGTACTACACGATAGGAATGGGCTTCGAGAGCCTCGCCACCGCCGACTATGACCTCAGACCGGTACCGCTTCTGGCGGAGTCCTGGACCTTCGATGAGGGCACATTAACTGTAACTATAACACTGAGGCAGGGCGTGATGTTCCATGATGGAACCGAGATGATTGCTGAAGACGTGCACTTCTCGTACTTGATGGCGAGGGACGGCACGACCTACTCTGACAATATCATCCCAGCGTTCGACGCGAATGATGACAACGTGGTTGACCAGGCCGAACTCAACGCGGGAATAACCATTGTGAACGACTACGAAATCGAAATGGTCATGGCGAAACCGTACGGCCAGTTCTTCGCCAGCACCCTCGGAGTGCCCATCATACCGATGCATGTGTGGGAGGACCATGTCGACTCTGAGAACAGAGTTGATGTGACATGGGGTACTGATACCATGGCAACCATAGGCACAGGCCCGTGGTACTACGCGGAAGGCGTAACCAACTCATACAGAGTCATGAAGAAGTTCGATGACTACTGGGGTGTGGACCATGAGACGGACGCAGGGATGCCGGTCTTCCCGAAGGTCGTTGACACTATCTTCTACAAGATCTACGCGAGCATCGACACCGCGATCCTCGCCCTGCAGGGCGGGCAGGTGAACTACATCGCCTGGGCGGTAACCGCCGGACGGATCCCTGGCCTACAGAGTGACCCGAACATCGAGCTGGAGTACATGGCTGATGCGGGCTACTTCTACATGGCCTTCAACATGAAGAGGGAGCCGATGAACAATCTCTCCTTCAGGAAGGCGGTGTCGCATCTGATAGACAAGGAGCAGATCGTCGATGTGTACATGGGAGGTTTCGGCCAAGCTGGCTCTGCAGCGGTCTCGCCGTACTTCGGTGAATGGCACAACCCCGCGGTGACAAAGTACTCGTTCGATCTAGACGCGGCGAACGAAATTCTCGATACCGCCGGTTACGTTGATCAGAACGGAGATGGCTGGAGAGATCTGCCAGATGGAAGGATAATGGAGAAGATCACCCTGATGACCCCGCCCGCGGACTACGACCCGATTAGGATCAGAGCGGGTCAGATGATAGCCACGAACATGAGGGCGGCTGGAATCAACGTGGAGGCCAAGCCGATAGACTTCAACACGCTCGTCGCGAAGCTCGTCGCCTTCGACTACCAGATGCTGATCATAGGGTGGAACTTCAGCGGATACACGGAATGCGTGAGCGTTCTCTACGACATCTATGGCCCGGCCGCTGCAAGCAACTCGTGGGCGTTCTGGTCAGACACTAATCCGAACCCGTACTACTCGGATCTCGGTGGCGTGAGCACCCTCGCTGACGATGCCACATTGGACATGGTCGATGAGTTTGCCCTGCTCGAGGACGGTGCGAGAGCCACTTTCGACGTGGCTGAACAGATCGATCTGGTCAAACAAGGTCAGCAGATCATCGCAGACGCGGTTCCCTGTAACGTCTTGTACTATAGGGTGAACGTCGAAGCGCACGACAAGGTATGGACGAATTGGACCGAGTTTGACGGGTCAATGATGAACCCGTACAACCTATGCACGCTCGAGTACTCCGGAACCGGCGGAGCTGAAGGTGGAGGCGCGGTTACGGCCACTCTAAGCGCAGGTCTGACCATGTCCGGCAAGCTGAGATGCGATGATAGCGTCGACGCGTTCGTGAAGGCGGTTGACAACCTCGGTGCCCCTGTCGCCGGTGCAGATGTCGAGATATCCGCGACTGAAGGTGTGACCGTGGCGCCGACAAGCGGCACGACCGACGAGGACGGCGTCTTCGAGTTCGCCGTGACCGGAGATGCGGTGGGCATTTCGACTGTAACCGCCAATGTGACAAGCGATGCTTTGGAGGCAAATGATTCGGCTACGACAATGGTGACTTCGCTTGGAGGTATGGCCGTTCAGGTCATGCCGGCGAAGACTGTGCTCGATCCAGGGGAGTCCATCTCCGTTGACCTGCTGGTCACAGACGTCGCGGGAGAGCCCGTTGAGGGCGCTACGGTGACCATCGATCCGTACCTCCTTGGTTACGGTTCCTTGACCCCGGCCACTGGCATGATCGAGACGGATGCGAACGGCGAGGGCACGATCACCTATGCCGCGCCAGATGATAACCTCCCCAACCAGCATATGCTGGTGACGCTTGCGGCGTCGGTCGACCACGACAAGTACTCGATATCCAACCTGGCCACGAGTTCGATAGTTGTCTACAACGATGCTGCACCGGACTGGTACGTGACATCGATCGAATCGGTAACAACGACCGCTTTGAGCGACGCATCGCCGACGACGACCATCGAGGTGCTGGCGACGGACGCAGCCGGAAGCCCGCTGGCCAGCGAGGAGCTCGGCGTAATGTACAGTAACGAGGATATCGTCGATACACCCGTGACGACAGTGACGACCGACGGATCAGGCCTTGCGAGCTTCGATGTCACTATCGACAACACCATCGATATGGACACCGCTCTGAGAGTCACCATTGGAAAGGAGAACGTGGCTAACACCATGATGGATACCGTGACTCTGACTTACTCAGAAGACGGTGACCTGACCGACATGTACGGTGGATATGTCGAGTACGCCGCCACGAAGTTTGTCGATGCGCTAGGGACAGTCGATGTTACCTTCCACGTATTCGACAGTGAGGGCAACATGGCGAATGTGACCTCGAGCGTTGTAGTCGCAGGCACATCCTACGGACAGTTGACTGATTGGGGCGAATCGCAGTGGAACTCGCTCTGGGACTACGCAGGAATTAACATCCTGACGGACGCAGACGGTCAGAACATCGTGACGGCGGGCGCCTATGCTGCGCCTCAGTTCTCCGACGTCCCGTCCTGGTGGATCTATGTAGACACGCCCGGAATCGAGGTGGAGAATGGAACGTATTCCTTGACAGTCGAGGGTGTGAGCATGGCGCACCTCGATCTGGCGATGGACATGTTCCTGATGCCCAACTCGACGGCGGATTTCAACACCAACACCGGGAATCATGACATCACGGGACTGACGACGATCTCGAGCCACTATGGCTATGGCAGGGCGACTGCGCTCACAACCGTGACATACAGCATAGACAAACCCGTCCTGGAGGCCAAGGCGGCAGAGTTTGATACCACAGATGTGGCTGTGACCGCGTACGATGAGACTAACGCTGTCGTGGAGGACGCCGCAGTATCTCTGTATCCGACGGTTGGCTATGGGTTGAACACCTCATCGGACATGACGAACAGCGCAGGAATGGCGTACTTCGAGGTCATAGCTGCCGCAGAGAACCCGTACACCGGCGAGTTTGAGGATGTAACCTACGCGACCAACCCCGACATGTACGTCCTCGCCGAAGTGACCGGCACTATGAGTGTCTTTAGCCAGACACAGCTCGTCATCGAGTCCATTAGGGAATCGGTCTTCTTCGAGCTTGAGCCGATGCTCGATGTCTACAGAATCGGCGACCTGCTGCACGTCACGGCCACGGTCGTCGACGAAACCGGTGATCCCTACCCCGAGCTGCCAGTATCTATCGGCACTGGAGAAGTAGGAACCGTGGTCACTCCGACAGTACTGACGGATGCCGAGGGCGTGGCAACCATGGTGATAGACACTTCGGGTATCGAAGATGCGTCTGCCGCACTTATCGCGATATCGCTGGCGACCGGTGGAGCGCCCGAAGGAGCCGCGGCCAGGATGATGATAGCCGTCATGAACATGGGCCCGGAGATCGAAATCACCGCTCCTGCAGCTGATGGAGAGGTGGTCGGTCCTGACGCGATGGTGACTGCTTCGGTCTATGACAACAACGGCATCGCAATGGTCACCCTCAAGGTGGATGAGGAGGCTGCGGTGAATCTGACGGTGACCGCTGGTTCTGTCGCAGCTGCGATATCCGAGATCCTCGAGGACATCGGTGAGGGCGAGCACACCGTTGTGATCACGGCTGCGGACTCTCTGGGGGTATCCAGCCAGGCAACCGTGGACTTCACTGTCGTCGAAGGCGACGGAGAAGCCGACATGCTGGCCTGGGGCCTTGCGGCAATAGGATGGATCGTCGCTGCGATCGTCCTGTTGTTGCTGGTCATGAAGATGAGGCCAAAGAAGCCAGCAGAGGCACCCTCGGAAGAGGAGATGGAGGAACCGGAGCCGATGATGTCTGAGCCTGAGACGCCTGTGTCCGAGGCGCCTGCGCCTGAAGAGGAGAAGCTGTAGAACCCGCTCTCTGGCAAACCCCTTCTGGAAACCCTTTCTTGATTTTCATATCACATCGACTGGAGAGACACCTGGAAACGCTAATCGGTAATTCGTCTAAACATTTAATACTGGCGTAAGTGATAATATCGCGAAAACCTCATCAAGATACTGGCAGGCATGAGGCAACACTATGGCCGGAATGACCAGGTACGTGGCTGTTCGAAGCATTCAGACCTTCATCACCTTACTAATCATCCTTACACTCATCTTCATAATGTTCGAGGCGTTGCCTGCGCGACCTCAGGACCTGCTCGCTACGTCGCCCGGCATGCAACCATCGCAGATAGACTACATGATGCGTCTGTACGGATACGACGAGCCGGTATCCGTACGGTACCTGAATTACATGGTGAACATGCTGACATTCGACTTCGGCATCTCTTTCAGCCAGGCCGAATCCGTGTGGGATATTCTATCTGACCGAATACCCAGAACGATGCTGTTGTTCGGAGGCGCGACAGTACTCGCCTACATCGTTGGCATATACCTGGGAGCCCTCATCGCATGGCGCCGAGGAGGAATACTCGATGGCAGTTCTGTGGTCATCAGCCTTGTATTCTACAACATGCCATCCTTCTGGATAGGACTGATATTCCTTGTCATCTTCGCGTCTGAACTCAACTGGTTCCCGCTGACAGGATGGTACGACCCGACGGACAATCTGCCGTATGTGATCGATGTCCTGTGGCATGTAAGCCTCCCGATGATAGTCCTACTTCTGCTGTCGCTCGCGGGAACCGTCCTCCTGATGAGGACGGCGATGCTCGACGTCATAGGCGAGAACTACATGGTCACGGCAAAGGCGATCGGCCTGCCCGAGGGGAAGGTTCTGTTCAAGCATGGAGCAAGGAATGCCATGCTTCCGGTGGTCACTTCGTTCATTATCGCTTTCGTGTTCTCGATCGGAGGGGCGGTTGTCCTCGAGAACGTGTTCAGCTTCCCTGGCATGGGCGCGCTCTACATAGACGCATTGTATGAGCTTGACTTCCCTGTCGCCCAAGCCACGCTCTATATAATCACACTGATGGTCTTGCTGGGTAACTTTGCGGCAGATCTGATCTACGGCTATCTCGACCCGAGGGTGCGCATTTGAGGAACGACAATAGTGAGAATGAAAGGTCAGAGAAACCGGATGCAAGGGAACTCCAAGAGGCATCCATGAGAACAGTGAAGCGACTCTTCGTCGCTTTCAGGAACACTTGGAAGATCTATCGTAGATCGTTCACTGGTGTCACGGGCCTTGGCATTGTCTTAGGATTCTTAGTCATTGCGATCACCGCACCCTGGACTGCCCCATACGATGCGGATTTCAAAGCCCCCGCCATCGACATTTTCATTGCTGACTACGCCACAAGAGATCTGCCGCCAGAGGTCAACTGGTCTCTCGTTAAGGGCCTCACTTCAGGCGGAAGGTCCAACCCGCTGGAGGGAGTTATGGTATACTCCATCGACGATGGCACGGTTATCGATTTCCCTATCACTAGAGGCACAGGAGAGGAAACGGAAGCGATAGGCATCGAAATCGGCAGTCCGACAACAATCAACCTGCCTCCGCATGCGACCTATCTCGAATACGCCCACTTCTACAGATCATTCTTCTTCGTATTGAGTGCAGACGGGGAGGGGGAAAATGCGACCTCTACCCTGTACGAGTATGACTACGATTTCATCTACCTCCGCGAACACGAAATCCCGTTCGTGCCGCTCTACAGCTCTAACCTGTGGAATGGATTCTCACCCCTCTATCAGGTTGGGAGACTGGCTATTGCATTCGCGGACGAACACAACGTCTGGCTGTTCAACAAGCGACCACCGGACATCACCGAGCCAGGAATAGATGGAGTCGCATTCACGAACAACCTGACCTTCCCCAACGCGACCATCGTCGGAAACCCGCTCGTGGTGGACGGAGATTTCGAGAACGGAAGCATGTTGATAGTGCCCACGGATGAAGGAATCAAGGCTTTCGGCCTGAACCTCACAAGATCTGTGCTCACAGCAAAGGTAATCGATGTCTCGATTGAAGGGCTCATGTGGGAGAACAATTACACCATCGACGGCGAGAAATTCGAACCGTTAAGCGGCCAGGACATGATGATCTTCCAGTACCCGTATCAGCCTACGACCGCATTGGGCAAGGAGTCCGTCGCCGTCGCGACGATCGATGGTCGTGTCGCCGCCTACGATCGAGTCACCGGTAACATGACCTGGTGGAGCATGCCGATACTCCCAGGCATACGCGACTTCGACATAACCTCGCTCCACTCATCCCCCGACAACATGATCATTGTGGGGACTACTGGGGAAAGGGGGCTCATCGTGGGTATCGACCCCCAGACGGGGAGAGTTGGCGGTAACAACACGCTCTTCTCGACTGTAGAGGGTTATCTCAACAGCCCTCCACAATATGTCATCGGGCAGTACAGGTACGTGTTCAGCACTGACAGAGGCACCATATACTTGGCAACTCACGAACTGCAGATCAACGCCACCTTCAGTGCTCCCGGTGGTGGCGCCGCGACTCCCGTTTCGTTCCTCGGGAACATCTACATCGAAGGATCGAGGGCGGGAAACTACTTCGGTGTCATCACAGAAGAGGGGTCGTTATTCGTTGAGACGTTGACCGGAGTGAACATAGCACCTCTACCTCCGGGGACGTATCCATCGGGCAACTACTATCCGCTCGGCACCGATTACGAAGGACACGACATCCTAACACAGGTGATGTTCGGCACCAGGGCGGAATTGCTGGTAGGGGTTGTCGCTGCGTTCTTCTCAGTGGTCATTGGCACCATAGTGGGTCTTGTTGCGGGTTTCTACTCTGGCCTGATAGGGGAGCTGCTGATGAGAGCGACCGACGTGATGCTGAGCCTGCCCTACCTAGTGATCATGCTCTTGTTTGCCGCTGCATTCGGACCGTCCCTATTCAACATCATAATCATATTCGCAATACTCTCGTGGGCAGGTATAGCTAGAGTGATAAGATCTGTGACGCTGTCGAAGCGGAAACGGGCGTTCGTTGACGCTGCAACCGTGGCCGGTGCGTCTGACATGCGCCTCATCTTCAGGCACATCGGCCCGAACGTGCTCCCGTACACTTTCCTCTACATGACCTTCAACATCAGCGGAGCAATCATCACCGAAGCCATTCTGGCTTTCCTCGGGTTTGGCGACCCAAACGCAATCACATGGGGCATGATGCTCCAGTTCCTGCAGATAAGCGGTCACTCGCTCGACGCCCCGTGGTGGCTGCTGCCTCCGGGAATAGCCATCACCCTGCTTTCGCTCTCATTCTACTTGATCGGCAGAGCTTTCGACGAGGTCGTCAACCCGCGACTCAGGAGGAGATAAAGGAATGGTACTGCTCGAAGTGCAAGATCTCAAAGTCCATTTCGAGATCCAGGACGGCTGGGTCAAGGCCGTGGATGGCGTCAGTTTCTCCATCGACTCGGGGGAGACGATGGGACTCGTAGGCGAGAGCGGATGCGGCAAGACCACGGCGGCGTACGCCATTACGCAGCTTCTGCCGCCCAACGGCAGAATCAAAGGCGGTCGCATCTTCTTCAAGGAGCCTGCTCGAGTTGCACAATTCAGGAAGGAGTACGACGAGAAACTGAAGACGACCTCGAAGGCACGAAAGGGGGAGATATCGCGAGTCAAACGGAAGCTCAGTGAACTCAACCAGGCAGGCAGGGGCTCCTCCCAGGAAGCGGAAGAGTTGAGAGATCGGCTTGCAGCACTTACCTACTCGTTCGACCTGCTTGGACTGTCGACGCGGAAAGATGGCTCGCTGGACGACTACAACGAGGACATTCGAAGGATACGATGGACTCAGATTTCGATGATTTTCCAGGGAGCCATGAACGCCTTCAATCCGGTCTTCAAAGTGGGTGACCAAATCGTCGAAGCCATCACGCTTCACGAGAGCGTTGATGAGAACGCTGCCCGCGAAAGGGCGAAGAAACTATTCGAGTTCGTCGGCATCGCCCCTGACAGAATAGACAACTACCCGCACGAATTCTCGGGAGGCATGAAGCAGAGAGCAATGATCGCTCTAGCGCTTGCCCTGAACCCATCGTTCATCATCGCGGATGAACCGACCACGGCGCTCGACGTTGTAACCCAGGATAGAATATTGGCCGAGATCAAACGGCTGCAGGAGAAGCTCGAGATGGCCATGATGATAATCACCCACGATGTGTCTGTCGTGGCGGAAGTCTCGGACAAGATTGGTGTGATGTATGCGGGAGTGATAATGGAAATCGGGCAGACGTCTCAGGTATTCAAGAACACGGCGCACCCATACACCGCTGGCCTCCTTGGATCATTCCCTTCAATAAAGGGGGAGAAGCGAAGGCTGATATCCATACCCGGGTTCCCGCCCGACCTGGTTTCACCCCCGGCCGGCTGCCCGTTCCATCCGAGATGTCAGTACGCCCAGAAGAGATGTGAGGAGGAACGGCCAGAAGGCGTGAGCGTGGAACCGGGACACGTATCCTACTGTCATTTCGCCAAGCAGCTCTGGGAGAAGCTGAGGAGGAATGGATAACGATGTTCGACGGCGCCACAATCGTGAAAGTGAGGAACCTGAAGAAGCACTTCGAGCTTCGGAAGGGCTTCCTCTCGTTCGGGAAGGACGTCGCCTATGTCAAGGCGGTTGATGGCGTGGATTTCGACATGCGCTCCGGCGAAATCCTTGGCCTCGTGGGCGAGAGTGGATGCGGCAAGACCACTGTCGGGAGGCTGCTGACACGGTTGGAGGATCCTACGGATGGATTTGTGTTCTTCCTGGGAAGGGACATCGCCCTCATTGAAGGCCAGGACGTGAAGGTGTTCAGGAGGAACATACAGATGGTCTTCCAGGACCCCTATGAGTCCCTTAACCCGCGGACTACCGTGACCCAGACGATCATGGAGCCGCTTCTGAACCACAATATCGGAGAATCTCAGGAGGATAGGATGGAGATGGTCGTGCATGCCCTGGAGGATGCTGGACTTGCACCGGCCAAGGAATACCTCAACAGGTTCCCGCACGAGCTGAGCGGCGGCCAGAGGCAGCGAGTGTCGATTGCACGCGCACTCGCCGTGAAGCCGAGGGTGATCGTAGCTGACGAGCCCGTGTCTATGTTGGACGTCTCCATCCGGGCTGGCGTCCTGAACCTCATGCTCGACCTGAGAGACAAGTATGGCATTCCTTACCTGTTCATTACGCACGACATAGCGGTCGCACGGTACATCAGCGATAAACTCGCGGTTATGTATCTCGGGAGAGTAGTCGAGATGGCCGCGACCGACGATGTGATATTCGAACCGAAGCATCCGTATACACAGGCGCTGCTCTCGGCCGTACCCGTCCCCGACCCCGATGCGAAGCATGGGCGAATCAATATCAAGGGAGAAGTCCCGAGTGCTGCTGACATCCCACTCGGCTGCCGATTCAGGCCCAGGTGCCCGAAGGCGTTCAGGGAGTGCGGATGGGAGGCGATGGACCTCGTGGATTGGCTTAAGGAAAACGATCATCTGACGGAGGACGCGGCCTTGGGAGGGGCGATTTCCAGCCTTCACCCGGATGGTTTGGTGCTGCGTTTGGACATCAAGGAGGGGGTTGACCCTGCGGCTGTTGTGAGCACCATCGAAGATATGGTGGCGAAAGGCAGGAAAGACCACCCAATTCTAGATGCGGTTGATTCGGTAGACAGTCTTCTGACAGATAGGCTCATCGAGATTCGCTCCAAACCTGCCCACATATCCTCCGAGGATCTTGCCAATGAACTCTTCACGTTGCTGGAGTCGACTGTGGCGTACAAGGAGCTTGACCATCCAATGCACGGCATCATAGCCGGCGTGCGCCTGAACGGCGACCGGCTTACCCTGTCGGTCGGCGGCGACCCATCCAACATCAAACTGGCCGAGTCATTCATGGTGGATTACATCAGACATCATAAGCGCAAGAACAGGCCGGAGCTCAAGGGTGCGAGACGAATCATCACCAACGAGAAGGAGATGACCGTGAATGTGTTGTGTTCTGATTCCAAGGAACCCTCGGCCAAGACTGCGGAGGACATCGCGGAGTACATAGAGAATCGCCTTCTTGCTGACAGCTCGAGCGATCTGACGAGGCTCGTCCTTCCGGTCGAGACGAAACGGAGGAAGGTGAATGTCAGGATCATGGGACCCGAGAGCAACTGGTCCGCGCTTTCGGACATTGTGAGGAAACACCTGGCTATCGGCGGAGAAAGCGGAGAGAGCATATCCCAGAGGGTGTCCAGGATTTCTCTGAAGACGGTGAAGGGAGGCCGTAAGAACGTCGTGGCTGTGAAATTCACAAGCGCTGAGGAGCCGCCCCTCTTCGACGTCGGTGGCGGGCATCAAGTGGCGTGCTATCTCTATAAAGGAGGAGGCGCCCGGACGGTTCAAGACACGAGGAGTGCTGGTGCGACTTGACGATACTGGTTGATCTGCGGAGTAGATGGTTCGTGGCGACCCTTTCCGTAGCCGCAGCATTGTTCTTCACCGGCGCGATCATTGCCTCGGCTCTTACATACGTCAGCGTGATGGATGCCAGACAGAACATCAAACTAGCGTCTGCTGTGGAGAAGACAGAACAGCTCCCCGACGGGTCGCTCCGCATCTCACTTACCATAGAGTTGCATAACCCGTCAAGAGAGATCCTGCACATAACGAGCTTGAGCTGGACGGTGAAAATCCAGAATCTCTCACATCCCGATAATGCTCTGATTCCTATTGTCAACGTCTATGCTGTCCCGACCGAATATGCTGAGATTGGGAAGCACGAGGTCAAGATCTACGAGTACGAACAGCTTGTGTCGGATCCCTATACGCTGTCGAGCATCAGCGGCTTCATCAACCATTCAGCGTCGGAGGGAATCGACTACACCCTCGAATCCGTCCCTTACACGCACGATTTCAGGGTCGTGGCTTGGCTTGGCGATTATGAGCACGATTACGACTACTCCAAGGAACTGTATCTGAACGACATGGTGAAGATAGAGAGAAGATACTACGGAGGATGGTACAACTGAGCATCAGGGCTGATGATTGGAAGAGAATCCTGGTGCTCTCCCTGATCAGCGCGCCAGCGATCGCATTCATGTCGTTCGACTTCGTGTTTCCGAACGTTTCCACCCCATCGCTCGACAAGAACCTCCTCGTTGCGTTCCTGGTGGCTGCGCTTTTCGGAACGCCCGCAGGGTATTTCAACAGGCGAACCGACCACGCCATCATGACCGTTTTCGTCTACATCACGATCGGATACGTCATAGCGCTGATAGCGTACTCCGCACCGTTTCTGTTCTATGACTTCGAAGTGATCTTCCCAGGTCTCTACATCATGTTCTTCCTTAACATGACGGTGATCCTCATAATGCTATTCGTGTTCGGAGGAATCGTAGGCGTGATAGTTGGCCAGGTTCTCCGAGAGTCATACGAGCGAGAGGAGACGGCACAGGTCTTTTCGAGGCTGCGCTGAAGGGCGTAAACCTGTGATTCGACCCTCGGAAGGGGTCGGTCACGGCGTATACCACCGAAAATGAGATTTCCAGCGAAGCCATGTATGGTCGCGAACAACATGTTGGCCGAGATACGCAAGGCGGTTGAGGAATCGACCACGAAACTGCTGCAGCTCTCCCCACCACCGATAAGGTACTACCTTCTGACGGATGTCATCGGCAGAGACGAGAAGGATCCAATAGTCGGGGCGGTCGTCCGCAGAGTGGCTGAGTATCCTCCCAAGGTGAGGTTGATGAACTCCCTCAGAGAGGATGGAACTTGGCCGATATCGAGGACCAGGAGCATCGAGGAGAGCAGAGGGCCCGGGCCTCCTGTGGGATGGACCTTCGAAACGATGCTGCAGAATCTGTACACGCTCGGAGATTACGTGACAAGAAAGGACGAGGGGCGCGTCCCGGCGGCCCTCGAACGCATACTCGGCTGGATAGGTGATGATGGATACATCCTGGGGCCAAAGACCGCGGCTTTCCCCATGCCGCATTACAATGGCTTCGCTCTCAGGAACCTACTGCAGTTCGATATGGATGACGATCCGAGAACGAAGAGACTCGCCTCATGGCTTCTGTCCGCGCAGCGCGAGGACGGTGGCTGGAACATACCGTACATACAGGATGTTCGATACCTACCAGCGTACAAGTACATGAAGGCGAGCGCCTTCTGGAATCTCGTCGAGAGCGATGACAGGCCGCCCTACGACCCCTCGGAACATCAGGAAGTTCCCAGCTGCATATGGACGACGATGATGGTCGTACGCTCGTTCTCCTGGAGCGATAGCTTGGCATTTACCAAGGCGGCGAAGCGCGGTGCGGACTTCTTCCTGGACAGGTTCTTCCACAAGAATCATCACTCCTCGTTCTACCGGTCGGAGTATAATTGGACGACATTGAAGTATCCGACATCGCAGGGGAGCGGACTCACCGCACTTGACATATTGACATACATGAAGTACGGCCCGGAGGACGAGCGCATGGAGGAGCCGATCAGGTGGTTGTTGGGATGCAGGTCTAAGGACGGCCTCTGGCATCGGTCCAAGAGGCCGCATCCGGAGAAGGACCTTTGGATAACCGAGACGGCGATCTCCATCCTGCGCCGGTACGCCGACATGCACTGAAAGCCATCCAGTGCCTCGGCAGGCTTCGAGAGTGTGACTGCCACCTGGACGCCTCTCCAGTCGGCCTATGCTGCCAAGACACACCGGACCTGCGAACAGCCTGACGAAGCTGAGATATCCGATGTATCTTGGATGTGGCCTGAGCGCCATTGAGGTGCTCGTACGCAATGCACGGGCTACGGGCCGGAGGACGAGCGCATGGAGAAGCCAATCAAATGGCTGCTTACCAAGCGTCTGCGAGAGCCTCTTGCACCGCGCTGAAAGGCCAGACCAGGAGAAGGGCTAGCGGATTTCGGCGATCACGACCAACGTGCTGTTCGAGTGCGCGAAGGCGTGTCGGAACCCCGATGGCGTTCCATGATTAATTGTAAATAGCAGCGCCAGATTCCAAATGAGAGGCGGTACGGTAGATGGATAGGACCACCGACGACGCCGACTCCGAAAGCCTTGCACTGGTCGTCTCCGACCTCGTGAAGGATTACGGAGAGTCTCGGGCGTTGAAGGGCATTTCGTTCTCCGTCAAGAGAGGGGAGGTCTTCGGACTGATCGGCCCGAACGGCGCAGGCAAGACGACGGCGCTGAGAATCGTATCCACCATACTACAGATCACCTCAGGGTCGGTGTCGATCTTCGGCGTCGACATCTCGAGACGACCACATGATGCTAGGAAGATGTTGAGCTACCTGCCCGAGGACGCTGGTGCGTACAGGAACCTGACCGGCGAAGAGTACCTGC
The DNA here is from genome assembly GCA_020347565.1 of Methanobacteriota archaeon. GTDB lineage: Archaea > Thermoplasmatota > Thermoplasmata > UBA10834 > UBA10834 > UBA10834. Next base: position 1,191,386 of record CP070732.1, on the reverse strand, counting down.
GCTTCATCGCGCGGTTCTTCGCGGAAGACAATGAAGGCGTCTCCGAGATCGTCTCCAAGGGAGTCGAGATCGCGGATCTGGGGGACCGGATGCGGGACAAGGTGGATACATACAGCAAAGGTATGACCCGCAGGCTGCTGGTCGCCCGCGCACTGATGATTGGGCCGAAGATCGCCGTACTCGATGAGCTGACATCCGGCCTGGATGTCCTGAATGCCCAGGAGATCAGGAAGATAGTCAAGGAAACCTCCAGGCGCGGCACGACCATCCTACTGTCATCGCACAACATGCTCGAGGTGGAGCTGATGTGCGATAGGATAGCTCTCATAAATGACGGCAGGATTGTCGAACTGGGCACGCCAAGAGAGCTGAAGGACCGCCACGGAGCGGACAACATCGAAGAGGTGTTCACCGAGGTGGTCTCGTGAAGAGCACGATCAACATACTCAGGAAGGAACTCAGGGAGATGTTCACACGCTCGACGATACTCCCCGTGATCGTCATCGCCATTCTCTTAGTTGCCATGGGCAACATGCTGAGTGGGGCGGAGGAACAGGCGACGAGCGCGCCGGTCATCGGACTCGTCATAGAGGACGATGGTATTCTCGCCTATGTCGCGTTCGACACCATCTTCGATCACTCTGTGCTCGTATACAACGGCACCGACGTCGAAGAGGGATTGAGTGCTGTCACGGAATACGACGGGACAGCGCTGCTGCGGATATCTTCCAGCTTCACAGGGGACATCCTATCGGGCTCGCCCGGGATGATCAGCATCTACTGGGTAATGAGAGGTGCGGGCCTCATGGACTCCATATCATCGTCAGCCGTGAATGCTGTCCTATGGCACGTGGACAGGGCGATATCCCTCCACCTCATCGAGATGAATGCGTCTGTCGATGCCGGACTTGCCCTCGCGCCGACGATCAGGAGCGACATGACCATCTTCGGCGACAAGGAGATGGATGGAGTATCTCCCGGAGAGCTGAGCGTGGTGCTGTCTGCGCAATCGTTCATGGTCCCTGTGGTCATCATGATGCTGATAATGGCAGCAGGCGGGACAGTCATTTCTTCCATGGGCATGGAAAAGGAGAACAAGACTCTCGAGACTCTGCTCACGCTTCCTGTCAGGCGATCCTCGATAGTCACCGGCAAGCTCGTCGCAGGGGCCCTTATCGGACTCGTAATGGCTGCGATATACATGGTCGGGTTCAACTACTACATGAGTGCGTTCAGCGGCTCGTCCGCCATAGACTTGGAGGAATTCGATCTTGTCCTGAGCCCGATCGACTACGTCCTGGTCGGCCTCTCGCTATTCATCACTCTGATTGCAGCTCTATCTATGTGCATGGTCGTTGGGACCTTCGCCAGGAACTACAAGTCCGCTCAGACTTTGACGATGTCAATCACGTTCCTTGCGATGGTGCCGATGTTCATTGTCATATTCAAGGACTTCAGCACGTTACCCCTTGCCGGGCAAATCGTGCTCTTCGCCATACCGTTCTCCCATCCGATGATGGCCATGCGAGCGCTGATGTTCGATGACTACGGGCTGGTCCTGGGAGGCATAGGATACGTGACTGTATTCGCGATTGTTATGATCGGCATAACGGTTTGGATATTCCGGACGGACAGGCTGCTTGTCGGAAGGATAGATCGGAAGGCCCTCAGCAGGCGTTGGGACCTGACATCTATGATACGGCCCAAAGGCTGACCGACTTGGCCGATCCCGCAAGTGCAACGGCCATCGTCGAACGCCGTTCATGTCCGCTCGGGCTGCGAAGCCCCCGCGATACGCATCGATTGGTTCGGCAAGGGCAGAAGCCAGATGCCGCAGAAATGTCCACTGGAAACCGACCCTCCCCCGGAAACTTATTTAAATACCTATTTAAATACCGGCAGAGCGGTGGAGATTTTATGGCAGTGATAAAGATAGCGAACGTTGTCGCCTCAACGTCTCTCGGTGGGGAGCTGGATCTACAGGCGATTGCGCTCGCGTTGGACGGCGCAGAATACGAGCCAGAGCAGTTTCCGGGTCTGATATACAGGTTGAAGGAGCCCAAGACGGCGACCTTGCTCTTCAGGAGCGGAAAGGTCGTGTGCACAGGTGCCAAGAGCCTCGAGCAGGTCAAGACGGCCATCAGCAAGGTGGCAAAGCAGATAGAGGCTGCTGGCATTGTCATCAAGATCGAGCCGAAGATAGAGGTTCAGAACATCGTCGCATCGAGCGACCTCGGCGCGCAGATAAACCTCAACGCGATAGCCATCAGCCTCGGCCTCGAGAAGGTGGAGTACGAGCCCGAGCAGTTCCCCGGCCTCGTCTACAGGATCGACTCGCCCAAGGTGGTGGTCCTGCTGTTCGGAAGCGGGAAGCTCGTTTGCACGGGCGCCAGGAAGCCCGAGGACGTCGAGGCCGCCGTGGACAAGATAACAGAGGAGCTGAAGGCCGCGGGACTTCTCAGGTGACGAGAGAGCTGCGCATGTCGGTGCCGATCCTGGACAACCACGTTCACCTCGAGCCGCGCAAGGGAAGGAACATCGACGCGGTGAAGGATTTCGAGAGGCGAGGGGGAACGCACGTAATCGTGTCCCATCTGCCGTACGACGACCTGCATGTCAGCTCAGCAGAGGATTACCGCAGAGGCTTCGACGTCACCGTGTCGTTGGCCGAACTCGTGAACGCGGAGACGTCCGTGAAGGCTTACGCGACGGTGGGGCCATACCCCGTTGAGCTCCTCGGCCTCGAGAAGAGGCACGGCCTAGACAAGGCGAAGGACATCATGGTCGCCGGCATGGACATAGCAGCCGAGTACGTGATGGAGGGAAAGGCCCTCGCGATCGGCGAGGTCGGAAGACCGCATTTCGAGGTCTCTGAGCAGATCTGGAACGCCTCGAACGATATCCTCGCCCATGCGATGGCGCGCGCCCGCGACGCCGACTGCGCCGTGGTACTGCACACGGAGAGCGGGTCGGTCCAGACGATGAAGGACCTCGCCCAGATGGCCGATGCGGCACGGCTGGAGCGAGAGCGCGTGGTCAAGCACTACTGCCCACCGATGATACTGCCGGAGGAGAACTTCGGGCTGATGCCCTCTGTCCTTGCGGGCAGGGACACCGTCATGGAGGCGCTGTCCAAGGGCTCCCGTTTCATGATGGAGACGGACTTCCTGGACGACCCCGAGAGGCCGGGTGCAGTTCTGGCGATCACAACGGTACCTAAGAGAACCCTTTCGCTCCTCGAAGAAGGGATCATGACGGAGGAGCAAGCGTACGACATACATGTAGACAACCCAAGGCGAGTCTACGGGTCGGGCTTCGAGTGAGCCTTGGAACGAACGGACCGCCGTAGAGCGAAAGCTGTATTAGACAGCTGATAGCATCGTTATAGTGAGGATGCCAGCCGATGGCCCAAACCCACCTCAAACACTATGTGCTCGCGCTTTCACACAGACACGGTTCACTCATCATCGTACAGACGCTGGTGGCATTCGCCAACACTCTGGCGAACGCCTTCGCGCTCATATACCTGATACGGGAAGGACACAGCTACCTGGACTGCGCCATATTCATATTCATCAGCGCCGGTGTTCCGACGGCTCTGATAGCGTTCGCGTCGAGGCCCATACTGAAGAACTTCCCGGCCTCCATCACGACAGCCCTCGTATGCCTTGCGCTGTACTACGTCAGCCTGATGCTCCTCGACGGATGGCATCTCGTGCTCATACCGCCACTGTTCTTCGGCACGTATATCGTGACTTTCTGGGTGCCGTACTTCGCACTGATAATGCACATAACCTCCAGCAAGAAGCGGGGGGCGGGGATAGGCGCCTACTTCCTGATATTCCCCCTGCTGACCACCGTGGCGCCGCTGCTGGGCGGACTCATAATCACCTACCACTCCTATCAGATGCTGTTCGGGACAGGTGCGGCGGTCACGCTCGCGAATCTGTTCTACGTATCTCGATTCAAGATACTCTGGCGCATACGGCGTAGGATAATCATTCCCGAGCTTCTGCAGTCGCTCAAGCTCAATCTGGTCGGCAGGTTCCACGTCGACCTCGACCTCAGAGGCGTCGACTGGCGGATGTGCTCACCGCTCTTCGCGGAGGGCGTCCAGGACGGCGTCTTCTGGGTGGCCATACCGGTGATCAGCTTCGAGTTCGCGAAGAACGAGGCGGCGCTCAGCGGTTACCTGTCGCTCTTCGCACTGTGGGGTGCGGTCGCGACGGTCGCCCTCGGCTACCTATCGGACCGGCTGCGCGATAGGTCCTCGATAGTCCGAATCGGCGCGACCTTCGGAGGCGTCAGCGTGCTCTTCGCCGCGTATTCGGGAACGCCTGAAGAATATCTCACCGCAATCAGCATAGCGTACTTCTGGATAGCGATGATCCCGTCGTTCCTCTTCACAATGCTCGTGGACAAGCTCGAGAGGTACAAGAAGAAGGGCGTGCTTCTGCGTGAGTTCTTTCTCAACAGCGGAAAGCTTCTTGGAGTGGGCATCGTGATCGCAGCTCTCGTACTTGGATACGATCTGACCGGGACCCTGGTCGTCGCCGGGGTCGCGCTAGCCTACATCATCGTCGTGAAATGAGCCGCTGCTCCAGGCGATGCTCAGTAGACAATCGAGAAGTCCTTGAACTCTCCGGTCGGCTCCGAAAACTCAACCTTCTTCGAGGTGACTTGGGCGTACGGCTGCTCGTGTTCACACCAGTCTACGGCACTCCGGACAGACTCCTCGTCTCCTTCGAACAACGCTTCGACCCGTCCGTTCCTCGTGTTCCTTACCCATCCAACAAGGCCGAGCGATTTGGCACACTGCTGCGCGTTCGCTCTGAAGAACACCCCCTGGACGCGTCCCTCGAAGATCACCCTCGCCCTCACGATCACTCATTGTCAATCGCACCGGACGGCGAAAAACGTATCGCCCGAAGGCTGTGCCGCCGGCGCAACGCCTATGGCGAATGTCAGGAACAAGATATTTATACCCACATTGCGATTTATTAAAATGCGCGCGGCGCGCGCGAGGGATGCACTTAAACGGTACGAAGTGCATCACTTTCCACGCCTCAGGGATGGTGACGCAGCATGATGAGATCGCTAGTCGAAGATGCGCTTGCACGAGAGCCTACGATTGGAGCTGGCAGCGAGGACGAGGTCGCTGTCTTTCAGGACCAGCGAGTCGACGCTGAACTCGAACAGATACTCCGGAACTTGAAGACGAACATAAAAATCATAGGAGTCGGGGGAGCGGGCACAAACACGATAGCCCGCGTCTACGACGAGGGGATCGTCGGGGCGGACATCTTCGCTGCGAACACGGACGCCCAGCACCTCCTCGTGCTCAGAATACCGCACAAGATATTGCTCGGCAGAAGGGTCACCAGAGGCCTGGGCGCGGGCGCGCTGCCCCAGGTTGGCGAGGAGGCCGCCCGCGAGGCCGAGGACGACCTCAAGAAGATCCTCGCCGACACGCACATATGCTTCGTCACCTGCGGCCTCGGAGGCGGGACCGGAACGGGAGGGGCACCGGTCGTTGCGCGCATGGCTAAGGAAATGGGCGCGCTGACGATTTCGATCGCAACGGTTCCCTTCAGGGGCGAGGGGCGCATGCGGATGGAGAACGCCGAGTGGGGCCTAGACCGACTCAGGGACGCCTCGGACACGGTCATCGTGATACCCAACGACAGACTCCTGGACCTCGTGCCCAGATTGTCGCTAAACGCCGCGTTCAAGGTCGCTGACGAGGTCTTGATGAGATCCATCAAGGGGCTCACAGAGGTCATAACGAGACCTGGGCTGGTCAACCTCGACTTCAACGATGTGAAGACGGTGATGAAAGGCGCCGGCGTCGCCATGATGGGACTCGGCGAATCGGACGCCCCTGGTGAGGAGAGGATCCAGGAGGCGATAGACCAGGCCATCAACTCCCCACTGCTCGAGGTGGACATAAGCGAGGCTAATGGCGTGCTCGTGGATGTCATAGGCGGCACGGACATGACGATAGCCGAGGCCGAGAGGGCCGCCGAGGAGATACAGACAAGGGTCGGCCAGAACGCGCGAATCATCTGGGGTGCGGCCGTGGACCCCGCGCTCGACAAGACGGTGAAGGTCATGCTCGTCGCGACCGGCGTCAAGTCGAAGCAGATCCTCGGGAGGCCCGGTGACAAGCGGTTCAGGGGCGCTGGCGAGGTGGACGTAGTCCACTGAACGCTTCCTCAAGGTGCCGAAACTTTTAAGATGACCAATCGGCTACGGTCAAAAAGCCCGGGGGCCGACCGGCCCCTGGCTTTATCATCCAGTTGATGGTTAATGCACCATGGAGGCCAGACATGAAATCGCTCATCGAGAGTGCCCTGTCCGACGCTGAGGAGGAGCACGCCAGGAAATCCCCCGAAGACATCCGGGCTTTCACGGCTCAGGATGAGGAGCTGCAGAGGATACTCCATAACCTCAGAACGAGCATCAAGATTATAGGCTGCGGAGGCGGAGGATGCAACACGGTCAACCGCTTGGCGGAGGCCGGGATCATGGGCGCCGAGCTGTACGCGGCCAACACAGACGCACAGCACCTGCTCATCACGAGAGCGCCTCATAAGATACTTCTGGGCAAGAGGGTCACGCGGGGACTCGGCGCCGGCGCGCTGCCGCAGGTGGGCGAGGAGGCGGCGAGGGAGGCGGAGGAGGAGCTGAAGGCCGCCCTGAAGGAGTGCGACGTGGTGTTCATAACCTGCGGGCTGGGAGGAGGCACGGGGACCGGTGCGGCACCGTTCGTGGCACATATCGCCAAGGAGCTCGGAGCGCTCACCATCGCGATCTGCACGTACCCGTTCAAGGCCGAGGGCGTCATAAGGGCGGAGAACGCCGACTGGGGGCTGGATCGTCTCAGAGGCGTCGCCGACACGGTGATTGTCATACCCAACGACAAGCTGATCGACCTAGTGCCGAAGCTATCCCTCAACGCCGCCTTCAAGGTTGCCGATGAGGTGCTGATGAGGGCGATTAAGGGCATCACCGAGATTGTCACCAAGCCAGGGCTAGTGAACCTCGACTTCAACGACATCAAGACCGTGATGAAGTCGGGCGGCGTGGCAATGATAGGCCTCGGGGAGTCCGACGACGACGACAGGGCCGTCACCGCCGTGACGGAGGCGATCAACTCGCCGTTGATAGAGCTGGACATAAGCGAGGCGACGGCCGCGCTGGTCAACGTAACCGGCGGCTCCGACATGAGCGTCAAGGAGGCCGAGGAGGTTGCCGAGATAATCCAGTCGAAGATAAACGACAACGCGAGGATCATCTGGGGTGCGGCCGTGGACGAGACGCTCGCGGAGACCATCCGTGTGATGGTCGTCATAACCGGCGTGAAGTCGAAGCACATATTCGGCCCTTCGAAGGAGAGGAAGGGGCGCGAACTGGGACTAGACTTTATTAAGTAGGTGCTGTACTAGGAAGGACCGCGATGAGTGACATTGTCGACAGATCCTGGGACCTCCAAAGAAAGATCGAGGAGAAGACCAAGCACATTGGCAAGGGCAAGTACGGCCGTGTGTTCAAGATGGCGAGGAAGCCCTCAGGCGAGGAATACCTCCGGATAAGCCAGATAGTGGCCATAGGGCTCATACTGATGGGGGGCCTCGGCTTCCTGATCTACTGGATCTTCGAGTACGGCTCCGACATCGTCGTGAGGACCTTCGGGTAATACCGCATGAATGGAGCACTGTCCAACGCGTCAGCGAGGGGTTGTTTTGGAATTATTTGATGTTGAGCCGGCCAAGAAGGAGGAGAAGATGCCGCCGCCAGCACAGCATGTCGAAAAGAGTATAAAGCTGGAGGTCACAGGCGACACGAAGCGCAGCATGGCCTCAGGCGATAGCTCCGACTTCGAGATGGCCCTGCGGCTGCCCGAGGACGGCCAGCCGCATTCCGTGGTCATCAGGGTAGACACCCTGTTCACGGCGACGGAGGAGGGGTCGCCCGAGTGGTTCGTCAGGCTGTTCGACCCGCTCGGCGTCGTGTGGGAGAACACGCCCTCAGCCGACCAGGAGGACGAGCGTGTCTTCGACATAATGCCGGGGCACGAGAAGACCTTCACGCTCACCATCGCATCGCCTACCGGCGCCCGGTTCGGCGACAAGGTCACCGTTCTGGTCAACGCCAGTCTGAAGAACGACCCGAGCGTGACGGACGTCGCAACGCTCCAGGCGTCCGCGAGGCAGTCTATCCTGGCGGTGAAGACGTCCATAGGCCACGAGAAGACCGTCGCCGACTCGCTCGCCAGCCGTGCAAGAGGCAAGCCGATCGGCGTGTTCGCGATACTGTCTCCGGCGACGATTCGCGGGTACGTCTTCGTCGAGGCGATGAATACGGACGCGTTAAGAGAGGCCGTCAAGGGCGTGAGGCGAACGAGAGGGCTCGTCAAGGGCGAGACGAGCTTCGGTGAGATAGAGCACTTCCTGACGCCGAAACCCATAGTCTCCGGCATCGTCGAGGGGGACATCGTGGAACTCATAGCAGGGCCGTTCAAGGGGGAGAAGGCCAGGGTGCAGCAGATCGACGAGGCGAAGGAGGAGATCACCGTGGAGCTCTTCGAGGCCATGGTGCCCATACCAGTCACGATCAGAGGCGATCATGTGCGAGTGCTTGAGAAGGAGAAGTGATTCCCGTGCCAGAGAAGCTTGAGGTTCTGGTGGACGGGGGCAAGGCTACCCCCGGACCGCCGCTCGGACCGGCCCTGGGGCCGCTCGGGGTGAATGTGATACAGGTCGTGAGCGCAATCAATGAGAAGACCAAGGCGTTCATGGGCATGAAGGTGCCAGTCACACTGCTGGTCGACCCGAAGACCAAGGCGTTCGAGATCAAGGTCGGCACGCCTCCGACGACGGCCCTGATAATGAAGGAGCTCGGGCTCGAGAAGGGGAGCGGAACGCCCAACTCCGACTTCGTGGGCAACCTCACAGTGCAGCAGGTGGCCAAGATAGGCGAGATGAAGGCGGGGTCGATGCTCGCCAAGGACAAGCGCGGACGATTCAGGGAGGTCGTCGGCACTTGCGTCTCGATGGGCGTCACCGTCGACGGCAAGGACCCGCGGAAGGTCATCGAGGAGATAGACGCTGGCGAGTATCAGGGATTGTTCTGACTGTGCACTCCGCACCGGCCGCCGAACCGTAGGTCGCGGATTATGAAGCGCGCTGCCCCGCAGCGGCAGCACTCATTCTGTCCATCTTCACCCGGACGGCTTCGCATGCGATGGTTATCACATCAATCGTGGGAGCGGCTGGAGGGCAGTAGGCCGTCTCGAGTTTGGAGAAGTCGTGGACCGTCATGCCGGCCTGGACCGCCGCCGCGAAGGCGTTGACCCTCATGTGAACCCGTGACTCGCCGACTATCTGAGCGCCCAGGATCCTGCCGTTGTCCGGGTGAGCCAGCACCTTGACGTATATCTCCTTCCTCCCTGGGAAGTAGTCCGGGAGTGTGAACCCGCGAACCTTGCCTATTAGCGGCTTCATCCCCGCCTGCTCGAGCTGGGCCGTGGTCGGCCCGACGGCGGCAACCTGGCATCCGAACGGCTCCGTCGCCCTGGTCTGCAGGAACCCCCTCGGGAGCCGGTCGTCGCCTCCCGCGGCGTTGACGCCCGCCACGATTGCCATCTTGACGGCTATGGTGCCAAGGCCGCTGACCGTAGGCTCGTTCGTTATGAACTCTGGATACTCGGTGCAGTCGCCCACCGCGTAGACGCCCTTGACGCTGGTCTCGCAACGGTCGTCGACCGTTATCTGCTTCGTGGGCCCTGTGACGCAGCCAATGTCCTTAGCGAGCGCCGTCTCGCCTCTCTGACCTGTAGCGAAGACTATCACGTCCGCGTAGAACGTTCGCTCCTCGCCTGTCTTCCTGTCATTGGCGACGACGCAGTTCGCCTTGTCCTCGCCCAGGATCTCCGTCGCCTCATACTCCGTGAACATCTTGACGCCCTCCTTCGCCAGGGCGTCCGCCATCATCTGAGCCATGTCATCGTCCACCATGGCGAGGATACAGTTGGACAAGTACTCCAACACCGTCACCTTGCACCCGCGGATCAGCAGCGCCTCGGCGACCTCCAGGCCTACCAGCCCCGCACCGATGACGACGGCACGCTTGCCCTTCGACGCGAGCGACTGGATTCCCTTGGCGTCCTCTATCGTCCTCAGGACATAGACGCCGCCCTTTAGGGCGTCCGATGGCCCGCCCTCCACGACCGTGCCCTTGATCGGTGGTACGACAGCCTTCGCGCCAGTGGCGAGGATGAGCGAGTCGTACTCCAGCTCCAGCTTCTCACCGTCGTGCTTCGACACGTGCGCGACCCTGCCGCCGGCGTCCACCTTCGTCACGGTCGATCCGAGATGCACGTCGATCTTGCTCTTCCGCAGGCGCTCCTCCGGGGCCTCGATCAGGTTCGTTAGCTCAGGTATTATCCCGGATATCCCGTACGGCAGCCCGCACCGTGAATATTGAGGGTATATCTCTCGCTCCACAATCGTTATCTCCGACGTTCTGTCGGTCTTTCGAGCAAACTGGGCAGCTGTTCCCCCACCACAACCACCGCCCACAATGACGATCTTCCTCGCCAAGCGCGGTACCTCCTAAGCAGTCCGCACGGGATTGCAGTCGAAGGGGTTAAATCATTGCCAATGCGTCTGCGGCAAATGCCGGCCAGCGGGGGTGGCCCTGCGCCAGGTAGGCTTGGCAGGCCCAAAAGGCTTATAAACCGTCCGCGCATTCGCTCACCTCCCTAGAAGTGTAGGAGAGCCGAGTGCTCGCACGCACTACACTGGAGGGATGCCGAGTGACAGACCAGCATCTCATAGACGTGATCAAGAAGCTTCAGGCGGAATCGAAGAAGCGCAATTTTGTGGAGACCGTCGATCTCGCGATCAATCTGAGGGACATCGACCTGTCAAATCCCAGGAACCGCATACAGGAGGACATCATCCTCCCACATGGCCGGGGGAAGCGCATCAAGGTGGGCGTTTTCGGCGGCTCGGAGATGGCGGTCAAGGCGAAGGACGTCGCCGACGTCGTCGTCCAGCCTGAGGACATAGAGGACCTCGCGGGCGACAAGGCCAAGGCGCGCAAGTTTGCCCGTTCGAGTGACTTCTTCGTCGCCGAGGCGCCGCTCATGCCGACCATTGGCAAGCGGCTCGGAATCATACTTGCTCCGAGAGGCAAGATGCCTAAGCCGATTCCCCCGGGTTCCGATCCGAGGCCTGTGATAGAGAAGCTGAGGACGAGCGTGACCGTCAGGACGAGGGACAAGCTCACGTTCCACATGCCCATAGGGGCGAAGGACATGCCCCCTGAGCAGCTGGCGGAGAACCTCGATGTGGTCCTTGGCCGGATCACGACCAGGCTGGAGAGGGGGAGGCAGAACATCCGTTCGGCCTATGTCAAGACGACCATGGGCCCATCCTACAAGGTGATCTGAGATGACCGCTCACGTCGCTCCGTGGAAGAAGGATGCCGTGGCGAGCCTGGTCTCGAAGCTCGGCGAGACCAAGGTGGTCGGCATCATCGACGTTAGAGGCGTGCCCGCGCCCGCATTCCAGACGATGCGCTCCAACCTCAGGGACAAGGCGCAGATAACCATGCTCAAGAACTCGCTCGCCAGACTGGCGCTCCAGGAGGCGGGCAAGAAGCGCAGCGGAATGGAAGGGCTTGTCGGCGCGGTCGACGGCCAGTGTGCCCTCGTCACTTCGGACCTCAACCCGTTCAGGCTGTTCAAGCAGCTGGACGCCACGAAGACCAAGATGCCCGCCAGGGGCGGAGAGATCAGCCCCGAGGACATCGAGATCAAGGCGGGCGACACGCCTTTCAAGCCCGGGCCGATCGTGGGCGACCTCCAGAAGGCGGGGCTCCCCGCGGCGATCGAGCAGGGCAAGGTCGTAATCAAGAGGGACAAGTTACTGGTCAAGGAGGGCGATGAGATCTCAAGGGAGGTTGCGCTCGTGCTCTCGAAGCTCGAGATATTCCCGATCACCGTCGGCCTCGACCTCCGCGCGGCGTTCGAGGACGGCGTCGTGTTCGAGAAGGACGTCCTCGTTGTGGATGATGCGGAGTATTTCGGTAAGGTGCGCTCGGCCGCCGCAGAGGCTTTGAACCTCGCGGTGTTCATCGGCCATCCGAACGAGGTCTCGACGAAGCCGTTGCTCACGAAGGCTCACTTCAGCGCACTGAACCTGGCGGCAAACGCCGGCGTCATGAACAGCGAGACCGTCCGGCTCGCGCTGGCGAAGGCAAGAGCGAGCATGATTGCCCTCGCGTCGAAGGCCCCCGAGGCGCTCGATGATGACCTCAAGGCCGCGCTCAGCAGAGCCCCTGCGGCTCCGGCGAAGGGCGAGGGCGGGGCGGCGACCGGCGCAGCCAAGGAAGACAGGAAGGACGACAAGGGCAAGAAGGACGACGAGAAGGCCTCAGAGGAGGAGGCCGCCGCCGGCCTCAGCGCCCTGTTCGGATAATCTGATTGAAGGAGGCATAGGAATGGAGTATGTGTACAGCGCAATGGTCCTGCACGCGGCGAAGCAGCCCGTGACAGAGGAGAGCATCACGAAAGTGTTGAAGGCCGCAGGCGTCAAGGTCGATGCCGCCCGTGTCAAGGCGCTAACCGCCGCGCTGGAGGGCGTGGACATCGACGAGGCAATTGCGACTGCCGTCGCCGCTCCCGCAGCCGCTCCGCAGGCACCGGCCGCCGCGGGACCCGAGGACAAGAAGGAAGAGAAGAAAGAGGAGAAGAAGGAAGAGAAGGTCTCGGAAGAGGAAGCTGCGGCTGGCCTGAGCGCACTGTTCGGCTGAAGCCATCGCTTAAGGCGCTGGGACCGAACAGCCCTGCGGGGCTCGCCGAGGCCTGGCGCACGTGCCGCGGTCGCAGACGCAGCTCCAGCGCATGAACAGCGGAGGCGAATCGCTCCGGCTACTCGTGCTCGAGCATTCTGCTCACTTCTTGCTCGAACATGCCGACGAGTTCCTGTCCCATCTCCTTCCTCAGTTCCGGCGGCACCATGGCGAGGCCGAGCTTCGCCCCGCCCTTCGCAAGCCTGAGCACCGCAATCGCCTCGTGGACCTTCGCATCCATGAGCATCCTGACGGCGTCGGTCAGCTCCTGCTTCAGCTCCGGATCTGACTCGATCTTCAGTCTTATATGCCTCTTGACCTCGTCGCGAACGAGGTCTTGGACTGCGTCCACGAGGATGGTCTCCGAACTCATCATGGCCTTGGTGCCCTTGAGTATGGAGTTGACGAGGTCGTCATCCGAAGACGTGGCAATCACCTTGCCCTTCGACCGCGGTGTTAGCATAAATCGTTTGCCCCGCGGACGCCTCGCGGGCGCTGCAAATCGTTTAAAATACGGAGAAGTCAATAGCGAAGGCTGGCCAGGCTGAACAGGATGTGGGACACGATAGGCAAGAGCGTATTCAAGGACCAAAGGACCCTCTCGTTCGACTATGTGCCGCCGAAGCTGGTGCACCGGGACGACCAGATGAAGAGGCTCATAATGCTCTTCAGGCCGGTCCTCGATTCCAACTTCTCGCAGAACGCGGTCCTCGTGGGCAGCGTCGGCACCGGCAAGACGGCGACGGCGAAACGCTTCTGCATAGACCTGAAGGAGTACGGCGAGAAGCACCAGAAGGCCATCGACTGGACGATAGTCAACTGCAGGCAGAGGAACAGCGAGTCCAGCGTGATCCTCCAGGTGGTGAACCACTTCCAGCCCAACTTCCCGGACAGGGGTTTCTCGATAACGGAGATGCTCAGGATACTGAGGAAGGACCTTGAGAAGAGGAGGGTCCACCTCGTGATAGTGTTGGACGAAGCGGATGTGCTACTCAAGAAGGCCGGGCCAGATATCATCTACAAGCTCACGCGTTTCGGTGAGGAGAAGGTAGAAGCGAGGGAGCACATATCGCTCGTACTGATATCTCAGAGGAACGTCCTCGACCTCATGGATGCGGCGTCGGCCAGCACGTTCAAGCGGACCAATCTGATAGAGTTCAGCAAGTACAACCACGAGGAGCTGCGGGACATAGTGACCCAGAGAGCCGACCTGGCGTTCCACGAGGGCGCTGTCGGAGACGACGCCGTCGACCTCGTCGCCGAGGTGGCTTCCGAATGGGGCGATGCCCGGTTCGCCATCGAGATCCTGGAGAAGGCTGGCATGCTCGCCGACGAGGAGGGCGTCGACGAGATGTCCGTCGAGCACGTGAGGGGCGCCAAGGCGGAGGCGTACAGCTCCATAACGGAGTCCAAGCTCGTGGACCTCGACCTCCACCAGAAGCTGACGCTCCTCGCGATCGCCTGCAGCTCCAAGGGGAAGGCGTTCGTGACCACTAGGGAGGTCGAGGCGGCGTACAAGGTCGCGTGCGAGGAGCGCGACGAGAAGCCGAGGGCGCACACGGCCTTCTGGGGGTTGATGAAGGACCTGGACACGCTTGGCATCGTCAGCGCGAAGAAGAGCGGCCCGGGCATATCGGGCAAGACCACTGTGATCAAGCTCCTTGATATACCTGCAAAAGTGCTCGAGTCGAAGGTCAGCCAAGTGCTGGATGCCGAAGAATGAGCATTGCTGTAAGCACGAACGCGGAATCCGTGAGCATGTTTATATAACGCCGCTCCTGTCATCCTGACCGCCGAGGGAAGGGCCGTTGAACGAGGACAAAGCCGCCTTGGAGTTCGTGGACCTGGAGTCAGGATTATGCTACGTAGTCAGGGAGCGCAAGCCGTTCCTCGCTTTTGCACTGTTCGAGAACGAGGTCTCGGACGGCACCCCAGGGCTGTGCGTGACAAGGCAGTTCCCCCAGAAACTGAGGGAGACCTTCAGCCTGGGCGACACGCGCGTGATATGGCTTAGCCATACGCCGGGAGACAGCCACCACAACCCGACGAGCATAGGCACGCTCGCGACAATCATATCGTCGTTCGTCGAGCGGTACGAGAAGGCGATGGTGATCGTCGACGGACTCGAGTATCTCGTGATCAACAATGGCTTCCAGCAGGTACTGCGGTTCATGGAGCATGTGAACGAGCAGGTCATGCAGAGCAGGTCGACCGTCGTCATACCGATCAGCCCCAGCGCTTTCAGCGAGAAGGAACTCGCGCTTCTGGAACGGAACGTCGAGGTCATTGAGCAGCCAGCGATGAGCGTTGCGCTCGAAAAGGACCTGATGAGCTTGATAGACCAGTACAGGTGATTCTCGTCATCAGTCTGGCGCAGAAGGGAAGGGCTGCGCCGCCGATTGCCAAAGCTTTTGGACTGCAAACATTATCAGGGCCGCCATGAACCGGACGCCCATCTACGCTGAGCACGTTTCGCTGGGGGCCAGAATGATGCCCTTCGCCGGCTGGGACATGCCGCTACAATACTCGTCGATAATCGACGAGCACCTGACCGTCAGGTCTCGCTGCGGGGCGTTCGACGTGTCTCACATGGGGAACGTGATGGTCACGGGCGACGGTGCGCAGGATGCGATGGTGCGCCTGATGACCAACGACGTTGCGACGGCAGCCATAGGCAAGTGCGTATACTCGCACATCCTGGACAGCGAAGGCAGGATACTAGACGACACCATCGTCACGAGGACCGGTGAAGATGAGTTCTTAGTCGTCCCGAACGCTGCTACCACATCGAAGATGCTGGCCTGGATAGGGTCGCACGCTGAAGGGGCAGAGGTGATCGACCTGTCGGACGCGTTGTCGGCGATAGCCGTCCAAGGCCCGACAGCGGCCTCTGTCGTATCGGAAACGACGACTGCGGACGTCTCTTCCATCCGCCCGTTCCGGGCGGCGTTCGTGGAGCTCGACAGAATCGGGCTGTCAGCCGAAGCCTCGACGGAGCTACTGAAGGGCAGAGTATCGAGAGCGGCGGGCGGAAGCGGCGCGCCCGCGTTCCTATCCAGGACCGGATACACCGGCGAGGACGGGTTCGAGGTGGTGTGCGAGAACGAAGTGGCCGTTGCGCTCTGGAGGGCATTGCTGGACAAGGGGAGGGAGCAAGGGCTGCGGCCTGTCGGCCTGGGAGCGCGCGACACCCTCAGGCTCGAGAAGGGGCTGCTGCTTTCCGGGATGGACTTCGACGGAACACAGACCCCCCTTCAGACAGGGCCTGCATGGGTAGTCAAGCCGGGCCACGACTTCATAGGCAGAGAGGCCGTCGAGCGGCAGCGCTTGGCCGGAGGGTTCTCGACGCTGGTGGGGTTCAGAATGAACGGCCGGGAGGTGCCGCGACACGGTTACGACATCGTAATCGATTCGACGACGGTCGGGAGAGTGACGAGCGGGACCCACTCACCCGTGCTGAAGGCGGGCATAGGCCTGGGCTATGTTCCGCTCGACCACACGAGCCCAGGGACGGAGATTCAGATAGACGTAAGAGGCGCCAAGGCGGCCGCGAGGATCGTCGAGACGCCGTTTGTTAGGAGAGAACAGAGATGAAGGAGCTGATCGAGGAGATGATAGGAGTACCTGGGGTGTCCGGCTACGAGGACGACATCAGAGAATACCTGAGAGCCAAAGTGGATGCGATCGGATGCGAGGCCCGGGAGGACAACATCGGCAACCTGATCGCGACCGTTGGGTCGAAGGGGCCGCATATCGTGTTCATCGCCCATATGGACGAGCTTGGGCTGGTGGTCACGCGCATGGAGGAAGATGGCTCCCTCAGGGTCCGCAAGGTGGGGGGCATAGACGACCGCACGCTCGTCGGAAGAGTCGTGGAGATCAAGACGTCGAAGGGCATCGTCACGGGAGTGCTCGGGCTGAAGCCGCCGCACCTCATGACGGAGAGCGACGACAGGAAGAAGGTCGTGAGCTGGGAGGACGTCAGGGTGGACGTCGGCACGAGAAGCAGGAAGGAGACGGAGAGGCTCGGCATCCGGGTGCTCGACGCGATGGTTCTCAAGAAGGACGTCTCGTACGTTGGCAAGGACGTCATATGTGCGCGAGGAATCGATGACCGAGCTGGATGCGCCGCGTTGCTGGACGCGCTCAGGAAGGTGAAAGACAGGAAGCTGCCTGCCAGGCTGTCGTTCGTGTGGAGCGTGCAGGAGGAGATAGGTCTCCGCGGAGCCAAGGTGATCGGGTTCACGCTCAGGCCGGACTACGTCTTCGCCGTGGACACGATGACCACCACCGACGGACCGATGCAGGGCGAGACCTACGAGAGGATACTCGTGGGCGGCGGCCCCGCGATGAGGATGCTCGACAGCGCGGCGATCGCCTCACCCAAGCTCAGGAAGATGGTAGAGGAGGTCGCGAAGAAGTCGAAGATACCGATCCAGTACGGCTCCGGAGGCGGCGCGACCGACGGCGCAGCGATCCAGGAGTTCGATGCGCTCGCGATGCCCTTGGGCATACCGATGAAGTACACCCATTCGCCGACCGAGTGTGCGAGCCTAAAGGACGTCAACAACTTGTCTCGGCTGCTCGTCAAGCTGGCGGAGCACATCTCGAGGGGAGCTGGAAAGGGATGAGCGTCCTGCTGAGAGAGGCGGAGAGCCTGCTCGGGACGTTGGTGAAGCTCAGGAGTTCCAGAGAGGACGAAGCGCTCCCGCTCGCGGCGTTCGTGACTGAAAGACTGGAAGGCTTGGGTCTCGAGCCCGGAAGATACGGAGATTCTGACAGGCCGGCCATCTTCGCCAGCCACGGAGACGACGGGGTCGTGCTTTCCGGGCATTTGGACACCGTCCCTCTCGGCAGCGGCTGGACGAGAGGCCAGGGGGAGGTCGTTGACGGCAGAATGTACGGCCGAGGCACATGCGACATGAAGGGAGGGTGCGCGGCTATACTGCTTGCGGCGGAGCAGCTCGTGAAGGACGGCGTGCCGTTCTCGGTCTGCCTCACACTCGACGAGGAGATCTCCATGAACGGTGCGCTGGCCGTCGCCCAGGCGCATCTGCTGAAGGACGCGCCAGCCGTGCTTGTGGCCGAGCCTACGAACTTCGACGTCGTTGTCCGCGAGAAGGGGCTCATACAGTTCTCCATAAAGACCGGCGGCAAGAGCGCACACGCCAGCACCCCGGCGTTGGGCGAGAACGACGTCGCGAAGATGATCGCGGTCCTCGGCAGGATGGGAGACCTCGCGAAGGTCCCTGACGACCCCATGGAGGACCTCACGGTCTGCGTCGACGTGGTCAGAGGCGGCTCGGAGGTGAACGTCATACCGGATTCGTGCGAGGCCCATGTTGACTCCCGCTTCCCACCTGACATGTCTGGCGACGACGTGCTGTCCGCCGTCAGAGGGCGCCTCGGAGACTCCGGCTACGAGCTGAAGGTAATGCACCTCCTGGAACCTGTCGGGACCGACCCCGAGCTGCCGGCAGTGACCACACTGCATGAGATCGTGGGCCCTGATGCGCATATCCTGGGCGTCCCTTACGCGACTGAGATGGTCATGTTCAAGGAAGACAACTCGACGCTCATGGTCTGCGGCCCTGGCGAGCCGGAGCAGGCCCACATGATAGACGAATGGATCGACGTCTCCAGCATACCCAAGGGGGTCGACGTGTACGTCCGTTACTGCAAGAGAATGACGGACCTATAGCATCGGTCACGCGCGTAGGGCGAGGGCTACGGATAGACCCTGGCGACCGTCCTGGGGAACGGCGTGGAATCCCTTATGTGCTCCAGCCTGCAGACCCAAGTAGCGATCCTCTCCATCCCCAGTCCGAATCCGGCGTGCGGGACTGAACCGTACTTCCTGAGATCGAGGTACCACTCGTAGTTGTCTAGGCTCTCGCCCTTCTCCTGCAGCCTCTCGATTATGAGGGCGTTGTCCGTCTCCCTCTCGCTTCCGCCGATTATCTCTCCGAATACCTCATCGCCAGGCTTGAACTTAGTTACTTCTTCACCTACTGCTTCGACCACTCCAGCTAATTCAATTCCGAGAATGTTGAATTTCTTGGGTTTCAAAATACCATTCATCATTCTTGCCAAGAATGGGTCAGGTTTCCTCATACGCCAGTCAGCTGCAGTCACTGATGTAGCGTGTATCTTGACCAACACCTCATTCGCCTTTGGAGTTGGTTTCTCAATCTCT
>CP070732.1:1151822-1172229 GCA_020347565.1 Methanobacteriota archaeon | reverse complement strand
TGGTGAATGGAAGAGACTTTAGGGCATGTGCATTGGATGACTCTGCATCAGTGAACATAAGCAGGATTCTGTCCTATACCCTTTATAAAGGTATAAGAGCCAGGTGAAGGACATAAGCCCCTTTACGTCCACTACCTCGCATAACGTAACCAAGATTACGTCCTCAACCTGGTCCGTCCGGTCTCTTTCTGACTCCTCTGTCTATTCTCAGCACAGAGGCGGGCCTCAAGAAGTAGAGTTGACAGAGTGAGAAAGAAGGTGTGCGTTCTTCGACTTCAGATACTCAGCCTCGCACGGACCGCGCACGTGCGTGCGGAAAATGGAAGAGGGAAATGGTTTAGCGCCAGTCCTTCAGTGTGTGTGTTGACCGCCCTGTCGTGGGCTACCGTCCCTCCAGCATGACATCGTCCGCCCACAGATGAGTGCCGTAGCAGAGGTCGAGCCATCCTGCTTGGAAGGTCACTCGGTCAAGTGGTACACCTGTCCCTTGCCTCAGCTCTGCATCATTCCATTTGAGCACATCGTCGACGTAGATGTCATACGTCCCCGCCTGAACATTTATGTCAAAGCCGATCAGATATGGTGTGTCGACAGAGAACGCCATCACGCTGTGGAAGTGCTGGTCATCCTGCTCGTACCACTTGAGGTATCCCTGTTGGAAGCAGAACGTCACTGATGCCGCTGATCCCGCGCCGATAGTGAAGTACGCCCATCCCTCACTGCCCCAGCACATGGTCGCGACCTTCATCCTTGCTTCAATGTAGAAGTTCCCTGCTTGCGTGGTGAACTCTCGGTAGGCTCTCGTTTCGCCCGTCACCTGTTGCTTGTGCGCCTCCAAGCTGGGCGGGTTTATCGCATCACCGGAGAAGTCGAGTCCAAGGAACCCGCCGTCTCCGAAGGTAGTCCAGTCGTCGAGATCAGCAAAGTTCTCCGTGAACAACGTGCCGCGGCCGCCGAAGTAGCTCACGAGAAAGTCGTCCCAATGATAATTCTCATAGAACCACCATGGACCGCGATTATCGTAGGTGACATCCATGAACGCCAAATTCTCTGGGATGTAGATTGCCAATCCATGTGCCTGAGATATATCCATATCACCGCCATCTGAATCAATCTCAATCTCAGTCACGACCGGGCCGTCTTCTACCATGTAGTCTTGAATGTCCTGAGCGCAATTGTCGACAGTTGTATCAGCGATACGAGCTTCGACTTCCTCTGTGAAGTCGACAAGGTCAAAGCTTCTGTCATCATACTCCTGAGTCGCGGCAATCGCGTTTGCCACCGCTGCTCTGGTGTCGGGAGACATTATCGCCAGCAGAGCGTCTGAGAATGCGGAGACTCTTGTCGCTAGCTCAGGTATGTTGGCACACCGAATATTCGCGAGCATGTTGGAGAGTTCGCACAGCCAACTATTCCTCCAGTGCTGAACGTAGTCGACAACGAGCTTGTCGCCGACAGTAAGGCCGCCTGCATATGGATTTGTGTTGATGATGTACTCCAGTATCTCCCTCCACCTGAGCGACCCATCACCGGAATAGGCTATGGTGTCACATTCCGCCGCAACGAGATAGTCAACTTCATTATAGACCTCATAGGCCAGTTCTGTCATACCCATATGGCATGAGTCCATGATAAGGAGTTCAAACCGGTTAGGCGCCAAGTCAAGGTGAATAGAATAGACCGCATCGCCAAACTCGCCAATACTCATCAATTGCAAGTTTGCCTCCTGCATGGTGCCAGCTTTGCCCCCTCCATGGCCCTGCATCGACAACGCCGTCTTATCGGCGGTGAATCGATTGACGCAATACAAGCCGAAATCTACCAAGGTCTGCGGGTCGCTCATGTCCAGTTCGTTGCCCGTCCAGGCAGGGTTAATGTGATTTAGGGGAATCTCTATACGACCATCTGGCGGGTAGGGGTCCTGCGTAATGTAGTATGCTTTAGTGTAACCGCCATTATATGTTGTCCAATCGACCAGTGCCACAATGCTGACAATCTCGTTCGACCCGACAAGTGTACCCATGTTCTGGAGATTGTATTCAATTGGGTTGTCCAAAGGATCACTGGAGGGGCCTGCGCACGCATAATGAATGAATGTCCAATACGTCTCAAAGGAAGTCAAGCCTCTTTCTTTCACGTTGTTGTCGTAATCCTGATCATACACGCCGTCCACTTCGGCCTCATAGGTGTGGGTCCACCAGTTGCCAGAAATCCAACACTGCGAGTCATCGTAATCAGCCATGACTTCATAACTCTCTCCGCTGTCCAGCCCTTGACCTGAGCGAGAATGAGTGAACTTCAAGTCATCATCAATGGAGATCGTCGTTACCATTGTCAGATGAGGACTGTTGGGGATATCATCCTGACCGATGTTCTTGATCTTGACGAAAACCCTCACAGGGGCACCTGCGGGGACCCAGTACTCCTCCGTGTCCCCCTCACCGAACTCTCCTTCTTGCGGTGTCTCCCACCAAAGGTCTTCAACCATCAGATCCCATTTCGGGGCGGGTCCCTTTGCAAGAGACTCTGAGGAGCACATCAACAGCGAAGGCAGAAGAAACGCCAACGCTATGATTATGACCATAGTCGTCGACCTATGCATTCTTCTTTCCGTAGACACAATGTCAACCTGTTCCCTCACAGAAACCACCCATTCCGGGATATCTGTAAGCGTATTTTAACGTTCGTAAGGTTCTACACGATCGACTCAAAGTCCTGTCGTACGTCGTAAGCGACTGAGGACACAATAACCTTGAAGGAGCGTGTTGAAGGTAACACCTCGTTTCAACGCATCTGGAGATTGCACTCGTTCCGTGGTGATGGGAGAGAAATCTAACATAATCCTACTTCTGACCGTGGGAAAAGGCCATAGGGGCGGGACATAATTCCACTTCTGTCCGTCGTGAGAAAAGGCCCATGTTCGTCGGAAATAGCCAAGGTTTCGCTCTGAGTCAACCGGCATAACTGGTGCCCCGAGAGAGGGCAGCGCTAGCAGTATAGTACTCCGATTCCAAGACATCCTTGCTGCAACGATTCGATAATCTCGCTGTGCTCGTAATCCTGCCTGATCTCATTCCAGAATCTGAATACGCCGACATCCTTGTCCGACGGATTCGGGACAATATCGTGTAGGACTATCAAACCGCCTTTCCTCACGAGAGGGGAGTACATCTCAAAGTCCTTCTTCACTCCTTCGTAAGTATGGTCTCCATCGAGAAAGAGGAAGTCCAGTTTCTCACCTGCAAGCTCTTCCTTCACCCTTTCAAACGTGGTCGGGTTGTGGGAATCGTGTCGAATCAGGATGATTTCCTGACCGGCTCGTGCGAAGGACCTGTAAAATGGAATCTTCCAATATGGGTATCCAAGCCCCCACCGCCCTCCCGGCAAGTCTACACTGAGGAGCTTTGCATCCTCGTGGACCACCCTTGAGAACAGAAAGAGCGTGCCGCCACCGGCAGTCCCGATTTCAAGACAGTTCTTTGGCGACAAGTCGTTGAGGAGGTCCAGGAGCGTACGAATCTCCCTCTTGTCTTGGACTAATGACATTCCACAGGTGAGGTACCGGAAGGTGAACGCGAAATCGACGGCGTCATCGAGGCCCCTGTGCGATTTCGTCAGGTTCTTCTGTTTGCGTATAGCCTGATGGACCAGGATCGGTCCCAGGAACTGGAGGGTCGCGTGTGGGATTGCCTTCATCAGGTACAGCTCGGCCCTGCCCTGCTGAATCCGCTCTTTGTATGTCCTGATAGATTTGAGAACCATCTGGATACCTCTCTTGCTTTGGTTCGCGACTTACGGTTGCCTATCGCGACTCACTTTCTCCACCTCTACCATTCCTGACACATCTCCAGGCCCAATGAATTCAATCGGCCATTGCAGGACATTCCTCCGGTGTCACACCATTCTCCGTCGTCTGGGATTGTCTCCGACGGCTTAAGGGCTTCTCTCACGACGACTCAATGAAGTCCCTAAGCATTGAATCAATCACTTGCCATGACACGATTGACGGTTTGCTCGTGACCGTGACAGTGACTGCCGTGCCTATCCTCGAGTAGCTTCCTTCAAACACGCCGTAGAATCTTGCGCTTGTTGAATCTCCAATCAGGATCACACCCTTTGTCTTTGCCAGTGACTGTATCTCCTGGAATTTCTTCTCAGGGTCTCCGTGAAGATTGTACTTGAAAAGCTTCACGATGAACACCCATCAGTGGTCTGGAAAGGCTGGGCGATTCCCAGGACCCTCAGAATCAGCTCATGCGTCTAGTCGCCTACGCGAACGAGCGCGGATGGGAGATTCACCGACATTACGTGGACAAAGCATCTGGTGCTGACGCTAATCGTCCCGAGCTGAAGCGGATGATGAATGATGCGAGGGCTAGACGGTTCAGTCTGGTTCTGACTACACGCATAGATCGAATAGCCCGGTCGTCACTGGACCTCAAGCAGATAATCGCCGAGCTCGAGGGGCGGGGTGTCAAGTTCGAATGTGCGGAACAGGCATTCTCGACCAACACTCCTACGGGCAGGCTTCTCTTCGGTATACTTGGGGAAATCGCTGAGTTTGAGAGGTCGCTCATAATTGAGAGGACCAAGGCAGGGCTGCAACGGGCGAGGGCGCAAGGTAAGACGTTGGGCCGTCCTCGAGTGAGCGTAGATAGCGCGAGAATCGCCGAACTACGCGCTCAAGGCCTCGGATACAGGAAGATCGCAAACGAGCTTGGGGTGTCGCATCAGACGATTCTAAACCGTCTAAGAAACGAGGGGGTGGATGGCGATAGGGATTCGGTCTAGATTCCCTCCGGCCTAAGAAATGTCCGATAGATTTACGTTAAGTCCTGCCAATGCCCCTAGTGAGGATACCAATGCGACTGGGAGAGTCGGCAAGGTATCTCTCGGTGGAAAACGAAAGGGCAAGAGAGGCAGAGGGGGTGCTCGGCCTATGGGCCGCTACCCTCTGAGGACTTGGGTGAACAGGTACATGGACGCCAACGACCAATATCTCATCGACACGACGCGTAAGTCCCGTCGGAGCATACTGGGTGGCATAGCGAGAGACTTCGAGGCCATACTCGAAAGAGAGCGTCAGAACGCCAACCAGAGGGGGGTTCCATGCCCCATATCGGCGAACCCCAAGGACTGGACGGACGCCGAGCCTACGGCGCTGTTGGCGCTCTGGGCGGAGAGGGGAGTTGCCCATGCCACCCAGCGACAGCGGCTATCTACGCTCGGCAACCTGTTGGACTTCGTTGGCAATCCCGCGCTGAGCCATCTAAAGGCCAGACAGCCCCATATCTTCCCGAGCGGAAGGGCCGAACGCAAGGACGCCTTATCGGCAAAAGAGGTATCGCGCATTCTCCGGGCGTCCAAGCGTATAGGTGGCTACACGGGCGCATGTGCGGAGTTCTTCTTTGCCATGTGTGCCTACACCGGGGTACGGCGTGATGAATTGCGCCGAGCCCACAGGGACGACTTAAACATACTCAGGTGGGAGTTCACGGTACGGCATCCAAAAGGTGAGCATCGGTATGGCCGTAAGCGAGTGCTGCCTGTACCTGATCCGTTGAAGCCCATAGTCCTGGGGTTCATGGATGAGCGACAGGCGATGCTCGACCGTCAGGGTATTCAGAGTGAGGTCGACACTCTGGTCCCGAGTCGGCGACGGCCCAGGAACCCCGTGAGCGCCGCCGCCGTAGACAAGTGGGTGAAACAGACTATGGCGTTGATGGCCGACGACGGCATGGGGGCTATGTTGCCCTTTAGCCCTCATGCCCTACGCCGGACATATGGACAGATGCTCTTGGACGCCGGTGCGTCCCTGGAATCGGTGTCCATCATGCTCGGCCATGACAGCACCAAGACCACCGAGGCATACTATTGCCGTAAGGCAGACTCGGACGCTCGGCGAGAGGTCAGTCAAACATTCGCCGATATGTCCGAGCCAGCGACGGGCATCCCCGAGGTCATGACCACGAAAGACCGCGAATTGAGTCTTGAGCCAGACACCCGATTGGGTAGTCATTACTATCTATCCACTGCCGTCCACTGTCTCTGCATATCCGACTGTGACGGGGCAGATTCACCTCTCGAAGGCTGCAAGGGGGTGGGATCTACATGTCACCGCGACTTCTTCCAGTCCTCTCTCAGCTCCTCCCAATCGCTTCTCAGCATCGAGAAGAGGACATCGTCTGCGAAATTCCCGAATTCGTCGAAATAGCGCTGTCTGAGCAGCCCCTCCCTCTTGAAGCCGAGGTTTCTGATCATCTTGATGGATCGCTTGTTCCTGGGCATGATGTAGATCTCTATCCGGTTCAGCTCCATCCTCTCGAAGCCGAAGTCGATCACCGCCTTCATCGCTTCGGTCATTATGCCCCTGCCCCAGTACTCCCTCGCCAGGTCGTATCCCATCTCGGCCTGATAGCCCGCGGAGGGGACCCATTTGTAGAAGCCCAGTGTGCCGATCGGCTGGCTTTCTCCCTTCAGCGTTATGATCCATCTGAACCCCCGCCTCCTCTGGTACAGATCGATCATGTACCGCCTGAGCTCCTCCCGGGCAGCCTCCATGTTCTTCGGGCCTGGCTCCCCGCCTCCCCATACAATCTCGGGCGTCGAGAAGTACTCGAAGTACCACTCAGCATCCTTCATCGTCGGCTTCCGGAGTATCAAGCGCTTAGTCCTCATCTCAGGGAACTTGCTGAAAGCTTTCTTCCTGTTCATTGTCCACACCAGCAGACCGCCTCTTACGATGCTGCCCCCCAGCTGCATAGGCCATCATAGCCTTTGCGGCACGTTCACCCGGCATCCAAGGCGGCCAGGGTTGCCGTTCCCATTCGAACCACCCGGCTCCGTGCTGCGAGCCCGCATACGATGCGCGTTGCGAGCGGCGCCATCCTCCGCAGCTGGCGAGCCACGTTCACCGTGACCCTGGGAAAGAGTTATGTGTAAGGTAGAGAATCGCAATCATCACGAGTGTGCAGAACTTGGACATCGAAGTGGCCAGCGCAGCCGAGGATATCGACAGACTCATAACACTGGACATGAACCGACGTGGAGTTGTGCACACCCTCTACGAAGCTGCGAGGAAGGAGACGGGAAGACCTCTGGTGCAGGCCGCAGCGGAAACCCTCTACGGCGCCGTCGGCAGCGGATCCGTCGTCCTCTTCGCGACCGGATGGCCCGACCGCCCCTGGATAACTCCCGCGATTGGCGAGCTCGACGGCCCCCCTGGGGCGGCGTTGCTGGCTCGAGGCTTGCACGTCTCGAAGGGGGCCGTCCCAATATTCCTGGTCGAAGAACAGCTTGTCTCGGCAATGAGCGCGACGGCTCGAGCGGCGGGATTTGCAGTCCTGAGCCCCGCGGAAGCGTCCGCGTGTGTCGATTCGCCCGCACCACTCCACGCTGTCTCGGTCATGAGCTTCCCCGTCGACACGGAAGAAGCCAGGACAGAATCGGAGCGGCTCATCAAGGAGCTGGACCCCAAGGCCGTCGTCGCCGTCGAGAAGGGGAGCGCGAACAGGAAGGGTGTCATACACAACGCCCGAGGCGCGGACACCTCGTCATCGATGGCTAAGGTCGATGAGCTGATAAGGAGCGCGGCCGCCGCTGGGATACCGAGTGTTGGCATAGGAGATGGCGGAAACGAGATAGGCATGGGCAGGATCTCCGAGGCGATAAGGCATCATGTGCCATATGGCGACAGGTGTGCCTGCCCCTGTGGAGACGGCATCGCACCGGAGATCGCGACGGACTGCCTGGTCGTGTCAGCTGTGTCGAACTGGGGTGCCTATGGGACAGCAGCAACTCTCGCGCTCATGTCCGGGGACGAAGACGTGCTACACGACGCGTCGACCGAACTCCGTACCCTTCGCGAGGCCGCGGATGCCGGACTGATAGATGGGAATACCGGTTACGTGACTCCGGGCGCCGACGGCCTATCTGCGGACACCCATGCAGCGATGATAACGATACTCAAGCAGATCGTGTCAAACGCCTTGTCCCCCAAGGGACTTGCGAGACGCCGTGGTTAGCCTCTGCGAGCCGTAGAGACTGTGCGGCTCGAGGGCGAGTGCTGCCGATTCGCCGTCGCACGACCCAAGGGGACTCATCGCGGTCGATATGCGTAGCGCTCCCGATCCTAGCGAAGACGCTGAGAGCAAGCGGACGGGCGAAGCGATGCCGATGTCCATGTCCCGCGCGCCCCAGCTCCGAGGCGGCAGTTCTTTCTACGCGACTGTCTCATTCGTAGCGAAGCCTGAACTGAAGGTGAATGTTGTGGAACCACACAGGAAGGCCATATTCGTGCTCTGCGTCTCAGTCTTGCCGCTGATGATATGCACGGGGATTGTGTACACCATTCTGTCGATATACCTCGTTGACGAGCTTGGATTCTCGAAGTCCACGGTCGGAGCGCTCTTCGCCCTCGGTGCGGGCATGGGCGCAGTTCTCTCGCCCTTCATCGGCAAGGCAAGCGACAGATACGGGCGAAAGCCTATCCTCATCGGCGCAGCAGCCGCATTCCTTTGCGTGTTCGCATCCTATGCGTTCCTGACCGAGACATGGCAGTACATATTGATCATGACAGGCGAAGGGGTCGCCTGGGTGTCGATCGGCACTGGCGCGATGGCGTACATCGCCGACATCTCCCCCAGCAAGGAGCGAGGGAGGTCGCTCAGCGTCTACGAGGCCACGTGGAACATCGGCTGGGTGCTGGGACCGCTGACCGGTGGCGTGCTGGCTGACTCGATAGGCTTCCAGAGAACCTTCCTTGTCGGCACGTCGGTGATTGCTGTCAGCATAGCTCTCCTCGCGTTCGTCGTCAAGGAGACTTCCGGAGCGAGGGCCCAGGCCCAGATCAACGGGTAACAGAGCCGACGGCCGCCCTAGACTGCACGACGCCCTTCCTTGACCCTCATCCTCATCCCCACCTACGGCTTCTTCTCTCGAGAATGAGTTCTGAATAGAGACTCGTCCTTGAGCGCGCATGCGATCAGCAGAGCTGTGATAGCCATGAATACGGCGAACATCACAACGAAGGCGTACTCGCCTTCCTGGCCGTAGTATCCAGGGCTGACGACAACCGTGTATGAGAGCATACCCATCGATACGAAGTAGAGTGTGAACCCCCATTTCGCGTTGAAAATCAGGCCAAGTCCGCCTGCGATCAACGCAGCGGCCGTGATGAACTCTCCCGCGAGGTGGAATGAGATGCGAATCGGCTCCGTCTCGATCTCCTCTGCCTGGCCGGTGCCGATCAGCACCGTCCACATTGAGGCTATGGCTACTCCCATTACTACTGCATATAGCCCCGCGACATCGCCAAGCTTCATATGCTGCCCTCGACCACTCCATTCTACGCTTCGGCTAAGTCCGTTTCCATTGGCCCTCCCCGCTCCTATTGCCTCATGCGAGCGAGGGAACTGTCGAACTCAACGCGCGGGAGTACGGATGGCTCTCAACATGGAGCGCGTCGCGGCTCACCCCAGCCCTACTCCCGGAACATCTTCTTGATAAGCCCTCTCCTGACCTCCTCCTGCTTCCGACGCTCCTCCTCATAGATTCGATTCATCCTCTCCATCATAGGAGACCCCTCGAGTATCTCCTTCGGCTTCCCTCTCTTCTTGATGACGATAATGTCGGTCGAATGGCCGACGCCGGTGTGTGCCTCCGCCCACTTCTTCGCCTCGAAGGCAAACAGGAGAGCCTCACTCTCGTTCATAGATGGATCGTAACGGTTCTGGTCGAAGTATATACCGGAGAGGGTGCTTCCACTGCCGATCGACACGTTCCCGAGGTTCGTGAAGTTGAGGACATCCCCCTCGGCCTCAGCGACTGTGAGCTTGGCATTACCGTTCCTGTCGTAGCCAGCTACGAGGGCGCCGATGTCCACGGGCTCCTCTATGCCCTCGTAGACCTCGTCGACCAGATACTCCGGTGGTATCTTCGCGTCCGTGCGCTCAAAGAACTGCTTGGCGGACAGGCCGGTGCGTGACCTCACATACATCTCAGTCTCCTTCTCGGCTTCCTTCTTGATGGATTCCGCGATGCTGTCGACGATGCTGTTGTAGTCCCTCTTGCCTGACAGCTCGGTCACGAACTTGTCTATAAGCACCACATCTCCTGCGAATCCTATACCAACCATTCCCTTGAGAATGATCTTTCGGTTGTGCGACTCGTATTCGTAGGAAGGAACGTCCGTGCCTATGTTCCTTGTGACAAGTCTGTCACCGACGAGAATGACTCGCTCTCCCTTCTGTGCGATACAGGCCTGTACCAATGTCAAGATTAGCTCCCCAATGCCGAACAGAGCATGCGGCCATAAGCCTTTCGCCAAGGGGGAATAGCCCCTCAGGCTCCACTCCAGTAGCCTCTTCCTCTCGGTCCCTACGAAGCCCTGCAGTTGCCTATGAACTCAACAAGAGCACTTCGTATCAGGGCTTCAGCCTGGAGTCGGCGAAGGCTGCCATAATCACGCCGTCCGCCATCACAGTGTCAGCGCTGGTTCGCGCTCGGAAGGTCCCCGCAGAGGGGATGGATGTGGGGCCGCGACACGCCAGGCTCGTGCTCGGGCTCCTGCCTGCCGTCTCCCCGTCCAGCAGCGTCCGGACCCTACGGCTCATAGGAAAGAACGCCGCTGCCCTCGACATACAACCACAACCCGTCTCCCGGGCTCAGCTGGAAGTCGCCCATGCCGAAATCCGCGAGGTAGCTGCAGTAGGTTCCCGTATCCGTGTTCCACCTGGACACCATCTTCAGCAGGCCGTCGGTGTACATGTCCACAAGGTCGCTCGCCCACCAGGTAGTCTGCAAAGACGCAAGGCCGACCTGGACCCACCCGCCTCCGGGCGGGACGGTAATCGTCCTGACCTGCAGTCCCGCCGGTTCATAGCCGACCAGCTCGATCGGCTTCGCTGTGACCATGTCCACCCAGTAGGACCAGCTGGGCTCGATGTCGAAGTCATAGGCGGTGCCCGAGATGCCCACGATGTAGGTCCTGTCGTAGGCCTGGGTCGCCGAATCCCATCTGGACACCGCGTCGCCGAACGACAGGCCGGGCAGCGTGCTCGCCATGTAGCCGTGGTTCGCCAGCGGGATTGAGACGAGGTTCGAGCCCGCCACGAGGTTCGTAAGCTCGAACACCGAGAAAGCTGAGAATGTCGCATATTTCAGACGGGCGTTTGCGAAGTCATAGTAGCTGATGTGGACGGAGCCGGTTCGGTCCACCGCTATGGAAGTGTGCCAACCCACATCATCGTAGCTGTCTATCGTGCTTGACGTCCATCCGCCGTCAGCATTCGTCGCGTACTTGAGGTCACGGTACGTTGTGTCATAGTAGCTGATATGGGCCTTGTCGACCAAATCGATTGCCAGGCAGTTGAATGTGCCGACGTTGCCCACGCCATCGACAACGCTGACCGCCCATGTGCCGCCTGCGTTCGTGGCATACTTGAGGTCGTCATAGGTCGAGTCGTAGTAGCTGATATGCACCTTGCAGGCACGGTCAACTGCGATGGAGGTGGACGAGGACACATCACATGCACCGTCAATCGTGCTCAATGCCCATTCACCGCCAGCAAACGTCGCGTATTTCAGGCTTCCTCTCGTGATATCGCTGTAGCTGATATGAACCACGTCGGTCGAATCGACTGCTAGCGATGTCGTCCCTCCAACATCGCCTTCGCTGTCGATCGTATTCAAAGCCCATCCACCGCCAGCATTCGTCGCGTATTTCAAGTCGCCATTCGTTGAGTCATAATAGCTGATGTGTACCCAGCCGCCGGAATCGACGGCGATCGAGGTGGACGAGCCCACATTGCCTTCGGTGTCGACCTCCCATAGGACCCAGGAGCCGCCCGCGTTCGTGGCGTACTTCAGATCTGAGTTTGTGCTGTCCTTGTAGCTGATATGGACCTTATCAGCGGCGTCGATGGCGATTGAAGTGGACCAGCCCACAATGCCGTGCCTGTCAATTGTGCTCAGCGCCCAGCCGCCATCAGCGTTCGTAGCATACTTCAGATCGCCGTTCGCTGAATCATAGTAGCTGATATGAGCAGAGCCTCCCGAATCGGCAGCGATTGACGTATATCTACCCACGAGACCCGTGCTGTCAACTGCGACGATGCTCGCAGCTTCGTATTCCGTGATAACGCTTCGACTCGGATGTGAGGCAGTCTGGAGCAAGCCGGCGGAAACGAGCACAATGGACATGGCGACCGAAAAGAGCAGTAGCCTAAGCTGTTCAGTTCGCCATCGTCTTGAGGCTCTCATGATGCGTGGGGCCCACGATCCAATCCAGCCTGGTGCACACATGCCAATCCGAGACGTAGCATTGGTGGAACTCCACCTATTCGAGTGATTCCCCCCCAGAGGCGAACGGGGTCTTTCGAATATAATGGTTCCTGCGAGGTAGCTAGCCTGACGGGGTCCCAGGAACAAGAGAAGACAGGCGAGGTTCATAAGCCCTGCACTCCCGCCACTGTGATCTTCTCTCAAACCCAAGAGGCTCCGAGCCTCACGACAAGCATCAGCGAGATGAAGACGGTAGAGAACACGCAGGCACGAGTGATAGCGGCCATCAGTCCTGGACGGTCGCCTTGAATACTGCCACTCTCGTCATGAACGTCGAATATCGATCGATCAGAGAGAATCCGGACGTCTCGGCCCTCTCAATGGTCCTGTCGAAGCCGCGCTTCGTAACGTGGGCCTTCGGCTCAGCGATGTACAGCATACCTTTGGAGCCTAGGGCCATCCGGAAATCATCGAGGAATGCTGTCTGGTTCTCGAGTTCGTGCATTACATAGAACGCAAACACGAAGTCGACCTTCTGGGACAAGTCGACGCCCTGCTCACTGCTCTTGTGCAGCGTGATCCTGTCCTCCATATCAGTCCCACGTATCTTGCGCCTCAGGATGTCGAGCATTCCCTCCTGAAGATCTGCTGCGACTACTGATCCGGACTTGCCAACTCTCTCAGCTATCTCCACGGTGAAGAATCCAGGGCCACATCCGAAATCCAGCACCTTCATCCCCTCCTTGAAGTACCCGTCCAGCAGACGGCCTGGTCTCTGCAACAATCTACGAAGCCCGCTGTCTAGAGCGCTTGCCAGGCAAACCGGGCAGACGTGTCCTCGTCCCATAGGTTCACCTTATCTCCTTCTTCCCACGTCATCCATCCCCATTCCGAGATCGTCTTCCCAAAAGGCCATGCAAGGGCAGGCTGCTGCCCACACGGCTCTACTTGCCGTTTTACGCTCTTCCGCCTGTGCGACTTCTCCTCAAAGCTTCTTCCCGAGCAAAGCGGCAATGATGATAATGACGCCAAGGAATGCAGGCGCAAGCGCTATCAGAAAGGGCTCGTCTTCGTAAGTAGCTACATAGAGCGCCAACGCGACACCAATGATTATCAGCACGGCTCCGACTCCGATTATCAGGGGCTTGAGCCGGCGCTTCAATCCCCCTTCTGACTCTGGAGCTGATCCAACAGACTTCTTCTCAGGGTCGGCGACCTCTTCCACGGTCGTATGCCCTTCCTCCGTCACACCTGAATCACTTCATGGGCTTAATGGCTTCGCTCCCGCTCTTACGACCTCGCCTCCAAAACGCCCTTGCGTCCCCAATGGAATATGCAAGATCCTCGAATGCTGCGGTCCCCGCCGCACCTGTAGTCATCTGGTAGCTGTCCGTCCTCTCTGCCTTCGTTGCGGTCGAGGGCTGATTTCGCTGAGTGATAACCGAGGAGAGGGATACTTAAGCAATACATGGCAATGTAAACCCGTGTTTCGGGATTTGGTATTCGCTAGGTGGACCCTGGTATCCGCCTGGCGTGAGACGAACCAACGAGTTATGCGACAGCATGCTCGAAGGCAAGGGATTAGGATAAGAAGCCGGTCCGCAAGGCAGAGACGCGCAGGGTGACCTCGGAATAGGGCCGTCGACTCGTATGCTCCCAATTGGAGCGCGGCGTCCGACCAAGAGAGCACTGTGTCCGGGTGGCTCTTCGCCTTCTTCGCGTGAGTGATTCAACGATTGGCCGTACTCTCTGAGAACGTGCCGGTGCTCTTGGCACACAGTGAAATCTGGTGGAGCCCCATCTGCGGTTCATCGCACGAAGATCCTACGATACACTGGGAGGACGCAATCGATGTTGAGCCCCCATGACCTTTTCTCCTATGGGTTTTGCGTGTCCTTCACCCCGGCAATTCTTCGCTCTCTATGAACCCCTTCATCATGGAGTCTATCTGGTCCCATGTATAGAGGCTTGGTTTCTTCAGGACGGTCACAATGATTTTGTCGCCCACAATTCTGTACCTTCCCCTCACGGTCATATCTCCGACGAAGGGCAGTGAGGCTCCTCCAGAGAACTTGCCTCTCTTGAGATCCCCCTCAAAGAGGACTTCCTTCTCTCCAGCCTTCTGTTTGATTTGAGTGAGCTTCATAGCCCGGTCCCCACGAAGGCTGTATTCGAACTTCTTCGCCATTTCTCTCACCATCCTCTCTATGCCCCTCCACCCCTATTGCCTTTTCCCAGGATGTGCGGCTTTCAGCTTAGGGGCAACTGAGATGGACCTGAGCTCATTTCTTCTGAACAGGCATGAGGGACAAGTGAAGGACGCGAGCCCCTTCGAAACCCTGGAATTGTGGATCCATTGAGAACGAATCTGCAGAGGAGTCCATTCTGCATGTCGAGCTGAGATAAGGCTACCCACACTCTCGTTGGCATTTGAAAAGATGATGGTAAGGGGTTTAAGGGAAAGCGTCTCGAGCGTTTGGACCCGCATCGCCGGACCGATCTCACGGCAAGAGAACTGAGTCTATGACGTGAATAACGCCGTTGCTGGCCTCGATGTCGGTCCTCGTGACCCGAGCTTTGCCTACCTTGACACCTCCAGTCACGTCCACAGCCAGCTCCTTTCCCTGAACAGTCTTCAGTGACCTCTGGTCAGCGACCTTCTGCGCCGTCATCTTCCCTGGTACGACGTGGTATTTCAGAATGCCGCTGAGCTTCTCTCTGTCTTTGAGAAGCCCCTCAATGGTCCCTTGGGGCAGCTTCGCGAACGCCTCATCTGTCGGAGCGAACACGGTGAGCGGCCCCTCACTCTTAAGGGTGCTCACGAGGCCTGCCGCTTCGGCTGCCTTCAGCAGCGTCTTGAAGGAGCCTGCCTCGGAGGCTACGTCCACTATGTCTTTCAGCCGACCACCTCACTCCCGGGCACATCTTGCCGCGGGACATTCGTAAACGGTGTTATGAACCGTATTGGTATTCCCGAACAATTGGGGGTTCGTCCGCCCCATGGCCTCTTCTCAGGGCCGCGCTCCAGCAGTGTCCAGCCATGGACGAAGCATGACGGACTTCGTCGCTGAAGGAGGGCCACATTAAGCTAACGTCGTAGGCAACGCGGATGGCCGCTAAACGGCCTCTCTGGTTAACGGAATCATGAACTGTTGGAATGCGAGGGGAAGCCTTCAGCACGTTCTCATGCTCGCACTGCCCGTGGTGGCCCCCTCCTGCGTTCGAGGCGATTGAGAATCGATTCCATTTGGTGATGATTTAGGGGATGGATACTTAGACTACCGATAACAATGTTAACCTGTGTTCCGAGATTTGGTGTTCGCTCGGTGGACACTCCTATCCACCTGGCGAGGGATGAACGAACAACTGCAGCGGCAGTATGCCGGAGGGCGTAGATTCAGAAGGAAGACCAGCCTGAAGCGTAGAGGACGCGCAGGATGATCTTCGGCCTCATGATCGTCCTGCTTGAAAGAGTCTAACGGAAGCCGTGCCCAGAATCAGGGTCAGGGCAGACAGGGCTTTAGCTTGAGACATCTTGCCAACTCTCTTCAGCCGATATGGCTTCATCTCAGCGGAACTCAGAATTTGAGTCGTTCTCGAGGCTGTATTGCCGACACCTATCGTATCCGGGTCATTCCGTATTCCAGCGGAGCATCCAGCCGAAGCACAAAGGTAGAAATGTCGCCGGCCGAGGATATTCGTTCTCGGCTGGCATTCAATGCGTTTTTGTGTCAATTCAAGGCCGTGACGGGTCAGTTGGGACAGGTGCCGTCCTCTTTGTCGTCGCAGATTCCGTCACCGTCAGCGTCGTTGTCACGGATTCCGTCGCAATCGCAGATGCAATCGGGGTTCAACTCCGGGTCTCTGATTTGGTCTTGGTCTCCGTTGACAACGCCAGCGCCGTTATCGCCGCCCGTCCACTTGGCCGTGACGGCCATCGCGCTGCCTGCTAGGAGGACCGCGCCCAGGGCCAGCGAGATCCATGCCTTGCCCAGCATCTTCGTTTTCCTCTTCTGTCCAGATATATCTCTTGCCAACTCGCTCTCGAACTCCTTCCTCATGCTCTCACTTCCTTGGCGCCTTCACGCCTGGTTTGACAGAACCTTCCCACAGCCTCGCCGTATTCCTGCGTGATTCGAAACCCTTGAAAAGGGTCAGACATCTATCTCCCTTCTGGTACGGTTATCAGCCACTGACACAACGGCTGATGCCCCCTGGCGTACCGCAACAGATTCGACCTGTATGATGAGGTCGAACAGCTCCCGGATATTTATAGGCGATTCGGTGATTTGCAGTAATTATCTCATACTCCAGAGGGATGTTCTGCCAGTCAGAACCAGTAAGACGAGCCGCATGTGGCTTCCCTCCCTAAGTGCGTGCCGACTGATGCGGGCGCAGGCGTTTGGCCGGCCCTATGGCCTTTCACCTGTGGGCCCGACCGGGTGGGAACTCACCGGAGCGACTGGGCTGGGCGATTTCGGTTCATAAGGGCCGTCTCATCATGCCTGTTTCGGCAGCCTGAAATCCATGGCGAGGAAATAATTGGGGAAAGGGGCTTTCGCCCCTGTTTTCGTCACCGTGCGCGGGACTAGTTGTACTCCGAAAGGAACGCAAACCACGAAGTGTCTGTGCCGAACTGGCAGTCGGTCTCATACTGGTCTGCGTACCAATTGAAGCCCCATCTCACACCGAACCATATCGTGAAACCCCTTGCATCCAAGCACTTCTCAGCGCCCCATTCCGCAATCACCGCATCATCGACCAAAGCGACCATGTTGGTTGTCGCGGTCCTGAAGCCTGGGTCGGTGATCTTTGATTGAGCCAACAGATTATCGCCGAGATCCGCCAGGTCCACATACTCGGAAGTTGACCAGGCACAGTGCGACGCCCTGAGAGCGGCGGCTATAGGCTTGGCGTACTGGGACACGTGGTCAAGCATCTCATCGGTCCATGTATCGATGGTGGAGAACGAGTTCGTGATAGTCGCCACATCGACAGCGGATAAAGCCACCTCGGTGTACGACAGCGGATCATAGAACGTTTCGAAACCGTTCACCATGTCCACTGCGACTTGAGTCGGTGTCCTCGAGGTATCCTGTGCCAGCGGTGTCAGCATCACATCATACGGAAATCCAAGGACCGGGACGCTCTCCTGAGACGCAACGAACTTGTCAACATTTCCAGTCAACGAGACCTCGTATATGACTTCCATCATGCCCATGTTGCATGCGTCAAACATCAAGATGTCGATGTACACGCCCGCGTTCGATATCGCAGAGTACAGCTCGGGCATGTATATGTCGTCGTCGTCACCCTGGTCCCAGCTGACCCACTTCCATCAGCCACCATGGTTCCAGATCACTACCGCCAGGTTGTCCGACGGGTACAGCGTATCCATCTGAGTTATGAACCATTGGAGCGTGGCACCGTCGCCGAAGTTCTTCTCTGCATATGAGGCGACCACCTCCGAGCTGCCATACGTTATCTCGACCAGGTCGCACCCATCTTCGTCGTATCTGTCAACCGCCGCGACAATATTCAGATCTGCATTGGCGGGTATGTTCTCCAGCATAGGGAGGCTGTCATCGTCCCAATTTGACTCCAGGTCGTTATCCCCGTTGACGTAGAGACCAATTGTCCACGAAACAGTCTCGGCTCTCACTCCCTGCACCATGAACAGACCTGGCATCACCAGTGTGATGCTCAGAGCTGCTGCGATGCAGATTCCTCTCATGTTGCCCATTCTCTACACTCTCCCCCTCCGACCCTCAGAACCAGCCTTACGGAAGGAGATTGTGAATCGACCTAATCGTTCTTCTTCTTTTCTGTCGAATCACCATTCCTGCGCGTTCCTAGAGGATGTCTTGTCTGCTCTATGGCCTTCTCTCACGAGAGTCACGATTGCCTAAGTGTTCTTTGTGGCAGACCAGTTACCGAACAGCTTCCTTCAAGCCCTAGGAGTGAGATGTTGATAGTGACATTCTGGACAGCATCCGCCCGAGAGCCTCACACGCTTCTTGACCTTCTCACACTCGGGGCACCAGAGAGTCTCTACCCTGTCGCGTTTCATGCAGCACCTCCTTGCAGTTTGCTATGCCCGAATGGCTAAATCCGCAACGAGCGGATATTCATTTCGCCGTTGTTCCGCCCCTATGGCCTTTTCTCTGCGCATCCATGAATCGAATGAATCGAGCGTCAAGTGAAGGCTGTGAAGGGCCTTCTGTTCACCTCTTTCGAGACTTACGGCATTCGACCATGGACTCTACCTGACGACGATGAGAGATCGATCCGGGCCGAGCCATTGACACTAGCCGTCTTAGGACCCGGACATAAGAGTGCATCCTTGCTGCACCAATACCGCTTGGACCTCGGTCCGAAAGGCTCATGCTGTCATAAGCCCTGTATCAAGCGCCGAATTGGCTCAAGGCGGGCTGGGAGATGAATGAGAAAGGGTTCCGAGTGTTTCTGACAGAAAGCGATAGAGTTCCCAAGAATCTGAGCCCTGAGGCCGTGCTATTCAACATTGAGGCTGTGAGGGATTTCGAAGAGTATCTTGCAGTCAGAGGCGTGGAACGCTCTGCCGAAGAGACTGTTGAGGAAGATGTCGATGGATATGTGAGATTCTTGGCGGACAAAGGGCAGGCCGTTGAGGAGCGGCTCATAGCATTGTTCAGATATGCTCGCTTCGCAGCAAACAAGAAGGTCGAGATTGCGATCCTCAGGCTGCTTGACGGTATATCCGTGCTCGACCAGTTGTCGGAGACCATACGCCAGCTTCTTGGCGAATCGAAGCGCAAAGCGGTCTTTGACGGAATCGAACTCCCCAAGCTGGGTGACTCCTCTGAAGGGTGGCACGTCATCACTCACAGATTCATGAGCCAGCTGGAGGCAAACGTCGACCAGGCCACCTGCAGGGACATCCTGCTGACTGGGCCTCATGCGGGCCCGCCGGAGTGGTACGAAGAGGAAAGGCAGGCATATCTCAGATCGAAGAACATCGACGAGTTCTTGAAGACCAGGCATGAGATGGCCGTCGAGACGCTCACGAAGCATATGGAAGAAGACACCCTCTTCTTCAACCAGGAAATCAATCAAGACGTTGTCGACTTCGTACGCTCAAACGAGGAGATAATGGGAGGGATCAGAAATGGTGAAATCATCTATGAGACCAAGATCCCCTATATGGCGCAGGAGTATCTGCGAGAGACGGACGAAACGATGAGGAGATACTACTACTGTCATTGCCCCTGGGTTCGGGAGGCAGTAAGGACGGGGCGCCGGATTTCGCCAACCTTCTGTTATTGCAGTGCCGGGTACCACAAGAAGCCTTGGGAGGTAATCCTGGGAAAGCCTCTCAAAGCGAAGGTTCTGAGTTCCGTCCTGAAGGGGGATGACTTCTGCAGGTTTGCAATCCAAATCCCCAAGTTGGCCAATGCAAACCTGTAGCGATCACTCGATTGTGAACCCGACATTCCAGTGCAAGCTTGTCATTTGAAACAATCGTCAATGATACTGACCTGGACGGACTACACGCCGTGCGACAAGTCTTCGTTGCAGATGATACCCTTGAATAATCGACCTCAGAAGTGGTTCGAGGAGGGGAACGACAGTGCGTAAGACTTCAGCGTACTCTCCTAGCGCAGTAATCATCGTGTCTTTATCGTTGATGAGCCTCGGGACTATGACAAGTTTGGAGGATCCCGCGAACTCCGGCTGGCAGACAGCGACGCTCATCGGAAGTGATGACTCGGGAAGCGCACTATATCCTCAGGCTGCCGTCGACTGTCTAGGCAACGCCATGGTTGTGTGGCAGCAATACGATGGTGTTCGCAACAACATCTGGTCGAACCGATATGAAGCCGGGATTGGCTGGGGGACGGCGTCGCTGATCGAAACAGGCACTTCTGTGCCTGTTGTCGCCAAGCCGCAGGTTGCTGTGGATGATTCAGGCAATGCGATTTCCGTGTGGAGCGGGTCTGACAACTTCCGCCTCTGTTCAGCGAGGACTTCGCAGACCTGGATAACTGGACCGTCTTCGATACAGGTGGACTCGTTGACCTGGACTCGTCTGGCGACGCGATAGACCCGCCCAGCTTGGAGGTGCACAAGCAACAGGTAACGGGCG
>CP070732.1:1096432-1151722 GCA_020347565.1 Methanobacteriota archaeon | reverse complement strand
CCTGCTTCGTCTCGGTCTTCGAAAGCACGTGGTCCGCAGCGGCCCTGCCCGCGCACTTGCCGAACACGACCGTGTCGAGCAGGGAGTTCCCTCCGAGCCTGTTGGCCCCGTGGACGCTGACGCATCCGCATTCCCCGGCGGCGTACAGACCGCGGAACTTCGTGGCACCGCTGACATCGGTGTCTATTCCACCCATCGTGTAGTGCTGACCGGGTTGGATCGGCACCGGCTTGTCGATCGGGTCGACCCCTACGAAGTTCATCGCCAGGTCACGTATGCCAGGCAGACGCTCGAGTATCTTCTCCCTGCCCAGATGGCGGAGGTCGAGGTAGACGTACTGCCCCTCGATTCCCCTGCCCTCGTTTATCTCGGTCTGTATCGACCTGGACACTATGTCCCTGGGACCCAGCTCCATTGCCTTCGGTGCGTACTTGGACATGAACCGCTCGCCGTTGGAGTTTATCAGATACCCTCCCTCGCCCCTCGCACCCTCGGTCATTAGGATGTTCGTTCCGAAGAGCGATGTCGGGTGGAACTGTATGAACTCCATATCCTTGAGCGGCACGCCGCGCCTGTAGGCGGCCGCCTGCGCAGAGCCTGTGCTAATCAGTGCGTTGGTCGACCGGGCGAATATCTGCCCGCTTCCCCCGGAGGCGAACACGACCGCCTCTGCCAGGAAAGGCTCGATCTCCCCCGTCTTCATGTTGAGGCATACGACGCCCCTGCATTCGTCTCCATCGATCGCGAGGTCCACCATCATGCGGTCCTCGTAGAGCGGCACATCCAGCTTCACAGACCGCTCCCAGAGCGTGTGGAGCATGTACTGTCCCGTCTTGTCGGCGGCGAAGCACGTGCGCGGGAAGCCCGCGCCTCCGAACGGCCTCTGGGCTATCCTGCCCTCGTCGGTCCTCGAGAACGGACAGCCCCAGTGCTCGATCTCGATGATGCAAGGCCCGGCCTCGCTCGTCATGAACTCCACGGAGTCCTGGTCGGCGAGGTAGTCGCTTCCCTTGATGGTGTCGAACGCATGTCTCTCCCATGAGTCGTCCTTGCCCTTCGGGTTGTTCGCGAGCGGCGCGTTCACTCCGCCCTGCGCCGCACCTGAGTGAGACCTCACGGGGTGCACCTGGGAGATGATCGCAACGTCCGTGCGGGGGGCGGCCTCGACCGCGGCCCTCAGGCCTGCCAGACCTCCACCTATGACCAGTATCTTGTGGTAGTACATCCGGTTAGCCTCCTGTGATGAACGGGAAGAGTATGATGATCCCCCAGACGAGCGTCCCTATGCCGAGGCCCCATAGTCCCATGTCGACGTACCTCTTCCGCTTGGAGAACATGTCGAAGTCGAACAGGACGGTCCTGAAGCCGTTGAGACCGTGGAGCAGCACCATAGCGAGCATGCTGTAGTCTATCGCCACATAGACCAGCTGGTCGAGCCTGGCGGTGACGCTCCCGAAGGTTATCAGCGGCTCGTCGCCAGTATGTGAGCCGAGGTCCATGAAGTGGTCCACATAGAGATGTATCGCGAGGAGCGCCACGAGCAGGACCGCAGAGAGCCTCTGGAAGAACCACGCCCACGTCCCCGCGACCTTGGTCGTCGCGATGCGTCGCTCAGCCATCTATGCACCTCCTCCTGCGGGGACGAAGATGACGTCCCAGAGCGCCCACAACCCTCCTACGATGAGAACGGCGGCGATAGCCATCACGATCCAGAAGACGAGCTTCTGATGGCGTATCCCTATGCCAAGGTCGAAGAGCACGACCCTCGCCCCGTTCATCGCGTGATAGATCACGACAACGATGAGGAGGAAGTCCATCGCTACGAACAAAGGCTGGGACGTGACCTCCATCAGCGAGTCAAAATCTGCCTCGCCCATCGACGCCGTCGACAGGAACGACAAGTGCAAGAAGACATAGGCGACAAGGACGAGGCCGGTCAGTCTGTGTCCGACCCAGGCCCACATGCCAGTCTTCATGTTCGTCGGCCAGAACTCGGAGTTCTTGCCGAACAACCATCTGAAGCGGCTAACCTTCATGCAAACACCCAATATCTCTGTTTCCGTTCGTGGCGACCCCTCGACAAAACGCTGGCAACACGCACAGCCGACCCCTGGACCGCCCCCGCCCCTAGACACCTGAAACCGTACTTAAGTATATCTAATCGAACAATTTCCTGGCGGATTTCATATGTGTGAGTGGGCTCACTAGCGCGCTAGTCGTAGGCTTCAATCCGAATATCGTTGCGCGCCTCCGACCAGAGACCCGGAAGGGCCCTTGCGGTTCGCCGAGGGACGGGCGCCTGACAATCATCGTCAAGTACCTCTATCGTCATACGAGGAGCGATGACGGAATTGGCGAAGTATCAGTGCAACGTCTGCGGGTATGTCTACGACCCAGAGGTCGGCGATTCCACGCAGTCCGTTGAACCAGGGACGCCGTTTGAGGAGCTGCCGGACGACTGGACATGTCCAGAATGCGGCGCGGCCAAGGAAGAGTTTTCCAAGCTCTGAAGGCTGCAGCAGTGCCCCAGCGAAGTGTGCTTTGAGGTCAGACCATGATTCTCCGTCTCGCCATAGTCGGGTTCGGCAACGTCGGCCAGGAGTTCGCGAGGCTGCTGCTCCACAAGCGCGAGTGGCTCGTCCGCGACAAGGGCCTAGATGTCGAAGTCCTGGCTATAGCAACCCGCTCACGCGGTTCCCTGATGTCCGACCGGGGCCTGGACCTCGATAGGGCCCTGCGCTGCGTCGAAGGGGATGGGACGCTTAGGGACTACGGACCGGAGTCCGTGGACCTCGCACCCCTGGACATAATCGACAACTGCGACGCCGACGTCCTTGTGGAACTCACGACGCTTGACATCGAGTCGGGACAGCCGGCGATAGACCATATCACGTACGCGATGCAATGCAGGATGCATGCCATCACGGCGAACAAAGGACCG
Organism: Methanobacteriota archaeon; assembly: GCA_020347565.1. Taxonomy (GTDB): domain Archaea; phylum Thermoplasmatota; class Thermoplasmata; order UBA10834; family UBA10834; genus UBA10834. Next base: position 1,148,781 of record CP070732.1, on the reverse strand, counting down.
ATAGCGTTCGCCTACGACAGGTTGGAATCGACTGCGAAGTCCCGAGACGTAAAGCTGCGGTTCGAGGGTACTGTCATGGACGGGGCGCCGATATTCAACCTCGCGGAGAAGACCCTGCAGGGGTGCGAGGTAGTGCGCCTCGAGGGCATACTCAACGCCACATCCAACTACGTCCTGACCGAGATGGCGAACGGGAGCACGATGGAAGAGGCGATCATGGAGACACAGAGAAGGGGCATCGCAGAGGCGGACCCGTCACTGGACCTCGACGGCTGGGATGCCTCCGCGAAGATAACTGCGCTCGCGAACGTCCTCATGGGTGCAGCCAGCACCCCGGACAGGGTAGACAGAACGGGGATCAGAGACGTCCGCTCCGACGACCTGCTCGCCGCTGTGGCCGATGGCAAGAAGATGAAGCTCATGGCGAGAGCGGAGAGAAAGGGGTCCGAGGTGGTCACCACCGTCGCCCCCGAAGCAGTGGACTCCAGCAGCCTCTTCTGGGCAGTGGATGGCACTTCGAGTGCACTGACCATCTCCACGGACCTGATGGGAGACATCACCGTCCTCGAAACGAACCCGTGGATCGCTCAAACCGCCTATGCGGTGCTTTCGGACCTGCTGCTCATAGCGGAGTGGATCCGGTGCCACGGCCGCTGAGCGGCCTCACATGACCTCGAGGCTGAACTCGGGGTTGTCGAAGTAGAAGCCAGACTTCGAGCGGATGTCGTGCTCCGCCTTCAGAATGCTCAGGTGGCCAGCCTCCTCGCCGACCAGCCAGTTGAAGACTCTCTTCGCCTCCTCGCTTCCCACCTCGTCCCCTGCACGCCGGTAGTACTCGATGGAACGTCTCTCTATGTCCATCCCGAGCCTGATGGCTTCCAGCTCGCCGGACTTCGGATCGAACGCCGACGCCTGGGTCTTGGCTCCCTCAAACACCTCGTGCGGCGCCGAGGAGGCGCCGGTCTCCTTGATCGAAGAGGGAGCGATCCAGCCCTTGCCGCTCTGGAGCCTATCTAGCTCCTCCTCGAGTACTCGCACGTGCCTCTCCTCCTGCTTCACGAGCGACCCGAACATCTCCTTTGTGCGCGGATACTTCGCGCGCTCCGCGACCTTGCGGAAGAACTTCTTGCCCTCGATCTCCATGCCGATTGCGTTTCGCAGTATCGTCATCTGTTCTTCGACCACGCCTGTCAATGCTCAGTACCCGTGTACGTGAGAGCCATCTCCCGATTTAGCTCTTTTTCCAAACAGGGCCTCCAGGTTAGGGGATACCTCTTTTAGCGATGAGTAGCCTGGCGATATCAAAGGATGCACACATATGTTCACCAGATGCCCAGGCGCCATCTCCATTGTCGAGCCCATTCCAGAGGACGTCAAGTGTCCGCACTGCAAGATGACGGTCGAGATGTTCACGAACGAGACATCGCTGAGATGCTATCATTGTGGTGGGCATATAGTGAGGGACAAGAAGCCCAGCTGCTTCGACTGGTGCGAGTACGCTGAGAAGTGCGCCAAGGAGCTGGGCATACCACTGGACGGATAGACGCGTGCCTGTGGAAGACTGCCGTCACTGCGCCGTCACGCCTCCGTCGACCGAGAGCGCCGCCCCCGTTATGAGCGAGGCGTGGTCGGAGGCGAGGAAGAGCACGGCCTTCGCCACCTCCTCCGGTCGCCCTATCCTTCCGATGGGATGGTCCATGTTCATCTGCTCGGTGTACTCTTCAGGGTCGTCAGCGCGAGCCACTTCGCGCGCGACCATAGGCGTGTCGACCACGGCGGGGTTAACACAGTTGACACGTATGTTGTCCCTGGCGTAGTCGAGCGCCATCGCCTTGGTGAGGATGGTCACGCCGCCCTTGGACGCGCAATAGGCCGCGCAAGATGGGTTGCCGACAAGACCGGCGTCGGACGAGTTGTTGATGATGACCCCGCCGCCCTGGCGCTTCATGTACGGAACGGTGTACCTGGAAACGAGGAACGTGCCCTTGAGGTTCACGTCCAGGACCCTGTCCCACTCCTCTTCGGTAGTCTCATCGGCGCTTCTCTCCAAATACACCCCTGCGTTGTTGAACAGGATGTCGATACGCCCGAACCTCTCGACCGTCGCCTCCACCATGCGCTCCGCCTCATCAGCCACGGATACATCGCCCTTGACGAATGATATCTCGCCGAGCTCCGCGAGCGCCTTCACCGCCACATCTCCCTTGTCAGATGACCGACCTGATACCATGACCTTCGCACCAGCCCTCAGGAACGCCTCGGCGGTCGCGCGGCCCATGCCCTCCGTACCGCCAGTTATGAGCGCTACCTTGCCCTTCAGCTGCATTACGATCAACCAGGCCCCTATAGTCGAGCGCACGAAAAAAGTTGTCACGTGGTCTCTGCGAGCGACGGTGTCGACCACAGGAGGTCTCACACGGAAGCCATGGGCAACGCCACCCTGAACACGCTGCCCTTCGAGTGCTCCCCCTTCACCCTGTCCTCGACCCAGACCATGCCGTGGTAAGCCTCCACGATGGCGCGGACTATCGACAAGCCCAGGCCCAGTGCCGGCGGGCCCTTCGTGCCCCCGCTGAGTCGGCCGAAGACGAGGTTCTTCTTCGAGTCTGGTATCCCTATGCCGTTATCGACGATCGAGACGCACCAGTACCTCCTGTAGTCGATGAAGAACTCACCAATCCCAACGGTCACCGATATACGCTCATGCGGGTCGTACTGGACGGCGTTCTCGAGTATGTTCACGAAAATCTCGTTCACGAGTTCGTTGCCCGCGGCGTAGTAGTGCTCGTCCCCGAGGTCGAGGCGTATGGACACATCCTTGTCGCTCGCCCACCGCATCACCTCAGCGGAGCTCTCCTTGAGCACCTCGCCAAGGTCCACCGGCCCGAGGTTCCTGGCACCCTCCTCCTCGATGCGAGCGAGCCTGTCCGCGCGCTGTATGAGCTCGTTTATGCCCCAGGCCGCGCTGGTGGCCCTCTCGAGGTACGCGACCGCCTTCTCTGGGTCTACGTCCGTTGAGAGCGCCATCTGAAGATAGCTCGTCACCGCCTGGTTGTAGTTGTTTATGTCATGGGCGATTATGTCGCCCAGAAACCTCGTCCTCTGGGCAATCTCCACCTGGCTCTGGTACATCCTCGCGTTCTGTATGGCCACACCCGCGAGCTCCGCGAACACCCTTAGAGACTCTATCGTGCTCTCATCCATCGCCCTGGCGGACTCGGGCTCCTCTATCTCGATGAAGCCGTTGATCGCGCCTTCCCTGTCCCTGAAGACCATCTTCAGATAGTCTAGCTCATGCCACTTGTCGTCGCTGTCCCTCGGAGCGGTTATCGCCTTGACGTCGAAGTAGAGCGGTTCGTCCGACTTCAGGAAGTCCTCGGGCCCGGGTCTGACGAAATACACTTCGTCCGCGACCTTGAACTTCGGGTCCATGTCCCGAACGACAGTCTCCTGGCTGTATGTGATGTTCATGATGGTAGGTATCTTGCTCTCCTCGTATCCGTGAGCGGCCCTCACGCGGAACACTTCCTCGTTCTCGTCGAGGACGCAGATTATGAGGGCCTTGATCGAGAACAGGTCGGATATGGTGGCGGCTATCTTCCGCAGGACCACGTCCTGGCTCTCGACGGACATGATGTCGCTCAGCACCGCGAGCATCTCCTCAGAGAATCGAACGGGGCTGGCAGGCTTCCTGCCGCCTCGCCTCTGCCTAGACGATTTCTGCGCGTTTTCCATCGTGCATCCCCGGGTGCGGAACCGATACTGAATTCTGAAATACTCCTGCATATTAGAACTTATGGCGAATATGGGGTCCCGTACCCGCCGTCGGGGAAGGCGTGGTGCTGGGTGGAAATCTCGGCGAAACGCACTGAGGAACGGGCCTTCGCGGCATCAATCGAAGCAAACCTATATACGATGACGCGGATTAGAAACGGGGGATATGATGCCCGAGGAGACAGAAGTTGGGACTGTGATGCAGTTCTTCGCCAAGCCGTCCGTCGCTGCGATCGAGATATCGTCAGGGCCTATCGCGATAGGCGACACGATCAGGATCAAGGGAGCCACGACGGACTTCGAGCAGAAGGTGGAATCGATGGAGATCGACCGGCAGCCCGTACCGAGCGCGACGACTGGACAGGCGGTCGGCATCAAGGTAAAGGACCGAGTCCGTCCGCACGACAGGGTTTTCAAATTGGCCGTCTAAGTATTTAGCGACCCATCGCGATAGCGTGCCGATGAAACCGTCGATCATAGTGCATGGTGGAGCTTGGAGCATCCCAGATGACCTCGTCGACGGTCATGTGAGAGGCTGCGAGTCCGCGGCCGACGCGGGGTTCAAGGAGCTCCTTGCAGGAGCTTCAGCGATGGACGCAGTCGTTGAGGCCGTCGCCACGATGGAGGACGACGCGACCTTCGATGCGGGCGTCGGGTCCGTCCTCAACCAGTCGGGCAAGGTGGAGCTCGATGCCATAGTGATGGACGGTGGCAACCTCCGGTCAGGAGCCGTTGCAGCGCTTCAGAGGATCAGGAACCCCGTCAGGGTCGCGCGAGCCGTGATGGACTGCACACAGTACTCGATGCTTGCCGGCGAGGGCGCGCTCGAGTTCGCGTCATCCAAAGGATTCGAGAAGTGCGCAGAGGAGGACCTCCTCGTGGGCAGGGAGCTGGAGGACTACAGGGAGTTCATCAGGACGGGCGTGCTCAGAACCAGAGAGCACTTCTCGGGCAAGGGCGACACCGTGGGCGCGTGTGCGGTGGATGTCGAAGGCCATGTCGCATGCGCCACTTCGACGGGCGGGATCCCGCGAAAGCTTGCTGGCCGGGTGGGCGATTCGCCTTTAGTCGGCTGCGGCGCCTACGCCAACGACGAGGTGGGCGCAGCGTCGGCCACAGGCTGGGGCGAGCAGATCATGGCTGTGGTGCTTTCCAAGACGGCCCTAGACATTCGGTCGGGGCTCCAGGACTCATGCGCTGCGTGTCGCAATGCCGTAGAGCATCTGAACAAAAGGGTGGGCGGCCTCGGGGGACTCATAATGGTAGACAGGGAGGGCGCGGTCGGCTACCATCACAACACCCCCCGGATGGCTTTCGCGTTCATCGAGGGGACAACGGGCAGGAAGGCGGCGGCGATATCGGTCTGACGCGGTCAGTTGTCCGAGACGAACTCGGCGCTCTCACGGCCGCCCGGTCCGAAGATCTCGTACTCCAGGTCTCTGTGAATCTCATCGTGCTCGTCCTGCGATATGCGCAGCATTCGACGGAGGCTCTCGAGGATATCCGCCTCCGGGCCCTCGACGACGCCGTCGGAGAGGGCGATCTCGAGGACGCTGCGATAGATCCTTCTGAACTCCATGTGGTCCTCTGCCAGCTTCTTGAGGATCTCGGCTTCGAGCGTCCGATGCTGTTCCTCGCTGACCTTCAGCGTCGACCTCAGTTCCTCTATCAAGAAGCGCTCGGTCGCGGTGACCTTCCCGTCTCTCCAGGCGGTCGCCAGAGCTCTTCTGTATGCCTCAGTCGCAGCGTCCGTCGCGCTGATGGCACGAAGCCTTCTCGTCTCGATGCTCTCCAAGGACGCCATGTCAAGACGGCCGCTCGTGACCGCCTCAGTCACGATGTCGCAGAAGGTGATGTGAACGGATGTCGCCTCGTCGATCTCGTCCAGTCGCATATCCTGGACGCCCTTGTTTGTGTTGACGGGCACGACGACCTCCGCCAGAGCTTCCTTGAGTTCAGTGGCCTTCGCATAGCCGACCGGACTCAAGTAGTACCCGTTCATCCTCTGCCTCATGCCCTTCACGTGAGCCTTCCTCTGTATGAGACAGCCCGATGACGTCAGGTCCTTGAGATACTGAGAGAGGTGTTTCCGCTGGACCCCCGTGGCTGTGGCGATGGATTCCTGCGTGACTTCGCAGGGGAGCTCGTATCTGTCAGCCAGATGCGTGAAGTCGGAGAGATACAGCAGGATCCTGTCCTTGCTGGTCACCGTCCTTATGTCGTCGATACCCACGAGAGTCAGGATGAGCATATTGGTATATGGAAATTGTGAGGAATCGCTGCTGAGGCCCGAGAACAATTATGAGCGATGCCAGAGATACCCCAGGCAGAATGATACTGCGCAAGGCTGTGTTCTTCCTGTTCCTGATCATAATGATGGCGTTCGCGGTGATCGGCATAGCCTTTGCCTTGGTAGGATGATCGTCGGGCCGAGCTCGGACGGCCCATGCATTCGTCGTGTCGAAGGCTCCTGCGGCTCCGGGCAGGTCTTCCTAAGACACAGGCAGGTATCATATTATTTATATAATTTTCAGTCCATGCTTCTCTAGAGGCAAGTGGGAACGGGCCGCAGGGAGATATGATATACGCTAATGTGCGCATTTAATATTTCGCTTTTTATTATTCTAAATCTATTCTATGAAGGCGTATCGACGCAAACATCATATAACCCCTGAGGATACAGGGGGATTGATCGCAATGCTCGAAATGAAGCTAGCGCCTGAGAGATCTTCTCCCCTCGATTCGGGGCTAGCGCGAGCACGCGATTAGGTATCTGGCCAAGGTCAAGATGAATGCGGCCGACGCCAGAGCTTTCGCTTTGAGGAGGTGTATTGAGTGAGCCCATGCAGGACATTGATGAAGGCAAGACAGATCCAGCTGGAAAGGACCAATCAGGCTGCTCCCGGAAGGGAACGGACGATGATCAGAAGGCTCTTCTACGGCCATAAGACCGGCTAATCCCACGACTTCTTGACGGAGGGGTAGAAGAGACGGTCTGCAGAGGATCGTGTTGACCGGGGCCAGGACCCCGGCACAAACCCATTCCAGACGATATTTCTCGTACTGTTCTCAGCTGCGGGGCCGGTGCACAAGGCGCCGCGTCCGCGGGTGAAACGGGCCGAGCCGAGCCTGATTCCCCGCCTGGACCGTGATGTTATTTATATCAGTACAACACGATACAGGCCTGGTGGGAATTTGGTCAAGGCCTACTGTGTCAAGTGCAAGAAGTCTGTCGAGATGAAGGACGCCAAGAAGGTCAAGCTGAAGAACGGCAAGCCCGCCACCAAGGGAACTTGCCCGAAGTGCGGCACGAAGGTATTCAGAATCGGCGGATAGAAACAAGTTCGAAACTCCCGTGTTGATGGTTCCGTCCATGACATACCATCGGCGTGCGATGGACGTGGGCGGAGGCCAGAAACACCAATATCAGGTGGACCGTCTGAGGTAACGCCCTCTTTCTACCAGCGCCTCTATCGAGCGGACGCTTCGTCTCATCGTGGGATATGCGACGACGCCTGATCCCGTCACCTGGCGCAGTGTGGCGCTCTGGTCTTTGGCGGACACAGTCGCAATGATAGGGGTTCGGTCCAACGTCGCCCTTCGGGCCGCGATGTCAATCAACTCAGTCGATACGCCTGGTGCCTGAAGCTCCAGGGACATCAGAATGACGTCCACACCGGGGTCGCCCTGCAGCGTGTCCAAAACCTGGTCATACGTGTCATCTGTCACCCCTGCCGTCAGGTCCACGGGGTTGGACGGCGTGGCAAACGCGGGCATCAGCTCCCCGAGCCTCTCCCTGGTGGAGTCCGACAGCTCCGCCATCGACAGAAGGTCGCGTTCCGTATCGGACTCCACGAAATCGGCTGCAATGACGCCGAACCCTCCCGCACTGGCTACGACGCACACCCTTCCGCCGTCCACGTGGCCGAGGGCGGAGAACGCGGTCGAGATGTCGACGAGCTCCTCCTCATCCGCAGCGCGGGCAACGCCTGCCTGTCTGATTGCGCCTTCCACCACTGCGTCCGATGAGACCGCCAAGGACCCGGTGTGCAGCCTGGCCGCCCTCCCTCCCGCCGTCGTCCTCCCCGTCTTCAGGAGGACTATGGGTTTCTCGCGGGCGACCTCGCCTGCACGGCCCACGAACGCCCTGCCGTCGGAGAACGACTCCAGATACAATGCTATGCACTTCGTTCCGTCGTCCAGAGCGAAGTGGTCGATCAGCTCCAACTCATCGATATCGCATCTGTTCCCGAGACAGACGCATGCGGACACGCCCATCCCGGCGGACTCCGCCTTCTCGAGGAAGGAGATTGCCACCGCGCCGCTCTGAGAGACCACGGCGACAGGTCCGGCTTTGGGCCTCCTGCTCCGCTCGGGGGTGACGAACAGCGTGTCCAACCCCGTCCCGGGAACGAAGAGTCCCATCGTGTTCGGTCCCAGTATGCGCGTCTCCCTGCCCGCAATCGCCTCCACGAGCTGCGCCTCAAGCTCACGTCCGTCTTCCCCGCCCTCGCCGAAGCCGGAAGATGCGACCACGATGAACTTCACGCCCTTGTCCACGCAGTCCCTGACAGAGTCGACCGATAGGCTCGACGGCAGGGCGACCAACGCGAGGTCAATCTCCGAGGGGACATCGGCGACTGAGGCGTAGCACCTCGACCCGAGGATCTCCGTTTCGTTCGGGTTCACCGGGAAAACCTCTCGGCCCCCGCCCTTGAGACTCGCAAAGACGATGTTGCCGATCTTCCCAGGCGTGGCAGAGGCGCCGATTACCGCCACGGACCCCGGGTTGAACAGAGGCTCCAGGTCGCCACTCATCTCATGAGTCATCGCCTTAGTCGACTATTATTGTATGGCTCCTCAAGAAGACCCAGGCAGAGACGGGGTGGGGGTATCGCCGGGAATGTTCTTATATCGTCACCGTCATTCTCGGAGCCATTCCTGAGGGGGGTTGCCTGGTAATGAAACTGAGGGACGTCATCCGCGCTTCCAGCCCAGAGATGCTGCCGCCAGATTCGACTGTCGCCGATGCGCTCGTCGCGATGGTAGAGAACAAGACAGACTTCGCCATAATCGACAGGACGGGCATTGACGACGCGTATGGAATCATATCTCGTTGGGATATTGTCGTCGGGCCCATCGCAGAGGGGAAGAACCTCCTCGAAATGCAGGCGCTGTCCTGCGCCAGGAAGCCCGTCGTAGTCATGAACAACCTTGATGCAGACATCCGGTGGGTCGCCAAGAAGATGGCCAACGAGAACATTTCCAAGATAGCGGTCTTCGACAAGGAAGACTTCCTGGGCGTCGTCTCTGACACCGACCTTATTCGCGCCGTCTCGTCAAAGGGCACGCCCGTCAAGAAGGAGGAGGAAGCGAAGTGAACGTGGATCGGCTCAGCCTCAGGGACGTCGTCAAGACCTTCGAGCTCCCGACCGTCGAACCCGACGCCTCGATCATGGAGGCTATCGACAAGATGACCGAAGCGAACTGCTTCACGCTGCTCGTACCGAGGAGAGGAAAGACGGACGCGTACGGCATCCTGACCAAGAGTGATATCGTATCGAAGGTCATCGCAGAGGGGAAGGATCCCTCGCAGACGAAGGTGAAGGACTGCATGTCCAAGCCGCTGGTCCTGCTAACCAACTTATCGTTGGACCTCCGATGGGTCGCGAAGGCGATGGCGAACTCGCGCGTCGCGACGATAGCAGTCTTCGAAAAGGGGGATTTCTACGGATACGTCACGGAATCATGCGTGCTAGACGGCCTATTCCACGCCATGAGAAGGGCTAAGATCGAAGAGGGAGTGGATTTCGTCTCGTGCTGAAATCGCGTTGCAGGCATCGAAGAGTGTGAATCGATTGGGAGATGACAACGAGAAACCAGCGACGGAGAAGAAGATCGCCGCCTACCTCTGCGGCTGCAGAGGGGCGATATCCGATGCAATCGACCTCGAATCCATAGCGAACGACCTGACCACAGACCCCGATGTGGCCGCCGTGGCCATCCACGATGCGCTGTGCTCCAGGGATGGCCAGAAGTTCCTGAAGGACGAACGAGCCTCGAAGAAGTTCGAGAGGGTCGCCGTGGCCGCATGCTCCCCCAACATCCAGGGGCTCATAGTCAGCAGGTCACTCGAGGAGGAGGGGATGAACAGGTACCTCTTCGAGCAGGTCAACATCCGCGAGCAGTGCGCGTGGTCGCACACCGACAGGAAGGAAGCCACCGAGAAGGCGAAGAGGCTTATAAGGGGCGCGGTCGCGCGCGCGCAGGAACTCGAGCCGCTGGAGGACATCGAGGTGCCCATACTGCCCTCGGCCCTCGTGATCGGCGGTGGCGTGACGGGGATGCAGGCCGCATTGGACATCGCCGCGAAGGGATTCAAGGTCTACCTTGTGGAACGCACCGAGGAACTCGGGGGGCGCGCTTACAAACTCAGCATGACCTTCCCGACCCACAACTGCGGCATCTGCTGCATGCAGTATTGCAAGGAGTGCGTCTTCACACCGAAGATAGAGGATGTCCTGCAGAACGAGGACATCGAAGTCATGTTGAACTCCGAGGTGGAGGACATCACCGGCGGCTTCGGGAAGAGGCACGTGAAGGTCAAGACCCCCGATGGCGTCAGGGAGTTCGATGTTGGCACCATCATCGTTGCGACGGGGTCCAAAACATTCGACCCCAGCAGGATACCCGAGCTCAGATACGAGAGGGAGGACGTGATAACGACCGTGGAGCTCGAGCAGCTGATAGTGGAACAGAGGAACAAGGGGGGAGGGCTCAATAGGCCCTCGGACGGCAAGGTCCCGAAGACCGTCAACTTCATCCAGTGCGTAGGCTCGCGTGACAAGGTAAAGGGCAATCTCCACTGCTCGCTCGTGTGCTGCACCTATGCGATAGGCCAGGCACGGGAGATAAAACGGCTGCTCCCAGAGACGGAGGTATACATACACTACATAGACCTGAGAGGCCCCTACAGAGGATTCGAAGAGTTCTACGACCAGGCGAAGGAGGAGGGCATACAATTCGTTCGCGGACGGCTCTCGGAGATCGTGGAGGACCGTGGGCAGCTATACGTGAGGGCGCTCGACACGGACTCCGACACGCTGCTCAACATCGAGTCCGACCTCGTGGTGCTCGCCGTAGGCCAGGAGCCGGCCGACGGCAGCGACGAGATCTCGAGGATGTTGCACATCCAAACGGACATTGACAAGTTCATGAAGGACATCAACCCGATGTTCCCGTCCGAGTTCAGGAGGGGCGTCTATGTCGCAGGCACCGCCCAGGGGCCGAAGGGGATAAGGTACTCAATTGAGGATGCCAAGGCCGCGGCGGCCAGCGCAATCGACCTCATGGAGAAGGGCAAGGTCATGTTCCCCAAGATAGTCGCATACGTCGACGAGGACAGGTGCAGGGGCTGCGGCAGATGCAAGGACACCTGCGAGTACGGCGCGATCACCCTCGAGGAGGACGCGGAGAAGGGCATCAAGGTATCCCGTGTCGACGAGATCGTGTGCGAAGGATGTGGCGCCTGCGCGGCCGCCTGCTGCAACAAGGCGATAACGATCAACACATTCAAGCGTGAGCAGGTCGAGGCGCAGATCCGCGCGATGCTGCAGGAGGCTGAGGCGGATGGCTGAGGATGAGGGGTTCGAGCCTGAGATCATCGCCTTCACATGCACATGGTGCGGCTATCCGTCGGCGAACCTCGCCGGGGTGAACAAGATAGAATATCCACCGAATGTGAAGATAATCAGGGTCATGTGCAGCGGTGGCGTCGAGCCGAGCGTTATCCTCGACGCCTTCGAACGCGGAGCCCATGGTGTCATAATAATCGGCTGCCTGATCGACAACTGCCACTACGTGTCCGGCAACAAGAAGGCGGAGGAGAGGATCGAGGCCCTCAAGGAGCTGTTCGATGTCATGGGCCTCGACTCGAGGAGGCTAAGGACGGAATGGATCAACGCGTCTGAGAGGACCAGGTTCGCGGAGGCCGTCCGCGAGTTCGTCGAAGAGGTGCGCGCGCTGGGACCGCTGCCGCTGAAGACGAGGAAGGTGCCGGAGCCGACGACGAAGGAGGAAACGCAGGCGGAGGTGAAGCTGCTCATCGAGGACACGGGCGCATTCGACTGCGTCGAGTGCGGCAAGTGCACGACTGTCTGCCCGATAGCGACGTACGATCCCGACTTCGCCCCGCGGACGATTGTGCTCCGAGCGATGGAGGGGATCGTGGGGGACATCGCGAGCGACCGGGACATCTGGACGTGCATCGCGTGCGAGCAGTGCAACGCCATGTGTCCCTACAAGGTAGACTACTCCGGATTCATACGCGGCATGAGGGAGGAAGCGGTGAAGTATGGCGCGGCCCCGCTCTGCTCACAGGGAGGGCTCATACACTCGGTGCAGAGGATCATGGCCGGCGCGGACCTGAAGCAGGACAGGCTCCGATGGGTCAAGGACGACATGAAGGTTGCGGAGAAGGGCGACGTGTTCTACTTCGTCGGATGCCTGCCCCACTATGACGCGATTTTCAAGGAGCAGAAGGACCTGAGGCTGCAGGAGATATGCGAGAGCGCTGTCAGGATAATGAACAAGGCCGGCATCGTGCCGGTCGTCAGCAACGATGAGAAGTGCTGCGGACACGACCTCAACTGGACCGGCAACGAGCAGGATTTCGAGAAGCTCATGGAGCACAACGTCGACCTCATAAAGCGGTCGGGGGCCAAGAAGGTCGTGTTCACTTGCCCCGAGTGCTACAGGACCATGAACAGCGATTACCAGGACCTCATGGGCGACTTCGACTTCCAGCTGGTACACGTATCCGACTTCGTCAAGGAGCTCATGGACTCCGGTGCGATCAAGGCGGACGACTTCGCCCGGGCGCCCTACAAGTTCACGTACCACGACTCGTGCAGGCTCGGAAGGCACTCGGGCATATACGACAGCCCTCGCGGCCTCGCCGAGGCGTTCTCGGGGGACAACTACATCGAGATGGAGCGCGCGAAGGACCAGGCGGTGTGCTGCGGGGTGAGCGCGTGGTCCAACTGCACCTCCCAGTCCAAGAGGATGCAGATAGACAGACTGCAGGAGGCCAGGAAATCCGGAGCGGACAGGATGCTGATGTTCTGCCCTAAGTGCCAGATACACTATAGGTGCGCTGTCCAGGACGAGGTCCCCGTCGACAGGTCCGAAGTGGATGTCGGAATAGAGGACTTCACCGTCGCCATGGCACGGTTGCTAGCATTGATGGAAGAGCCGAAGAAGGAGAAGGTGGCTGAGGCCGAGAACTGAGGCGGGAGCTGCTTCGGCCGTCACGCTGCGGGTGTTATGTCAGCGCCCGACCGACCGGGCGCCCCTGCGTTTGGACCTGTCGAACACGACTCTTCCGCCGACGATGGTCTTGATGACCGAAGTCGACACGAGCGCGCCCGGGTCCCTGAATGGGTCGTCGGAGAGGACGGCGAGGTCAGCAACCTTCCCGACGGATACGGTGCCCTTCAGCTTCTCCTCGAAGGAGGCGTATGCGGCTTCCTTCGTGTACGACGCGAAGGCCCGCTCAGCGCTCAGCTGCTGGCACGGGAAGGTCGCGTTCACCGCCGATGCGATGCCATACAACGGCGAGAACGGCATGCAGTCGGACCCGAACACCAGCCGCACCTTCGCGTCGAGCACATCCTTGAAAGGGTTGCACCTGCAGGCCCTCTCTGCGCCGAGTCTATCGGAGTACATGCCGTCGATACCGCTCCACTCACCTACGAAGTTCGGCTGCATCGAGGCGATCATGCCGTGCTTCCTCATCCGTCTGAGATGGTCTGGATTAGGTAGCTCCAGGTGCTCGATCCTGTGCCTATGGTCCTTCCTTCGCGTGCGCGAGAGGGCGCGCTCCACCGACTTGATCGCGACCTCGATGCCCTCGTCGCCTATCGCGTGGATAACCAACTGTATGCCTTCCTCCTCAGCGGACCACGCCATGTGCTCCATCGCTTTCACAGGGTGGACCAGCATTCCCTTGTTCCCCGGGTCATCGGCGAACGGCTCGGAGAGGGCGGCAGTCCGCGCGCCGAGGGCGCCGTCGCAGAATATCTTCACTCCGCCGAGCTTCAGCCACTCGGAGCCGAGTCCCGTGGGGGAGCCAATGCGCCTGAGCGTGTCGAGGTTCTCCGACGGCGTGTTGAACCACACGCGGACTCCCAGCTTCCCCTTCTTCTCAGCCTCCCGATACAATCTGAAGTGGTCCATCTCACCGTTGTCCTGTACGGAGGTCACGCCGAGCGAGTGCGCCCGTCTGACGGCGAACCGCAGCCCCTTGTGCTCCTTCGCTTCGTCTGGCGCCGTGGCCGCCCTCAGCTTCGCAACGGCCGCCTCCGTGACTATTCCGGTGAGCTGGCCAGACGGCGACAGTTCGACGCCCGGCGTGTCCTCTGTAATGCAGGCTTCATCGATGCCTTTGGTGTTGACCGACGAGAGGTGTCCGCATATCCTGTGGGCGACAGCGGGATGGTCGGGACAGCAATCGTCGAGATCCTTGCGCGTGATGAACCTACTGTGCTCCCAGCTGCTGTCCCTGTAGTTCGTACCTATGACCCACTCACCGTTCGGCGTCGTCGCTGCTCCGTGCTTCATGAGGCTCAGGGCGTGGTCGAGGGACTTCGCTGAGGACAGGTCGACGTTGAGGGAGTCCACACCCATCTGAACGAAATGAGTGTGAGCGTCTATGAAACCAGGCACTACCGTCTTACCTCCCAGGTCCAGCTTGTCGCAGCCTCTCGGAGCAGACTTCCTCATCTCGTCGTTTGTACCCAGAGCGATGATCCTTCCATCGGCGACTGCGACCGCGCGGACGGTCTTCTTGCCGCCGTCGAAGGTGACGATCCTTCCGTTGTACAGCATAGCATCGGCGCACCTCGCATCCATCTGATCACCTTGCCTGAGGTATGCGTATACGTGCGGATTATGCCAGACGGCGGACGCTGATCGAGGGAGAACGACTCGTCATCTCTGCGCGAGCATCTCGCTGACCAGGGCGGTGAAGGCCTGATCGACGTTGTGACCCGTCTTCGCAGAAGTCATCATCGACGGGGCGTCGTGCTTCTTCGCGAACATTTCGATATCGCCCGCCGACACCCTAGTCTCTTCCTTCAGATCTGACTTGTTCCCCAGGAACACTACGGGTATCTTGCCTGTCGTCGCGGTCATCGCCTTCATCCAATAACGCAGCTCGTTGAGGCTCTCCTTGCTCGTCACATCACACACGGCGATCGAGCCTTGGGCACCGTAGAAATAGGCTTCTCTGAGCACCTCTCGGAAGCTGGGCTGTCCCATGATGTCCCATATGAGAAGGGTCACCGTCTCGGGCTTGCCCGTCTTCGGGTTGTCCATCTGGACGTCCTTCTTGGTCACCTTGGTGCCGATGGTCGCGATGTACTTGTCGTCAAAGACGTCCAAGACATAGCGACGTATCAGGCTCGTCTTCCCTACACCGACGTCACCTACGAGACATATCTTGAGCTTCCTCGTTTCCGCTTCCTCGGGCAATTCACTCCACTTCCGAAGTCTCAATGCCTTGTATGTCATGCGGACCCTATAAGGTTTTCACAGCTTTGACCGCGGAAACATGCATCGAGTCTCATCAGATACGTAGCAACCTACCGATGCCTTCGTCAATATCGATCTGCGGAAAATGATGAAAAGACACTTATTATACAAATGCATTTACATAATCGAGGATGCATCAAAAGCCGACTTCTTGTCCGCGCTCGCAACAGATAGCGGACAGGATGTGATGCATCGTGGAAACCTTGCGCCATCACGACAACATAGAACCCGTGAAGAAACGCAACAGGAGGAAAAACCAAATGTCTTGCGCAAAGAGTGGCAAGAAGACGAAGAAGAAGGCTGCCAAGAAGAAGCCAGCCAAGAAGAAGGCTGCCAAGAAGAAGCCAGCCAAGAAGAAGAAGAAAGCCACCAAGAAAAAGAAGAAGAAGTAAAGCTGTCTGATCGTCCGACCTTCGGTCGGACGTCTGGGATGCTGTACAAGAGGTTGATCCAACAGGTGAAGGTAGAACTCGAAACGTTGAGATGTGCCGTCGAATGAATGAGGCTCACACGGGCAAGGCGTGGGGGATTCCCCGTTTGGCGGGCATACTAGAACCTGTCGGTAAACCTCAGCAAACTCTTTTCTTCTCTCTTTCTTCTTCTGTTCGACGCGTATCGCCCGACGGAAACCAAGTTAAACCCATGTGCCATTCGCCGACATGATGAGGCCAGAAGTCGGGGATAGAAGGCTGCTTTTCATCATAAGCTATCATCATGCCTGCAACGATGGCGCGTTGATAGCCCTCGTCGCCCTCATTCCGATACTCGTCGACGATCTCGACCTGTCGTACACCGAGGTGGGCGTGCTCGGCCTCGGGTTGCTCATAACCGTGGTGGTACAGCTCGTCGTCGGTAGAGCCGCTGACAGGAGCTTCTCCAGATACCTGCTCGAACTGGGAGCGCTTCTGATGGGGCTGTCGTTCGTGCTCGTGCTCTTCATCTCGGACTTCACAGGGCTGTTCCTGGCAGTCATACTCATGAGGGTTGGTGCGAGCTTCTACCACCCTGTCGGCATCACGTGGATCACAAGAGAATACTCGGGCCCGTACCTCGACACAGCACTGGGCATTCAGAGCGGCATCGGCAACTTCGGCGTGATCGCGGCCCTCGCATCCTCAGGGTTCCTCGGCGAGATGTTCGGTTGGAAGGCTCCATGCATCCTGTGGGCCGTACTGAACATGGTGGCGGTAGTGCTCGGCCTCGCGCTGACAAGAGAGCGGACACCTGCGAGCGGCTACCGACGCGCCGACAGCACTGTCAGCGCGAAGCATACATTGTCTAAGGTCGGGAGGCTCGGCGCACCGTTGGCCGCAGGTGGCGTGCTCTACGGAGTGACGACATATTACGGTCCGGTCAACCTGACGACGATGCACGGCTGGGGCGCCGGAGCCGCCGACCTGATGTTCGCCGTGTGGCTCGCGGTGGGTACGATATCATCATATTCCTACGGCAGGATTCGTGCCCGGTTGGGTAGAGAGACCATTGTGAGGTCAGGATACGTCCTGTCGATCGCCGCACTGGTCGCACTGTATCTCGTCTCGGACTGGTACCTTATCGTTCCAGTGCTTGTGCTCTTCGGAGCGACGATGTTCCTCACATATCCTGCCCTGTTCGCGCTCGTGAGCGAGAGGACCGGATTGGAGGAACGAGGCACCGCGTTCGGCATGGTCTTCTCATTCCAGCTCGGAGGAGGAGCTGCGGTCGTGTACCTGTGCGGTTTGGTGGCAGACGCGTACGGTGACCCGTCATATGCGTTCCTGGTCGCCGCAGCGTTCACCGGGGCGTCCCTTCTGACGTTCTTCGGGCGGAGTGACGGGAGCGGCACCGGCGGCTAGACCTCCTCATATCTTCTTGTCGCGAAAGCTCCATGCGGGCCACTGAGACGATTGCGGACTTCCGTTCCCGCGCTTCCTCCTGTCCTTCAGCAACGAGGGCGGCAACCCCTCATCGATCTTCGGGCCGACGCCGTACGCCTCCTGTCGTCTCCGTGCCTTGTACACTATGATGGCGACGATGACGGCGACGATCCCAGTCAAATAGACCATGTCGAATATGTTCGCCCCTCCGATGCTGAGCATCGCGACGCCTTCTTCCGGAGGGGCGTATGACAGTATCTCTGAGAGGTGGAACACGTCCGCGCCAACGATCGTACCCATTACGCCGGAGACGTAGGCCAGCGGCGCCGCCCTGCTCATATCCATCCAGAAAGTGGACATGGAGTACAGGCCCGCGGCGAGGGCTGGGGCGAAAGCCCACTCGATGTCGGCGACGATCCCCACGCCCTCCTCTGCCCGCGTGAGGAAGTATGCCACGTACGCCACGATGACTATGCCGATGGCGCCCTCCGCCAATCCCACACGCCTGCTCCACAGGAGCTTGACGCATATCAGGAGCGGTATGAGGGCGCCTCCGAGGCTGATGCCGACCCACCAGCCACCGTAAGGGAAGAGAGGAATGGATATCCAGCCGAAGAATATCGTGACCAGGATGATCGTCCCGGCCTCCCCTCCAGTGAGGCCTATCGTCTCGAGCACTCTCCGGATCGTGCTGATGTATGCGAGGTACACCAAGAGCACGAGCAGGCCTGCCAGTATCAGTATCAGGAATCCAAGCGTCTCCTCCGTCATTTCACCGATGTAACACCATTGCGGCGGTTAAAACTTGCCCTGACAAGCGCTGACGGGTGCGTTGGGACACGGCTCAGAGGGCCTTCGGGTATACGCAACGCAGAAGACTGAGCTGCATCGCGACCGTCTCGACTGCCCTCTCGCGGTCGGCATCTCCGAAAAAGATCAGGTGGGACCTGCACCGGCAATCGGACGACCCGAACCCTGGGGCGACGACCGCTGCTCCCTCGGAACGCAGGAGAGTCTGGGCAATCTCGCATTCGTCCTCCTTCCTGTCAGTCGCGACGCCTATGGTGGACATGACCTCGGCGTCATCCAACAGGTAATCGATATGCCACCTCTTGTGCCTCCCTCTCCGAAGGTGCCGTGCAATGCGCTGCTCCACCCCCGCCTGCGCCGAACCGACATAGACGTATACGCCACTGGGGAATGTGAATGCGCCCAACGCCCCGACGCGCACGGAGAGGTTTCGTTCAAGCAGGAGTACGAGACAGTAAGCGCCCCTCATGCAGGGACGGGATAGGCGGACGACGAAATCAACTTTGGCCGCTGCATCGGGATCCTGCGAGTGCATTAATAAACGGCAATCCCATTCCAAGGTGAGACGCGGACAGGGATGCCAAATGGACAAGCAGTTGATCACCGGCCTTGAGCGAGACCAAGTGGCGGAGTACGTCCTCCTTTGCGGAGAGCCTGAGAGAGTCCCCAAGATATCATCGATGCTGGGCGCGACAGAGGAGACTGCGAGCATAAGGGAGTTCACCGTGCACAACGGCACGCTTGAAGGGACTCGTGTCACGGTGGCATCGACAGGCATAGGCGGGCCGTCGACGGCTATACTCGTCGAGGAGCTGGCGAACCTCGGCGCTCACACATTCATCCGAATCGGGACGAGCGGAGGCATAGGCGAGGGGCTTCGGAAGGGCGATTTCGTGATCGCAACAGGTGCCGTTCGCGCGGATGGGACCAGCAAGAGCTACACGTGGCCGGAATACCCGGCGGTCGCAGACTATCAAGTGGTGTCCGCTCTCGTGCACAACGCCAGGAGGGCGGGCGTCAGGTTCGATGTAGGGCTGAGTCTGTCCGTCGACGGCTTCTACAGCGAGAACAAGGTCCTGCGCGATGGCGAGATAGGCCCTATGTCCGGGTCGGGGTACATGCCTTCGTTCATGGTCCATAGACTCTCCGACGCGAAGAAGATGCGCATAAGGAACATCGAGATGGAGAACGGCACCATCTTCACACTCTGCTCGCTCCTCGGCCTCCGCGCAGGTGCGATCTGCACAGTGTCAGATGTGGTTCCGTGGCATCCCACGGAAGAGGTCCTGAATTTCGAGAAGAACATCCTTGACTGCATAAAGATAGGCGTCGAGGGCATGCGCACAATCATGACGCAGGACAAGGCCAAGAGATGAATACAACCGGCGCCGCCTCGACCCGGGCGTCCTCCGCTCCATCACGGGCTACGCGGCCGCGTCTAGTGCCGCGACCTGCTTCGGCCATGAGACGGAGTGAATGCTCGCAGAGCCCTCGCGGTCCCGGTAGTACTGCTGATAGAACTCCTCGGCGACATTGGGTATCACGGGCGCGATCAGCTTGAGCAGGCCGAGGCCCACAGTCCAGATCGTCTGCCTCGCGGCATCGTCCTCTTCTCCAAGACGCACACCATCGCCTGCGAGATAGTTCGCCGACACATCGATCCTCACGAAATCGCCCACTGTCCTCAACGCCTCAGGTGCGGCACCGTCCTGTATCAGGCCCTGAACCTTCCTGGCCATGGCTACGAAGGATTCGATGAGCTGTCGGTCCGAGTCTTGCAGAGGGACGGCGTCCACAGCCGGCTTCTGCGTCACCCTCTTCGATACGTACTCCTCGAGGCTCCAGAGCTGCTTCCAAAGGCGCGTCTCCTGTCGCCTCAGCTCCAGCAAGTTGCGCGCTTCAGCGTACTCCCTCTCAGGCAGCGCGGATGCGAGGTTCCTTATCGAATCCTGTATCGAATCGACCTGCACGCCGCTTCTGCTCAGGACCGGCGTCAGCCTGAGCACATCCTTGATGTAGCTCCGCAGATGGCTGTGCCATTCGAGCCTCTCATCCAGGATGTCCCTCGCCATCACGATGTCCGAGATCCCCTGGTCAAACCTGCCCTCCTTGTACGTCTCGACCGAGTCGGACACCAGCTCCTCTATGTCCTGGGAGAACACCTCGGCCTTTCTCGCCTGCGATACGAGGCTCTCCGTCTGCCTGAAGATGGAGAGGAACTCCATGCTGCTGTAGTTCTTCTCCTCGAGGATCGTCGCGGCCGTGTTGGCTATCCTGGGGTTCCTGCTGAACATGCACTCGATCAACGCCTGTTCGCCGTCTTCCGAGCCCGCGAGCCGCGCCAGGCTTGATCGCACCTTGGACCTCACCTTCGGGTTGTCGTGGTTGTAGTATCTGACCAGAAGCGGAACGACGGAGAGCATGTTCTTGCGCGCGTGCTCCTCGATCCTGTCGATCATCTTCCGTCTTCGACCAGGCATAACGGACGACAGGTCTTCCACGATGTGCCTATCGATCCTCAGGCTCTCCAGGTCCTTTGAAAGCTCGATATCGACGTCGCTGACGTAGGCGCCCTTGGCCACACTCCACACCCGATGTCCTGGGATGATGCTGTATATACATAAGTCTTTTCGGATTGCGCTTGGCGTTGGGAAGCGCGACGTCAGGAGCTCCAAACGGGCGCGCCCATCGCAGGCTCGTGCCGACGACGGCCTATTCGGAGTCCACGCCGCCTGAGACGCTCTCTCTTAACGCCCTGACCTTCGGGAACCTCAGGACACCTTCCTTGGAGACGACCAATGGCTCGAAGTCCGCCAGCCCGGAGTCTGACAGCATAGGGGACATTCTGTCGGCGCAGGTGGACCCGATGACATCTACCCCGGGGGACACGAGGCTCAGAGCTGGCAGCACAAGGACCTCTCTGTCTCGGCGGTACAGGAAACAGCCGCTCTTCAGGCGAGCCCCCGTGGCTTCTCGGAGGGTTATCGACGGATGTATGTGTCCCATGAGCACGCGCTCTCGCCTGCACATGGCTCGGTGCCCGTGCCCGATGACGAACCTGCCCCTCCGAAGCTCATCCGTCATGCGAAGGCCGTGTTCGGCAAGGATGGCCCCTAGGTAGTTGTCGTGGTTTCCCCGAACGACACTGAGGCTCACCCGGCCCACAACGGTTTTCACGAACTCCGCGACATCCTTCCAAACCTGGACCAGATTCCTCGAGAAGTTATGCTTGAGGTCGCCAGCTACAACGAGCTCTTCGGGAGAATATGAGGAAACCGCCTCCTCCAGGTAAGCCGATATCTTCCTGGTCTGGACGCGTGGTATGCTAAGCCCTTTGTATTCGAGGGCCGCTTCGCAGCCGAGGTGAAGGTCGGCAACGACCATCGTATTCGTGTCCGTCAGCATCGCGGCCCCGCCGGCGCATATCTCCAGGCCATCTGATATCGGGGTTGCTACCGTCATCACGGAGCGACCATGTGCGTGCCGGGTTACAACTCTTTCTAGTACTTTCTCTCTCCTGCAGAAACGAGATAAGGGTGCGAGGCGAGTACCGTGGTGCTGAGATGCTGTCGAACTCGTTCATATTCCTCGAAGGTATCGGCGTCGCCAGGGAGCGATGGCTTTGGTGCAACGGGGTCAAGTCATGGGACGACTTCATCGACGCTGACCATGTACCTGGGATATCGGTCGCCCGAAAGGCTAAGGCTAACTCGCGCCTGAACGACGCTAAGGACAGGCTGCGAGAAGGCGACGCGACGCACTTCTCCTCGCTGCTTCGGCAGAGAGACCACTGGAGGTGCTACGACGACTTCAGAGACCGCGCGATCTTCCTCGATATAGAGACCACAGGCATATCGAGGAGGTCTCTCGTAACCGTGGTAGGGATGCATGACGGTCGGCGAACGCACACGCTCGTCAGAGGCCAGGGTCTCACGGGCGAGCACCTTGAGGCTGTGCTCGAGCGCGCGGGCATCATCGTGACATTCAACGGCGCGAGCTTCGACCTTCCGATACTGGATGCGCGGTTTCCAGGAGCCGTACCCAGAGTGCCCCACCTCGACCTGAAGCATCTGCTTCGCAGGCTCGGGATGACGGGGGGGCTGAAGGCTATCGAGAGAGACATGGGCATCGAAAGGGACTTGCGAGTACAGTACCTGACCGGGCAGGATGCCGTCTACCTGTGGAGGTTATGGGAGAAGAAGGGTTCGTGGAACTCCCTCAAGGCGCTTAAGGAATACAACTCCGAGGACTGCGAGAATCTCAGGGTCATCGCTGACAGAGCATGCGCAGAGATGAAGTCCAAGCTCATGGGCGCGTACACAGTCACGAGGTGACCCTGGTGGCCTGAGATAGGGTACAGGTCGACGGGATGGAAACGATTCCGTCTGCGTCGCTGGGAGCTGCCGCCTCCGCCACTCCCGCATTGTACCGCCGCGCGAGGCGATGCAGGACACCGTACGCCGAAACACTGATGGCCCCTACTGCAATAACGGACGAGGTGGCCAAGATATGAGAGAGCACCTGCGGAAGTTCCTCGATTCGCTCCCCGACGGCCTCCTCGCGTCAGCCGTCGAATCCGCGAACGCGCTCCGGGCGGCGTCACGGGTGCTTGTGGCGACCCACATCGACGCGGATGGCATCGCAGCGGCGGCGATAGCGAAGGTCACGCTCGAGAGGATGGGAAAGCCTCACGACGTGAGATTCTTCAAGAAGTTGGACGACGGCGCGATAGGCTCGCTCGGCGCCGCAGGCGCCGACCTGGTGTGGTTCACCGATCTTGGGAGCGGCTCCATCTCGAAGCTCGGGCCGATCCATGCTGTGGTGACGGACCATCACGTTCCGGACACGAGAAGCGGCGACAGGAGAAGCGACGGGCAGGCGCTGTTGTCCGACTTCTCCCGCCCGCATCACGTCAACCCGCACCTGCAAGGGCGCTCGGGGGCGGACGAGCTCAGCGGGGCGGGCGCCACCCTGCTCGTGGCCGTCGCGGTCGACGAGGAGAACGCCGACCTCTCGCATCTTGCCATCCTCGGAAGCGTGGGCGACCTCCAGGACCAGAAGACTCGCAGGCTCGAGGGGCTCAACAGGGACGTACTGGCCCTCGCCGTAGACATGGGCCTCGTCGACGCCAAGGAAGACATAAGGTACTTCGGACGCGAGACCAGGCCCGTCTTCAAGATGCTGGAGTACTCCAGCGACCCGTTCATCCCGCGCATTACCGGAAGGGAGCAGGAGGCCATCAGCTTCCTGCTGGGCCTCGGTGTGGAACTCAAGGACGGCGATGCATGGCGCACATGGTCGACGATGACGGACGACGAGAGGGAGACCGTGACATCTGCGCTGAGGAATCTGCTGCTCGCGGGCCCCCGGGGCGACGAGAGGGCGGCGAGGCTTACCGGGGAGACATACTCCCTTCCAACCGAGAAGCCCGGGTCGCCCGTCCGCGATGTCAAGGAGTATGCGACGCTGTTGAACGCATGCGGAAGGCACGGAAGGGCCGAGGTGGGCCTGAGGATATGCGCAGGTGACAGGGGCGACGCCCTCGAGGAAGGCTACTCACTGCTGAGAGACCACCGGTCAGCGCTCAGCCAGGCCCTCGAGCTCGCGAAGAGCAAGGGCATAACACGCATGCAACACATCCAGTACTTCGACGCCGGCGACGAGATCGCGGAGACAATCGTTGGAACCATCGCGGGCATGCTCCTGGGCAGCAGCGGAGCGGACAGAAGCGCGCCCATGGTCGCATTCGCCGACGCCACGGAATCGGGCGCAGAACCGCTGAAGAAGGTGTCTGCCAGGGGCACCCAGGAGCTCGTCGCGATGGGCTTGGACCTCTCGGCGGCCATGCGCAGGATCGGCGAAACTGTGGGGGGCGCCGGGGGAGGGCACAACATAGCGGCGGGGGCCACCATACCCTCATCGCAGAAGGACGAGTTCCTCAGGCTCCTCGACGAACTCGTGGGCGCCCAGCTGGGAGGCTAGACAACGGCGGCCAGGATCGCCTTCTGCACGTGCAGTCTGTTCTCGGCCTGCGTGAAGACGAGGCTTTGGGGTCCGTCTATTACCTCCTCGGACACCTCGAGACCTCGATGGGCCGGAAGGCAGTGGAGGAACATCCAATCCTTGCCTGCGCGCTCGACGAGCTTGGCGTTGACCTGGTAAGGCAGGAACATGCTCTCTCGCTCCTCGCGCTCCTCCTCCTGACCCATCGACACCCATGTATCGGTGTATATCACATCGGCGCCCTCGACGGCGTCGAACGGGTTCGACATCGCCTCTACGACGCAGCCGTTCTCCTCGGCGATGGACCGCGCGTTCGACAGGATATCCGCGTTGGGCGCGTGAGACTTCGGCGTCGCGGCCCGCATGTTCATCCCCACGACAGCGCATCCGAGCAGAAGCGAGTTGCAGACGTTGTTGCCGTCGCCCACGTAGGCCAGCTGCAGGCCCTTCAGCTTCTGCTTCCTCTCCATCACGGTCATGAGGTCGGCCGCGCATTGACACGGATGTTCGAGGTCGTCCAGGCCGTTTACCACTGGCACGGCTGCATGCTTAGCCAGCTCGTGCATGACCTCGTTGCTGAACGCCCTGTACATGATCACATCGGCATATCCGCTCAGGACCTTGGCGACGTCGGCGACGCTCTCCCTCTTCCCCATCTGGACCTCGTCTGGTCCGATGTAGATGGCTGAGCCGCCCAGCTGCGCAGCAGCGACCTCGAACGAGACCCTCGTCCTAAGACTCGGCTTCTCAAAGATCATGGCGAGAACCTTCCGCTTGAGCGGTTCGGGGCGCCTCCCCCTGGGAGGTTCGGTCTTGGCCTTCAAGGCCTTCGCGATGATCTTCTCAAGATCGTCCTTCATATCAAGGACGGATAGGATGTCCCTTTTCAGCTAAATCACCGCATTCGTGAACCGAACACTCGGTCTTAAGGCTTTTGAACGTTCCCTGGGGCGCTCCGCATAGGGGCGGAGGTCACGCTCTGCAGACCTCGCACGGCGACGCACCGCAGACGATACATATCATGCATCCTGAGAGACTCGCGAGGGGTCCGCCGCACTCCCTGCAGCGCGGGCCCGGGGCTTGACGCGGTCTATCGATCCGGCCACGCGACGGGAACTCCATGAGGCTCCTGAGAGCGCGAGGCAGGAACTGTCTATGCGTGAGAGGTTCGCGAAAGTGCCGCAGGGACGGATGCGGTACCTGCTGGGCGCCTTTGGGGGCGCGACAAGGTTTATTTAGGGATAGACAATGGAGGACAGAAGCGGCCGGGGTGGGGTAATGGTATCCTTGGGGACTGTGGATCCCTTGACCCGGGTTCGATTCCCGGTCCCGGCCCACCGCCGCGCTCCGTCATTCTGAGAACATCGCGCCGCAGTGAGGACACTTCCTCTCCGCTTCGCCGACGGTCCTGCCGCATGCCGGGCACTCGAGGTTGGGGCCTTCATCCGCCTTGGCCTGGCTGTCCAATCCGTCTAACCTCACGGTGGCGGTCTCCGCCACCTCCTCGGCGAAGACCTCGAACTCCGTGCTGCAGGCCTTGCATCTGGAATCGTCCGAGGTCGTGTGTTCGCCGCAGAAAGGGCACTCGAACTCCCGGTCGTCGAATAGCGCTCCGCATCTGGGACACTTGATCTCGTTCCCTGAGACCGTCTTGCCGCAGGACACGCATGCCAGGACGAACACTGGCGGAGGGTCTTCAGCCATGGGGTAAGGAGCATATTGCGAGTATTTAATTGGTTGCTGATTCCAGCGCCGGCGGCTGAAGCTACACAATCATCTTCTCTTCTTCGGGCGACCGGGCGTCTTCCTGGCGCCCGGAGAGTCCTTCTTGGCCGGTTGCTTCTTGCGGGCGGGGCTCGGTTTCGTCTTGCCCTTCGAGGCGGGAGTCTTCTTCGTCGGCCTCTTCGCGGGCTTCTTCGGGGACTTCTTCGCTGGCTTTCTGGCCTTCGATCTGGAGGCGACCTTGGCCGTCGCCTTCTTCGCGGGCTTCTTAGGCGACGCTGGCACGTCGGACAGCACTTCCGAAGCGCTCGCCTCGAGCATCACGTCGCGCTTCTCCCTCTCCTCGAACTCCGCCTTGCAGTTGGGGCACGACTTCGCCTTGAGCGGCATGTTCTCGCCGCAGACGGGGCACTGAACGCTCGCCTCCTCCAGCGGCAGGTCGCACCTTGGGCACTTCTCCTCGTCGCCGCGTATCATCAGCCCACACCCAGGGCATGCGACCCTCCTGTCCGAGGACTTCAGCTGCTCGAGCTCCGTGTTGATTATGTTCTCCACGAACTCGTCCATGTCGAAGCCGGCGAAGGTCTTCTCCACTCCCAGCGAGAACTCCGTGAGGTCTATGCCGCATGTGGAGCACTTCGACGCGTTGCGCCAGACCAGGCCAGAGCAGAACGGGCACTCGAAGAGCGTCCCTGGTCCGAACTGGAGCCCGCAACGGGGGCACTCGGAGTCGCCAGCCCTGACGATCCGCCCGCACTTGAAGCAGCTGAGGAAGATGTCCGCCTTCTCTTCCGCCATAGTGATTACAGGATGTTACAACTGTTATATAAATTGTGGAATCTGGCAGACGGGCACAGGCCTATTCGTCGCGTCCGTTCGATGTCCGACTGCAGTTCCTAGACCTCACGCGGCTCGCAACGAAGACCGTCAGGATGAACATGACCGGGATGACGACTTCTGAGAACTCCGGTATCTTCTCGAAGATGACCTCTATGTCAGCAGTGAAGTTCTGCGTCCACTGCATGCATATATTCTGGCAGCCCGCAACGGAGTATATCGACGTCAGGTGAGATTTCGGCTCCGCGTTCTGGTCGATCGTGACCCAGGCCCAGGAGCCGCTCGCATTCCTCTTCACGAACACCTCGTCCGTCACTTCCTGGAGCCACATGGCGTACACGTCCCCAGTGGTCGTGTCCAGCGATACTGTCGGGCAGATGTGTCCGCGCGTGGTCGTGTCGTTCAGCGTGATGGGAGTCGACCATCCGGCGCCGCCATCGTAGGCGTACTGTATGCTGGCCTTCCAGTTGCCACCGGTCGTGTCACCGGTTCCGTAGACGACGTGGACGACGCCGTCGCCGTCGACGACCGCCGCCGGCGGCGCCCAGTCGGTGTTCTCCGTGCTCACTCCGGGGAGGTATATCTCCTCCTGAGCGCTCCAGACGGCGCCGTTGTAGCTCCTGCCGTAGACACCGCCATCATATGTGT
This sequence comes from Methanobacteriota archaeon, assembly GCA_020347565.1. Taxonomy (GTDB): domain Archaea; phylum Thermoplasmatota; class Thermoplasmata; order UBA10834; family UBA10834; genus UBA10834. The sequence continues at coordinate 1,121,539 of CP070732.1, read as the reverse complement.
ATATGGCCCAGACGACTGTGCCGGACCCCGCCTTTCCGGGCACTATCGTGGCCTTGGCGTTTGGTGATGCCGACCACGGGCTGATGAGTTCATCGGAGAACGTCCATGTGCCTTCGACATCGTCAACGGCGTCGCTCTGGTAGATAAATAGGTCATACTGGGACTGCGTCGCGTGTACACGCGACGTCGACACGAGCCAGAGGTATCCGTCTGAGTCCTTGCATATGAAAGTGTTCTTACCAGGCATCAACGATGTCGAGGCAGAGAGTATCTTCTGGTTGCCCCAGGTTATCTCGGCCGTCGCAGGATTGACCGAGCCGCGCTGGATGTATACGTTCGAAGTGGAGGACGACGTGTCGCCCACGATGTAGACGATCTCGTTGGCGGAATCGTACCACAGGCTCGTCTCGTTGATCCCGGACATCGAGCTGAACACGGCGCCGTCGTTCGACCACGTCGCGCCGCCGTCCGAGCTGCTGGCATAGACGGTGTCGCTCCCGTCCCAGTAGAAGCTCCAGAAGTTCGTGCCGTCATAGAACAGTTTCCTCTGGTATGACATCGAAGTAGCCCACGAGGACGCCATGGAAGTATCGACCACCCATCCTCGCAGGTCCGCGCCCGCATCCAAGACGAGCGTGTACGCGCCCGCGGCCAGCGAATCGAACATGGCCGCGTCCGACCTGTCCTTCCAGTCCGTCGCCTCGATGACGAAGTCCAGCGTCGGCTCCGCGCCGAAGGCTGCTGCGGGCAGGCCTATCTCCATCCGCTGTGCGTCCTTAGCGACGTCTATCGACACGAGCACCTCGTGCCACTCGCCGCCCTCGTATTCGTAGAGCGACTCATCGAGCACCTCGCCGAACTGGCCGACTACCTCTACCATCTGGTCGGCGCCGATCATCTGGGATGCGTAGGCCACAGGGTACCCCGTGGACGCCGATGAGTCGCTGTCGACATAGATCCTGATGTGGTCCTCGCCCGCGTTCCTCCTCGGCGTCACGGGCGTGCCGTCGGCTGTGCCGGACGGTATCTGCTTGATCGCAGGGACGTAGGCGCCGCTGCAAATCTCCCCGTCAACGCTCACGTAGAAGTACGACGACGCCGGGTCGTTCACAGCGCCTATCTGGTCGATGTCTATGTTGGGGTTCTCCACCGGCTCCGCATCCGAATCGCTCAGCAGCAGGCCTGTCCAGTCCGCGAATGCGCCGTCGATGGCGATGGACCCCGGAGCGGCGTCCACGTAAGCGGCAAACGGCTCTCCGTATGTCTGGCTGTGCGAGAACGTCCACTCGGACGAATCGGCGTCAAACGCGACAGAAAACAGGTCGCCCGCGCTCGCCGTTGAGAGATCCGCGAACACTTCTATGACCTCAGGCGCATCGCCCGGGCTGAGGGATATCCCGTCCCCGATCGACGGAGACGTAGTGACACCGCTCTTGGTGAAGGAGAGCGATTGAAGCGTCCCTTCGGCGCCCTGGCAGCTAATCGTCAGGCGGAGGACAGCCACTTCTTCGTCCGAGGGAACTATGCCGCTGCTGGGCGCGAGCGGTTCCTGCCTCACGACCAGGACGCCGCCCTCATAGGGCGTCTCGTAGCTGATCGCGCGCCGCTCGAGCTCGTCCTGGGACATCAGCAGGTACTTGGCCGCCTCGGGTGTGGAAGCCGCTGGAAGCGCCGCCTTGGCCTCGAGTTCGGGGCCGTCCATCCGATGGGAAAGCGATCCCATCTGCGCCCAGGCGTTCCAGTCGTGCTCGTCACCGTCATCGAAGCTCAATAGCGCCGATGACTCGACGGAGCCGTCCCAGCCGTCGAGTTCCATGAGGTAATCAGCACCGAGCGACCCGACCACATAGCCCGACGAGCCGGAATCGTCGATGTCGACGAACAGGTAGAAGCTGCTTGCGAGCGACGAAGCCAGGATGTCCCCCTCGGTCTTCACATAGAGGTATAGGTCGTTCGCGTCGGCTCGTACAGCCCACTCGTCGACATCTATCGATGGCGAGGAAGACGCTTCCACTCGCATCGCGTGCATGTCGACATCGGACCACTCGGAGAAGTCGCCGTCAACGTTGAACGGCCCCGACTCCGTGCGGTACGCGAAATAGATGAAAGCCGGTATGATGATCAGTAGTGCCACGAGTACGGCGAGGAAAGGCCATCTCGTGAGCGGCGCGAGGCGCCTGGGCCGCGTCCGCAATGGCTGCACCTCACCGCGCGTCCCGTTGATCTTGCCGGTGCCATTTGTGATGCCCACCCCGTTGACCATGCCGGTGCCGTTCACCAGGCCAGTGCCGTTAACGCGGCCAATGTCGGCCATGCGCGGCTCCGTGAGCGGGGTCCTGACGCTCTCCGGCGGCCCGGCCTCTTCGGGCGCGACCGGCTCCTCTACGGCCTCCGGGGTCCGATCGATCAGCGGCTCGGCAATCTCGAGCTTCTCGGCCTCAAAGGCCGCGCCGCAGCTCGGGCACTTGTCCGCGCCGGCAGCGACGACGGCGCCGCACTCAGGGCACTCATGCTTGTCCTCCTCTGGGGCGACGGGCACGCCGCATCTCGGACACTTGACGACCCCGGACTCGAGCGCCACACCGCACGAAGGACAGGACATCTTCGTCTCCGGCAAGCCCACGCTCTGCCTCTCGGCCTCGAGGAACTCCTCCTTCGCCTGCTCGGCCTGCAGCCGCTGCATGAGCCGCTTCTCTATTACCTTGTCCATCTCTCGCTTGGTGATAACCGTCTCGAGACGCGTCCCACAGAACGGGCATCTCTCGGAATCCGAAGGCACCTTGTTGCTGCATAGAGGACAGTAAATAAGCTCCCTGTTCAAACCTCAAACACCTCTGAACGCATGATAGTGGTCGAAAGCCGTCATCGGGCAAGCAAAGGCGACTGACTGTCTGGAGGATAGTTATAGCATTCAGGCTCTATATAAATGTCTGGACGGCGCCAAGGAGGCCTCCAGCGCCCATGTCGCACCGTACGGTGCGACCGTGGGAATCGAGTTATGCGTTCCCTTGGCGCGCGCACAACGTTAATATACGCAGGCGGGCGTGGCAAGTGAAGGTGAGCCTCGAATTGGCATGGAACGGGCCGCTCAATAGGGTCGATGATTACAGGTTCGAGATACCTCGCTCGTTCAAGCCGTGCATGAGCACGGACGCAGTGATATTCGCTGACGACAAGATGTTGGCGTCGATCAAGCGCGACAACGCTCCGGAGCAGGCGGCAAATGTGGCCTGCCTGCCGGGAATAGTCGGCAGATCTCTCGCCATGCCGGACATCCACTGGGGCTATGGGTTTCCGATAGGAGGCGTAGCCGCTTTCGACTCCGAAGAGGGCGTGATCTCCCCGGGCGGCATCGGATACGACGTGAATTGCGGCGTCAGGCTCGTCCGGACGGATCTCTCTGTCGATGATGTCCAGCACAGGGTGAAGGAGCTCATCGACGCGGCCTTTAAGAACGTCCCCTCAGGCGTAGGCGAGAAGGGCAGGCTGAGGCTGTCGCCGAACGAGATAGACGATGTGCTCGAAGGAGGCGCCCAATGGGCGGTCGCGAGGGGATACGGCGTGGAAGAAGACATCGTCTCCTGCGAGGAGTCCGGACGCATGGCGTGCGCCGATACCTCGAAGGTGAGCCTGAAAGCCAAGCAACGAGGCGCCCCGCAGCTGGGCACCCTCGGTGGCGGAAACCACTTCCTGGAGATACAGAAGGTCGACAGGATATTCGACGAGAAGGCCGCGGAGGCGTTCGGCATCGTCGGCGAGGGACAGATCACGGTCAGCATTCACTCCGGCTCGAGGGGATGCGGTCACCAGATAGCGAGCGACTATATCCACGTGATGGAGGGCGCGCTGAGGAAGCACGGAATAGACGTGCCTGACAGGCAGTTGGCCTGTGCGCCCGTGAAATCCCTGGAGGGACAGGACTGCTTCGCGGCGATGGGGGCGGCGGCGAACTTCGCATGGGCCAACCGACAGCTGATACTCCATTGGCTCAGGGAGTCCTTCGAGTCCGTCATGGGTAGGTCCTCTGAGGAAATGGGCATGAGTCTGGTCTACGACGTCGCCCACAACATATGCAAGCTCGAAGAGCACGTGATCGATGGCAGAAGAGCCGACCTGTACGTCCACAGGAAGGGCGCCACCAGGGCGTTCGACTCGTCGAGGGAGGAGGTGCCTCAGAAGTACCGGGCTGTGGGCCAGCCCGTGCTCATCCCAGGGGACATGGGCAGCGCGAGCTACGTGCTCGCAGGCACGGCCGGAGCGATGGCGGAGACCTTCGGCTCCACATGCCATGGCGCCGGCAGGCAGATGTCGAGGAGGGCCGCAACGAGACGGTTCTCCGCGCGGGACGTCCTCGCCAAGCTGCGCGACAGGGGCGTCTATGTCAAGGCCGCCTCAAAGGAGGGTATCGTCGAGGAGGCGCCTGGGGCGTACAAGGACGTCGACGACGTCGTCCGCATTGCCGACGGCGCTGGTATATCGAGGCTCGTCGCGCGCCTGAGGCCGATGGGAGTCATGAAGGGTTAGCCCCCCAACGGCAGTGCTTTGGCCGCCGCCCGGGCAACGCGGTCCCGGTCCTCGGCGGGACACGCGACCATGACCGCCCAGTCGTGCGCGCGCCTGTTCTGGAGCGACTGCGCGATAGAACTCATCCTGGACAGCAGCCGCACCTTGCTGCCGTCTATCACGCGGATGTCGATGAGCGACATCCTGGGCTCCGAGATAGGCAGCTCGTGCGAGGGTACATCGATTATGACGCGTCCTGGGTCCGTCCCCGCCCTCGAAGCAATCTCCTCTTCCAGCCTGCGCCTCCGATCCATGCGCCCGAGGGCGTCTATGTCCCCCCACTCGTCCTCCGCCACGTCCAGCGCGGCACGCCCATACGCCTTCTTGAAGAGCCTCCGATACTTGATGCGCGTCGCCACCTCCTCGAAGTAGCCCCCGCGGGCGGTCAGCTGGGAGAGCAGCGTCGAGTCTGTCATCCGGAAAAGGGATGCGACTTCATCGTGCCCGAGCATTTCGACCGCCTTGGCGAGCATGAGCTCGGCGATCCTGACGGTCTTGTGGAAGTAGACCGATGAGAACATGAGCGTGCGAGCGACCAGCATGCCCTCGACCGCGCTCAGCCCGCCCTTGTCGACGGCGAGGTCGCCGTTGAACACCTCAACCGTGTCCAGGAGCCTGTCGAGGTCTATGACGCCGTATGCCACGCCTGTGTAGTGCGCATCGCGTACGAGATAGTCCAGCTGGTCGACGTCCATGGGCCCGCAGACCATCTGCCCCAGATACCGTCTCTCGTTGAAGTGGGCCTGTCCGAGGTGGCTTCCGAAGGTGACCTGGTCGGAAGGCGCCCGCGAGGCCGGGTCAATGAGCGATGCCACCTCCTTGGGGTCAATGCCCTGCCGCTCGAGTGCGTCGGCAACGCTTGCCGCCCCTCCGAGTATGCGCTCCTCCTCCTCCGACAGTATCGACTCCTGCCCGGTTATCAGGCGCCTGGATATCTCGACGTGGTCTATGCCGAACTGCTCGTGCAGGACGGTCTCGAACGTGTGCGAGAACGGCAGGTGGCCTATGTCGTGTAGGATTGCTGCACATCTGACGAGGACATCCTCCCGCTGCTCCAGCCGCAGCGAGGTCGCCATCCTGCCAGCAACGGCGAACGTCCCCAGCGAGTGCTCAAGGCGCGTGTGGTTCGCCCCCGGATACACAAGGTTCGCGAGCCCGAGCTGGTTGACGCTGTGCAGCCGCTGCAGCTCGTTCGCCTCGATGAGCGACAGGAAGGGGGCCTCGAAGCGCACGCTCCCGTGAACGGAATCCCTTATGATCTTGTACTCGGCCACGTCGGCATGAGAGAACCTGAGAGCATATAACTTTCGACTGTAGCCGCAGAGCGGAGACAGCGGCTCGTGCGGCTCCGACCGTCGTCAGGTGGTAGAAAAGCCTTTGCCGCCGCGAAAAGGGGCGGATGGCGTTCGTGGTAAATACTTTAAATAACCAACAATCATTGGGAGAATCGTCACGAGGAGGTATCCCCCGTTGCAGTCTCGTGCCGAAGTGAGCGATGATAGGGTACTGACGTACATAGACGGCTTTGACAGCAAGATAGAGGGCGGCGTGCGGAAGGGCCACGTGGTACTCCTTGCGGGCACCCCCGGTACGATGAAGTCGTCCATAGCCCTGAACATGCTCTACAACAACGTCAGGAAGAGGGGCATGAACGCCCTGTACATCAGCATCGAAGAGTCGAGAGAGAGCCTTATCGAGGGCATGGGGAAGCTCGGCATGGGCTCAATTGACGAGAACAAGTTCTTCATCGTGGACATCTGGAAGCTGAGGCTGGAGCACACCGACGCGGACATAGGTCGCGACTGGTTCAAGATACTGAAGGAGTACCTCCGGAAGAAGGTCGAGAACGAAGGCGTGGAGATAGTCGTCATAGACTCCCTCACGGCCGTCTACTCGCTGACTCATATACAGAGCCCGAGACAGGAGCTGTTCCACTTCTTCGGTTTCCTGAAGAGACTCGGCGTGACGACTTAACTCATTTCGGAGACGCAGCAGGACGGACAGGCCTTCGGACCGTTCCATGAGGACTACCTGGCCGATGGGACGATACTGCTCAAGTTCGTTGATGTCGGGGAGTCCGACGTGCAGCTGAGGATAAGGGCCGTGAAGATGCGGCACTCCAAGATCCACCACGGCTATCTCACGCTGCTGTACCGCAACGGACTGTTCATGGCGACCCCGCCGATCGCAGAGTAGGCTCAGGGACAACCGAGCCAAGACCGTGGCGCTGGCCGATGCGACATCTGTTCTCAGAGGCCGCCCTTGATCTTATTCCTGTCTATCCTCACTCCCTGGGGAGTGACCATGAGCAGGTTCTTCCCGACGCCGGCCACATCGCCGTCAACGTCCCTCGCAACGTGCTTGAGCTCCGAAGTGATCCTCTTCAGAGTCAGATCATCGCTGGCGATTGACGTGAAGTCCAGTATCACTATGTTGCCCGCGTAGACCTCGCTCGTCAGCAGGTTCAGGTCCTCGTACCTGAACAGCTCGCCCACCTTGACGACGGTGCCGCCCTCGGCCTCTCCCATGATGTGCTCATCGTCGAACGACATCTCGCTCAGGTCGATGTACTGCTCCGCACTCGCGGTGTGTCTGCCCTCGGATTCCTGCGACGAAGGGAAGGTCTTCTTCTTCAGAATTGTCACCGTGCATCCCTCTGGACTAGGTATGAGCTTGCTCGGATATAAAATCTATCGCACTTGGCCAGACGGGCGACATCACCTAGTTGGTGATGTGCCGACGCCCCGCGGCTCCGTCCGCTCGCTCCGCCGCCTGCATGGTCATTCCTGTGCTTCCTCGTCAATCGCCCAGAGCCTGTCTCCAACGAAGTGCACCGAGGAAACGACCTTGCCCTTGGGCCTAGCCAGCATATCATTCGCCGAGACGAGCGCCCTCCCGACAGCGAGCGGCTGAAGGTTCCTCTCGTCGCGGACCCATACGAAATCACCCTCTGCGACCCCGCGGTCGGCGTCGACGACGCCCGGGCCCATCACGTCCGCCCCGTTCGCGACGAACGGCACCGCGCCCATGTCGACGGTCACGAACCTCTTCGTCGCACCGTATCTGAGCAGGCCACGGACGGTGAGGAACGGCTCGCCATCCGAGACGAGCCCGAGCGACGCGCCGTCCACGAACAGTACGTGGAAGTCGGGCGTCTCCGCCATGTCGACCGTGTTCCCCTCGCCGAAAGTCTCCGTCCCGAGCGCTGATGATATCCTCGCGGAGAGGTCGTGAATCTCCTTCTGCCGGAGCCTGTGCCTCTTGCGCATGCGCAGGACGGCCATCAGGCATCATCCCGCCCAGCGCCACAGACCTGGTCGGCGCATCGCGCCAGGAGCTGTCCTGCACGCCGTTTCGCCTCATCGGACTTGTCGGTCATACCGAGCGCTTCATATGCGTCGGCTATGATCTCGTACGGTTCCCAATCGGCCTCGTCGCTTCCGATGGCCGTCTCCGCAGCCACGATGGCGTCCCTGAAGGCGCGCTTCTCCATGAATCCCTTTGCCACGCACATGGCCGCGGCGTGGTCGCTCGGCCACTTGCTCAGTATCTCCTCCAGGCGATCCGCGGCGAACTCCTTGCCCGCAGCGTTCATCTCGATCTCCGCCCTCAGGCGAGCTCGCTCGGGCTTGGGCGAATCGGCCGCGACGGAGTCGGCCGCCTCTGGATCGCCGAGCAGCGTCAGCGCCTTGACGAACAGCAGTCTGCTCGCAGGCGTGAGCTCTTCCATGTCTCGTGAGTACAGTATGTCGACCACATCGCCCCACCGCTCCCGCGCGCCCAGGTATCTCGCGTAGGCGAGCAATGGAGCGGGGGCGGCACAGGCTTTCACCGCTTTCAGCAGCTCCTGTGGCGGGCCGTCGACGCCGGATAGACGGCAGACATCGAACGCCAGGGGCAGCACGGTGATGTCAGAGTGTGGCGATGTGACGGCGCGGACGGCGGCGTCGAGCGCGTCCGCGTGTCGGCCCACGCGGACGAGCGTCTCCGCGCGTATGCGCCAGGGCTCGCCATCCGAGGGGCTCGCAGCGATCGCCTTGGCGACACATTTGAGGGCGCGAGCGTACGACTGCTCAGCACCGACGCCGTCGCCGACGGCGACCAACAAGTCCCCTCGGTCGATCCACGCCTCGCACAGCTCCGGGTTGATTGTCAGTGCACGGTCTATCGAAGAGATGGCATCATCCATCCTCCCCAGCTGCCTCGCGACGGATGACTTCGCCTTCCATGCCTCGTCGTAAGAGGGGTTGATGTCCAACGACTCCAGCAGGAGGTCATACCCCTCTTCAACGTCGCCGATGGCCGCCTTGCAGACGCCCTTCGCGTACAGCGCGTAATCGAAGTCCGGCCGGATCTCGAGCGAACGGTCGTGGAACGGTATCGCTTCAGCGTGTATGCCCATCTTCTCGAGGGCGTTGCCTATGTTGTTCCATGCGATCTCGTAGTTGGGGTCCGCCGTTATAGCCGCGACGAAGCTCGGGATCGACTCAGCGTACCGCCCCAGGTTGTAGAGCGCGTTGCCGTGATTGTTCAACAGCACACGGTCCTTGTCATCGATCTTGAGCGCCTCGCGGTAGCATTCTACAGCCTCCTCAAGCCGGTCCACGCCGTGCAGGGCATATCCCTTGTTGTACCACGCGTGTTTGTACGATGGGTCTATCTCGATCGACTTGTCGAAGGCTGCGAGCGCCCGTTCTGTCTTACCGGCGCAGAAGCACGTATAGCCGAAGTTGTTCCAGATCTGTGCGTCGTCGGGGCTGAGCTTCAGCGCACGTTCGAACGACGGAATCGCGTCTTTGTAACGCCCAATCTCCTGCAACACCCCCCCGAGGTGCACGTGCCCGGCTACGTCGTCCGGATGGCACGACACATACTGCTCGCAACATCGCATCGCCTTGTCGCCGAGCTGAACCGACAGGTACAGGTCCGCCTGCGTAAGCAGGTGGGAGTCGTCTTCCTTCGGCGGTATCTTCGCTATCGCCGCGCTCGCGCGCCTCGTTTCCCCGAGTTCGGCGTGAGACTCGGCAATCCCGATGAAGTTCTCGGCCCGCTCCGGGTTCAGTGCCGAGGCCCTGGCGTACGCCTTCGCGGCACCTCCGTACTCCTCCTGGGCGAAGAGACAGTTGCCCAGGTTGTGCCATGCGAGCTCGTAGCCGTCATCAAGCGCCAAAGCCCTGCGATAGCACGACTCCGCAAGGTCATGCTTTCCGAGAGCGTCCAGGGCGGCGCCCTTGTTGTTCAGCGCCACGACGTTCTCCGGGTCAATGGCGAGTGCATCGGAGAGCAACCTGAGGGCGGCCTCGTAGTCCCCGGAATCGTATGCCTTGTTGGCCCTCGTGAACAGGTCGCCGATCTTCGGTCCACGGCCTGAAGTCCGCTCGTCCGTAACCTCTGTCAAGCGACCTTTCCATACCTGCAGGGGTAGATATTATTTTTGAATCGGAGGCGACGCATATATACCCCAAACCTTATATTTATCATCCGTGGTAATTCCCCCGAAGGCTGCGTTCCATGCTGGTGCTGTTCAGCGCGTCCCCAAGGTCGATCATAACCGCATACCTCGCCTCCAGGATACATCATGCCAAGCCGATCGAGAAGGCGCGGAGCCAGAAGTGCTTCTTCGAGGAGACCCTCGATGCCGACGCCCTCGACTACAACGAGCTGTACTCTGAGCACAGGGAGAGCCGCGGAGGACTGGACTTCCTTGAGAACCCGAAGCTGTTCGAGATACTCGAAGACGAGATGTTCTGGGCGTCCAGATTCAACGCGAGGGACAGGTTCCAGCTCATATTCAGGGTGCTCGAGCTGATCGAGACGAGGGGCACGAAGGCCTATCTCTCACAGGAGGCTCCGGAGGCGAAGGAGATGAAGGACCGAGTCCGGAGGGTGACGGCGGAGTTCAGGAGGGCGAAGGACTTCCTGGCGTTCAGGGAGGACCAGGACAACAGGGCGATCGTGGCGAGGGGCACGTTCGAACACAGGATACTCGATCTGGTCCTCAGACACTTCGCGAGGAGGAAGCCGGGATACTCTGTGGCTATCCTCGATGAGGAACATGCGCACATATGCAGGAACGACGAGAAACTCGTCGATGCGGTCGACAGGTTCCCCACCAGGAAGGGCAGGAAGGACGCCAAGAGATACTGGCTCCTGCTGTCCGATATCCGATACACCAACTCCCACAAGGATCCGGACTACGACGTCGGAGAGCTGCCCGAAAACTATTGGAAATGGGTCTCTGAGGACACGAGGGAGATTGCCACGACAGGGACGAGGACTCTGGACGATTTCGCCTGACGCAGCTTCGCAACTTACTGCGCGCACACAGAACAGTTCATCTGTGAACACAGTTGTCCGAATGACGCGGCGGTCGTTTTCATGACAGCCGTGTCGGCCAGGTAGTTTTATCTACTCAGCGCGGTCTTAGTATCTCCAGCATCCTCCAGGTGCGGCGGCTTTGAGCAACTTCGGACACGGCCCGAGGTCTCAAGACGACCTCTCGGCCTATATGGACGTGCTAAGTCACGATATTCTCAACATGAACCAGACTGTGCTCAGCTGCATCGACCTGATTACCGCTGGGGAGATGTTGAACGAGCGTTCTCTGAAGCATGCGATGAGGGCCACTTCGCAGATGAGGATATCCTCCCAGGTCTTCGAGAGCATCAAGACCCTGTGCCTTCTCGGGAGGGGCGCGCCCGTGCCCGAGGCCGTGGTGGACCTCGAGGACGAGGCGAGGAAGGCAGCGGGGATGCTGTCCACAATGCTGCCCGACAGGGATGTCAGAGTAGATATCAGGGCCAGCGACGACAAGGCCGTGGTTCGAGGGGGCAAGATGGTCTACGACGTGATCCTGGACGCCCTCACCAGCATGGCCCAGCTCGACTCATCCGACGTGCTCAGCATCGACGCGGACATCAGACAGGTCAAGGACGGCGACGCGTGGGAGGTCAGGATTTCGGACGAGCATGCCAGCCTACCCGAGTCCTTCGACACCGAATCGCCCACGGCCGACCTGGACGAGAAGAGATCCAGGACGGTGCGGGTCGCCGGACTGCTCTTGTCGAAGATGATGGCTGAGAGGCTCGGCGGCTCCGTCAAGGCGGAGGCCGCCGAACAGGGCGGGTGCTCGCTCATCATCACGCTCAAGGCGGAGGTGCCGGAATGAGTGCGAGCGTCCTCATCGTCGATGACGAGTTGTTCATCGTGGAGCTGTACAGGGACATCCTCCAGCTCAGGGGGTACAGAGTGGTCGGCACTGCGTTCGACGGCGAGGAGGCCCTGAGGAAGTACAACGACTCGTCGGAGAAGCCCGATGTGGTCATCATGGACCACAGGATGCCTGTGATGAACGGCGTCGAGGCGACGCGGGAGATCATGCGGCTCAACCCGCACCAGAAGATCATTTTCGTCAGCGCGGACATACTCGTCGAGAAGGAGGCCAGGGAGGCAGGCGCGAGCGAGTTCCTGCCCAAGCCGTTCAGGATGGACGACCTCATCGACCGCATGAAGAAGTCCGCTCAGAAGTGAACTGTGAACATCTCGTTCCGCCCCCGTTCGATGTGGCTATAAATACGACGAGCGGCGGACAGATAGAGATAAGTTGAAGTCGAGACCTATCATATCGGGACGAAGGTAGCTCACTTGACCACGGACAGCTTCACCAAGGCAAAGACGATGCAGTTCCCCAGACAGGTCCATGCAGGGCACGACGTCATCCAGGAGGTCGGGCAGATGTGCAAGGACTTCGAGCTGGAGGGCACGACCCTGCTCGTGACGGGCCCGACGACGGGAGGGCTCGCGGCCAGGGCCGTCTCGGACATACTGACCGAGAACGGCTACGACGCACACACGCTGACTGTGGGCGAGGCCAGCAGGGACAACCTCGTCAAGGTCGAGGAGATGTCCAAGGAGGTCGGAGCTTCCTTCCTGGTGGGAGTGGGCGGGGGAAGCAAGATAGACCTCGCGAAGCTCGCCTCAGGCAACCTGAAGATGCCGTTCATAAGCATCCCGACGTCCGCTGCGCACGATGGCATAGCCAGCCCGCGCGCGTCGATCAAGGATGGCGGAAACTCGCTCTCGCTGAACGCCAGCGTTCCCCTCGGAGTCGTGGCTGACACGGCGCTGATCGTGAAGGCCCCGTACCGGCTTCTGGCCTCCGGATGCGCCGACGTCATGTCCAACACCACGGCGATCATGGACTGGGAACTCGCCGACAGGCTGAGGGGCGAGTTTTTCAGCTCGAGCGCGGCCAACCTTGCGAGGTACGCCGCCGAGTCGATAATCGAGAACGCAGCCGCCATCAAACCCAACCTTGAGGACAGCGTGTGGATCGCCATCAGACCGATAATCATCTCGGGCATCTCGATGGCCGTTGCGAGCTCGTCGCGCCCCACGAGCGGCTCCGAGCACATGTTCTCTCACGTTCTCGCTAAGACCGCACCAGGCAAGGCTCTCCACGGGGAGCAGTGCGGCGTCGGCTCAATCATGATGATGTATCTCCACGGAGGCGGCTGGGAGAGGATAAGGGAGGCGTTGCGTTTGGTCGGCGCTCCTACGAACTCGGAGGAGCTGGGAGTCACGCCCGAGCAGATAATCGACGCTCTGGTCCATGCGAACGAGATACGCAAGGACAGATACACCATCCTGGGTGACAGAGGCCTGACGCCCGACGCCGCAGAACGCCTGGCGAGAATAACAGGCGTGATATGAGGATGCTGCGTGGAATGGGGTGTGTATCATGGTGCTGGTCACTGTCGTGGGCAAGCTGCAATGCAAGGAAGGATTCGAGTTCGTCTTTGGCGGGCCTCTCGCCGAATGCAGGGACTGCAAGGTGAGGAATGTCTGCTTCCACCTCGAGGAGAACAGGAGATACAGAGTGAAGAACTTGAGGGATGTCAGACACGACTGCAGGATCCACGAGGACGGCGTGAGGGTCGTCGAGGTGGAGAAAGTCTCCTTCCCTGCCGCTGTCCCGTCAAAGGTCGCGCTCGAAGGGGCGATGCTGACCTTTGAGGACATGGAGTGCCCCAACCTGGGCTGTCCCAACTATGACCTCTGCAGGCCGAGAGGAGCCCTCAACGGAATGCGGTTCAAGATACTGTCGGTCGAGGGCGGCAAGGTAGATTGCGAAGAAGGACGCGCCCTCAAGACCGTCGTCATGGAGTGACCGCTCCGTCAGGGCCGTCGGCCCGGCTCACCCAAGCGCCTGCGAGCACGCGAGACCATCATCAACACCACAAACATCAGCAGAGCCGCGGAGGCCGGGACGACGACGCTGTCGAACTCGGGTATGACCTCCGACGTGACCTCGATGACCAACGCATCGGTGTCTGTGTTTCCTGTGGGGTCTAGAACCGTCAGCGTCACCTCGTACACGCCCTCCGTCCAGAAGACGAATGTCGGCGTCTCGCCGTACAATTCCACGGCTGAGCCGTTGTATGTGAACGACCAGGTCATGTTCGCTATTCGAACGTCGTCGTACGAGCCTGAGCCATCCATGACCACAGGCCAGCCCACCCCCGCTGTTCCGTCCGGGCCCGCGTCAGCCACCGGCGGGGTCACGTCCGGCAGTATGGAGTACGTGTGCAGATCGTACGGGGCGTATCGCGGCGACATCAGCACGACACCTGCCAGGTCTGTCGCGACAATGTAGTAGTCCACCGTCGACCCGGCGGGTTGGGGAGGCAACGATGCGATATACGTGTCGTTTCCAGACCCACGTGACATCGGTGTTTCGTGCCAGGAACCGCTGTCGATTCTGTAGACGAGCTTGACTTCGAAGGCGTCGACGCCTCTTGCTGCCGTGATGTTCGCGACGACCTCGCGGTCCAGGCCGGAGTAGAGCTCGTTCCCGAGCGGCTCATGGTCGATCTCGAACGGCTGCTCCTGCCGGTCCCCAGCCGCCTCGATCAGGAGTAGCGCCGGCGGGATGTTCTCCTCTATCTGCCCCAGTGCGACGCTCTCTGCCTCCGGATGATAGCCGTCGGCCTGGCTGCCAACCTCGAACAGGAATGCGTAGACATCCGCGCCTCCGTAGAGCCAGTCGAGGGAGTCGCCGGTGGTAGGGTAAAGGCCGACGGACTGGTCCGCCGTATAGCCGTTCAGCGCAGCCATACCTGTGCCAATCCTGACAAGGTCTTCGTTGTCGGGGGGAAGGTCCGTCGTGTATCCCCAAGGCCACATGACGAGGTCGCCGTATGTGTGGAAGTCTATGGCCAAGGCGAAGCTGCGGTTCAGTGCGAGGTCACGAATCGCCTCTGTCTCGGGCTCCGAGAACGGGTACTCGCCACAGTATACCGAGCTGCTGGTGTCGTGTGAGGCCCCGACGCCGCCCCACTCGCCCAGGGGATCGCCGTTCTGGGAACCGTTGTAGTTCCTGTTGATGTCGACGCCATAGGTGCCGTCGCCGTTGTCTCTCCTGTTCTTGCGCCATTGGTCGTCCACGCTCATGGCGTAGTCGAGGCCATCGGGATTCACCACGGGGACGATCCATATCTCCCGGTTGTCCACAAGCCAACTGATTCTGGCGTCTGACCCGTACAGGTCCGTCAGGTTCTCGATCAGTTGCACGACAATCTCCGAAGTAGGCCATTCTCGTGCATGGTGAAGCGCCATGATGAGCGTCTCCGGCTCGTCCTCATCAATCTCGACATTGTCCGATATCTTGATCGCCAGAATATCCCTGTCGGCGAGCCCCTGCGTCGTCTCCCACGAATCTCCGATGTCGTGGACGGCAGCGATCCCCCAATGATCGGATTCCGTGTCGTACAGGATGTCTCTTATGGCGGAGTAGTTCCTGTAGATGTAGGGCACCGGAGGCCCTGCCTCCAATGCGGTCGATACGACATCCGGAACGGACCGCTCGTTTGCCGTCTCCGAGGCGAAAGGGAGGCCGTATGGCAAAGCAAGCGTCACTAGCACAAGCGCAGATACGAGGGATGGGCGCACTGTGTTTCTCATGTTGTTACCTTCCTTCCCGGTCGATGCGAAGTGTCGCGACAGTGCCACCGTTCGACGCACTGGCTCCGAATCAGCGCGACCTATGGCTGGCAATCATATTCACCTCTTTTCATGTCGCGAACTGAGGCGAAGTCATCCGCCACTTACAGGTGGCAAGAATGAGACCTCATCCTGATCTCGGAGGACGAGGGCAGGAGGCCCGTACTCCTTGTTCACGGACAGAATGATGTGGTCCTTGAACTTCACCATATCCGGGAATCGTTCCAGATACCTGTCGAGCAGCATCTGGACTGTGGTGCCTTCATCCAGCTCCAACTCCTCCTCCTTGCTGCCGACGATCTCCCTGAATGAGGCGAACAGCTTCACGCGCACCTTCATCTTGCTCTATCCCCTTGCACCATCGTTATGGACGCCTGGTATTCAAAACCTGTCGATACCATCCGAAAGCATGCACGGGACGGCACCACGGCTCGCACTCGACAAGCCCGTCGCGATCTCGACTTTATCTTCTCATGCGAGTTTCAAGGGTTCTCGCGTGTGACCTCGTCGTCACCCAGAGAGATCTGGCACACAGTATACATAATGAATCTGATAACAAATCTGATAACAATATCCGCGACTTCTACTGGAGAGGCCCTATTCAGCGTTACCAGGTTGTGTTTGAAAAGCTCTTTTAGACGAATACTGCGTTGACGCAACTTACCTTCAGTAACAAAGCTTTTCGCATTCACCACCGCCAGAGGGGGCAATCCTTCAAGAAGCGGAAAACGGCCTGGACAGGCCATCGGCAGATGCGAGAGCAGAAAGCCGGACCAACACCATCGGGTCCGAGTCAGAGGGGGATAGATGTCAACCGCACCACACCAATCATCAGGGAACGCTGTCCACCCCAGAGTGGCTCAGCTGAAGGACCGTGACGGCTGGGATGTTGAGCCGCAGACCAGCGCGAACGCGAAGACTGTTCTTGAACGGCGCTACCTCAGAAAGGGAGATGACGGGAAGCCGATAGAGACACCCCGGCAGCTCTTCGAACGAGTAGCACGTGCCATCGCATCGGCAGAGAAGGGTTACGGGAAGTCCCAGACAGAGGTTGACGGGATCGCCGGGAGATTCTACAGCATGATGGCCAGACAGGAGTTCATGCCTAACAGCCCGACACTGATGAATGCTGGCAGGGAGCTGGGACAACTCTCCGCATGCTTCGTCTTGCCGGTGGGCGACTCGATGGAGGACATCTTCGACGCCATAAAATACACCGCGCTCATCCACAAATGCCTCGTGCCTGAGACCCTGGTTATGACGGACGCCGGATGCATGAGCCTGGGTTCCGTCCAGAGCGGCGTCTGGGTCGAGACTCACGAAGGCATGGATCTCGTCGTGGAGAACCATGAGAACGGCGAACAGGAAGTCATTACCATCGAGACCAGCGAGGGATACTCCATAACCGGGACGCCTCAGCACCACCTTATGACGATGCAGTCCGTCGGCCGTATGGCCTGGAGACGCATGGGCGAACTGAGAGAGGGAGACACTCTCACGATGAAGCTAGGAGGCTGGTTGGGAGGCGTGCTCGACGACGTCGACCGTCACATGTCGGATTTTTCCGATTCGATGGGTGAAATGGTGATAAGAGCGGACGAGTCGGCCGTATGCCGGTTCCTCAGAAACGCCTTCACGGAGCATGGGTGGATCACGCCGGATGGCCTTGTGTCGATGGCCCTGGCCTCTGAGGATGTCGCCAGGGAGGTACAGGTCGTGCTCTTCTACATCGGAGTACCGACACAGAGGGACGGCGCGCGCCTGACGATCAGCACGGTCTCCGGATTCCAGACGTTCAAGGAGAAGATAGGCTTCGATTCCGTGTTGCTCGAGCGCAGACTGCGCGGAATCAGCGACGAGAAGGCGATGTCCGCCATGGAGTCCGCCGGTGCGGTTCACGAGGAAGCGGACGACGAAGGGCTCTACACGGTCACCGTGAAGAGCGTTGTGCGGT
Source organism: Methanobacteriota archaeon (assembly GCA_020347565.1). Lineage (GTDB taxonomy): Archaea > Thermoplasmatota > Thermoplasmata > UBA10834 > UBA10834 > UBA10834. Next base: position 1,104,021 of record CP070732.1, on the reverse strand, counting down.
CGGGAACGAGAGCTGTGTTCGACCTCACGGTCCAGGAAAGCCACGCATACCTGGCCAACGGATTCGTGTCTCACAACAGCGGCGGGGGGACAGGGTTCAGCTTCTCGCGCCTGCGGCCTGCGAAGGATTGCGTGAGGAGCACAGCGGGCGTATCGAGCGGCCCGATCTCCTTCATGGAAGTGTTCAACACAGCGACCGAGACAATCAAACAGGGCGGCACAAGGAGAGGCGCCAACATGGGAATCCTCAGGGTGGACCACCCCGACATACTCGACTTCATAACCAGCAAGAGGGACAGCTCAAAGCTCACGAACTTCAACATATCCGTCTCGCTGACCGACAGGTTCATGGCGGCCCTGGAGAAAGACGGGGAGTACGAGCTCGTGAACCCGAGGTCCGGAGAAGCCGTGTCAGAGATGAGGGCCAGGAAGGTCTTCGACCTGATAGTCAACATGGCGTGGCGCAACGGAGAGCCGGGAATCGTGTTCATAGACAGGATCAACCGGGACAACCCGACGCCGTCCATCGGAGATATCGAGAGCACCAACCCGTGCGGGGAGCAGCCGCTGCTGCCTTACGAGTCGTGCAACCTCGGCTCCATCAATCTTGCCAAGATGTTGAAGCTCGAGGCTGGCCGCCCGGCCATCGACTATGACAGGCTCAGGGAGACTGTCCGGTGGGCCGTCCGTTTCCTGGACGATGTCATAGATGTGAACAGGTACCCGCTCGAGCAGATCGACCACATGACGAAGGCCAACAGGAAGATCGGCCTCGGAGTGATGGGCTTCGCCGACATGCTCCTGCAGCTTGGCGTTCGGTACGACTCGGATGAGGCGTTCAAGATAGGCGGCGAGCTCATGGCGTTCATCGACAGAGAGGGGCACAGGGCCTCAGAGGGACTCGCGGAGGAGCGGGGCGACTTCCCGAACTTCAAGGAGAGCGCTCTGGCCAGCAAGTACAAGAGGCTGCGCAACGCCACCGTGACGACCATAGCGCCTACGGGCACTATCAGCATCATAAGCGGAGCGTCGAGCGGTATCGAGCCGATCTTCGCCGTCGCATATGTGCGGAACGTCATGGACAGGGACATCCTGCCCGAGGTGAATCCGATATTCGAACGCACGGCGAAGGAGAGGGGGTTCTACACGGAGGACATGATGAAGGAGATCGCGGCCCAGGGTTCCGTGAGCGACATCAACGGAGTCCCTGAGGACGTGAAGGATCTGTTCGTCACCGCCCTGGACATAGCGCCTGAGGCGCACATACGCATGCAGGCCGCGTTCCAGGACCATACGGACAACGCCGTGTCGAAGACGGTGAACTTCCCGAAGGACGCGACGACCGATGACGTCGAGAGGGTGTACATGCTCGCCTACGAGCTGGGATGCAAAGGCGTGACCGTCTACAGGTACGGCAGTCGAGAGGACCAGGTACTGAGCGTTGGGAACGATGTGGTCAAGACCGACAAGGCCGAAGAGGAGGGACGCTCGGAGGGCGATGCCCGTGCCCCGAGGCCGAGGCCATATCTGACGAAGGGCACGACCCAGCGCATAGAGACAGGATGCGGGCATCTCTACGTCACCATCAACGAGGACGAGAACGGACTCTGCGAGGTCTTCACGCAGATGGGCAAGTCCGGGGGGTGCACCGCATCTCAGTCCGAGGCGGTGGGCAGGCTGCTGTCGCTGGCGCTCAGGTCCGGCATCAAGCCGGAGTCCATCGTCAAGCAGCTGCGCGGCATCAGGTGTCCGTCGCCGCTCTGGCAGCCGGGCGGCATGGTGCTCTCATGCAGCGACGCCGTCGCCAAGGCGTTGGAACGGTATGTGAAGGAACGGTCCGTCCAAGGGAGCGCGCCAGCGCCCTCTCACGCCGACGCTGGCCCTGCCGCGGTCGAGAAGCAGAACCACGTGGACAAAGGGGATGTATGCCCCGAGTGTCCGGAATGCGGGAGCATGGTCGAGTATGTCGAAGGATGCGTCGTGTGCAGGGTGTGTGGCTACTCCCGCTGCTGGTGATAGAACGAGAAGAGGGAAATGTCTTGCCGCCGACCCCAGGGGTGCAGGGGTCGGGGCAGATTTATTTAGCCATACGCATTCCGGTTGTGAGGCGAGGCGGCCGGGACAAACCGTCGGGTCGGCTGTCCGCGGGGAGGTCTCATGACCAAGGTGGTGACTGTCAACGGAAGCCCGAGAAGGAAGGGCAACGTCGATGCTTTGCTCCGGGTGGCGGAGGAGGAGCTGGAGGGCCTGGGTGTCGAGGTCGAGCGCATATCGCTATCGGACTACAATGTCAAGCCGTGCGAGGCATGCGACGTCTGCTCGGAGAACGCCTGGGAATGTCCGCTTGATGACGATGCGGTGCCGTTGCTGAGGAAGCTCGTCGAGGCCGACGCCTTGATCGTCGGCTCGCCCGTCTACTTCGGAGGCGTCACCGCCCAGCTCAAGGCGCTCATCGACAGGTCGGCGATTCCCTACCAGAAGTCCGAGCTGAGGGGCAAGATTGGTGCGGCCATCAGCTGCGGAGGCGGCAGACACGGAGGCCAGGAACTCACAGTCAACCAGATAATCACGTTCTTCCTGATGCACGAGATGACAGTCGCATCAGGGGAGGAGGGCGTCTTCGGTGCGATGGGCGTGGCGAACGACCTCGGAGACATAGCCAGCGACGAGGAGGCGCTGTCATCGTCCCGTGCCCTCGCCCGCAGAGTGGCCGAGCTGCTGAGGGAGAAGGGCGCGTGAGAGCCGCTCTTCCTCCGCCATACGCTACGTGTAGGGCGAACCGACCTCACCGCCCGGGGCATAGACCGCATCGGTTTGCCGCGGGCCCGCGACGCGTGGTGCGTCGGACTTGCGGGGAGGGCGACTGAGCATACCGTACGACCGACGCGGGCCCAGGCCAAACCCATATGATGGAGATAACGCATGTCCTTGGCGAGCCTGCACCGCAAGCGGGCTCAAGGCGTGAAAGGAATGGCGGACAGGCAGGTCATAAGCCAACTCGCAGCTGGCGACAAGGTCGACTCGCAATTCTCCCTGGCTTACAAGAAGCCCGTGACGGAATACAAGTACGGGTTCATGTTCGAGTTCAGGGTTGCCGACAGGTCAGGACAGATGACTGCCAAGTATTGGGGCGGACAGGACAGGGCACATGTGGAGCTTCTCCAGGGATCTTTGGAACGCGGAGGGGTCGTGAAGATAGTCGGCGAAGTCGGCGAGTACAGGAACCAGCTGGAACTGTCCGTCAGCGAGAAGGACGGAGGCTTGGTGAGACCGGCGAAGCCTGAGGAGTACGACATCTCGGACCTAGTCGCCTCCGTGGACAACATACCTGAGATGCGAGACAGGCTGGTGGGTTTCATATCAGACATCGAGGAGCCCCATCTGGGACGCCTCCTGACCGACGTATTCGAGGACGAGGGGTTCATGGAGTCCTTCTGCTCCGCCCCGGCGTCCATACAGCTGCACTCCGCGGCGATAGGCGGGCTGCTTCAGCACACGCTTAACGTCGTCGATGTGTGCGCCAGGATGCTGCAGATCCAGCCCGGGTTAGACAGAGACCTCGTGCTCGCAGGTGCAATGCTGCACGACATAGGAAAGACGAGGAGCTTCCTAGTCACGACGAACATCAACCACACACCAGAGGGCAACCTGCTGGGGCATATAATGATCGGCGACGAGCTCCTGGCGAAGCGGATCGGGTCGATAGACGGCTTCCCTCCCGACATTGCGCTCAAGCTGAGGCACATCCTGGCGTCGCATCACGGGAAGAGAGACTGGGGCTCGCCGGTCGAGCCCATGATTCCTGAAGCGCTGCTGGTACACCAGGCGGACGACCTGGATGCCAAGCTGAAGTACATGGTCGCCCGGAGGGACGAGGCGGTCACCGAGGATGACTGGATCTGGGATCGTCGGCTGTCCCGGCTTATATATCTGAGATAGATGGCCTTTCGCGCCAGCCCGTTGGCACAGTTATGTACAGCAATGTAGCAAAGAGATAAATAGCGAACCTGTGTTCTCAGTCTTCTCACTCGCAAGGAGGTAATAATCTGAGACCAGTACGCACCACGCTCTCGCCCGAGGAGATGCCGAAGAAATGGTACAACATACTGCCCGATCTGCCGACGCCTCTGCCGCCACCGCTCAACCCGGCGACTAAGGAGCCCATATCGCCGAGTGACTTAGAGGCGATATTCCCGAAGGCGCTGATCGCCCAGGAGATGTCGCAGGACAGCTACATCGACATACCAGACGAGATACTAGACTCATACATCATGGTCACGAGGCCCAGCCCGCTGCAGCGTGCTGTTAGGCTCGAGGAGAAGCTGAAGACGCCTGCTAAGATCTACTTCAAGCGCGAGGACCTGTCCCCCGCGGGCAGCCACAAGGCCAACACCGCCCTTGCGCAGGCCTATTACAACGTCAAGGAGGGCGTGCAGAAGCTGACGACCGAGACGGGAGCGGGGCAGTGGGGTTCCGCGCTGAGCCTCGCCTGCAACCATTTCGGGCTCAAATGCCAGGTCTTCATGGTGAGAGCGAGCTACGACCAGAAACCCTACAGGAGGGAGATGATGAGGCTCTTCGGGAGCGATGTGAGCCCGTCGCCCAGCTCCCTTACCGAGTTCGGGAAGAAGCTTCTGGCGGAGAACAAGGACCATCCAGGGTCGCTCGGAATCGCCATCAGCGAGGCGCTGGAGACCTGCGTGAAGGACGACTCCGCCAAGTACAGCCTCGGGAGCGTCCTGAACCATGTCATGCTGCACCAGACAATCATAGGTCAGGAGACGATGCTCCAGTTCCAGAAGCTCGGGGAGAAGCCCGACACGCTGATAGGGTGCGTGGGCGGGGGCTCCAACTTCGCCGGGTTCTCGTTCCCGTTCATCGGGCAGAAGCTGAAGGGTAAGATCGATACGGAGTTCGTCGCCGTGGAGCCGACGGTGGTCCCGACGCTGACGGGGGGCAAGTACGAGTACGACTTCGGGGACACCGCAGAGATGACGCCGCTGCTCATGATGTACACGCTCGGCCATGCGTTCGTGCCATCGCCGATCCACGCTGGAGGGCTCAGATACCACGGTGCCGCTCCGACAGTCAGTGCGCTCGTCAAGTCAGGCACAATCAAGCCTGTGGCATATCTGCAGAAGGAGGTCTTCGACGCCGCGGCGATGTTCACGAGGGCAGAGGGGATCATCCCCGCGCCCGAGACGGCCCACGCCGTTAAGGCGACCATAGACCTCGCCTTGAAGGCTAAGGAGGACAACGAGGAGAAGGTCATCGCGTTCAACTTCTCCGGCCATGGGCTCCTGGACCTTTCGGGTTACCAGCACTACCTCGACGGCACCCTCACATGAGCGTCGCACAAGGGTCTCCGAAGGCGTCCCATCCCCGGACGCCCGCATCATCGACTCATGCGAAGTAGGACTCCTGATCCTCTCGCATTCGGCGGTAGGATGACCTCAGCTGCGGGCGTTCCAGAAGCTTGTCGAGACGTCGCTTGAGGTCGGCTTCGAGCCTGTCCTGTTTCGATGAGAAGAACTCGTCCTTCAGCATCAACGCCGCATCGGACGAGTACTGCTGCAGGCCGAACATCACGACCGCTGATGCGTCCTGCTTCCGTGACACAACCCCGAGCGGCACGGGCGAGCCCCGTCCTGAGACGCCGGCCAAGTCCGGGGAGGACGAGCCGACCTCGGAGCCCACGCCCACCATGTTCTGAGGGGATATCTCAACCGCCTTGATCTGGTATATCTTGTCTTCGGAGAACACGAAGGTATCGTACTCGCCGGTCACGTGGTCACGGCCGCTCAGCGCGCGCCATTCGTGCCTGTGCTCGCTCGCGTCGTACCGCCTCTTGAGCATGAGCATGAGCTCCTCGACGCCGTGTATCTCCATTTGGTCTCACGTCCCATGGTCATAAGCGGTCCGGGGGCTCAAGAACTCATCGGTAGCTCTCGCCTGTGATCCTCTCGAACATGTCGATGTACAGGCCCGATATCTCCTCTATCTTCCCGGCCGGCAGCGCGGGCATCTTCGGCTCCGGCTTGCCCCTGCGCCTCGCCTCAATGAGCCTGTCGTGGTACCCGATCTGGCGGTAGTGCTGTCGAACGCTCTCCTTGCTGAGTTCGACAAACTCGCCTTCGGAGTAGCTGTCCCAGTCCCACCAGCGGTCCTCGTCGGATGTGCCGAACGTGTCGACGATCATGAGTTCCCGCGCCTCGTCGAAGGCGTATTCCTTCTTGCCATCCACGTGGATAAGGTCTCGCTTCTCGACCTCTTCGGCGATCTTCTCGTCCATGCTGAGGGTGGCCTCGACTATCCCCCTGTACTCGCTCTGCGACAGCCCGGCGATCTTCAGGGCCTCGCGCTTCGTCAGTGGGCGGTCGACCTTCTCCAGCTTGGTAGTGAACTCGATGAACGGCTCCGGAAGCTTGTCGCCGTACTTGACCTTCTTGCCGGACTTGAACCCGAGCTTCGACGGCTTCATCTCGCCGTTGTTGAGCCTGTCCCAAAGCGACCCGGCCACGTAGTGCCTGCAGATTACCTCGAGCGGTATCAGGTAGTTCGTCGACTTCCTCGTCGTGTCGGCGTAGTCCAGAACATCAACCTTCTGCACTCTCATCCGGTTCGGCGGTATGAGCTCCTTGAAGTGAGTCTTGATGCCGAACGACCTGCCGACTTGGAACCAGAAAGCGCTCGATCTGCAGAGCGACTCGCCCTTGTTGGGTATGAGTGAAGGTATGATCCTGTCGAAGACCGAAATCTTGTCCGAGAACACGAATTCGAGTGTGTGGAAGTCCACCTCGTAGACGTCCTTCACCTTGCCCTGGCGTGTGAGTTTCATGTGACCGTCTGCGCTTAAGCAATAGCTATTCTTAATGCTTTTGGTTTCAGCAGAGAGACTGACTGTGTCGTCGACTCCACGCTCGGACAGCAACTGAAATCCAGGGTGAGTCAAAAGGATTAAGGAGCGATAACGGCGTAGCTTGCCTCGAGGGGATGCGACTTGGACGACCGCTTCGATCTACACTTCTCCAAGAGGGCGAAGGAGATGCGCGCCTCCGATGTGAGGGAGCTGCTCAAGCTGCTGCAGAAGCCCGACATGATATCGTTCGCGGGCGGGCTACCTAACCCAGAAACCTTCCCTGTCGATATCATCCGCGACATCGTCAACGACGTCCTGAAAGGCGGGGGCAAGGCGCTGCAGTACGGCATAACCGAGGGGTACATGCCTCTCAGGGAGTCCCTGGCTGAGCGGATGAGGGGCAAGGGCATGGACGTGTCCACGGAGAACGTCATCACCGTGAGCGGGTCGCAGCAGGTCATCGACCTGATGGGCAAGGTGTTCATAGACCCTGGAGATGTCGTCGTCGTCTCCGCACCCACCTACCTCACGGCGCTCACGGGCTTCGCCATCTACAGCCCCGTTTTCGAATCGGTTCCCATAGACGACCACAACATGAGGATGGACCTGCTCGAGGAGAAGCTGAAGCAGCTGGGGCGCGAGTCGAGACGTCCCAAGACCGTGTACGCCCTTCCGAACTTCCAGAATCCGGCCGGCGTAACGATGCCCGAGAAGAGCAGGAGGAGGCTCGT
>CP070732.1:1084654-1096332 GCA_020347565.1 Methanobacteriota archaeon | reverse complement strand
GTCGTATGAAACGGGCTAATCCCGTTTCGCGACTTAGATCCCTCCTGGTAACGCGTCTACCCCCACTCAACTCGGACCAGTCTCCATCTGCTTCTGTTGGACGTGCGCGGTGATGCGCGCAATCTCCGGATGTGCCTCGACGAGCTCCAGCACGTCATGCCAGCCGAAGTGGTCCGTGCCGCCCAAGCGCGCGTAGACGGCGCGCACGAATTCGAGGTCTTCTGCCGTGTCGACCGTCCACCTCAGGTGGCCCCGGTCGGTCTCGTCCTTGATCGTCACGAGCCTGTACAAGTCGGGATTGCCGTAGATGTATGGCGTGACGTGTTCTCTCTGGAACGGCAGGTCAGCCCCCTTCCAAGCTGATTCCAGAGTCTTCATCGTCATCGCCTCGACATCCAGCCCCCTTGGGTATGTGCGTACCAATGTGTTGCTCGAGTAGTCTGAGCCGCTGGAGGTCAGGGCTTTCACGACGCTGTCTATCACACTGGCGTCTGTCAACGGGCAGTCGGAAGTCAACCTGACCACGACGGACGCATCGCGACTGAGCGCTGCCTTGTAGTATCGGTCCAGGACGTCCGCTTCGCTTCCCCTGTAACATCCGATCGCGATGTGGTCGCATTCATTGACTACGGCATCATCTATCGGGTTGATCGATGTCGCGACGATCGTTTCGCCTATCGTCGATGAACGCGATGCTCTGCGCACCACGCGCTCCAGCATCGTCATGCCTTCGATGTCCTCAAGGACCTTCCCCGGCAGGCGCGTGCTGCCCATCCTGGCTTGAATGATCGCCACGACGCTCATGCTGTGTACTCTCCGACCGTGTCTTCCACAGTCGATATGACCCTACTCGACTGCTCGTCGCTCATGGACGGGTACAGGGGCAGGGAAATAATCCGCTCGTAGGCGTCCTCTGCGACCGGGCAGAGCCCTCGGCTCGTCCCGAAGCGGTTCATGTAGTAGCTGTGCATGTGCACCGGCATGTAGTGCACATTCACTCCTATGTCCTTGCCTCTCAGCTCTTTGAACAACGTCTCCCGCGGTACCCCCATCGATTCCAACGGCAGCTTCACCACGTACAGATGATACGCATGGATGACCTCCGGGGACCTGACGAGTGGCTCGACGACGCGGGATTTCGAGAACGCTTCGTCGTACTTGCCCGCGATGTCGTTCCTCCGGGCTATCCACGAGTCAAGCTTCTTCAGCTGGCTGATTCCGAGTGCGCTCTGCAGATCCGTCAGCCTGTAATTGAAGCCGAGGTCGACCATGTCGTATTCCCACGTGGCAGCTTTCTCGCGCTCAGCGCGGTCTGCGGATATGCCGTGGTTCCTGAACCTTCTCGCCCTTTCGGCGTATCTCGGGTTGTCGGTAACGATCATGCCTCCTTCTCCGGTGGTTATGTGCTTGACCGGATGGAAGCTGAATGCTGTGATGTCGCAGATCGAGCCCACTCTGCGGTCCTTGTAGACGGCTCCCAGCGAGTGGGACGCGTCCGCCATCAGAGGCACCTCGTTTCGCTCCGCCACGTCCCTGATCCTATCGTAGTCGCAAGGCTGCCCGGCGTAGTCCACCGCGATCACGGCTTTGGTGTCCGAAGTCATCTTATGCTCCAAGGAGCCAGCGTCAATCAGAAGGTCGCCTGCTGAGACGTCAGCGAAGACCGGGTTCCCGCCGAGGAACACCACTGAGTTGGCCGTGGACACGAAGGTCATCGAAGGGACCACCACATCGTCTCCGCTGCCGATTCCGAGCGCAAAGGCCGCAGTATGAAGCGCTGCAGTGCCGCTCGACACGGCGACAGCATACTTCGCGCCGACGTAGTCCGCGACGGCGTCCTCGAATTCCTTGACCTTCGGCCCAGTCGTCAGCCAATCGGAGGCGAGAACCTCCTTGACGGATGCCACATCATCGTCGTCGATATTCTGCCTTCCATAGGGAATCATCAGTGGCCCCCGAGTTGCTGGACGAGCTTCTTCAGATCGTCGATGGACAGCTCCATCTTGTTGGTGTTGCTGGCGTATCTGAAGCCGTCCGGCAGCTCGGCACCTCCAGGCAGTGAATCAGACTCCCACCAGGGGTGCATGGGCTGGACCACATACCTGTCCTCGAACTCCAGCGCATGGTGCGCCTCATCTTCGGAGACGAGCACCTCATGGACCTTCTCTCCCGGTCGGATTCCTATCCTCTCGATCTCGCAGTCGGGCGCCACGGCTTTGGCGAGATTGAGGATGTTCATGCTCGGTATCTTCGGTACGAATATCTCGCCACCTTTCATGTCCTCTATGCTCGAGATGACGAATCGGACGCCCTGCTCGAGGGTGATCCAGAACCTGGTCATCCTTTCGTCCGTGACGGTTATCCTGCCCGTGTCCTTCTGTTCCTTGAACAAAGGAACGACGCTTCCCCTGCTGCCGACGACGTTGCCGTATCTCACACAGCTGAACAACGTGGGGCCCACGCCTCTGTATGCGTTGGCCTGCACGAACAGCTTCTCCGCGACGAGCTTCGTAGCCCCGTACAGATTGACTGGGTTGACTGCCTTGTCCGTGCTCAGCGCAAGGACTAGCTTGACCTTGTTGTCGAGGGCAGCATCGATGATGTTCTTCGCGCCCATCACGTTCGTCATCACCGCTTCGATAGGATTGTACTCGCATGCCGGAACCTGTTTCAGGGCTGCTGCGTGTACTACTACGTCGACGTCTTGAAACGCCCTGTGCAGCCTCGCGGTGTCCCGAACATCACCGATGAAATACCGAATGTTCGGCATATCGAAACCGTCCGTTCTCATCTGGTGCTGCTTCAGTTCGTCCCTGCTGAACACTATGAGCTTCTTCACTTCGAGGTTCTTAAGGGCGATCTCCGCGAACTTCCTGCCGAATGAGCCAGTTCCCCCAGTGACAAGGACAGTCGTGCTGGGCCAATCGATAGCTGCGGTCATCGTACCACAACCGATAACTCCTGTCCAAGTATGAATACTTCTCTCTCCACAGGACCCTTGCTGGCTGGGCGCGCGCAGGGCTAACCGCGCCGATGGGCCGGCGGCTGCCTCGTGTTCACTCCCGGCCTCCGCACCATACCCTTCGGCACACATGGCGCGCGAGAGCAATGGTTTAAAAGACGGATGCCATACGAGACGCGATGAGGTGCCTTGCCCTTATCGACGAGCGCGACAGCAGGAATCCACACATCATTGCCTTCTTGAGGAAACTCATGGACAGGAACGACGTCCACATTCTGGGGCTGAGCACCCTTGCGGATTTGTCGCTCAGAAACGAGGGGATTCCGTACTCGACCCCGAACGGTCACTTCTCGACAGAGAGATATTCTGAGATAGACGCTCGGGCCTATTCGATCAGCCAAACGTGGTACGAAACGCTCGACGCCGATCTGGAGTCCTATCGAGGCGTTTCAATAGGAGCGGTCCTCGAATACGACCTATACCATCTCCTCGTGGACGCTCTAAGGAACGTGGAGATCGCTTCCGCGGTCCTCCGCGATTCGTTTGATGTCATCTATCTGCCTTCATCGGACCCGGCTGTCGAAAGCCCGGGGTTGGGCTTTCACGCTGTGTGTTACCAGACACTCCCACCAATCATCTCAGACATGGCCCGGAAGAGAGGCGTCAAGGTCGAGCGGCTTGGACCGACGGGCGGTGTAACTATCCCAGATGCTGAAACGGGCTACAAGGTTCCCAGGGATCAAGGCTTTCTTACATCGAGCGCCCTCTTCCTGACGAGGAACCGCAGAGACCTTCTGAGCCTGATGGCGCACAGGCGATATTCACGAATAGCTCTGAGGCTGTGCGAAACCTGTCAGGACGAGATGATCCGTCATCTCAGAGGGACAGAGGCGAGAGGGGTGAAGGCCTTCCCGGGATTGGTTCATAATCGGAGATCGAAGGAGCATGTATCCAGGCTCTTGGATCACCTTAGAGACGAGGTTGTTCTGTCCCGACTTGATGGGAGTATCGTTCATGGTGACGACCGATTCTGGCGTGCCATCTACCCATTTGTCGATGAGGTTCTCTCGAGGCTCATCTACCACATCGTGGGCAGGGTCAACTGGTCCGAACGGTTCGTCAAGCTGTTCAGACCCGATGCGTTCGTCGTGTTCGAAGACATCACGCCTCTGTCAAGAGCCATGTGCCAGGTATTGAGGGATCGAGGTGTTCGCATCGTCGTCGTCCAACACGGAATCCTGACCAACGACATGGCCGGAATGTACTTGCTGCCCAAGGTGGGGGACGTTCAAGCCGTGTGGGGAGAGTACTACAAGGAGTGGCATGTGAAGAGAGGCATGCCTGCGGATTCCCAAGTAGTGACCGGATTCCCCAGATACGACAAGCTCGTTAGAATGCCTCAGATTGACCAAGGAAATCTCTGCAAACAGTTCGGATTGGACCCTGAGAAGAAGATGGTAATGATAGCAACGGAGTGGTATCAGCCGGTGTCCGCGAGATACACTATCGAGATGGAGGAGGAATTCATTCGGCTCGCCCTGCGCGTGCTCAAGTCTCATGATGTCCAGATTGTCGTCAAATTACACCCTGGCCACCAGGATAGATACCACAGAATTGTCTCAGAGATTGCAGACCAGGAAGGTGTTAAAGTCATCGTCGTACGCAATTCATTGTGGGAGCTAATTCAGCTTTCCTCATTGGTGATTGCTTCTGTCTCCACCGTGGGAGTCGAGGCAAATCTACTGGGAAGACCAGTCGTATGTGTCGTTTTGGTTGACCAGAGGGATGTCTCGGGTCTTGCGGAGAACAATTTGGTGATATCAGCCTTCAACGAAGAGGGTCTGAGGGAGTCTGTGAACTCAATTATCAAGGCTGAACAGGGAACCATAGCTGCAAGCTCTGACGCTGGCAGGGGGATCGACTACTTCATCGATGGATTAGATGGACACGCTTCGAAGAGAGTCCTAGAGCTGTGCGGTTCGTTCCATTCAGTAAGGACCAATTGAAGTAGATATTCGATGCTAGTATTCGAGATAGCCTCTCATTCTTGACATAGAGTGCCGATTCTATTCACCGAGGCCATCCATCGTATTCCGATGCCAATTCGCATTAGCCTACTGCAACCATCTAACGGTGAGACGACGACAATGGAGGATTTGGCCATCATGGCAATGGCGTAAGCCCCCTGGTGCAGCCTGGAGAGTGGAGAAATAGATTATTATACTTTAACCATTGATTTCGAACAACGGGCTCAGTAAGAGACAACTGCCATGCATCGAAAGACAGTCTATGTTGGAATGAGTGCGGACTTAATCCACCCCGGCCACCTGAACATTGTCAGGCGTGCGGCTGAGCTGGGAGAGGTGACGATAGGCCTACTGACAGATGAGGCAATAGCGAGCTACAAGCGATTGCCTCACATGACGTACGACCAGCGGAAGATGGTGATCGAGAACATCAAGGGCGTGTCCAAGGTCGTTCCCCAGACAACTCTAGACTATGTCCCGAACCTCAGGCGATACCGACCAGATTTTGTGGTTCATGGAGACGATTGGCGGGAAGGAGTCCAGAAGAAGGCACGAGAGTCCGTGATAGAGACGCTTCGCGAATGGGGAGGTCAGCTCGTAGAAGTTCCATACACGAAAGGCATATCGTCCACGCGGCTCAACAGAGCAGTTCAGGAGATCGGGACGACGCCTGACGTTAGAAGAACCAAGCTCCGTAGGCTTATCAAGACCAAGCCTCTTGTACGCCTGCTGGAGTCGCATAGCGGGCTTACCGGCTTGAGTGTGGAAAACGTCTCTTTCGAGTCTGAGAGTGGCCGACGGGAGTTCGACGGTATATGGGCGAGCAGCCTAACCGAATCTGCAGGCAAAGGCAAGCCGGACATCGAAGCCGTTGACATAACATCTCGAATGAACACGCTGAATGATATTCTTGAGGTCACTACTAAACCGATCGTCTTTGACGCGGACACTGGCGGGAGGCCAGAGCATTTTCAGTTCACCGTAAGAACTCTAGAACGTCTCGGCGCAAGTGCTGTGGTAATCGAAGACAAGGTTGGCTTGAAGCGCAACTCGTTGTTCGGCGACGAAGTGCCTCAGACACAGGACTCGATTGAGAATTTCGTGGCGAAAATACATGCCGGAAAAACAGCTCAAATCACGGAGGATTTCATGATTGTCGCGCGAATAGAGAGCCTGATCCTCAATAAGGGCATCGAGGACGCCTTGGATCGGGCAAGCGCCTACATCGAAGCTGGCGCGGATGGAATCCTAATCCATAGCAGAAAGGCAGCGCCAGATGAGGTGTTCGCTTTCTGTGAGAGATATCTCAGGCTCCCAAGCCAGGTGCCTCTATTCGCCGTCCCGACTAGCTACGACGAGGTTCTGGATGATGATCTTGCGAAGGGAGGAATTGACGTCGTCATCTACGCGAATCACCTGATCCGTGCTGCGTACCCCGCGATGGTTGAAGTCGCCACAGATATACTGCGATATGGGAAGTCGTCGCAATCCAAGTCCAGGCTGATGCCGATAAGGGATGTAATAGAGCTCATTCCCGGGGGCAACTGATGATCGATCCTGCGACGTTCCTAGACTCGATTAGGAAGCAGGGTGTCAACTACTACGTTGGCGTGCCCGATTCGTTGCTGAAGGACCTCTGTGCCTATCTTGGTGAGAATGTCGATCAGGAGAGGCATGTGATTTCAGCGAACGAAGGCAATGCTGTAGGCTTGGCGGCAGGCTGGTATCTGGGCTCTGGTCAGCCTGCGATGGTGTATATGCAGAATTCAGGCATCGGTAATTCGTTTAATCCTCTTGTATCACTTGCCGACCCTGAGGTCTACAGCATTCCGATGGTTTTAGTGGTGGGATGGCGTGGAGCCCCGGGGACGAAGGACGAGCCTCAGCACATGAAGCAGGGGCGAATCATGACCAGCCTTCTCGATGCGCTGGAAATACCTTACTTTATAATGGATGGAATGACAGATGTCGATGCGAAGATCTCCGATGCATGTGCTTCGATGTATCGGAGGATGGCCCCAGTGGTTATTCTGATCATGCCTGGAGCATTTGCACACCAGACTTCGCTGAGAAAGAAAGGTGAAGAATATCAAGTGTCGAGGGAGGACGCTATGAAGGCGGTAGTCTCCTGTCTATCACCGCAGGACGTTGTTGTATCTACCACCGGGAAGCTCTCCAGAGAACTGTACGAGCATCGAAGACGGGAAGGAGCCTCCGAATGCAGAGACTTCCTTACTGTCGGTTCCATGGGCCACGCATCTTCGATCGCCATGGCTTTGTCATCAGCTCTGGCCGACAGAAAGGTCATCTGTCTTGACGGGGATGCGTCCGTGATAATGCACATGGGCTCAATGGCAACGATAGGTCAGAAGGCCCCCGGCAATCTCGTCCACATTGTCTTGAACAACGGCTCTCATGAATCCGTCGGCGGCCAGCCGACAGTGGGTTTTAGTATCGATTTTGTGGGAATAGCGAAGTCATGCGGTTACAGGGACGCAGTCTCCGTCCACGACATCGATGGCATAATCGGTGCGATGGCGAGATTCCTTGACGCCATCGGCCCTAGTTTCTTAGAGATCAGGGTGAGCATGAAGGCAAGGAGCGACCTTGGCCGTCCAGTGGAGACCCCAGTTGAGAACCGAAAGGCCTTTATGAGGGCTTGCGGCTCAGACACGAGAAGGTGATTCTATCTCATCCTGGTCGTTCTATAATCCCACTCGAATCATCTTCGGTGAGAACGTCCTTGATTCAATAGGCAGCATTGTGGACGGCGAGAGGATGGCTGTAGTCACAACTCCTGGCTTCAGGAAGCGAGGGATGGTTGACAGAATCGAGGGAATGATGAACGATCGCATCAAGATTGTCCTGGATGTTGTATCTTCTTACCCGAGCCTCGAGTCGATTGACGCATTACGAGGCGTCGACGGGTTGGACGCTCTTGACGCCATCGTGGCGTTGGGTGGCGGTAGCAGCATTGACATGGGGAAAGCCTTGTCCCGACTAGCATCGTCTGCGCGAGACGAACACCCTTCTGGAAATCTCTGGGATATCGTCAATCAAGATGGTATTGCGGACATACCTGTGATAGCAGTCCCGACAACTGCTGGCACAGGCTCGGAAGTGACACCCACAGCCACCGTATGGGATTATCAGAACAGAATCAAGCGTTCCTTGTCCGGCGATGATTTGTTTCCGAAGGTTGCAATCGTTGACCCTGTCTTGACTCATGACCTTCCCGTTAGTCTAACCGTGTCTTCTGGCTTGGACGCGATATCACACGCGCTTGAGTCCATCTGGAATAGAAACGCCAGCCCTATCAGCTTGGCCGTCGCGACTCAGTCCTTGAGATTTTCTCTGCACGCTCTTCCCAGACTGAAGGCAGACTGCAGCGACTACGAGGCCAGGACCCACATGATGCAAGCGAGCCTCATGGCTGGCATGGCAATAAGCCAGACCCGAACGGCACTATCTCATTCTCTGTCTTACCCTTTGACGATGGAATTCGGAATTCCACACGGAGTCGCTTGCAGCTTCGCGCTTCCGGAGATACTTGGGTTCAATCTCATGTCTGACGATGGAAGACTCGAGAGACTTGCTACCGAGATTGGATTCGAATCCGTGGATGGTCTAGAATATAGGCTTCGCGAACTGCTTGAGTCATCTCTGTCTCCGCTCGAGCCCTTCAGTAGCCTATCCTGCAACGACCTCACAGAAGACCTTGTGAATCGAATGTATGCGAAGGGCAGATTGGAGAACAACTTGCGCGATGTCGACTCGGGCGATCTCATTCAGATACTGCGAGATGCCTTGGACCGATATGGCGTCCGATGAGACTCACGAGGCTGTGATGATATGATTGGCCGCGTCTTGGAACAAAGGAGCATATTGATTGTACTCTGCCTCGTATTCAGAGCCCTGGACTACTTCTGGCCAAAGGACAGGGATTGCATCGTCTTCCTCGGAAGACGCAATATGGGTTACTCAGACAACTCCAGGTATCTCTTTGAGAAGTTCCTCAGTCTTCATAACGACGAGATCCACGTTCTCTGGGTAACACCAGAAGAGGATCTGCTCCACGACGACAGTATCGGAAAGGACAGGCGCGATCACATGGTCTATCTGTACTCTGTCAGAGGTATTGTCTCACTTCTCCGGGCAAGAGCCGTTCTGTTATCGTGGATGCCCTCCGGCTTTCCAGGTGCCGATTTCTCCAGCCGTACTGTGGTTATCCAGCTGTGGCATGGGATTCCAATCAAGCGAATTAGCTTATGCCAGAAGGGCCTAAGTGAAAGGCAGATGGCCTTGGCTGCGCGAGAATTGCGCAAGATTGACTACTGGATTTGCAGCTCCCGATTGGAAAGGGACTCTTTGGCATTGTGCACCGGCCTCCCAGTTGACAATTTGAAGATAACAGGATACCCAAGAAATGATTACCTCATTGAGAACAGGGATTCTGGTGACGCAAGATTGCTCACTCGATTTCCATTCATAGGGAAGAAGGTCATTCTTTATGCTCCGACGTGGCGCTCAAACGACAAGGTGAAGTTCTTTCCCTTCGATGATTTCAGCAAGGACAAGTTGACCTCCTTCTTGGAGGCGAATGACGCCTATCTTCTGCTGCGCGCCCACTACGGAGACGACATCCTGGCTCTCAAGGGAGCGGTGGACTATGACGCTTTCGAGGGCGGCCGAGTATTAGTGATGAATCGGGATTCGATTGGAGATGTGCAGGACATACTCCCGTTCGTCGATGTACTCATAAGTGATTACTCCGGAGTCTGGCTGGATTATCTGCTTCTTGATAGGCCGATTATCTTCGTACCATATGATTTGGCGATGTATGAGAGCACTCAGGGATTGCTGTACGATTACGACTCAATCACCCCGGGTCCGAAAGTGCGTCGTTTCATCGAGCTACTGAGTGAGCTTGAGGGCTACTTCGCGGATCCCCACAAGGGATCCATTGAGAGGAATAGGACCAAGTGTATGTTTCATGAGCACGATGATGGCTTGGCGCACAAGAGGATTTACGAATTGATCAAGGAGGCGACTTCGGAGGCAGAGTGAGATGCGATGGATCTCTATGATATCGCATCGAGGAGCGGCGACTGCGCAGAGAGCTTGTGCAACCTCTCTCTCCTCACATATGAAAGCTCAGGAAGACGGTCCTTGTGGACGTCTGCCGATCACACGTGTGAGAAACACGTTGAAGATAGCATATCAAGCATTACATGAGCCGTCTGAGGCCGGACAAGGGAGCCCAGGTCATGCGTGAACTAATCAAAGCGGTCTTCAAAACTGGTAGTGGCTCAAGCGCTTCGATGATTCTGTCTGCCATCTCCTCCAAGATAATGGCGGTGGTGAGCGGGCCGTTCGGCATAGGGCTATATTCCCTGATACAACAGCTTGTACAGACAGTCTCGACTACAGGGATCGCCGGAGGCGGGAAAGTAGTTCTGACACAGGGGGTTGCGTCGAGGGAGGGCCAAGATCGCGACGACTTCATCGTTACGGCGTTCTGGATACTCTTCATTGGAGCTTTCATATCATCGGTATCGCTGGTCTTCCTTGCGCCTTGGATTGCCCCTCTTGTTTTCGGGACGTCTGACGGAGCCACTGTAGGGCTTGTACGATGGGTAGCTCTTCCGGTAGTTCTCGCAATTGCATTGGTTTATCTGAACGGCGTTCTGAATGGGTTCATGGCTATCGGGAGACTGGCTATGATCCAGGTAGCTGGAGCAGCCATGAATGCTCTGCTGTCGTATCCGATTTCTGTAATGGTTGACACAGGTTATCTGGTCGCGTTTGTGGCGATGACGACCGCGTCGATCTTTGTGCAGGTAAGCATAGGACTCTCAAAGGTCATTCGGCATGGATATTTGCGCGCGATTGTGGCAAACGGTTTCCGCTTTCGCATCAGGAAGCAGGCTGCGCGATCGTTCTTCGTCGTCGCATTGACGATGATGGTAGCTAGCATAGTTGCGTCCGTGAGCCTCCTATTGGTCAGAGCGCTCATTGTGCAATATGACGGGATTGAAGAAGCCGGTTTCTTCAACGTTGCCTGGGTCATATGCATGGTCTACCCGACCATAGTCTTGAGTTCGTTCGGTGCGTACTACCTTCCGAAGCTCAGCCAGACGAAGAATCACCGAGAGCGAAGCGAGCTGATGAATAAGGTCTTCAGGCTGACGGCTATTCTGATAGTGCCTCTGGAGCTCCTGGTTGTCGTTCTGAAACCGTTGTTGATCGATATACTCTACTCTGGTGAATTCTACCCATCATTACTGATGTTGAGATGGATGATAATCGGCATCCATCTCAAGGCTGCCACGTCAGTCTTTGCCATGCCTATGTTCTCTTTTGCTGACATGAGAACATACTTCTGGACAAGTAGCCTCTGGCACATCGGTCTCGTCGGGTTCACAATCATGGCCGTCGCTCACTTTGAGAGCCTTGAGATGATTGGTGTTGGCTATGTGGTTGTCTATGCTTTGTATCTGGTCTACTCACTGCACTATGCTAGGACACAACACGGTTATGCGGCAGAGAGGAGGCCAGTGATCACCTGGATTGTGGGCATGTTTATGGTCGTAGGCGCGTCTCTTATTACGTGGAGTGATACAAGCATCAATCTGTATGTGGTCGCTGCGGTCGTCATCGGTGGGTTGTTGTACCTCGCGTTCTCAGTT
>CP070732.1:1074393-1084554 GCA_020347565.1 Methanobacteriota archaeon | reverse complement strand
GTCGATCCGTCGCCGAAGTCCCAGTCGTAGTCCACGATCGTCCCGTCGGGGTCGTACGACGCGGACGCGTCGACCGATACCGTCAGGCCATCCACCGATACGGTGAACGACGCCACCGGCGGCTCCGGCTCCGCGATCGGCTCGAAGACGTCTGTGACGGTCACAGACGTGCCGAGCGGGCCGTTCGGCGTTCCGGTTATCTGGTACGTGTGTCCGCCGACCACATCGACTTGCGGAGTGTCGAAGACGTCGGTATAGACCGCGTATCTGTACATGTCCCGGTCGATAACTACATCGTTGGTGTTGGTGTCGATCATGTCAAAGATGATCCATCTCATCCCGTGGTTCTCGACATGTGCGCACCAAAAGCCATCCGAAGGCGCAAAGAAATCCCAAGTCAGAGCGCACGTCGAAGGCGGCCCGTTCTCCGTCTTCACTATCTCATGCACGTCTTCGGCCGATTGAACCAATGGTGCCGCAGCGACCAACATGAAGGTGGCACACATCAGCATCGCCCCTGCTGTCTTTCTCCTTCTCATGTTCTGTTCCTCCTCCCTTGTCTATCATCACATGCTTGGAAACGAGTTTAGAAGGGGTTTGTAGGTGTTTCGCGAAAGCTACGCCTCCGCATCGTCCCGGTGCCTGCTGATCCGCACTACGAAGAACAGCGCAAGCATGCCTGCTACGGGCGCTATGACCATCGGGAACTCCGGTATCACCGTGCCCAGCGTGACGTCTATCATGTCGAACGGGTTCTCCGTAACGTACCCGATGGCCGATCCTATCACCGCGTCCTTCTCGGCCTCGACGAATATCTCGTCGCCAACCTCCCAGGCCACGCCCATGTTGGCCAGGTCGTACTGGTACAGGCCGGTGCCGTCGGACTCAACGACTCCGCACAGCCCGAGCCTCACATTGGTGATGGTCACGGTAGCTTCAGGCACCGGGTTGGCGCCGGCGTCGTATATGTACCCGACTATCGGGTGCGGCAGCGGCGGTTGGCCGTAGTCCGTCGACGACCCGGGGATCATCGCCTCGGGCTGCTCGGAACCGCCGCCCAGGAGCAGCAGCGCTGCACCTGAGACGATGACCGCCATCGCTATGGCAGCCACCGCCGAGGCCTTACGCCTCGCGGAGGCCCGGCCGCGGCCCGAGGGCGCGTCCAGGCTCCTGCCTATCTTGTCCTCGCTCGGCTCCATCCAGGCCCTACGGGTCATACGACAACACCCCGGTAGCATCCACATACAGCCACAGCCCGTCTCCGGGGCTCAGCTGGAAGTCGCCTATGCCGAAGTCAACGAGGTAGTTGCTGTATGTCTGCGTGTCTGGGTTCCACCGGGACACCATGGTGAGCTGGTCGGCTGTGTACATAGCCTCGATATCGCTTGCCCACAGGTCCGTCGCTTTCGATGCGAGACCCACCTGGACCCATCCGCCTCCGGACGGGACGGTGATGGTTCTGCTCTGCGACGCCGTCGGATCATCGCCTATTAGAATCAGCGACTTATTGGCGCCCGAGTAGACCCAGTAGCTCCAGCTGGGCTCGAGCTCGAAGTCAGAAGCCGAACCGGATATGCCGACGATGTAGTTCTTGTCGTACGTCTGGGTCGCCGGGTCCCATCTGGACACCATGTCACCGAACGACAGTCCAAGGTTGCTCGCATTGTAACCGTGGTTAACCAGCGGTATCGTTACGAGGTTCCAACCTTCCACGAGGTTCATGACGAAAGGCGGCTCCACGATGTTCAGGAACGCGGCATCGGAGACGTTGTGTCCCTCGCCATCGTCGACATACACCCTGTATATGTCGTTCCACTCTGCGATGTACTCGTGCGTCGCCTCGAAGACGTTATGTGTCACATCGACAGCGCCGTCGTTCCAGACCCATGTCACGGTGAGGTCGTCATAGTCATAGTCCTCAACATCGATAGAGACCGTCACCAGTTCACCGACGTAGGCGCTGATGTCTGGGATATCCTGAAGCACGGGCGGATCGTTCCAGTACACAGTAAGCACCTGCGGGCTGGAGCTCGTGTTGTCCTCGCCGTCATCCACATACAGCCACGCGGTGAAAGCGTCATCCGTCGCATAGGCGTGCTCGACCTCCACCGTGAACGTCTCACCGTTGTTGTAACCGATGGTCTCCACGTAGGTTACGTCACCGAAGTCAACGGTGACCGTCAGCGCATCTCCGTCCTGGTCATACACGCTCCCGCTGAACAGGACTGGCTGCTGCGTGCTGGGCGTCGTGTCGGATACCGTGAACGCCGCGATCACTGGCACCTTGTTCGGCGAAGGGTTGTAGGTATGAACGAGTGCCGTATCGGACACGTTGTGTCCAGGCAGGCCAGTGAGGTCGTCAGCATGCACTGTCAGCGTGTAGGTCCCTCGGACGTCATAGATGTGGTCCGCCGTCGGGGCAGTCGTCACAAGGACATCTCCATCGCCCCAGACCCACGTGAACCTCATCGCATCTTCGGGGTCGTTAGCGGTCGCACTGTAGGTCTGGACCTGGTGCACCGGTATGTCCGTGTAGTCCGATACAGATACTGTCGGCGCGTGATTCGGAGCTACAGAGATGGACTCCGAGTGCGTCTGAGGCCTTGTTCCAGTCCCCAGGTGGTTGTCCGTGACAGACAGGATCACATCGAAGAAGCCATCCTCGCCGAACTGGTGCATAACAGTCTGTCCAGCGTTCTGGTGGCCGCCTCCGAAGTCCCACGTGTAGTACAGAGGATTGCCCTCTGGGTCCGTGGCAGTTCCGGTGAACTCGACCCATGTTCCCGCGTCAATACCCGTCGTCGGGCTGAAGGTGAAGTCGACGTTCTCTGGCGCATTGTTGCTGTAGTCGTAGACCTCGACTGTCGCCATCTTGCTGGTTATGAAGTAGTCTTCGTACCCGTTCGACAGACTGGCTTCGCGAACGGCTACCCAGGCCTCGTAGATGCCGTCCGCGGCGTACGTGTGATACGCATTGGCCGTGTCACCCACCACAGGTATCCAGCTCGTCGAATCTCCATCGCCCCAGAACCATCTCACCTCGAGATCGGTCGAAGCATCGTCGTCGTTGACATTCGCGGTGAAGTACTCGGAAACGCCGACCGCAGCCTCGACGACTGCTCCCATGCCTGTGTAGCTGTTGAACTGTGGCGCGTGGTTGTTGTTGGGATACATCTGCATCGATGGCCACTGACAGCTTATGTCGGGCAGCAGCATGTACTTCGTGTTCCAATCTCCAAGGCTGTCCGAGTCCCAGTTGACGGTGCTCACCGCATAGTTGTCGTTGGAGTATGCGATGCACTGGACTCCGAGGTTCCAGTACGCCATCTCCTGCATTTGGTTCCACAGGTCCTGGCGGACAACTGGGTCAATCGTCTCCAACGAAGCGATGTAGAGCGCATCGAATGTCTCGTTCGACCAGTAGACGTCGCTACTCGAACCTATGGAGTAGGTCGTCATAACCTCCAATATGCCAGATGGATCCGAAGTCACGCCCATGACCCAGTCCCAGAGCCAGACATCATAGTCCGCGGAGTACCAAATGGAGTTCATCTCGCTCACAGTCTTTATCTCCAGATCGAGCTCCACGCCGATCTCCTCGTTCCAGCCGACTATCAGGTTCGCGGCGTTCTCCCACACGACACCGGTGTCAAGAGTGACAAATTCGAACGAGAGCACATCAGTGCCGCCCTCCCTGGCCAGTGGGCAAGTGGTGCCCGACGCAGGGCCACCAGTCCTATCATATCTCCAGCCAGCGTCCCAGAGCATCTGCCTCGCTGCCGCCCGGTCGCACTCAATCGGATCGGGTATCCAGTAGTGTCCAGGGTTGCCTGGCGGGATCAGTGAATCAGCGTAGGAGCCCAATCCCAGAAGTATGTCAGCCACGAACGCATCTTTGTCTATCGCCATGGCCATGGCCATCTTGACAGTCTCGTCCAGCAGGAGTTGGTTGTTGTCGCCAGGGTTGAAGTTCCCTCCGAGCTCTTCTCTCAGCGCGTCCGTCATCTGGTTGAGGTTGTACTCGTACACGAAACCGCCGCTGTGCGAGAAGCCGACGATGTTATCGAATGTAGGCATCACGTTCAAGTACTCGTGCGCAGGGAGCCTCAAGTAACAGTCCAGCACACCGTCTTCTAGGTCGAGCATAGCCGACTGTTCAGACGTGTACTCCACTATCCACCATGAGGTCGTGTGCAGCTGCCACCCCTTGTTCTCAGTCTGGAACCAGACCGGGTTCCTCCGGAGTTCACATGCGCCCTCGTCCGGCAGGCCATCCGTCGCGTAGTACAACGGGCCGGACCCTATCGGCGGAAGGTTCGAGAATTCAAGGAAGTCGTTCCCACTCCAGTAGTACTCAGGAAGGATGGGAACCGCCATGAACGACTCGATTATCGGCGCGTGTATCTTGTTGAGCTCTATCGTCAATGCTGTGGCGTTGTGAACGACGATGTCGTCTATCACACCCGGGAAGTAGCTGTACAGTCTTCCCGAGGGGTTGTTCTGAGTACCCCAGTAGGTGAAGGCGACATCGTTCGCTGTGACAGCGTGCGTCGAATCGTCTCTGGGATCGTAGAATAGAGCGTTATCCACTATCTCGATATCCCATGTCAATCCGTCGGGCGACGCTTCCCAGCTCGTGGCCAAATCACCCACGATGTTCATGTCGACGTCATAGCCCATCAAGTAGCTGTAGCAATAGAATATCAACAGATACTCGGAGACCATTGTCGCCGTGTTCGTATTCAGAGAGTCGGCAGTCAGCTCACCTACGCCCAGGACGAAGTCCCTGGTTTCGTACTCCTGCGCCTTTGCGCTACCGACCGCGCTGAACTCCTCCCCGCCGCCAAGGTTGAGCGTCGGCAAGCCCATCAGCATGACGGCGGCCATAATAACCGCTAGTGCGGCCGTTCTTGTTGCACTTCCAGTCCACTCACTCATCTTTTCTTTCCCCCCAAGTTCTTCACAATTCTCTCCCTCGCGGCAGATCAAGACGCTGCCGCAACGTTCTTCAGGCACCTCCGGCCGGACCCTCCGGCCGCAGACGCCAAGACTTGAAATACAGACCGATTGCCCTCATTGCCCCCCTCATGCCAGTGCACTCACGCTATATCAATGCTTCTGCCGCTCTACCTCCTTCTCAGACGCGGATTCACGACCTCATCGAGAGCGTGGCCTAACAGCGTGAATCCAAGGACAAGGAATACTATGCAGAGGCCCGGGGCAATTATCCACCAATATAAACCTGACTGTAGCGCCGACGACTGCTCGGCGTAGGACAGCATTGTTCCCCAGGTCGTGGTACCTACCGGGCGCATCCTCAGGAAGCTGAGCGTAGCCTCCGAGAGGATCGAAATCGCGACTGTCAGAATGGTGTTGGCGAAGATGAGCGGGAAGGCGTTTGGCATGATGTGCTTGTTTATTATGTGCATGTCGCCGGAGCCAATCGCTCTGGCTCGCTCGACATACATGCGCTCTCTGAGCGACATGACCTGAGCTCGAACAAGCCTCGCGGTGCCGGACCAGCCCGTCACGCCGATAATGACGATGAGCAATGTCAGCGTGATCTCACCCACCATGGCCGCAAGGAGGATCATGAGCACAAGCCATGGGATGGAAAGGATAACATCGTTAACGCGCATGATGACCTCGTCCTGCCAACCGCCGATGTAGCCAGAGTACAGACCGATTGCAGCTCCCATCAATGATGCGATGATCGCGGCGAATATGCCGACGATGATCGATGTCCTCGCCCCGTGCAGCAGCTGGCTGTAGATGTCTACGCCGCGGGAATCCGTACCCATCCAGTGCTCGGGTGACGGCTTCAGATACAGTTCGGTGACGTCGTCGGATGCAGGGTCGACAGAGTACGGCGCGAGAAGCGGGCCGAACACGGCGAGTGCGAAGAAGAACCCGAGTATCGCAGTCCCGACCGCTCCCATCTTATGGGTCACAACCTGCTTCGACACGTATCTAAACCGATGCATCAGCAGCCTGGATTTCTCTCTGGTGGGCACAGAGACGACATCAAGACCTGAGTACAGGACGATCCACAAAATCACCACCGCAGTGATGGTCGCACCGATTATCGGGAGCGACCACCAGTAATCCTCAATGAAGTTGACCTTCTCCTTTATGACGGTCACTATCATCTCGTCCGTACTGGACTCTCCGTCTCCGTCCGTGACGTTCAGAGTCACAGTGTAATTGCCCATCTCAATGAAGTAGAAGGAGTCGTTGACCTCACCGTAGAGTTGCCAAACGTTGTCGCCGTATATGAAGCTCCAAGTGTAGTTCACGATGCCTACGTCATCCGTCGAGCCACTACCGTCGAAGGTGACGCGCTCATACTGCTCCACTATCTGGTCCGACCCTGCATCGGCTATGGGAGGAGCGGCCAGGGCAGGGGCTGGCAGAACTGCTGATGCGAACGCCGCCATGAGCACGGTGAAGGCCATCAGTACGAGGCCGTGTCGCTGGCGCGCGAGCGTCGGCCGCTTCTTCTTCTTATGCTCATCGATATCGGACACCAGCATCCACCTCAGGCGATCTTGATCCTCGGATCTATGAATATCAGTATGATATCAGCCAGGAAATTGGCGATGACGACCGCGACGCCGCCTATGACGACAATGAACTGCAGCAGCGGGAAGTCGAGCTCCCAGATAGCGTTCAGTGTTCTGAATCCTATTCCAGGGTAGTTGAACACGTACTCGATCTGGTAGGCCCCGCCGATAACGAATGCGAGGCTGAGTGCGATCAGGGCTATCATCGGTGGCATCCCGTTCGGCATCGCGTGGAGCCTCAAGACCTGGAAGTCCGTCAATCCCTTTGCTCTGGCCGTCAGTATGTAGTCCTCGCTCATGACGTCCAGCAGGGAACTGCGCATGACGATGGCGACTCCCGCAAGAGAGCCTACCGCGAGGGTCATCGAAGGGAGTATGAGATGCTCCAATACACTGAGTATGAGCCAGAAGTCCCAATGGAACGTGCTGCCATGCTCAACCGTGTCATAGTACCCTCCAGTCGGTAGCTGAGGCCACCAGTCCATGCCCGCAGGGTACGTGCTGAAGAGCATCTGCAGCACCAAGCCGAACCAGAAGATCGGCATGCCATAGAAGAACAGCATGAGGGCTGTCGACGACATGTCGAACGCGCCACCTCTAGTGTAGGCCCCGTACGCCCCTATCAACATGCCCAGTATCAGGGTGATGATTGTAGACGTCCCGATGAGAAGCACTGTCCACCTCATGTCTGTGAACACGATGTCGACGACTTCGCGGTGGTCCTGCATGTAGGAGGTACCCCAATCCAACGTAATCGTGTTCCACAAGTACGTTACATAGCGTTCAGGCAACGATGCGTCGAGGTTGAACTTGTCGACCAGAGCTTCCTTGTACGCCGGGTCCAGCTTCGGATCCCTGGGTACCATGTTCAGAATGGGATCTCCTGGCATGGCGTGTACGAGAATGAAGTTGAGCGTCATTATGCCAAAAATCGTGATGATGATGTTGACGCCCCGCCTGAGGAGCATCTTCCTCATCGACGACTTGCTCACCCACTTCCCTCCTCACGCATGTGTCTCTTGTCGAACTCCTCGACCTCCTTCTTCCTGAGGAGGTACTCTTCCGCAGTTACCCCCAGCATGTCGATGCGGCGTCGTTTCAGAGATCCCATGACTGCCCAGAGAACCAGCATAACTATTATGACAAAGAAGAGCGTGAGGCTGGCATAATCCCACCAATCCCATTCACGGACGATAACGGGGTCGGGGACATCGATCAACACGACCGAACAGTAAGAGTCCTCATGATAGCCCGTCAATCCATATAACCCGTCGGTGAAGTTCACCCACGCCCTGTAGGTGCCAACTTCGGAATATATGTGACTCACCACTATGCTCACGCGGCCGTCTTCGTCGAAGGCCGTCGCATTGGTGTATTCCACCGGACTGCCGTCACCGAAGTCCCACCTCACTTCAAGGGGATCCCGCTCATTGTCGAACAGAACTAGCTCGAACCGAACGACGGATCCCGGGAGGCCGTAGCTGCTATTCGACAGAACCACCCTGAGCGACCTGACCTCCGGGGCCAGATTGAGCGAGGTGACGTTCAGCAGCTTGTACTTCATGACCTCGTGGCCAGGACGACCATCGGTGATGACAATCGACACATTGAACTGTCCCGCAACGGGATACTCGTGGATCTGAACGAACCTATCAAGATCGGTGCCGCCCACAGAAACGTTGTAGGCTGCCTCAGACCCGTCGCCGAAGTCCCAGGTCGCATACACAATCTCCCCGTCGAGGTCCGCTGCCTGGACCGAGAATCTCACCAACGCGATGCCTGTGGTCGCATTCAGGACCACATCCTCCTTGCCCGTGTAACAGTCCTTAACCGATATCCGAGACAAATAGGGCAGGCTGTTGTTCACCGACGACACGTAGATTTGGCCCACGGACACGTTGTGGGCCGAGAAGTCGGGGTCGTTCTGCATCTCCGGGAGCGCCAGGTCGGACAGATGAAGGGCAACGGTGTAGTTGCCAGTTACGGAGAACACGCAGCTCGTATTCTGGAAGACTCTCTCCCCTGGATCCGTCAATCCAGTGTGGAAGACATCGACGCGTATGACCTCCGTCTCGTTGCTGAACACGAACGTCCACGTCAGAGGTTCGCCCTCTCTGTCCGATGCGTTCCCGTATATCGTCACCACATCGGTCGGATCCACTACGCTGGCAAGGACGCTTATGTTCCCCTTGGGACTGAAGTTGTGGTCCAGACCTATCAGGACAGGCGTCGACTCGTTCTTCCAATGCCCGAGGTGATCTGTCAGGCTGAGATTGACGTAGTAGATGATGTCCGTATCGCCGATTCCGTACCACATCTCAGGGTCGGGGCTCCACGTGTGGTTCTGCACGCACTCGACCCCGGCCACAGCTGGGCCGGTCCACTGGACGACCGGCTCCGTGCCGTCGCCAAAGTCCCATATCAGAGTGAGGTTGTCGTCATCCTTGTCCCAACACACGACCGACATATTGAGGGATGCAGTGAAGGTCTCGTTGTCCAATTCTGCGGACAAGGCGGAGCCAAGGTCGGGCGCGAAGTACGGAGCTGAGTTGTTCCTTATCGTGATCCTCTTGGTGATGTACCTGACTGCCTCACCATCGTCGATGTACACGCGAACATAGTAGTTATTGCTGACAGGCCCGGGTTGACTGTAGATGTACTCCGTCACTGCCCTGCCCGGATTGCCCGTCACGTTCACGGACGTGGGGCTGTCGGGGTTTGGAGTGGAACCATCACTGAGAAAGTAGTCGTAGTAGATGGTGAACGTCAGGTTCGTTCCAATGATGTCGGATTCCGCGCTTGCATTGAATGTGATGACCTCGCCGACATAGGCTGATGTCGGGCTGACAATGAAAGTCGGCTCGATGATAGCCTCGGAACTTGCCGGCAGCTCAGGATCCCTCTCAAGAGCTGGTTCGTCAGAAACGATGGAAGCCAGAAACGAGAAGCATGACAGAAGAGTGACGGCGACAATGAACACGGAAATGGGTTTCGAGAGACAACGCACGCGCGGCTCTCTGGAGGGTCCGTTCAGGAAGGTTAATGGGACCCCCTCTTCTCCCTCGATTGCCCGCAGTTTGCTCTCCCCCCTTCGGAGCTCACCGCCCGCGACAACGGGTTTCTCTGACCGTGCCCGATTCGCCGCAGCAGTCTATAACCGCCGAATGGACTAACCCTATATAAAAATGACCGAGCGATTAGAATTCTTTGCCTTTCTATAATAATTCTTGGAAACTCCGTCCAAATCTCTGCACAGATGGACAACGTCGTCGACACTCCGGTTGGTTCGTGCACAGGATATTAGACGCCGCAACCGCGACCACTGACGCATGCAGTCGTGAAGAGCATTGACCGGACCGCCGTCATTCGGCGGGTGTCCCGCCCCATGGTCGATTGCGAGCCCACATCCGGCCTCAAGTCGGGTGGGCGGCAGGCAGAGTAGGGAATCCAGAAGAAAGCGAAACTGAAGGGGCCGCGAAGGCCCGCTTCATGTTGGGGTTTCTGCAGGCCCGCGCGGTGCGCGGGCCCGCTCTCACTCGTGCGCCGACCTCACGGGACCAGCGTCACCGTCTGCGACACCGAAGTGCTCATGCCGTCG
>CP070732.1:1071274-1074293 GCA_020347565.1 Methanobacteriota archaeon | reverse complement strand
CCAGGTCAGCGTGGACGGAGGTGCTACCTACCAGGAAGCGTTCAACACCTCAGGGGCAGTGGCCGTTGGCGACCCTGGCGGTGCAGCTTCCATTGCCCTCCCGATACCATGCCTCGAAGGGGCGTCCTATATCAAGGTGCGCTCAGGGACCTCTGGTACCCCTGTCAACCAAGGCGCAGAACGCGCCCTGAAGGTCGTATCAATCTAGGAGGCATACATGCCAACACCCGCCGAAAGTCTCACCAAAGACTCCAGCGACGAGGAAATCCGCGAAGCCGTCGGCAAGGCCATCGAAATGCTGGTGGGCGAAGGGATGGCTCAGGACCAAGCGGTTGCTGTTGCCATGGAGCAGGCCAGAAGGGCAACCGGCAAGGACCTCCAGCCCGCTGGTGGTCGCAGCCGGGTAGCCCACTAGTCCAGTCCGGTAAGGAGGCTATCAATGGAAGCAGTGCTGGAACCTCTAGCCAAGCAGCACGAGCCAATCGTGTGGCACGCCAACTGGAAGGTAGAGAAGTACCTTGGTGACCTCCCTACCGAACAGGACCGCGAGGGCCACTCCCCCTACGATGTCATCAAGGGCGAGGGCAACCTCCTCCTCAACGAAGGCATCAATGAGGTATTCAAGCTCCTATGCAATAGTGGCAGCCCAACGGCCTTCTCCCAAGGGACTGCTCGGATTGGTGTTGGTGACTCCAACGCCGGTGAGAACGCCACACAGACTGCCCTGCAAGGCGGCGAGACCGCATATGTCACCTGCAGCACGGTTACAGCCGGTACCAGCCAGAAGGTGACCTTCGTCGCCACCTTCGATGGTTCCACCGGCAACTTCGCAGGTGGCTGGCAAGAGTGGTCCGTTGACAACGGAGCCTCCGCTGCTATCAACCTGAACCGGAAGGTTGTCAACCTGGGCGTCAAGACATCCGGCACGACCTGGGTGTTCACCGTTGAGGTCAGCCTGAGCTAGGAGGTCCCTCATGGGACTGTTCGCGGAAATCAAGGAAATCGCAACGGTGGAGGGTACTCCTCTCACCTATGTCTACATCGAGATTTGGCGGACCAAAGCCGACCATGATGCTGGTGCCCCTCCAGTCGGCAATAACGACTTCCATATGCAGCTACAGGCTGAGGGTGAGCGCGTCCACAAGAACGCGGCCGGGCAGGTTGTCGACCTAGCCAGTGGTAGTACTTACCCACCCGACCGTGTACCGGAGGGTGTCGAGCTGGTGAAGGAGACCTTTCAGGTGGATGTGCCTCAGGTAATCAAGGAGAACATCGAGGCGTATCTTACTCGGCGTATCCGCAGAGACCGTACTCGGAGACCGTTGCCGGAGAAACATGCCAATAGAGAGGGAACCAACCGCAGCCAGGACGACCCGGCTGGTGTCCTCCATCGAGGTGATGTCCAGGCTTTGGTTGGTGTTGGTGTGGAGGTTAGGGGTCGGTGACCACTCTGAACCTGCAGGTAGGGGCTGGTGCAAATGACGCCGATGAGGCGGATGATGGCTCAGACTTTTCCTACGTTAGGAGCGGCGCGTCTTACGACTCTCATACCAGCGACGCCTCTGCTAGGTACAACGTAGGCACACGTTGGCCTAGCCTTGCTGTCCCAAAGGGCGCCACAATTGACTCTGCAACATACTGGTGCTGGTGTCTCTATACTGTTGGGGAGTACGATGACATCGATGTGGTCATATACGCCGAGGATGTGGACGATGCCGATGACTTTGCCACCACCCAGGATGTGACCAGCCGTACCAGGACTTCTGCCTCTGTTGCCTGGCAGGAGACTGGTGTGACTCCGACAGCATTCAACGATTCTCCGGACATCAAAACCGTCATACAGGAAGTCATAGATAGGGCAGGCTGGGTTGAGAATAATGACATGGTGCTCTTAGTCATAGGCGGCACCACCTATAACCGGATATTTCCGTCCCGCTCGTATGAGACAGGGGATGGCTCATCTGCGCCAAAACTGGATATCGACTACACACCGGGTGGCACCGCAGGCCGTGTGGCCTCATCCCGAGGTGTCATGCGTGGTGTCCGGAGAGGAGTAAGCTAGTATGGAGATACTAAGGCTCCGGAACACAGCCACAACCATCTACTTCCCAATGATTAAGGCCGGCGCCCAGGACTTCGCCCAGGGCGGAGACTGGGGTCCAGTCTCAGGCGATTGCAAGTACAGTGAGGACGGCGCTGCCTTCGCAAATACCACTAACCTGCCAACCCATGAGGGTTCCGGCATTTGGAGCCTGCCCCTCGTAGCAGGTGAGCTTGACGGCAAAATCACCGTCATATCCATTGTGGACTCCGCCCCAAAGGCCGTCGAGGACCAGGCTATCCTCATCTGCACCTATGGGTCCTCCGGCGCCCAAATCGAGGAGTTCCCGGCCGACATCAAGAAATGGCTCACCGTTGCTCCCAATGCCCTGGTCAGTGGTCGTGTTGACTCCCGGCCAGGTGCACTGGCATCCAATGTCATCACAGCATCCTCCATCGCGGCCAACGCAATCGCCAGTGCAGGCATTGCCACCGATGCAATCGGGTCGGCCCAGCTGGCTGCCGCAGCCGCACAGGAAATCGCCGATGCCATCCTGAACCGTGACATCGACAACGTAGAGGATGGCTGCCCGGTCCACTCCCTCGGCTTTGCAGTCCTCAAGGCAGTATCCAGGATTGCTGAGTCCGGCGGTACACTCACCATCTACAAGACCGACGGGTCCACCGCCAAGGGCACCCAGACCCTCCAGACGGACCCAACCAACGACCCAATCGACGAAGTATCGGCTGCCGTTGCCTCATAGGTCATGGCTGTAGGAACAGGACGCGGAATCCTCGGGATAACCCAACTGTTTGGGTCCCTGGGGATGTCCGCCAAGAACATCCAGAAGTCCAGCAGTGACTCCGGGTCGGGCACCGAGGGCACTGAGGTCCTCCAAGAGGGTCAGACCAGCAGTGACTCCGGGGTTGGAGCAGAGTCCAGCGACCCCATACAGGCTACCATACCTAGCAGTGACAT
>CP070732.1:960846-1071174 GCA_020347565.1 Methanobacteriota archaeon | reverse complement strand
CGGGTTTCCACCACGTGGAGAGCGACTCCACGCGTTCAGACATGGGTCATCGCTCCAGTTACTCATCACTGGTCAGCAAACCCAACGGAAATCATTCCCATAACTGGAGCCCGTTAGGATCCCAGGTTACCCCATACCCCCATGTGCGCGCAGTCGCGGAGAAGTCCCTACTTCTTCCTCAGCTTCTGAGCTCTCTTGCGCCTTCTCATCTTCTTCTTGCGCCACTTCCAGCGCTGCTTTCCTCGTTTCTTCCACGCTCGAGAGCTTCTCTTCATGCGTCAGACTCCTCTTGCGACTGTTGGGCGTACATCGCTCCCTTTTTATATGCCTTTTGATGGGGCGCAGCGGGCCGGTCGGGAGTTTCGGGCGCTTCAACGCCTTTCGAACCCGAGACCACTGGCTGTCTTCAGCTCGGACTCCGAGCCTTAGAAGGCCAGTGCTATTTCCTGACTAAGCCACCGGCCCATCTGGCCGGATGACACATAAGTCCGTTCCGTATAAAACCTTGGTCTGGGTTCAGGCGAGCTCCCCTTCGCCATCCAATCCGCACAGATACTGCGAACGCTTTAAGGACAACATTCCTCATACCACCTTCTGTTCGAGATGGATGAAGTCGAGATCGTCGAACTGAGGAAGATGGACCTCAGAAACGCCGTTATAATAGACGGTTTTCCAAGCGTCGGCCTGGTGAGTTCCATCGTTGCCAATTACCTGATAGCGCTTCTGAAGCTGGAGTACATCGCCGTCATGGACTCGGGACTCTTCCCGACGGTCTCGCTCATACGCAACTCCGAGCCGCTGGGACCTGCTAGGGTCTATGCCCGCCCCGGCATCAAGCCGGGCGAGCAGCAGGTTGTCGTCTTCTCGACGGAACTCCAGCCCTCAGCGAATCTCCTGCGTCCCCTCGGAAGAGCGATCATCGACTTCGCAGAGGAGCAGAGGTGCAGCCTCATCATATCAGCCGGCGGCTTGATCGTGGAGGGTGAGGAACCCGAAAGGGACGAAGTGGAGAAGGGCGAGGTGTCCGTCTACGGCATCGCCAGCACCGAAAAGGCGGACAAGATGCTCGCGACGGCCGACGCTAAGCCGTTCACCGAAGGCGTGATCTCAGGCACTGCAGGAGTTTTGCTGAACGAGGGGCGCAGGCGCGGGATAGACGTCATCACGCTTCTCGCAGAGGCGAGACCGGATATGGCCGATGCGAGGGCCGCGGCTCTCATACTGACAGCCATCGACCAGATGATCATGCATCTGAGCTTGAACGTGGAGCCGTTATGCAAGGAGGCCGAGAGGCTCGAGGCTCAGCTCAAGGTTCTGCACAAGGACGCCGAGAAGAAGAGCAGGGAGACGGCCGAGCCGGTCGCCGGATACCACTAATTCACGCCATCACGGCATATCAGGAACCTTATTATAGCCGTCCCTGGATGTTTACGCGTCGGATTGAATGGCCATCTGGCACGGAGGAGTCCGACTGACCGAGAGGTTCTGTAGGCATCGCGGAGGAGCTTGGCTTGATGGACGTGTTCTTCACCGGCATACTCGTCACTCTGATAGTGATGTGGGTGCTCGGGGTGCGAGGCATACTCATAGGAAGACTGGCCGCCGTGATGAAGCGTCACATCACGCTCACATCATCTCTCTTCTGGACAGCCTTTGCCGTGTTCCTTGCCTTCTTCATCATCGACTTCGACTACTTCGACAGGATACATGACATCGACGATGCAGTCAACGCTGCCGTCGAGAGCCTCGACGCAGGCATAAACCCGTACGAGGAGGATGTCATCCCGCGGTTCGAGGGCAGGTGGAGCCCCGACGTACAATGGACAGAGGGACCATACAACTACATGCCCCTCGATCTGTACGTCTACTACGGCCTGCACAGCGTGTTCGGAGTGCTCGGCTCCCCACTGTGGTTCGTCGTCACGAACCTGATGTTCTCATTCGCCGCCTTCGTGCTCCTCAGGGGCCTCATAACCCGTGACTGGGTCGTATACGCTCCTGTCGCGGGAATCGTGATGCTGTTCTACGCGTTCGACAACGCTTCCCTGACCATGTTCCTGATAGTCCTCTCGATGTACGCGTACCGGCGGCTGAGCTGGCATCCAGCAGTGCTGGCGATTCTCGTGATGGCCCTGGCGACCATGACGAAGGTCTTCGCCGTCATACCCTTCGCGGTGCTTGTCATCTACGAGCTGGACTTCGGTGCAAGGGCTGGGAACTGGAGGAGGCCTGTCGAGGCGGCAGGGGCCGCTGCGGCCGGTGGAGTTGTGGCTCTCGCGCTGATGGCGCCTTTCGGTGTCCGAGCGGTGCTCGACGCAGCCGTCTTCTTCCACGCGAGCGAGGAGATGAGGGAGGGAACCTCCGCGGGCGGCACAGTCTTGGGCGAACTGATGGCTGGTAGCGAATCCTACGCGGTTGTGAGCGTCGTGGTCCTGGTGTTCTCGCTCGTCATCGGCCTCCGCCTCATGAGCCTGAGCGATCGCATTCTGCTTGCCATCGTGGCCTTCATGTTGGTCGCCGTCAAGAGCAGCCTGGCCATCCCAATCGTCGGTGGCGTGTTCCTGATGCTCCGGCTGAAGGAGCTTCACGATGAGAGGCCCTCGCAGGCCGACTCGGAGGCCAGTGGGACGCCGACGGGCGTCCAGGAACACGAAAGACAGCAGCAACGGGCTTGATCGGCCGAGCCCTGTCCGTCCTTCGTCGATACTAAAGAAATATCTATCGTTTAAACCATGACCGGAAGGACGCGAAGTCTGTGGTAAGAACTTCGAGGGGTAGACATGTCTTCGAAACATGCTTCAATCAAGACTGCTGAGGTGCCAGGTCCGAAATCCGCAGCGTTGGGAAAGATGAGGGAGCAGCTGATCGCCAAGGGCGTAGGAATCGTCGCGCCGGTGTTCATAGACAAGGCCGACGGGTCGATCCTGACAGACATAGACGGCAACTCATACATCGACATGGGTAGCGGAATCGGCGTGACGAACGTTGGTCACAGGCCTGCCGAAGTCGAGGCCGCGGTAAAGGCCCAGGCCAGCAGATTCATACACACCTGCTTTCAGGTGACTCCCTATGAGGGCTATCTGAGGGTTGCCGAAAGAATCGCCAAGTCCGCCCCGGGATCGGGCCTAACAAAGAGCGTGTTGTTCAACGCTGGCGCCGAGGCCGTTGAGAACTCGGTCAAGATAGCCAGGCATTACAATAAGAGGACAGCCTCCTTCTCGTTCAACCACGGTTTTCATGGAAGGACGATGATGGCACTCGCACTCACTGCGAAGGAGATGCCGTACAAGGCAGGCTTTGGCCCTCTGCCGGAGACGTATAAGGTCGAGTTCGCCTACTGCTACCGGTGTCCGTTCGACATGGAATACCCGTCATGCGGTGTCGCCTGCGCTGACAAGATAGACGAGATGTGGTCGAGCCCTCAATTCGAGGGGAAGGTGTCATCTCTGATAGGCGAGCCTATCGCTGGCGAGGGCGGGTTCATCGTGCCGCCCAAGGAGTTCTACCCCAAGGTGTCGAAGGTATGCAAGAAGCACGGAGCCGTCTACATCGACGACGAGATACAGACCGGGGCAGGAAGGACCGGCAAGATGTGGTGCGTTGAGCACTGGCCAGGGACGGAGCCCGACATGCTTGTGAGCGGAAAGGGCATAGGCGGCGGCTTCCCGGTCTCCGCCACAACTGGAAGGGCGGAGATCATGGACGCGCCTCAGGTAGGCGGCCTAGGAGGGACCTTCGGAGGCAACCCCGTGGCGTGCGCCGCCGCCCTGGCCCAGATGGATATAATCGACAGGAGCCTCGGAAACGTGAACAGGATCAACTCGCTCATTATCAAGCGGCTCAACGAGATGCAGGGGAAGTTCCCTGTGATAGGCGAGGTCAGGGGAATCGGCGCGATGCTGGCCCTTGAGCTCGTCAGCGACCCGAAGACGAAGGAGCCTGCCGCCAAGGAGGCCGGAGCGGTGAAGAATGCCGCTCTGAAGAAGGGTCTGCTGATACTGACTTGCGGTACCTATAACAATGTCATTCGGATGCACCCGTCCATCCTGATGCCGCAGGACATGGTCGAGGAATCGATGGACCTGCTGGAGGAGTCCTTCAGGGAAGTCATGTCCTAGGTAGGGCCGTCGCAGGTCGAGGTTGAGGGCCTGTTGTCAGATGCCCAGCTCACGCGCCGTCTCGTCGGCCCTGGCAAGGTCCTTCTCATCGTTGACATTGACTGCAAGAAGCGGGTCGTCGAAGAGGGCGATCGCCGTGTGTGGGTTGGGCGTCACTATGTTCAGTCCAACCCAGACCAGCCGTTCCCCGTCTTCCGCCACCACGACGGAATCCTCGTCCGGTGTTGAAATGGCCGTCGATTCCTTGATCACACCGGCCAGGCTTCCTCCGTTGAACCTTCGCATAAGGTCTGAGACATGTTCCTTGCGGACGAACGGAGCATCGACGTTCAGTGACAGGAAGCTATCGTGATCGTTCAGGAGCCTCATGACATCCTCGTGATATCCGGCTCCAGACGTGTCGACCGCCCTGAAGCCGAGCCCCGCAGCCGCCTCCTTGGTCTTGGGCGTGTGCGGTGTTACCGCGACGGCGATCTCGTCGATCCCGTCGACGTGCAGGGCATCCAGGGAGCGCTCCAGAAGACTTCTTCCTCCCACAGTCAGCAGCCCCTTCTCCACCGGCTCGCGGAACCGTGACGCCCTCCCTCCTGCCATGACGATACCGATCACAGAATCAACACCCATGTCAGAAGAACAGACAGCCTGCCGACCTCGTTCGCTGCGCCGAAGACATCACCTGACACGCCTCCGAAGTGTTTCCTCGCGAGAAACGTCACGATGACTCCTGCAGCCGCGCCAACCAACACGACGATTGATAGGAGTCCGGCGAAGAAGAACGACACGATCATGGCCGTCGCGAGCGCTGTCAGGAGCTTGCCAGTCGACGCGTTCTGCACGAACGCCGTTCCCATACCACGATGCGAGCTCGGCCCCATTGCCATAGACATGTTCATTGCTATCTTGCCGCCCACCTCTGCTACGACGAAGCCAGAGTCGAAGGGTATGCTCCATGGCAAAGGCCACAGATCGAGCGAGTGGTCCGCTCTGGCGCACATCCTCCAGGCGAGAGCGAAGAGCAGTGCGACGAACAGCACGACGGTCAGCACAGCTGCGACGCCGGACCTCGGGTCCTTCATGATTTCGCGCTTCCTCGCCGGAGCGCCGCTGGCCATCACGCCGTCCGCGAAGTCCGCCATGCCCTCCGTGTGCATGATCCCAGTCAACGCGTACATGAGCACGAGGAGAAGTCCTCCTGCGACAACGCTCTCGTCTTCCTCCAATGCGTGATTCATCGCCAGGCATGCAATGGTCAGCAGTAGGCCGACTGCGAGCCCTATCATCGGGAACAGGTGTTGCTGTCTGGCAGCGGAATCTATGTCGCATGCGGATCCTGGCAACTTGATTCGTGTCAGCAATCCGAACAGATCCCGCGTCATGGCCTCTCACTCAAAAGCCCTGGTCATCGAAGCCGCCACGAGGGCTCCTACGGCGTCATCCATGAAAGGGGGTAGGTCACCAATGACGCCTGGCTTCTCTCTGTCATACCTGATGTAGTTGAACAGCCCTCTCTTCCCGGCGATGTACTCGGCGATGCACATCCCAATTAACTCGTCAGCGACGAGGTGCGCAGGGTCGTCCTTGAGTCCATGCACGTCGCCCTCGGACGATGTGATCATCTCGTCCAACAAGGACGCCGCAATGAGCATAAGCCAGACGTTCGGGTCGCTGAGGTGCGAAGAGAGTTGCTCTCTCAGGCTTTCCCTGCCCTCCTCTTCGCCTTCCCTTCCGGGTGTGCTGACATAGAGCTCGAACCCGGTCTCTATCAGGTCGTCGATCGTCAATCCGTGCTTCGCAAGGACGTCAATTCCTTCTCTCATGGGCCAAACGACCTCCGTCGCGGCGAAAGTGTAAAATACACTTTCAATATTTCAAGTTTGCTTTAGGGGTCATGACTTGAGGCCTATAGAAGACTACGTGTCGAGGATGAGCGGGGCCGATTCCGGGGCCATGAACGCGGCAAAGCGTCTGCAGGACACGCTCACCAAGCCGCAGGGCAGCCTTGGCAAGCTCGAGGACATCTCCATCAGACTGGCGGGTATCTATGGCGTCCCTCGTCCGTCAATAGGCAGGAAGGCGGTCTTCACAATGGCCGCCGACCACGGCGTGACCGCCGAGGGCGTGAGTGCATACCCTCAGGAGGTCACCAGGCAGATGGTCCTCAACTTCGCATCTGGTGGAGCTGCGATAAACGTCCTCTCGCGTCATGTGGGCGCCGAGGTCAAGGTCGTAGACATGGGCGTGGCGACCTCCGAGGATTGGCCGGAAGGAATCGTAAACCGCAAGGTGGGCATGGGGACGGAGGACATGGCCAAGGGTCCAGCGATGACCGTTGACGAGGCCAAGACCTGCCTGGAGGTCGGCGCGGAGCTGGCAGCCCAGTCCATTCAGGATGGTGTGAACGCATTGGCGATCGGGGACATGGGTATAGGCAACACGACCGCAGCCAGCGCGATAACCGCGACGGTATCGGGCAGGGCACCGTCAGAGGTGACAGGAAGAGGAACCGGGATTGACGATTCCCGCCTTCGAACGAAGGTGTCCGTCATCGAGTCGGCATTGCGCGTCAACGCACCGGACCCCTCCGATGGCCTGGATGTTCTTTCGAAGGTCGGCGGCTTCGAGATAGGCGGCATGGCCGGCGTGTTGATAGGCGCGGCCTCTTCGAGAGTGCCCGTGTTCTTGGACGGTTTCGTGACAAGCTCTGCAGCGCTCATCGCATCGGTGATTTGCCCGGAATCCGTGGACTTCATGATCGCATCCCATCTATCGATAGAGCCAGGACACGAGTACGCGCTCGCGCACCTGGACCTCGAGCCAGTCCTGAACCTCCATATGAGGTTGGGGGAAGGTACGGGGGCGG
Source organism: Methanobacteriota archaeon (assembly GCA_020347565.1). Lineage (GTDB taxonomy): Archaea > Thermoplasmatota > Thermoplasmata > UBA10834 > UBA10834 > UBA10834. The sequence goes on along the minus strand of CP070732.1, from coordinate 1,064,196 downwards.
TTCTTGCGCTTGATATCGCCGATGCGTCGTGCAAGGTACTCGCGGAGATGGCGACGTTTGACGGTGCAGGCGTCTCGGGGGAGTGCGAATAGAGCTTGGTACAGATATGTGAAGGTGTAAGGACATGAAGGAGACATTTCCGAGAAAGGAATTCGCTGTATGGATGACGATCGCGGTCGCAATCTCGTCCGTATTGGGGTTCAGCGGCGGATACATCGCAGGTATGGTGGTCGGCGGCGACGAGACCGGCGTCCTGGTCGTGGACGACTACGGCCGTACTGTTAAGGTCGACGCGGTCCCGGACAGGATAGTGTCGATCGCTCCGACTCCGACGGAACTACTGTTTGCCGTTGGTGCGGGCGACCTCGTCGTCGGAGTCGACACATACAGCGACTACCCGGCAGAGGTCGCGGAGTTGCCTAAGGTCGGGGATATGCCCATCCTGGTCGAGGCGATCGTGGCCCTCGAACCCGATCTCATAGTTTGCGGGGACTTCCTGCCGCTGGAACAACTTGAGCTGCTGCAAGACCAGGGTATTCCGTACGTAGTGCTCGCGACGAGGACCCTGGATGAAGTCGTCAAGGATGTACGTCTGGTTGGGATACTCACAGGCCACGTCGACGAGGCTAACACCCTTGCGGACTCACTTGAAGACAGGATCGAGACGGTTCGGGCAAAGGCACTCGCCGACGAAGTCGTCAAGCCCCGCGTGTATCTCGAGTACTATCCGTATTTCACATTCGGCCCGGGATCCTTCGGAAACGACCTGATCCGATCTGCAGGGGGGATCAACGTTGCCGAGAATACCAGCAGCGAGTATCCGATGATATCCACCGAGTATCTGCTTGCCGAGGACCCTGAGATGATCGTTTACACGGTGGGCTATATGTGTTCGACCACTGCGGAAGATTTCGCGCTGAGGCCTGGCTGGGAGAACATGACTGCGGTCGTCGAGGACAACATCTACTCTATGGACGACAACCTCGTGAGCAGGTACGGTCCACGCGTTGTCGACGGCCTCGAGGAGCTGGCTGCGATCCTGCACCCTGAGCTGTTCGACTGAGTGGCGCCATGCGAACTGGAACGTCCAAGGCAGACGCGGGACAGGGAAGGGGGCACAGCAGCCCCTTCTTCAGGAGGAATCCAGTCCTGTTCATCATCCTACTGGGAGTCCTTCTCCTCGTGTCGGCCCTCGTCTCGGTCCTCGTGGGCACTCTGGGGCCTATAGGCCCCGGCCATCCGGAGAGGATATCCTTCTCCCAGGCAGTCGACGCGCTATTCGGAGGTGGGGGAGACATGTACGTGACCGTCTTCTGGGAGCTGAGGATCCCGCGGGTGCTGCTGGCAGGATTGGTCGGTGCTTCACTCGCATGTGCTGGCACGGCGATGCAAGCGGTGTTCCGCAACCCCATGGCAGACCCATTCATAATCGGAGTCTCATCGGGTGCTGCAGTGGGGGCTTCATCTGCGGGCTTGCTCGGCCTCACTGCCCTCGTGGGGGTCGCTGCCCCCGCGCTCGCCTTCGTGTGCGCGCTCGCGACCGTGATGGTCGTCTACAAGATGGGCACGGTCGGGGGCCGCGTCTATGTCGACACGCTGCTGTTGTCCGGCGTCGCCCTGGCGGCGTTCCTTGGAGCAGTGGTCTCGTTCCTGATATACTTCGCTGGGGAGGATTATCATCAGCTCATACCTTGGCTCTTGGGCTCTCTGGCCGCCGCGAGGTGGAGCTACGTAGCGATGATAGCCGTTCCAGCGGTTGCGGGCACAGTCACAGTACTCCTCTTCGGTCGGGAGCTGAACGCCCTCCTGCTCGGTGAGGAAACCGCCCACAACCTCGGAGCGGACCCGGAGTTCTTGAAGAAGATCATGTTGATGACCGCAGCCCTGATGACCGCCGGAGCCGTCGCGTTCTGCGGCATCATAGGTTTCGTGGGCCTCATCGTCCCTCACATGATGCGTATCGTCGTCGGTGCAGACCACCGGAAGCTGATACCGGCCGCCACTCTGTTCGGCGCTAGCTTCCTCATATGGGCGGACGCGCTGTCGAGGACGGTCATACAAGGTGAGGAGCTCCCAGTCGGCATCATAACGGCCCTCTGCGGAGGGCCGTTCTTCCTCTACCTGCTCCGGAGGAGCAGGGGAACTGGGGTGATGTCGTGAAGCTCGAAGTGTCCAACCTTTCGTACTCGTTCTACGGCCGAAAGGTCTTGAGGGAAATCTCCTTCGAGATCGGGGAGGGCGAGTTCCTGGGGCTGATGGGGCCTAACGGCTCCGGGAAGACAACCCTTCTGCGGTGTCTGACCCGTTATCTCCCGGAAGCGACACGGGCGATACTGGTGGATATGAAGCCGCTCCACACGTTGAGTGACCGCGAGGTGGCGAGCACGTTCGCGGTTGTGCCTCAGAGCTCCTCAACCGACTTTCCGTTCACGGTGAAGGACGTGGTCCTGATGGGCAGAATCCCGCACATACGGAGCAGGATAGCCTCCACCAGCCGCAAGGATATCGAGGTCGTGAGCGCTGCTATGGAAGTCACTGGGTGCGCGTCGTTCGCAGATAGGCCCTTCAGCGAGCTGAGCGGTGGCGAGCGGCAGAGGGTGGTCATCGCACGTGCGCTCGCGCAGGCTCCGAAGGCGCTCCTCCTGGACGAGCCAACAGTCTATCTGGACATAAGCGGTCAGCTGGAGATGATGGACCTCGTCAGGAGGCTGAACCAGGAGCAGTCGCTGACTGTGCTCGCGGTGCTTCATGACATCAACCTGGCCGCCAGGTATTGCGATAGGATTGCATTGCTGAGCCAGGGTTCCCTCGAGGCGATAGGCCCGCCCGAGGAGGTGATAAACTCGGACACCATCCTGAACGTCTACGGTGTGGATGTCGCGGTAAGGAAGGATCCGTTCACGCATGATGTCTTCGTCATGCCCCGTACGGTGCGTTCAAGGGCAAGCAGGGATGGCATGAGGGTCCACGTCCTGTGCGGCGGCGGCTCCGGCGGGCCCGTCATGAGACAGCTGGTCGATAGCGGGTGTTCGCTGTCCACGGGTGTGCTCAATGTGCTCGATTCCGACTACGAGTGTGCATCGGACCTGCAGATACCGATAGTCGCAGAGGTCCCGTTCGCTCAGATAAGTGACGAGGCGAACGACGAGAACCTGAAGCGAATTGACGAGGCCAGCGCGGTGGTCGTGTCTAGATTCCCCGTAGGCCCTGGCAACTTCAAGAACCTCGAGGCTGCAATGTACGCCCTTGACAAGGGGAAGAGGGTGATGGTGATGTCAGGGGGAGGCCCTCCGTCAATAGACTTCATAGGCGGGAAGGCCGATGCGTATATCAAGCGATTGGTCGAGGCGGGTGCGACGTTGGTGGAGGATGTCGAAGACCTGATCCGTCAGCTCGCAGGTACGGAGGCGGTAGCCTGAGAACTGAGCCATTGCGGGACCTCAGAAGGAACACTGAGATGCTTATCATGGTCAGGCTTCTGGAGAATCCCTCATCGAAGATGAGGGATGTCGCCAGCGAGATGGGCATAACTGTCCAGGCCGTCAGCCAGTACATGTCCTCCATGCGAAAGAAGGGCTTGGTCAGGCAACATGCAGGGAAGATGCGGCCTACGCGCAAGGGCATGCAGATCCTCCAAGAACACTTCACAGTGCTCAAAGAGGAGGTCGACGCAATCCTCCGGAAGATCATGGTGGTCGACACATGCGTCGCCATCGCTGGGAAGGATATCAAGAAGGGCGATCGCCTCGGACTCATCATGGAGGATGGCACATTGATGGCTACGTCGGACGAGAGGACTGGTTCGAAGGGCGTGGCCATGGAGCCGGCTTCCGTTGGCGATGACGTTCTCGTGGGCAAGCTGGAAGGCATAGTCGACATGAAGCTGGGCAACCTTCTCATAATCGAGGCGCCATCGGAAATGAAGGGTGGCTCGAAGAAGGCAAACATCGCGCGGACGAAGTACCATATCGAACGCGCCTCGCCAGGCCTCATAGCGGCTGGCGATGTGGTAGGCTCAGCCCTCCTGGCCAAGGCGACGCCCGAGTATGTGGTGGTCCACGCGCCAGTCGAATCGTCGATGAGCGCGCTCGCCCGCGGCGTGGACGTCGTGTTCTGCGGAACGCACGAATCGGTCGACCAGATAGTCCAGGCGGTCGAGAACCTCAGGAAGGAGACAGGCTACTCCGTACGATGGACCTCTGTCAAGGCCTGACGGGCGGGGGGCGTTCGGCGAAACGCTGAATTCCCCGCAGCGCTCTCCGGGTTTGGCGCAGGTGGTGGATGATTTGGAAGTGATCGAGGCAATAGGGAGACGCAGGGCGTTGCGGGCACTCGACTCGAGGCACGTGGAGGACTCACACGCGTCCTCGTTGGTAGAGGCGGCCACGCTCTCCGCCTCCTGCTTCAACAATCAGCCGTGGAGAATGATACTCTGCACCGGAGAGGAATGTCTCGACTCCGTGAAGGCCGCTCTCCCAAAGGGCAACGCGTGGGCGACCAGGTCTCCGCTCATAATCATTGTGGCGGCCAAGCCAGACGAGGACTGTCAGCTCAGCGATCGTCGCGACTACTACTCGTTCGACTGCGGTCTGGCAGTCGGTCAGATGCTGCTCCGAGCGACGGAGCTGGGATTCGTGGCACACCCCATCGCAGGGTACGACCCGGCGAAGGTCAGGTCGGCGACCGGCATACCAGAGGATCACATCATCGTGACGCTTGTGATATGCGGCCATCGCGACTCGGATGATTCCCTCTTATCCGACAAGCAGAAGGAGGTCGAGGCAGCGCGTCCTGAGAGGAAGCCGGTCGGCGACAACTTCTTCAGAGACTCTTGGGGAAGCCCTTGGGAGTGATGCCGCCAGGAAGCGTATGCACGGTCGCCCTCGGCCCGCACGCGTCGCGAAGGCATATATCTCGCAACAGACCATTCGGTGGCAACGGGCTGCGTGGTGCGCGTGATTCGATACTACATCTCGGAGAACGGCATGCTGAAGGAGGTCGACAAGGAACGTCTAGAAGAGGCAATCTGGATAGACCTCGTGGCGCCGAACCCCGACGAGGCCGAGTTCATAGCCAGGAAGTTCGATATCGACCTACAGGACATCGCAGACTGCCTCGACCCGAACGAGCGCTCGAGGGTGGAGATCGCGGAAGACTACGATCTCGTAGTGCTGCGGAGCATACTGGCAGACGCCTCGGACCAGGACAGGATCGACACGATTCCAATCGGCGTCCTTCTGACGCAGCAGAAGGTTCTGACAATCCGCGTCGGCGCGACATTCCTCGGCGCCGAGGTCACCTCGGATCTCAAGAGGCGCCCTCCGATATCGACCAAGGAGGAGGTCTTCCTCGCCATCATTCAGAGGATCATAAGGGATATAGAACACAGGATCCGCCCCGTTGAGAGACGCATAGCCTACATCCAGGAGACGATACTCTCCGTTCGCAGGCGGGACGTGGCAAAGGGGGCCTTCGCCCTTAGCAACAGCCTCATCCTCCTCAACACGGCGCTGCTGTCAGATCTCAACGCGATGTCGATGCTCCCCAAGGCCAGAAACCTCCAGATGACGGGGGATAAGAAGGACCTCCTGGAGGCCGTCGAGAACGACGTCGCTCAGCTGTACGAGATGACCACTATCTACAGGGAGATAATGTCCAACATACTGAACGCATACGAGTTCGCGGAGTCGAACCAGCTGTCGACGATAATGAAGACGCTAACGACCATCAGCCTCATACTGATACTGCCGACGCTCCTCGCGAGCCTCTACGGAATGAATGTATCGCTGCCGTTTGAGGGCGACCCCAATGCCTTCTGGATAGTAATAGGGCTCTCCGCGGTAGCAGTCGCAGGGCTGTGGGTCATGCTCAGGTTGAAGCACATACTCTGACGAGGCGCGTGCAGCCGAATCCCGTCACCGCTTGCGTCTCGACAGCCTGTCCAGGGCGTCCAGCAGCGTCACGACATCGCCCTTGGTGTTGTAGTGCACGAATGTCGCCCTCACCATGGTCTTCTTCTTGAATATCGCAGGCACTCTCGAGTAGTAGTCCTCCGCGCCCACCGCCAGGCGATGGCGCTTCCATAGCAGCGCTGACAGATCTCTGTCACTGTATCCTCGAAGCTTGAACGAGAAAGTAGGGTCTCGCCCAGTCTTCTTGTCTATGTCCCGAGGTCCGTAGAGCGTCAGGCCGGGGATGTCGTTAAGGCCGGGCGTCTTCCCCTTGCCGTTCAGGGCCATCTCCATCAACTCCTGCTCGTATCTCCCGATGGCCTTGAAGGCCGTCTTGAGCCGAGACCTCCTCGCGCTGCCTGGCCTGGGCGGGCGCTTGGCGGAAGGGCTGCCCACCCATGCCAAGTAGTCGATCGCGCCGGTGATGGCCGCGAACATGGCCTGGTCCCTGGTCCCACATTCCCACTTCTCAGGTCCCCGCTCCGGCGATGACAGTACCTTGTAAGGCATGAGCTCCCTGATGTGCTCCGGCTTCGCGTACATGAAACTGCCGTGTCTGGAGAACAGCTTGTATCCTGAGAAGACGAAGAAGTCGCAGCCGATCCCGTGAACATCCGCGAGCTCGTGTGGCGCGTGGTGGACGGCGTCCACTATGAAGTACGCGTCGGCGTCCCGTGCTATCTTGCCGATCTCCTTGAGGTCCGTCCTCGTTCCGAGGACGTTCGATGCGCCCGTGACGGTGATCACTCTCGTCCTGCGGTCGACGAGTTCTTGTATCTTGACTGGGTCGAGCTTCCCACTATCGGTGTCGAACTCTGCGAACCTCAGCTCGTTTATCTCTCCGTTGGATCCGAGTTCCACCCATGGACTGATATTCGTGTAGTGTTCGTAGCCTGTCGTGACGACATTTTCACTGCCCTCGAAATCCCTTCCAAGCGCATAGCTAAGGTTGAACATGAGGCTCGTCGCGGACTCCCCTGAGATTATCGCGTTCGGGCCCTCTGCGTTCAGCAGGTCGGCGACCGCCGTCCTGCCTTCGAGTATCGTCTCTCCAGCCCCTTCGGACTCGGGGAACACGTTGCCTACGTTCGCGCTCCAGTCGAGCCGTGCCTCGTATTCCCTATCCGCCGCTCTACGTGTCACGAGGGTACCCGCCCCGTTGTCCAAGAAAGCTCTCTTTCGGCCTGAGGGGTCCTTGTTGACTGCCGGGAACTCCTTCCTTATCTTCGTTAGAAACCTGGCATCGATTCTCATAGTCTGTGGATGCACTACTTACTTGATAAAAATTGACTCTCCCCAAGGAGAGAAACCCGCTCCATGGTCAGGGAGAATAGCCGTCGAAGGGGTTTCAGAGGTTTCGTAGGCAGGTGCGATCTTCACTTCTTGTTGTAGTACCTCTCCCACTCTCCGGGCCTGGACGAGCGGCCTTTGTCGTAGCCGTCCTTCAGCCCCTTCTTCGGCTTGTCGCCGCTCGTGACCAGGATCGCGATGGCCACAATCACGATGATCGCCATCGCAGCTGCGATTCCGATCAGCGTCACCGGGATCTTACGGTCTTCAGCCAGGTCGAAGTCAACGAGGACATCGGCGGAGAACGTGGGGTCGTGGACGACCAAGGCGCCGCCGGGGAACGTCAGCCCGGTTAGGGTCACGAATCCTTCGAACCTCACATAGGGCTCGTCGCCAAAGGCGAGGACCCGGTGGCCAGCCATGATCTGTGCAGTGACCTTCTCGGGCTCACCGTCGACAGTGACATCGTCCACCCAGGTGAGCACACCTATCTTCGTCCAGTCGCTTCCGAAGGTGAGCTTCGTAGCCGTGAGCTTCTTCACTGAGGGCAGCTCACCGGTGGTCTCGTTGACCTCGACAGTGCCCTGAGTAGAATCAGCCTCCATGGCCCCTACGGCGTTCATGTGGGATAGCGTGCGCATGTTCATCCACTTGGCCATCAGCGGCGTCAGGAAGTGACCTACGATGCCGTGCATCTCCATGAGCAGCATCGGATTCTCGTTGGCCGGGTCGAAGTCCCAACCGTCGATGACCTGGTCCCACTTGACATCATACTTGATCACATTGCCGTTGACTTGCATGTCGTCCAGTCGCTCGGGGTAGATGAACGTCAGAGCTCCGAGCGGTCCAGTCGTCACAGTTATCCTCCACTGCGGAAGCGAAGCGTTGTCGACCTGTGCCTTGCTCGCCTCCAGGTTGAACGAGAGCGTCAGGTTGTTCAGCACCTGATCGCCCACCTCCTCAGTGGCGTTCTCGTACAGCATCGTGTATGAAAGGTTGCCCGCGCTGAGGTCGAAGCTCCAGGACATGTCTCCGTCGTTCTCGACGAACTCCACATCGCTCGCTGACCAGGCCGTATTCAGGTCCACCTTCTTGTAAGTCGTTTCAGGACCCGTGTACGTCTCCGAGAAGTTCCCTGCCACGTCGTTGAATGCGCGCTGGTACTGAAGCACACCGTTGCCGTCGGCGTCGTCGAATTCTATGATGCTGTCGAGCTTCACAGCGTACATGGTCTTGACTGTTATCGCATGGTCCTCCTCAAGGATATCGCCGTCAGAGTCGTACACCTGGGCAAGCCCCAAGTATCGCGTCTTTATCACAACGAAGTAGACGTTATTCTCGACCTCTTCGGTCCCCCACACTATACCGAATGCCGCGTCGTTTCCGTACTTGACGAAGAAGTGGTCTCCTCCGCCAAGGGTCGTCGTGCTCCCGACCTCCTCGGTGAGTTCGTCACCGAGCAAGGTTTCAGCCGACGCCGGAGCCGGCGTCATCAGCGCTCCTAGCGCCAACATAAACACCGTTGCCGCCGCAGCCGCCATCTTCCTTCCCTTGCTCATTTCATCCAGCCTCCGTTCAAATAGGATGTTTCATGATATCACTGAAGGTGTCCATATATAAACGCTGAGTGGCGTTTTGCACTAGTTTTGCGCGGGCCACGCGCGGGCGAAGGTCAGGCGAAAGGGGTATTAATACCTGTCTTCGTTCACATGTACGATGGCTCGTCTGGTCGTATCCCAGAACGAACGGCTGATGCTCCACCTGCTCGATATGGACAAGCACAGGGATATGGCCCAGGTCCCCTTGGGCGCGTCGCAGGAGGGCATCGCGAGGGCGCTAGGGACGCAGGTTCACAACGCATCACGAGCTCTGTCAACGCTCGAAGCAGAGGGCCTGGTGTCCGACAGGCTCGCCCATGTCCGGGGCGCTCCCAGAAGGCGCAGGGCGTACTTCCTCACCGATAAGGGTCATCAGGTAGCCCGCTCGACGCGCGAACGGCTCGAGACATCTGACGTGGAATATGGAGACGGGGAGGTGTCGAAGCAGGTCACTCTGGGGGAGGCTCTTCGCAGGATTGCCGTCACCTCTCGGCACGCGCCCTCTCTTCTCGAGATCGTGGACTTAGCCAGAAGGGACGAAGTCATCTCTCCAGAACGCCTCGCGCCTCAACGCCAGCCCGCTCCCGACGAACCATCTGCGTACAGGGACGCTCACGGCCGTCCGAAGGTGGAGAAGTTCTTCGGCCGAGGGAAGGAGATCAAGACGCTCTCCGAGGTACTCTCCCGAGACGGCGTCTGCGCGATACACGTTTACGGAATGCCAGGCATCGGCAAGAGCACACTGATGTCGAGGGTCTTCGACGGACTACCTCGAGAGAGGCCCCTGTTCTGGTACACATTCCGCGATTGGGACACGGACAGGTCTTTCGTCGAGACGTTTGCGAGGTTCCTGTCCCGTCTGGGCGTCAGAAAGCTCTCCAGGGCCGTCGCGTCCGGAGTGGCCACCGCAGACCTCTACTCCCCTCTCACAGAAGACCTGAAAGGTCTTGACGCTGTGATATTCCTCGATGACGTCCACAAAGTGGTCGAAAGGATGGAGCTGCTGCTGTCGATGCTTATCGATGCGACGCGGTTGTCACGCGGGTCAAAGGTGGTGTTCGTATCGAGAGTCATGCTTCCGTTCGTGCCAAAGGACGTGAGGCAGGGCTTCTCGCTCGAGGTCACAGGATTGGACGAACGAAGCGCACAGGACTTGATGTCCAGTCTCGGCGTTGAGGATGCTAGCGTCGCGCTCGAGAGCGGCCATGGCCACCCACTTCTTCTGAGCCTCATCGCAGGCAAGGGGACCGCTGGAGGAAGGAGGGACGTTGTGGACTTCGTCGACAGCGAGGTATATACCTCGCTGTCGGACGAGGAGCGCTCTGCCCTTGAGATCTTGTGCGTGTTCAGACATGCAGTCGCCGTCGAGGCACTGTCCGGGATAGACTACGAAGTCGTCCTTCAACTGAGACGAAAGGCGTTGACTACCGAACAGGAGGACGGTATTTGGCTCCACGACCTGTTGAGAGACTACTTCCGCTCGCGCCTCACTTCGGAGAGGAAGAGGCAGGTCCACGAGTCGGCGGGCGCATATTGCTCTTCAAGGCAGGGATCCGAATGGAAGCTCGAGGCGCTCTACCATTTCGTCGAGGCGGAGTCCTGGGACGATGCGCTCCGAGTCACCGTCGAGAACGGCGAGGAGCTAGGAGGCGACTTCCCCGCAGAAGTGCTGGGATTGATAGCTCAGATCCCGGAGGACGCAGGTGAAAGTCTCTACACGGCTCAGCTGGCGTTCATGAGAGCGCAGCTCAACGAGGGCGAGGGGATGTACGACGAAGCGCTTGGAGACTATGAGAGAGCGGCATCCCTAGCATCAGAGGAGGATGAGGTGCGCGCGGTTATCCTCGAATCGGTCGCACGGCTTCAGGCCGACGTGAGCAAGTGGGCGAAATCCCTGGAGGCTCACAACGCAGCTCTGGCAATCCACGAGAAATCCGGGGATGTCGAGGGGAAGGTCAGAGAGTGGCTCAATATAGGCGTGCTCCACAAGAGGCGTGGTGACGGGGCCAAGGCTCGCGAGAGCTATTCGACCGCCTTGAGCATAGCCACGAAGGCCGAGAACCGCGCAGCCCAGGCGGCGTGCTTGAACAACATGGCCATACTCGACTGGGAGGAGGGTTTGCCAGGAGACGCCGAGAGGAAGTTCCGGGAGTCGATACGCATGGCCCACTCGGTGAAGGACTTCGCCGGTGAGGCGAAGGCCCTGGAGAACTTCGCGCGATTCTGCGGGAGCTTTCAGCGTCTCGATGAGTCAGCGAGCCTACTGCTTGAGGCTTCCGGAGCGTATCTGCGCATGAACGAGATATCAGAGGCCAAGAGGATGCGCCTTCTCGCGGCCGAAGCGATGGCGGACAACGGCAAGGCGAAGGAGGCAGTGGAATCCCTCCGAGAGGTCCTGTCTGACCCTTCCCTGAAGAAACGTAGAGGCCTGTTCCGATCGAGCCCTTCGATCGACGCCGTGGACGCCGAGGTGAGGCTCGCCCTCGTGTCTCTTCTGAGAACTTCGGGCGATTTCGTCCAGGCGAGGTCCGAGCTCGACGCGTACATGGCTTTGGTCCGGCCGTTGGCCGACGAGGCCCTTCTGGCAAGGGGCACGATGGAGAGGGCCATGATCCTTGAGGAATCTGGCGACCTCGGGGCCGCCGCAGCCGTCCTGGAGGAGGTCGAGCGCGCATTGACACGAACCGGCACCATGGATGGGCTCATCGCGGTGAACATTCGTCGAGGGGTCGTCCATGAGAAGCTTGGAGACATGGACATGGCTGCGGAGTACTACGGACGAGCGGAAGTACTCGCGAAGCGGGAGGGCGACGACCAGGCCCGTACGATCGCAATCGAGAACCTGACTTCTGTGAACAACCGCACCTGAGCTTCGCCGATGCGTCGACGGGCCTCCGCCCGTGGCTCGGAGGCCACTCGCACATGAACTTGAAATATCTAGTGGAGAATTCATTAGCGGTTCAATGCCGAGGAGGAAGCAGATAGAGAAGCCGATAAAGGATGCGATCGGAGTCATCGGCCACGAGATAATCGACCTCACGCCCACCTTCTTCAGGTTCTTCGCCCGGCTCCCGAAGATGGCGCAGCGGTCGGTCAAGATACTGCTGCCGTTCATCGCCCTGTTGCTCCTGACCGTCATACCGCTTCCAATGGAGGCATCCATACAGTACTCCCTCGCCATCTTCGTCTGCATCTCCATGCTCTGGACCTTTGGCGGCCTCCCGCTGCCGGTGACGGCGCTGTTGGTCCCCGTACTGCTGACATTCTACGGCATATTCCCCACGGCAGAGGCGTTGCAGCCTTTCGCCGACCCTGTAGTGTACCTCCTGATGGGGGGCCTGATCATGGCAGAGGCTTTTCGAAAGCACGGCGTGGACAGGCGCCTGGCCTATGGCATAGTCTCACGTTTCGGCGGGGATGTCGGAAAGGTGTTGCTCTCCTTCATGTTGGTGTCCGCAGTCCTCTCGATGTGGATTTCCAACACAGCCACCGTCGCTCTGCTCATACCAGTCGTCCTCGGGATAGCCTCGAGGGCGGGGGAGGAGAAGAAGAGGCTGTCAATACTGTTCCTTCTGGGAATAGGTATCGGCTCGGCCCTCGGCGGCATGGCGACCATAACCGGGTCGGCGCCTAACGCCGTCGCGTCGGGACTTCTTGCGAGGGAGACGGAGTGGACCTTCCTCGACTGGATGAAGATCGGACTTCCGGCCGGTCTCATGCTGCTCACAGTTGCATACTTCATGCTTCGAAGGATGATGCCTGTGAGGACTGCGTCGTTGGACCTCGTCTCCGTACGGAAGGAGCTGGAGGACATGGGCTCGCTGACGCCCGGCGAGAAGAAGACGCTCGGCATATTCTTTCCGACCGTGGTGCTATGGGTCGCAGGCGCCGACATCGGCGCCGTTTTCGGTTTTCCTCCGAGCTTCATGAGCGCCGCGATCGTTGCTTTGACCGCGTCCGTGCTGCTCTTCGCCTCCAGGACGCTCGAATGGCAGGACGCGCGCTCCATATCATGGGACATATTCCTCATAATCGGGGCCGGCCTTGCCCTCGGGGAGGGCCTTCAGCAGTCCGGCGCGGCCGCGTGGATGGCCGAGATACTTGTCGACCTGACCGGAAGCCTTCACTTGTTCGTGATCATGCTGATAGTCTCGGCCGTTTCGATAGCGTTCTCCAACTTCATGAGCAACACTGCCACGGCGGCCATCCTTGCTCCTATACTGATAGGGATGTCGGACGAGCTGATGATTGATCCGAAGCTACTCGTGTTGGTGTGTGCGCTATCCGTATCCATCTCCTTCATAACCCCCATCGGCACCCCTCCGTTCACGCTGATATACTCGACGGGGGTAATTTCCAGACGCGATCTGGCCCGGAGCGGCCTCAGGATATCTGTGCCTGCCGTGCTCCTCCTGGCCACGTTGGTTTATCTGATGGTGGAGTTCGGCCTGGTGTGATTGGATGGTGAGTGGATGAGGGTGTTGGTGATAGGTGCTGAGAAGCTCGGTGCTCAGGTGATAGGACAGCTGAAGAAGATACCCGGAGTCGAGATCGTCGTCGCCGAAAGGCGTGACCGCCCGGAAGCAGTACTGAATGGCATGATCGAAAAGGTCGACGTCGTGTCGCATGTGACGGCCATGAACTTCGGGGACGTGCTCGCTCAGACGGAGCCCGACTTCGTCGTCGTCGCGAGGACCGTGCAGGACTGGGAGAAATCGGATACGCCTATGGGTCCGGAGTACGTATGCGGAATGGAACGCGAACTGACCAAGTTCGACGTGGCTGTCCTCCCCGTGGACAGCCGCGTGCTCGGACCACACTGACGGGCCTTCAGTTCCAGTGTTTCATGCTGGACTTGAGTATGTCGAGCCCGTTCAGCTCCCCCATGACCTTGTTCTCCGCGTCCACAATCGGCAGGTCGTTCAGATGGTTCTCCACCATCAGCCTCGTGACGTTGACGATCATCTCGTTATGGAGTACACTGATAGGCTTGTTCATCACATCCGTGACCTTATCATCGGAGATCTCAGCCAGCATTCGGAGGAATGAGGTCATCCCGACCTTCCTGACGCCGAGCCTGTAGCCGGCGTGTCTGAGCAACGTCTCCAGAGTTATCGTTCCAACGAGCTTGTTCTGATCGTCGAGCACATACACCTTCCTGGTCTCGCTGTCCTCGACCATCGCCTCGACGGCCTCTCGAAGAGTCGCGTCCTTTCGAACCGTGGCGGCCTTCGTCGTCTTCCCAACCTCGGCTATGACATCCGAAACGCGGATATCGCTGATAGGCTTGTCATCCACCATGCCAGTCTCCTCCAGTTCCACACGTCATTCGTGACCTCTGGGCTGCATTCTATCCGTCCTTCTTGAGGTAAACCACCCTCTGCGGGAACGGTATCTCAATCCCCGCCTCGTTGAGCTTCCTGTAGATCTCCTCCACGAGTTTGTCCCTGGCCGCTATCCTCTTGCTGCGGTCGTTGATCCACATTATCACCTTGAACACGAGGGCCGAATCCCCCATGTCCTGGAATATAATGATGGGCTGCCTGTTATCGTCCGTGAGCAACGCGTGCGGGTTGTCCCCGATCGCTTTCATGATAGTTTCGCGAACGACGCTCGGGTCCGATCCGTAGGCGACCCCTACGTTGCAGTCGACCCTTCCGGGATCGGCCACGTTAGTCATCCGGACAATCTTCTCGTTCACCAGGCTGTTGTTGGGCATGGATACTATCGATGCGTCGGCGTACCTGTACAGCCGAGTCGTCCTCATGCCTATCCGCCGGACCTCACACCAGTCGCCGTCGCTCAGTATGATCATGTCTCCTTCGGTGAACGGACGGTCCAACAGCAGGAATATGCCGCTGAGGAAGTTCGAGATCGTCTCCTGCGCGGCGAAGGCGAGAACCATGGAGATTACCACGCCTCCTGCGACGAACATGGTCAGGTCGACATCCAGTGCTCCCAGAGCGTATGCGAAGGCGGCGAAGGCTATCACGACGACGCCCAGCTTCTCCACGACGGGTATGAGCACGTCGTCGATCTTGCTCGCCGTCTTCTTGGCTATGATCTTGCCGTAGTAGACGAGAATCCTTTTGAACAGCTTGTAGGCGAGGTAGAAGATGACCAGAACGACGACAACGCCGTAGATGGAGATGATGGACGAGCGCAGGTCGGTCGGGATGTGCATATGGAGCGCGTCCATCGAATGGACGACGCCATAAACGAACACGAGCACCAGCGTCGGCGTCCTGATAATGCCGAGGATGATGTCGTCCAGCATCGAAGAGGTCTTCCGGGTGAATGCCCACGCGACGACGTTCATCAGATACGCTATGAGGTATGCTATAGCTAACCAGATGACAACGTCTAGGATGAACACTCCCCATTCGTTGTCGAGCGGAGACGGCAATGGGTTATCGAATTCTAGAAAAGTACCTCCCAGCACCTTATTGGCGCTGGCGAAGGCACCGATTATGACCGTCTCGGCCCCGACAGACGTCACCTCTATCAGGAATGCATCCTGATATATGCTCAGCGTAACTGTCAGGTTAGACTCTACCGAGCCGGACTCAAGCGGAGCCGTCACGGTCACCATCACCATGTCGAGGCCGTCTGGCGCAAGCATGATCTCCGATTGATTGGCGCTGCAAGCCCATCCTCTGCCGCTTACGCTCGCGTCGACGACGATCCTGAGCTCGGCGCCGGAGTCTATGTTGCGCAGGGTCCAGTTGTAGGTCGCGCTCTCTCCAGCTTTCACCTCCTTCTGGTAGTTGTCGACGGAGAGCACTTGCACGAATCCCGTCTGTGCGCCGCCTCCAAATGCCGAGAGCGTCAGCAACAGCATCAGGCAGGCTGCAGGCAGCACTCTTGAGACCGTCCGGAAGCTTCTGGTTCGACCATTCAAACTGATCACCGACAACTGAAGTTACAGACAGGAGAACATGCGCTTCCGACTTAACGCTTTTGGCCGCCTATGACTCCTTTCGGAACACGGGGCTTTCGCCCTACTGACCACCATGCTGAGAGGAGGCTCATATCAAATATTATCTACCAACATTCATATACTGCGAAGGGTAGGTTGTGGACCGAATATGGCAGAAGTCCACCGGGTCGAGCTGAACGACCTCGAACGCAGAAGGATTGGCGGCAACTTCTTCAGCAGGAAGAACACAGTCTTCAAGAGCGTCTTCCTCGGAAGGATCGTCGTCGTCAAGGCCTACGGCTCTGGGAGGAGCAGCCTGGCGAAGAAGGAGTACTCCGTCCTCGAAGAGTGCCAGGCGAGCGGGGTGGCCGCGCCCGCTCCGGTGGAGCTTCGAGAGAACACCGTCCTGATGGAATTCGTCGAGGGAGCCACTCTTGCCGATCTTCTAGACAGTCTCTGGCTGGACGGTGCCGTTACAGTACCTGAAGACAAGCACAAGCTGGAATCGACGGCATCGGCCGTCGGTGAATGGCTTGCCAGATTCCACGAGGCTTTTGGGGGCGGAACGACGCGGGGAGATTCCAATGCGCGCAACTTCCTCGTCTGTGGCGACGAGGTATTCGGCGTGGATTTCGAGGAGTCATCGCCGGCCGATGTCCTGGACGACGTGGGGCAGGTGTGCTCGAGCGTACTCAGCATGCACCCGATGTTCACGCAGGAGAAGTTCGACTTCTGCTGTACACTGGCCAGAACGTACTTCTCCGCCACGGATTCGGACAGGTCGGACGAACTCGGCAGCGCGACTGCCAAGGCCCTCAGGTACTACGCATCATACAGGTCCGACGCGGCGGCCATGCTTGACATGGCCGACAGTATGGATCGGACGGGCCTCTTTCAGGCGGACAGCAGTGCTGGAACCTCGACACACCGGTCTATCTGAAACAGGACGATCGCCACGGCGATCGTCGCCACAACCGCCGCGATGTCCCAGGGACTCGTCTTGACAGGATGCAAGTCGGTGCGGTCTTTGTGCAACCCGAATCCCCTCCCTGTCATGGACGCCGCCAATGAGTCGACCTTGAACATCGCGACGAAGAACATGGGCACTATCGTGTATTTTGCAGCGCGAAGAAGCCCTTTCACGCTCCTGTCGAGCCTTAGGCCACGAACCGTTTGCGCCTCGCGTACGGAGTTGAGCTCCACTTCGAATACCGGGACAAATCGCATTGCGAGCGCCGGGAGATACGCATACCTGTACGGCAGGCCAGAGCTGACCAATGACGATGAGAACTCAGAAGGCCTTGTCGTCGAGACGAATATCCAGGACATCATGATCAGGCACAGGAACTTGCCGGCGATGGTCACACCGGCCGTCACCCCACCATTCGTCACCTCTATGATCCAAGCTGAGGCCAATCGGTCTCCAGAATGATTGAATAGTATCTGCGCCACGAAGATTGCCAAGGCGAATCCCATCACCCCTTTGGTGAATCTGCCCTTCGTGCCGAAGTACTGCTTGGCCGAAATCACTGCCACGAGCATGAGGAGCATCGTCAATGGCGTGCCGAGAAGGAGGACGAGCGCGGACAGAGTGATAAGGATCCCTAGCTTGGCGAGCGGGTTGACGCCTCTCATCCTGTTGTCATAGGCTTCTGTCATCCTCTACCCTCAGCGCTGAGGCTTTTCCACACCGTTTCCGGGATCGCATCGACGGGCCCTGACGCGACGACTCTTCCTTCGTTGAGGACCAAAGCGTCCGTGCAGTACTGTTTGGCGAAATCCAGGTCGTGAGTGACAACGACTATCGTACGCCCGCTCCTCTGGATGTCGCTGATGACCGTAACGATTCGCTCCTGGTTATCCTGATCCTGACCAGCGAACGGTTCGTCCAGGAGAAGGACCTTTGGCTCATGCGAATACGCGGACAGTATGTTGACCCTTCTCTTCTGCCCGAAGCTGAGGCGGTGCGGGTGGACGTATCTCTGGAGCCCCTCTTGCCGTTCGAAGTTGTCCAAGGCCTCACGGGCCGCCGACGTCTTCGTCAAGAAGTTGGTGGAAGCGAAGAGCATCTCGCGTTCCACAGTGTTCTCAAATAACTGGTGATTTGGATTCTGAAATACCAGCCCGACGTCCCTCCCGATGTCCCACGGGTCGACGTTTCGCGCGCTAGAGACGGTGTGCCCGCAGATTGAGATGGTTCCCTTCTGGACTGGCTGGAGCCCCACGAAGTGGCGGAGCAGCGTTGTCTTTCCCGAGCCGTTCTCTCCCATCAGCGCGACGACGGCGCCCTCTCTGATGTCCAAGTCGACGCCGTCAAGTATCTGCCAGCCTTCCATCTCTAGTGAGAGCCCTCGGACCGATATGGCTGCCTGCCCCATCTCCAGTACAGGGCGACGGTACTTAAGCGGTGCGAGAGCCCTCGCGCGCGCAACTAGGAACTCTGCCTCGCCACGCCTGCAATCGAGCTCCAGTTTACCTTCTGCAAGCGTGATGAGCCTGTCGGACATATCGATGAAGTCTCGAACTCGGTGCTCGACTACTATGACGGTGATGTCTCGTACTGCCTTTGCAGCGCGTATCGCTCTGACCACCTGGCCAACAGATCTGGGGTCAAGGCTTGCAGTCGGCTCGTCCAGAATCAGCAGCCTGGGGTTGACTGAGAGGACCGATGCGATGGCCACCTTCTGCTTCTCACCGCCTGAGAGCGTGGATAACCTGCGGTCGATGAGGTGGCTCGCCTTCACAGCCGCGAGGGCATGGTCTACGCTCGAAGCGATCTCTCCCCTCGGGTATCTGAGGTTCTCAGGGCCGAATGCCACTTCCTCCTCGACCGTCTCAGTGCAGAACTGGGTTTCAGGGTCCTGTTGGACCATGCAGGCAACGCCCGCGACCTCTGCAGGGTCGCTGTACTCCTTGCCATCGAGCCGAACCGCCCCGTCGACTTCGGCCGGTATGATGTGGGGTATGAACCCGCAAACGACCTGCATAGCCGTCGACTTCCCTGAGGCGCTGTTCCCTGCCAGGAGTATGAACTCACGGTCCTTCGTCTCGAAGCTCAGGCTGCGGACCGCGGGCTTAGATCTGCCTCGATACCTCACAGTCAGGTCCTCTACCTCGAGCATCTATCTCACCTCTATCGATACGACGAGGTCGATCCAGTATGCTCCTTCGTATCCCGCAGCTATCAGCCTGAAGGAGTCGCCGTCGAGCCCGATCAGCATGTCTTCGTCGGTTAGAATGTCTTCCAGCGCGAAGGTCGCGTAGTAGCCGTCGCTCCCCGTGACGACGACCTCCGTCGCGTTCGCGGCTGGCTGCGCCTCGGCGATGATCAAGGCCAACGGGACGCCGGTGTAGTCCATTGGGGCGACGTGAGTGACGGAGCCTATGAGTTCCGCATTCACCGTTCTCTCATGCTCGGCGAAGTCTTCGTAGAAGAAGTCGTAAGCGTTGGCCACATCGCCCTCCACCGAGATGGAATCGCCACCGGGGAGGACGAAAACGAACGCGAAGTAGTAGATGGCGCCTGCGGAGAACACGGCCAGAAACGAACCAACGATCGCGAGCGAAGCCCGCCGGCGTTTCTCGGACCTGATTCGCTCTCGATATACGTGCTCCGCATCGCCGCCCTCGCCGTCGACCATTATCTCCTCGGATCCACCGAGGATGCCGATTCGTTCAACGGCCGAGAGCATCTCGATTGAGAGCCATCCGGCGAATATCATCCCTGAGGCGAATGCAAGCATGCAGAGCATCAGTATTAGCAGCCAAGGCACGCCGGAGAAGAAGAGCGCCTGAAAGACGATCACATTCGTCGCGGCCGACAATCCTCCTGCGACGGCGTAGGTTGTGTAGCCCTTCTCCTCCTTTGCCTTGTTGCTGAACATGACGGCGTCCGCTACGACGCCCTGAAAGCACGAAACCAGCACTATCACTATCCCGTGCGTGCTGCCCGAGAATAGCTCGACTATCCCCTTGACCAGGCCGGTCACTGTACCCGCGCCCTTCCTCCTTGTCAGGCCGATGGCCAACATGATCCAGAGGACGTGCAGGCCGGCCATGAACTGCCCTGCACCGAATGGCACGCCCACAACGTGGTTCATCAGGTTGCCGAGATAGCCTATGTATGTCGAGAGCACGCCCCCGAGTGCGGACAGAAGCGCTATCGTGACTAGATCCTTAGTGGACAGCCGCCACCTGCCCCTCATTCGCAAGGCATCACCTGTATGGTGGCAGTATTCTTCACCCACCGCGCCCCTGCCGAAGGATAGATGTGATAGCCCTGCCCATCATAGGACGTCGCTTCGCAGTCCGTGTTGTCGTACAAGCCGTCCGGGGCGAGCATGATCAGCTTCGGGCCATCTTCCCAATCAGGCAGCGGCTGAGAGTCCATAGTGAGCGCTATCAGCATGATGCCCTGAAGGGCAAGCCAGGCCTCATCTGGATAGACATTGAGGTATCCGAAGTCCTGGTAATAGCCGTCCGTCGCGGTGACTCTGAGCAAGTCATCCGTTTCCATGCCGCCCACAAGTCCGACCAGATCGCTGACCGCGACGCCGGTGTAGTATCCCAAACCCCCGATATTACCTAAGTAGTTCTCGAATGAGGATGCCCCTTCATAGCTCTCCATCGCGAATAGCACCTCGTAAGTGATGTTGCGCGTCTCCCCGCCACGACCTATGACTGTCAGAGCAGACGTCGATTGAGGTTCGAGGGCCACATCGGACTTTGCGAACTCGAGATGGTGTAACTCGTCCACCGTCACCTTCACGTAGTGATGCTCGCCCTCAACGAGGCTCGCCCCTGCCCCGCCCGAGATGATCAGGTCGACTGCCCCCACATTCGTGTGGTTGAATGCGTGTATGTGTCCGCTGAGGACGGCGTCCACTTCACCGCCGTCGATGAAGGCCAGCAGTCTACTACAGGAGTCAGGCCATAGCATGTGGCTGTCTCCGAACGGATCGTAACATGGCGCGTGGGTCATCATGACCCTCTTATCGGCTCCGTCGAACTCGCTCCTGAGCCAGTCTATCTGTTCGGCTGTCACATTCAGGTCTGAGGAGTCGACTACTGCGAAGCGAACTCCGCAGTAGTCGAAGCCGTATTCCGCCGGACCGAACCTCTTGCGGTACTCATCTCCTCCGTCCGTCCTCACGTCGTGGTTTCCCGCGGTGAGGTACACGGGCACGACGGAAGCGTTGATGGTCTCCTGGAAGGCGGCGAACTCCGACGCCGCGCCTGACGGGGTCAGATCCCCGCACAGGAGGGCGAAATCGCATCCGCCCACATCCGATAGCATGGCGCGGAGGATGTCGTTGTGTCCTTGGCTGTCTCCCATGACAGCGAACGCGAACGCGTCCTTCGGAGGCGGATCGATCGTCGCCTCGACCCTGCCTCCTAGGGCCTGGAACCGGAAGGAGGTGTTGTCGATACGCTCCGCATCGGCAGCTCCTGACACCTCAGGCCTCGAGATGCAGTTGTGAAGCACCACTGCCCCGCTGAAGTCGTCAAGAGACAGGTCAACGTGAGGTCTGTAACACCATATCGTGAGCTCGTCGGCCGATTCAGAAATGACGAAGCCTCCGTCTATCCTCATTCCGTCCGGTGAGAAAGCTCCCAGCAGATATGCCGCAAGTACCACGCTGGAAACGATCAGCGCAGCCGTCGCAATCGCAGTCATCGGAGGAGCCGTCTTCATCTCTTCACTCTGGAATGTTGACCAGCTCAATCGACGCAACGGCCTTGATCCTGAAGGAGGTCGGAAGATCTTCGCCAGTGAGCTTCAGCGGATACTCGTCTCCGGTCAGATAAGTGCCGTTCAGAGTCAGAGCCACTATCAGACTGTCGTTGTATTGTATGTCCTCGATCGAGACAGTCGTGTTGCAGCCGTCGAGCGCGGACACCTTCACGTCATAACCGAGGGCGGCGAGCGAATCGTTGAACGCCCAGTGGCCGGCGTCCGCGCCGTCCACCATGCCAATCAGTACCCAGAGCGGGATGCCGGCGTAGCTGTATTCGACCGTATCCAATGAGTAGTTGTGGTAGCTTATATGAACGCCCTCTTCGCAGTTGTACAGGGCTGCGAAATCCCATTCGGTCAGGACGGCTGTCGTGAGTCCGGTCAGCGTGAGATTCCAGGCGGGGGTGGCCGCGAACCCCTCGATGGCTATGCTTGCGA
The DNA here is from genome assembly GCA_020347565.1 of Methanobacteriota archaeon. Taxonomy (GTDB): domain Archaea; phylum Thermoplasmatota; class Thermoplasmata; order UBA10834; family UBA10834; genus UBA10834. The sequence goes on along the minus strand of CP070732.1, from coordinate 1,042,263 downwards.
TCATCTTCACCTTCTGCGATTCTGTGAGGGCATCCCCTACGACCCGCAAGGGCCAGTCCCCTTCCTCGAGCGGCTTGCCATCGAGCCGATGCGCCACTATGATGCTGTCGTTCCTGGCGATCTGGTCAGCCGAGAAGAGACCTGACCCGCCATCAGCGCCCGTCACGTTGACCATGTAGCCCGCGTCGGCAAGGGCATCGTTGAACATGAAATGGCCGCCGGGCGCATCTCCGCCGTCGACTGCGGAGACTAACACCCATAGAGGCACGCCCTCATAAGAGTGATCGCCATCGTCGTCAGTGAAGTTGCAGTAAGTCGTGTGGTAGAAGCACGAAGCGAGAGACTCGAAGGTCTGTCGATCGACATCCATTGATGTGACCCCGCTAAGGTTCAATGTCCAGCCCTCGATGTACGGGACGACGTTCAGTTCCATGACCATCTTCGTCCAAAAATGACCGTCGGTGACTGGCGCCGACTCATCATCGACTACCACGATTCTCAGTTCATCGTACGGCAGACGGGCGCCGTCCCGTTCGATCGCCAGCATCATCGTCAGGTCCTGCGGACCGAGGAGCGTGCCGTCGAGGTCATACACCGGGAAAGTCCCGTTCTCAACTTGCGCCGTGCTGTAGGTCATCTGATACGTGTCCGGCGGCCAGGCAACCGCGTCGAGGCTGTAGTTGTCTCCGTCGTAGACCAGGTCCACCAGGTCTCTCACAGGAACGCCCGTGAAGTCCAGCGGGCCGACGATGGTTCCCGTGGACTTCATGTAGTAGCCGGTGCCGGAAGACAGATTCCTCTTTGCCAGTTCTGTCATTGTCAGCGGCTCGGATTCCTCGCCGGCGTTCACAGTCACCGCGACTCGGTCCATGATGATGCTGCATATCATGCTTACCATGTCCTTGCCGCTCATGTCCGGTCCTACGAGTCTGACCGGCGCGAAGTCCTCGGGAAGCGCGGTCCCGTTCATCTGGGTTGCGAATATCGCACCTTTGTCCACCAGGTCCTTCGCGACCATGGCCCTGTAGTATCCGTCGGTCGCCTCTGCCACTATCCTGTATTCTGATTCGGCCAGGGTATCGTTGAAGGTCTGTGGGTCGTCGTCGTCGACTAGGCCCAGCAAGACCTCCACAGGGACTCCTGACCAGTTCCTCTCCGAGGAGTCGGTGTAGTCGTCGCCATCGAAGTACTGCATATAGACGAACTCAGTGCGCGTGACCTCGGTCTGCGCACCCTCAAGGTTCGTCAGGACGACCGTCCATTCCTCATACATCGACTGTATACGGATACGCTCGACGTTCTTGACCCATAGGGACCCCGCAGATGTGCTCCCTAGAAACTCAGGATCCTTTGCACAGGTGCTGTTGAAGTCGTCGTTGCTGAAAGCCTCGTCCGGTGCCAACATCGCCGCCATCGGACCGTCCTCCCAGCTCGGGCAGGGCGTTCCGTTGAATTCGCAGGCAAGGATCGATGGCCCCTGGACTGCCAGGCACTCGTCGTCGGCGTAGACCTGGTAATACGACAGGTTCTGGTGGTAGCCATCGGAAGCCGTCAGTGTCATCACGTCTCCAGGTATCATGCCGCCGACCAGGTCAGCCAGACCACTCAGGTTCACGCCCTGATATGTGCCAAAGCCTTTCCAGTTTCCGAACCTGTTCTGATAGGAAGAGACGGCCTCGATGGAGCTCATGTTGATCACTTCGCTCAGAGTCAGGTTCTCTTCGACGCCGGTGCGTCCAACGATTGACAGCGCTATCGAGCCGTCGTCGTTGTCATCTCCATCCGCATCTCCCGATTTCAGAGCGAGATAGCCCAGCGGTACTGCCACGAGCAGCGCAGCGATGATGATGAGGGCGATAAGCTTCTTCGTCCCGGTCTTCGCAAGTGCGCTCTTGCTCGGGTCTTCGACTGGCTCGGCAGACCCTTTGTCTCCCGCATGTTCTCCGCTCTCAGCTGACAAATCGTACGCCTCCGTTATGCTCAATCGAGCATATCGCGGACGCCATGATGATATTTATAGATGTCGCGGACCCACAAGTCGGAGCCTGCTATGCGGATTCCAGGCATCGATACTCGGCCAGGTGCGTCTTGGCCTCCTGAGTCGTACCAGGCGGACCTTCATTTCCGTTCTCATCGATGCCGGCGGACATGATGGACCTTCGGCAGACGCTCTCCCAGCAAGACTATTCTAGCTTGAGACCCATAGTCGACCAGCTCGTTCGCCGGTTCCATGAGACGGGATGGAGACCAGGATGAATGAAAGAAGTCCTTCGCACGATGGATTTTCGATGCCTGCAGAATGGCAGCCTCACACAGGTTGCCTTATCTCTTGGCCCTGTGCTCCTGAGACATGGCATGGGCACATCCGACAGGCGGAGGTCGAGTATCAGTCCGTCATCGAGGCCGTCAACAGATTCGAACCAGTGACAGTCCTATCGGACCCGTCGACAGTAGTCGATGTCCGTGAGAAATCTGGCGACGGGGCCCCTGTCATTGTCGTCGACCTTGACGACTCTTGGATCAGGGATAATGGTCCAATCTTCGTGACTTCTGCCGCAGGGGATGTCGCCCTGGTTGATTTCCTATTCAATGCATGGGGCAGCAAAGGGCCTCACTCGAAGGACGAGCGCGTGCCGGAGTCCCTTTCAAGGGAACTGAGAGTGAGACGGTACGTGGCCAACATGGTGCTCGAAGGAGGCTCAATATCCGTTGATGGGGAAGGAACGCTGATGACGACAGAGCAGTGCCTCCTCAATCCGAACCGCAATCCGAGCATGGATGGGGAGCAGATCGAGGGCGGGCTCAAGGACTTCCTGGGCGTGAGCAAGGTTCTCTGGCTCGGTAGAGGCCAGGCAGAAGACGTGACTGACGGACATGTGGATGGCGTAGCCTGTTTCTCTGGGCCGAAGACAGTCATCATAGCCCATACGGACGATACTTCAGATCCCAACCACGACATGCTGGCGGAGAATCGGGCGCGGTTGGAGACGTCGACCGATGCAAAGGGCCGATCCATCGAGATCATAGATCTCGTGCAGCCACGTCCGAGGGAGCACCTTGGCCACGATATAACTCCAGGGTACATCAACCACTATGTGGCGAACGGCGGCATAGTCGCACCGGAGTTCGGCATCCCAGAAGACCCAGTAGCGGCGGAAACGCTAAGGTCGTGCTATCCTGACAGGGAGGTCGTCACCGTCAGCGTTCCGTGCATAGAGGTCGGGGGCGGAGGGATCCATTGCATAACCCAGCAGATACCCGAGGGCCGGTTCATCCGCGGGTGAGACGCATATCGACCCATGGAAGATGAGGCACCCGATCCTGCCACCCTTGGCCTATCGCCCGAGAATCCTCTCACTGTACTCCTTGGGCGGCCAAAATCCCTTTCGAACGGTGAACTCCCTGTCGGCTGCGCAAGGGTTCAGGAGCAAGTGGTTGGTGGCTTAGCATCACCAAGCTACGCCGGACCTGTTATGGCTCGACTGTCCCGGGAAGCTATCGTCGTCGAATGAATTGTGGTTGTTGACGTCGTAGTATCCCTCATCCTCTCCATGGGTCAGGTGGTTGTGGTCTCTGCCTCCGGCGGAAGCGTTGTCGCCAATTCCTACAGCAGCGACCGCCAAAACCAAGCACGCCAGGACAACGGCCAGAGATCTTCCCGTCATGCTGCTACGAACTCAGCGTACGATATTAAGCGCTTATCGGCTGGTTATCACCAGCTGCACGAGACGACGACGCTCTTTCATGTGACGTCACCCAACGAAAGCGCAGGAGCTATCCCCTCTGAGGAAAGGGACGCCGCGCGCGCGTCTGAGTTCCAGATGCAGCTCATCCGTTAGGCGGCGGGCCTCTTCCTTGCTCTGGCGGCGCTCCTCCCTCGACGCCTCCTTGTGGCGGCATCTGCTGCTCGTAAAGCCTGGCATCGGGCGGCATCGGTGGCCCTCGCGGCGGCCTGGCGACCCTTCTGCGGACAACGAACAGTAGTGCCAGTATCGTGACCACCACGAGGGTGAGCACCAGCAGCGCGAGCCACAAATCCATCCCGAGCACGGAGGCACTAGTGCTTCCCTGGACGATGACGCTCTTGATTGTCTCGTTGTTACCCGCAACGTCCTGAGAGAAGAATTCCACCGTGTGGTTGCCCTCGCCTCTGACCTCGAACGGTCCAGTGTAGGTCGTCCACTCGCCGTCGTCTATCCTGTACAGCGTTTCGTATACGCCACTCCCGCTGTCCGTGACATTCAATGTGACTCTCGAGCCGTCGACTTCTGGAAAGGTGACCGGAGCGTTGATGTCGACCTTGAGCGCGATCGACTTGATGTCTTCTTCATGTCCCGCGACGTCGACCGCGTAGTATTCGAGAAGGTATGCTCCGTCCTCAGAGACGTCTAGGAAGCCCTCCGATACGTTGATCCAATCGCCGCCGTTAAGACGGCACATGATCCCTCGCACGCCTGAGGCGTCGTCGAGGGTTTCGAACACCACCAGAACGTCCGCTATGTACCAGTCGTCGCTTCCGACGGTGCCTTCGACGTCCGCTGAAGTATCGGGCTCCTCTGTGTCGATCATGATTCCGAGAGCCCTGACGGGTTCCTCCACATCTGACATATCCACCGAGTAGAACAGCACAGTATGCACGCCATCCCCTGAAACCGTGACCGGGCTCGTATACTCTGTCCACGCGCCGCCGTCGATGCGGAGATGTGTGGTATTGATGCCTCCGACGCCGCCTGTCGCGGAGAGCGTGACCACCGCATCCGATACGAACCATCCGTTGTCGCCCTCAGTGCCGTCGATCTCGAAAGTCGTGAGCGGTCTCTCAGGTGATAGAACAAGGTCTCCGTACTTCTCAAGCTCATCCCCCATCTGGTACCGAGCAGGCCAGGCACTGAATGAGCCGTCGTCGCTGTCCACGACCCCGAGTTCGACAACGCTCGCCGTCGCGAAGCCTATGACATCTCCGGGCCCCGCGCCAAGGAGGTCCAACGGTATGCATATCTCGTAGATCCTGTGAGCGGTGCTCGATGCCTCCGACGGCCCGAACCCGACGACGCCTGCGAGCGTTTCATGCTGGGGCAGCCCCTGGTCGAACGGTCTGCAGTCGACCGTCCAGTCCCAGGTGTCGTAGATTAGGTGCTGGCTGTCGGTCCAAGAGCCCATGGATGTGAGCACGAACTGGTCTTCCTGGAAGTCGGTTGCGAGCTCATCGTTGCCAGTGTCGAACGCCAGCGATGCAGAGTCGCCGTCGTCGCCAGTGGTGTCCCCGACGGCATCGATACACACGAAGAGGTGGGTCTCGTTGTTTATCACATACATCGCCGCGTCGACCTCATTCGCTTCGTCCCAGAGGACGAAGTCCACCATCCCAGCCCCGAACCACTCATCCGCGTCCAAGGCGCCATCGATGACGGGCGCGCCGTAAGCCCATCCCGACTCCAGCTCTGGAACCATCGGGTCGAAGTCCGACCTCCAATAGATGCCGCTCAGGTAATAGGTGTCTGAGTCCATCTCGTCCCCCTGGGCGTTTGACAGCGTCAGCAGCACGCGCCACGGGTCAGCATCCATAAGCGCGACCAGCCAGCCATCGAACCAGAGCTCCACGTGCGCAGTTCCAGTGGGGAGATGGGTCGTGTTCCTCGCGCTGTCAGTGACATATCCCCAATCGTCGTAGAGGGTTCCAGCCACGGCGTAGACTCCCTCCACGTACACCTCGACGGTGGCAGCGACGACGAGGTACTCGTAAAGACCATCCTCATCGTCGTCCATCGCCTGGTCGGTGTGCGGCGTGACGAACTCAGCAGGTGCGGGTTCGAACTCGTTCCAGTAGTAGTAATCCGAATAGTGGGTGTCCGTATCGAGCGTCAAACCAGACAGGGACTCGACGCTGAGGTCAATCTCGAACCATCCGCTCACGCCATTGTACCATATCATCCATCCGTCGAACGAGAATTCGACCATTCTCACTCCAGCGCTGTAGTCCCGCGTGATCTGGACGGATGTGACCGGCGAGCCCCACGGATCATACAGGTCCGCTCGGAAAGTGAACCTCCCTGCCTGGTAGCACAAAAACATCGCCTCCACGATGAGGTAGTCGAAGTAGGTGTCCTCGTCTGTGTCAAGGCCGTAGTCCGTATGGGGAGGTTCGAATTGCACAGGCACGGGGTCGAAGTCGTTGACATAGTAGGTCTGGGTCGTGTACGTGTCAGAGTCGTACAACACGGCCGTCCAGTGGTCGTATATGTAGATGTACACATTCCATGAGCCGTCGATGCCTCTGTCCGATATCGTGTATGAGTCGATCTCCACTGTGGCCTCGAACAGCGAGTTCTCGACGATGTATAGTTCTTCCACTGAGCTTCTGACGTATGACCAGTACGGATCGTAGACGTACACCTCAAAGTCGAAGTAGCCTGTGGATGAAGCGTTGATCGGGACGGTTATGACGAGGTAGTCGAACAGACCGTCCAAATCATCGTCTCTGCCGAAGTCGTCATACGGCGGCTCGAAGAACGCGCCTATCGGGTCGAAGTCGCTGACCCAGTAGTATTGGGTCTCGTAGTAATCGTAGTCGTATTCGTAGGATGTGGAGGTGTTGAAGAGGTACATGTCGAGCATGAATCTTCCGTTTACCCCGTTGCTGCGGATGGAGTACGAATCCAGAGTTATCTGGTAGAGCGCGGTCATACCGTCCTCGAGATAGAGCGTATCCAGCACATGGTAGAACTCCTGGTACCAGTAGTCCTCGACATAGATTTCCAAGTCGTAGTACCCGGTCTCGGAGCAATCAATGCGTATCTCTATGGTCAGCTCGTTGTAATAGCTGTCGTCGTCGGTGTCGTTGGCGTAGTCGCTGTGAGGCGGCAGGAACACGACTGGCACCCCTTCGAACTCGCTCCTGACGTAGGCCGCAGTCTCGTGAGTGTCTATGTCGATGTTCGTGCCATAGACGTTGTCGAGATAGAGATATGCGTAGTATGGACCATCCATGTCCGCCAGGTTGACCTCCCAGCCAGGGAACAATATCTCTATGATATAGGTGCCTGCGACGAAGGCCTCAGTGTGCTCAGCATACGATACCGAGTAACCCCAATCGTCTTCGAGATATGCCTCGACGGTGTATTCTCCATCATCATACACCTGTATGACGACTTCAATCACGAGATAGTCGTAGAGCGAGTCAGAGTCGTCGTCCCAGCCGAAGTCGGAATGGGGCGGGAAGAAGATCGCCTCTGGGGTGTCGAAATCGGTGTAGTTGTAATACGATGTGGTGTATTGGTCGAACCCGAGATAGCTCCAGTCGGAGTCGTAGAGATATAGGTCTACCCGGAAGGTGCCGTTTTCCATAGCCGAGAAGATATATTCGCCTGTGAACTGAACGGTGAGGTTTCCAGGGCCGACTGGAAACCAATCAGATTCAAGGACGAACTGTACCTGCTCACCGGTCTCTGTATACAGATAGCAGTAGGCGCGCAAGTCGCCTTCGCCGAGGACATTCAATGATACGTTCACGACCAGGTAGTCGAAGTCCCCGTCGGAGTCCCCGTCGACCGCCGCGTCGACGTGAGGCGGGTCGTAGACGGCCTGGGCGGTCCACGTGGCAAGAGTGGCCGTGTCGTTGACAGCGGGGTCTGCGTAGGATGATGCCATCAGCACGGTTGTCTCCATCTGAGCCGTCGGCGAGAGCGGAATCTCCACGTAGGCGTGCACCGTGAAAGAGTCGTTCGCTGTCAGGTTGCCCGTATCAGGAATCGTGTTGTTGTTCTCGTCAGTCAACGGAACTCCCATATCATCGCAAATGCTCACACCCCACCCCAGGAGCGACCAATTCACTTGGATGTCAAAGGAGTCGACGAAGTCCTGGGCGTTCGTCAGTATCAGGACATAGATCACGGTGTCCCCTGGATATCCGGTACCTGTGGAGTCCGGGCCGAATCCGACGGGCCCCCTCGAGAACATGATTGCGAGCTCGTCCTCGATCACCGCTTCCTCGTACGAGTACTCGCACCCGATGCTCCCGTCGATGTTCTCAATCCCCACTGTTGCGCTCAGGCCCGACTCGGTGTTCATATCCTTATACTGGAACCAGACCTCCCCCGTCTCGTTGAGTATCACTTCGAAAGTCAGCAAATCGTAGCTGTAGCGGCGGGACACGTTGTCCCATTGGACGACGAGCTGCCTGTTCGGCGAGGCTCCTATCGTCTCGTAGTAGACATCGCCGGTGTTGTATGGGTAGTAGTCGACCCAAACTTCGTCCCAGAAGGGAGCGATGAGGTTATTCGGGCTGGATGCGCTTGGAATCGGGTCGTTGGTGGTGTCCGTCGCGCCCGCGCCCAGCGTTATGAATCCATTGTTGCTGATGAAGAACGAATTGTAAGTGTTCCCGTAGAATTCGAACATGAAACCGACGTTGAACGGTCCCAGGAACTCGTTGGTGGAATATGAGAACCCAGCGTCTGTTCCAGAGCGCACGTCTATCCAGTCGAAGGTCACATTCGGCGCGCTTCCCTTGCTGTCAACCCAGACGTAACCATACTCATCGGGGCCCCCCGTCTCAGCTTCTGAATCTTCGTCAAAGAGCGAGAATCCGACTGTCACCATCAGAAATGCTAGCATTGAGGCTAACAGCTTTCGAGCGAACATACTATGATCCCATCCCGCCGCCTACGAGCGGCCAGCCGTCAAGTCATCGGCGTGCTGGCTATAAGTATTGTGGTCTATTCATTCATGGGAGGACACCGCCAAGCCCGCAGGAACCATATCGAGAGCCCGCTTTCAGCCCTTGAGCGAACGCGCGAATATTATGTTCTCCCTCTCCTTCTCGAAGCCGAAGGACCAATACAGGCTCAGAGCCTTCTCGTTCTTCGCGAACACCCCGAGATACACGTTGCTCGCCCCCGCCTCCAGGATCCAACGGATGCTGTCGGCAAGAAGCGCCCTTCCCAGGCCGGTTCGCCTGTACTGTGGCCGTACCCCGAGAACATTCACCCAACCCACATTCGCCCCTTTGAGTCTGTTGTATTCCTCGCTGTACTCCGACAATGCGAATCCCGTTATCACGTCCTCGTCCAGCGCTACTGTCAGTACGTGCGGGTCATCGTTGCAGTCTCTCAAGTTCTGGAATCGTTCCGGCAGCTCGGGAGCGAAGTTCATGTGGTCCTTGAATGAGTCGTTGAACGCCTCGGTAATGGCCTGCAGCCGTGAGTCAGAGCAATCGGGAAGCTCCCACCGCACGATTCTGTTAGGAGCGGGAGCAACGACCACGTTCACTTCGTCGCGTCCGCGCCTGACGAGGGTGTAGATGCGGTGCTCCTCTTCGAACGAGTTCGACTTGAGGAAAGTCTTCCTCTTCTCATCGGACGCCAGGCTCCTGGTCATAGCCTTGCCTACGTTCCTCGAGGATAGGTAGCCAAAGGCTTGGTTCAACAGCGCCTGCGCCACGTCAATTCTTTCGTGCTCAGGCACAATGTCGATATCCACCCAGGCGTCATCCTTCCCCGCCTCGATCCTTGTCCTCTCCACGAGGGCAGAGCAGAAGCCTGCGACCTCACCGTCCACAATTGCGAACCAGGCCCCCTTCGGGTCGAAATCCGGGTCGAGGACGGTGTACTCTCTCGCTTCGTCGCGCGTCATCCTTCTCTCGAGCGGATTGCCCGCTCGCGCTTTCGCTAGAACTTCAATCATCTCGCCGATGCGTTTCTCGGTGAACGTCTGCAATTCCGGCTCAGACACGCTCTGGCCAATGATCATTTGGGAGATAACCTTTTCCTCGGTGGTGTGGGACAGGCATGCCTTGCTCAACGCCCGTTTGAAGCGGGGAGTGTCTGCATAGGCGTCGTTCGAGAACGCAGAGGTGTGGACCGGGCGAGATTTGAACTCGCGACCTCCCGCATGCCAAGCGGGCGATCTTCCGCTGATCTACCGGCCCATCCGAGCGGCGTTGTATGTCATGGCCGTAGTTAAAAGCTTGTCCGGGCTGCGTGTGGCTCAGGCGAACGAGTCCAGTTTCTTCTGGAACCGCGTCTTCTCACCCTCGACAGCAACCGGGTATTCCCCTGTCAGGCATCCAAGGCATAGGTCCGAGCTGCCAAGGCCTATCGCCTCGACCAACCCCTCCACCGAGACGTACCCGAGGCTGTCCGCCGTGAGCATCTTGCCTATTTCCTCCACGGTCCTCCCTGTGGCAGCAAACTGGTCCCTTGTCTTCATGTCTATCCCGAAGTAACATGGCGCGCGTATCGGGGGTGAGCCTATCCTCACGTGCACCTCTCTCGCGCCAGCGTTCCGGACGAGCTGGACGATCTTCCTCATCGTCGTCCCCCTCACTATGGAGTCGTCGACGAGAACGATGCGTCTGCCCTTGATGATGCTCTTCAGCGGGTTCAGCTTGAGCATGACGCCCGTGCTCCTGTCCGTCTGCTCAGGCATGATGAAGGTGCGTTCCACGTACCTGTTCTTCATGAGTCCCTCCGAGTACGGTATTCCCGACTTCTCCGCGTACCCCATCGCATGGGACCTCCCCGAATCGGGCACGGGCACGACGACATCAGCGTCCACGGGCTGCTCGACTGCCAATCTTTGGCCTATCCGTCTCCTGACATCGTACACAAGCCTACCGTCGAGGCACGAATCCGCCCTCGCGATGTAGACCCACTCGAACATGCAGTGCGCCCTGCCCTTGGCGAGCCCAGTCTTCACGGACCTCGCCTCGCCCGGAAGCAGCTCCACCAGCTCTCCAGGCTCGACGTCACGGATGAACTCACCTCCGAGCGTATCGAAGACGACGCTTTCGGAGGCCGCCGCGTAGCCCTCCTTCGTCCTCCCTATGCACAGTGGGCGGATGCCGTAGGGGTCCCTCAGCGCAAAGACGCGGTTGTCCACCATGAGCGTGATCGAGTACGACCCGCTCATCAAGGACATGACGTTTCTGACGGCCCTCGCAGGGTCCCCTGTGCTGGCTATGTCATTGGCCAGCAGTCGTATGATGATCTCCGAGTCGCCCGTCGTGGCGAAGGCCCAGCCCTTCTTCTTCAACTCGTTCCTCAGTTGATCCGCGTTGACGATCTCTCCGTTGTGGGCGAGCGCGATGTCACCGTAGTTGGTGGACATGACGACCGGCTGGGCATTGTCCATGCTTGACGAGCCGACGGTGGAGTACCGCACGTGGCCGATGCCCATCTCTCCCTTGAGATCTCTTATCTCATCAGGCCTGAGCGCCTGGTGGGCCAGTCCCATGCCCCTCATCGACTTTATGCCGTTGCTGTAGACGGCTATTCCCGCCGACTCCTGCCCTCTGTGCTGCAGGACTCTCAGCGCATAGAATATCTCCATTGTGGCATTGGAAATGGAGGCTATAGCGAAAACACCGCACTCATCCTGCGGGTGCTCGGGCTCCAGACCTCAACCCCCCTAACCGGCGCAGATATCAATGCGCCTTTGCCCAGTTGTAATTCCTTCGCTTTGCGGTCGCTCCGAAGCCACACGAAGCGCATACCTTGTGCCTCACGTGGTACGACCTCTTTCCACACCGACGGCACACAATGTGTGTCTTCTTGCTTCCACGCTTTCCCATCGACGGAGTGCCCTTTGTCATCCTGCTCCTCCTCACGGAGAGATATAGATCACGTTGTCTCCTCTGACGATTATCGCGTCGAGCTTCCGCCTTACCTCGTTCTCCTGTATCTCCTCTGCGTTCTTCAGGACGAGGTTCATGTGCGGGTCGTATCCGTCGAGAATGCCTCGGTATCCCCTCTTGCCCTTCAGCTCAACGATAACCTGGTGGTTGATCGCCTTGTTCAGAACAGCCAGGGGTTTCATCAAATTAAATCACCTGATTCCGGATAACCAGTTGCTGTACTTATAACTTTGCGGCCGCCCCGAGGCATCGGTTCGAGGGTCTGGCTAGCTCCCTCCTGGTCCTGTCCTTTTGGCCTCGGGCCGGGGCCTTCGACGGACCCCGGGCTTCCCACGCTGCTGCATGCGCCGCCTCTCCTCCGTGATGCGCCTCTGCTCCTCCACGGCCTTCTTCCGTCTGAAGAGCAGGACACCAATCACGGCCGCCGCGACCAGGGCGGCGATGAGAATGATGGTGTACAGGTTGAACCAGGGCTTCTTCTGCGGGATGACGAGCGTGATGACCTCCGTGCTGGTCACAGAGGGGTCGCTCAAGGAGCCGGCCTCTATCATGATCTCATAGGAGCCGGCAGAAGCCGCATCGGAGAGCAGTATGGTGACGGTGATCACGGCGCGGTTGCCGGGCTCAAGGACGAACGGGGGCGGCACTTCAGTCGAGATGGGATACTCCGTCCCCTCGATGACGAGAACCGTGTTGTTCAGGGACTCTGTGAACCCGTAGACGTTGACGGTGTCGATGGTGTTCCCCCAGTTCTCGATAGTCAGGTTCGTGGATACGGTGGCTCCGCCCGTCGGAACGAGCTCCTCAGCGTCCAGATAGGTCTCGATCCTGTAGAACGGTTGGACATTCACCCCCATATGGATGGTCTCGTTCGCCGAAGGGTCCGCCTCGGAAGCCGCGCTCACGTCGAACTCGTATATCCCTGCCAGCACGGACAGCCCGGGGGTCATGGTTAGCGACACGGTCTCGCCTTCGCCCGGCTCGAGAAAGACATACGATGTCTCGAGCACAGCCCAGAACGAGCTGAGCCCTTCCAGCCACACTCTCACAGTATCATCGCAGTTGCCGAGATTCTGCACCAGCAGGGAGTAGATGATCTGCCTGTCCTCCGGTACAGAATAGTTGAGAAACGCCTGCTGGGCAAGGCTGATGTCGACCTCTCTGTGATGGCCCGCGACGAGCACAACATTGCCCTCCCCGAAGTTGTCCGTCAGGCTCTTCGACGTGAGCCGCAGGGTGAGTACGTTTATTGCGCCCAGGGATTCGTACCTGGGCGGCGTGACCACCACGGTGATGTTCTGCGATTCCTCCGGGACCAAGTCCACATCCGTATGGGAAAGCGTCGATATCCATCCGAGGTCGTCGAGAGCCTCGACCAGGAAGCTTTCATTGGCGTTGGCGGTGTTCGTCACGGTGAAGACGCAAGTCCATGGGACGGTCGGTTCGAGGGTCTCCCCTCCACACGGTGTGACGACAGACACGTTCCCCACCTGCTGCACATCGACCATCAATGTGATTGTGGCGTTCACTGTCGTTCTGTCAGTGCACGCGACCGTCACGTTAAACAGCCTCGTTCCGGGGTAGATGTCGTACGGGACGCTGACATTGATCTTGAAGACAGACGAGCCCGCCGCAGGTACCGTAACGGTTCGACCCGCAGGCTCGTACGATATGCTCCACCCCTCTCGGAGGGTGGAGTTCGCTATCTCATAGTCTGCAGCATAGTTGCCCGTGTTGTTCACGGTTATGTTGAACGAAGCCGTCTCGCCGGGATCGACGAGCCGTCTCGACGTATCTGGATATGCCAGAACCCCAGGTATCCTGACGATCAGCGGAATGGTCACATCGTTGTTCGATTCGTCCGTCTCTCTGACACTCTGGCCGATGTCCACGGCTATCCCAATGCTCGTGTCGGAGGCCCCGGCCACGAACTGGAATCCGAGCACAACAGCCGACCCCGCTGGCAGCGATTCTACGACGATCTCCTCTTGCACGGCCCCGCCGACCAGCAGGGCGACGCCGAACCCCGTGGCGGTTCCGCCTGCGAGGTTCCTCACCGTGGAGTTGACCCAGACCGTCGAACCGACGAGCGGCTGGCTGGTAGTCGGGACTACCTCCCCGCCGAGGACCGACAGATCGGGTCTGTGAGTCCTTGAGAAGAACACCTCCTTGTTCGGCACTTCACCGGAGTACAGCACGAAGGTGTTGTTGTCGCGGGCACACATCACCACTGGCCGGGTCGCGTTGCCTAAGCCCTCGTCGGTGATCGCCTGGTCGTAGACTTCGAGCGCCCCATCGTAGGTGATGGCAGAGTAATGGATGGACCATGTCTCCCCGGCCGCGTCCTGCCAGACGACGTCCACAACCCTCGAGTCGCTAAGTGCGACCCTTGGGAATCGTGACTCGTTGTCATCCTTTGGTGATATGTTTCTGTCGTCAACAAGCGTGATCCCGTCGTTGTCGAGCAGAGTGTAGAACACATCGAAGCTGGCGTACCTGTCATCGTCGAAGACGACGTGCACGTTCCCGTCGGTGTCGACTGCTATGTCCGGGCGGGATTCTGGAGATGCGAAGGTTATCCTCGTCTCGTTCGTCAGCGCCGTGCCGTCAGGCGATATCTTCCTGTAGAACACGCCGTGGTTCACCACAAGGCCATCGTCGGAATCCCTGAAATCATACCATGCGACGTGTATCATCCCCGCTCCGTCGATATCCAGGTTCGGTCGTTCCGACACCCCGACGTCTCTTGTGATTCTGGTGTCCGGAGTCAGCGGGAAACCTATTGGGCTGAGGCGTTTGTAGTATATCTCAAGATTCCCTTCGCCAGCGTCCTGTCTCGCATCCGTCCAGACGAGGACGAGGTTGCCGTCAGCGCAGACGGCTATCTCGGGCTCCGTCGAGTTGGCCGGGTCGGCGTCCGAGACCTGGAGCCCATTCTCCTGGAACGTGATGTTACCTGCATAGTACCAGAGCTTCGCGAACTGCAGCTCGGCAGAGCTGTTCTCGATGCTTTCCCAGACGATGTAGATGTGCCCCGCAGGATCGACGGCGACCGAGGGGTGCCGCGACATGGCGGAATCGTTCGATATCTTGGCATCGTTGGTCAGCTTGTTGCCCTCAGCATCGAGTTTCACATAGTATACGTCGCCGTTGCCGGAGCGGAAGTCCTCCCACACCACGTGCATATCGCCGTTGACGTCGACGGTTGATGATATGTTCGTGGATTCGAACGGGTCGAAGGTCACGCGTATGCTATCGCCGAAGTCGTCGACTGGTAACGCGTGAACCGGCGATGTGCTCAAGCCCTGCAAGAGGAAAACGAACGTTACCGGGACCAGCAGAGCACCTGCAATACAGCTCGTGAGCGTCTTTCGACTCACGGTGGCCATGTTCAAGAATCACGCTTGGCTGGCTCATAAGGCTTGGCTCTCAATTCTCGGCCATGACTATCATCGTTTGGAAGCGCAGTGAAATGAGGCCAGGCGGAGGCGTTCCGGGCGCTAAGAGAATCTCTCGCGATTCTCAGCGCGGAGATTTCCGGACAAAGGCTTATCTCTGCCGGCCATCAATCCGAAATCCAAGCGCCCGCACGAGTTACGGCCGACCCTCCATTCGATGTTCTCTGATGCGAGGACGCAATGGAAAGGCAGATTCGGTGGCCAACTACTTGTCTGGAGGGTTGGAGCCAGAGGGACTGCGGGCGCCACCCCTCTCTTCTTCGTCACGAGAGCCGGAGCACCTTCTCGAGCATCAGCTGCGTGATCAGCGCGGTCACAGTGCTTATCCAGATTATGGCGGCGAAGTTGATGTAGAAGCTATGTTTGTGGCTGCCGCCCGCGAACGACACCAGATTCGCTGATATCAGCGCGTGGGCGAATACTATCAAGAGGAACACCGCCTCTGCTAGGTGCAGGTCGAACGACTGGAGGGCTATGGGCACGCGGATCGACATCTCTGCTAGAGTGAACTGCTCGTTCATTTGATTCAGCATGCGCATCAGGCTCAGCGCTGAGAAGAGCGTGAAAGTTATTCCGATGGACATGCCATAGAGGGTTCCGAGCATGTTGTCGGCTGCTTGGTACCTCTTCCTCCTGACACCCATCAGCTTGACGAAGTTCACGCTGATGATGTCTATAACCTTGTCGACCTTTCCGCCGACAGACAGGCCGACGACGTACATCTCGGTGAACTTCGAAATGAGGTTGCTGCCCGTCTCCGCCGCGAACAGGTTCCACGCCCTGATCTGGTCTATCCGCGTCAGGAGCCGTTTGAACAGCACCTCTATCCCTTTGGTGAGCTCCCCGAAGTCGTGTTTGCTGAGCCTCCCGACGCCTTCGGTGACGGCGGACCCGGCCGAGGCGGCGTAGCTTCCGACGGCGCGCATGAATGAATCGTAGTTTTCGTCCCTCGCGCGCACCCTCCTCTCCTCTCTCCTTATCAGGAAACCCGGGTACAGCAGCGGCGTGACGACCAGCGCGACGACGGCTGTGAGAGGCATTCTCGCTAAGAAGGCGAATATCGCCAGGGCGACGCAGGCAGCGTACGTCGCGGGGAGGACCGAATTCAGGGTCTGGTCCACCTCGGTCCTCTCCTCCCTGTTGTGCCATATCGGGTCCGAGGGCAGCAGCGACTTGACCAAGTACAACACCATCGCCTCGATGATAATGAACAGAAGGGCGACGCCAGGGAGAATGAGCGTTATCGGCACGTCGATGAAGACAGGCAGAAGCGCTATGAATACGAGCATGAACATCAGTGATATGAGCACGGCGACGAATATCTCGTTTAGCAGGTCGAGGTCTTTGAGCGCCGTCTCGTACTTGTTCAGATAGACGTTCACCGCAACATCCCTCTCCTTGGTCAGGAACTCTTCGATATCCTCACCAGCGTCGGATGAGTGAGCCAATCTGTCCAGGAAGTCCGCGAGAGCAGGTGACGGCGTTCTTCGTGCGACGGTCCTCGCGGCATCTGCGAGGCCCATGTTCCAGTACTCCATCAGCTTGTATATCTTCTCGACCTCGATGCTCAGAGCCTCGTATTCCTTGACCTTCGAGAGTATCTCCAGCATCTTCTTGCGGGGCAACTTCGAGGTCGCGAGCACGCTCATCCTTATCAGAAAGAGGTGCAGATTCCTCTCAATCTGCATCTTCTTCCTCTCCCCTTGCAGCAGGGGAAAGAATATGGCTATGAGGGAGAACAGGAAGGGAATTGCCAAGAACACGTATCTGAAGATGCTGTTCGCAACGAGGCCGGGGAAGAGAAAGACGAGTATGGCGGCTAAGCCGATTCCGGCCGCGACCAGAGGGAGAGCGTATCTAGTGAAGTATGTGGCTATGGGCATGTCCACAGACCGGTACAGACGTTTGATGTTGCTGGTCGCCATGATCCGGCCTATACCGGGAAGGGCAGGCCCGTCACCCCCTTTTTCTGGAACTCGGTTATGACGTTCTGGACGTCGTCATATCTGAATATCTTCCGTGAGACCATCTCTTCGAGGATCTTCGTGCGGAGGGCGAGGTCCTCGTAAATTCTCCTCTTGTCTCCGTAGCCGCGCTTCACGGCAATCTTCTCCTCGAGGATGTAGGAGTTGTTCATACCTTTGAAAACGTGCGTATCGTCCGCCGCGTTCCATATGAATATGGTCCTGGTCATTATGCCGCCGAGGGCTTCGTTGAAGCCGACTATCTCGTCTATGAACATCGACCGCCTCAGGAACTTTCCCTCTCTGTAGATTCCTGCCTGAAAGAAGGCCACGTTGAGGTTGTCGATGAAGGTGATAGGCACGTTTATCGGATCGCTGGTGAACCTCTGTATGAGCTTTCTCGTGGATGCAGCGTGGAACGTCGAGAGTACGGGATGTCCGGTCTGCATCGCCTGGAAGGCTACGCTCCCTTCGATGCCTCTGATCTCGCCCACAATGATGTAGTTCGGGCGCGACCTCAGAGCTGCCTTGAGCAGTGCGAAGGTGTCGACGCGGCTCTCCTGGGGTCCGAAATCCCTCGTGGCGAGCCGTTGCCAAACGCTGTGTGGCACCTGCATCTCAATTGTGTCCTCGGCTGTGTACACCTTGCTGTCGTACTTGATGAATGGCAGTACGGCGCCCATCGTCGTCGTCTTCCCCGACGCGGTCTCACCGCAGAAGAATATGCTCATACCCTCCTCGAGGCAGAGCCATATGTAGGCTGATTCTTGGGAGCTTATGGAATTCCATTTGATCAGCTGCGTTATGCTTATTGGCTCCTCGGAGAACTTGCGTATCGAGAAGCTAGGGCCCCGGACGCTCACGTCGTCCGCGTAGACAAGGCTTATCCTCGAACCGTCCTCCAGTGTGCCATCGACGATGGGACGGGCCATGGAAGCGGGCCTGCCTATCCTCTCGCTGAGGGCCCTGACGTAGTTGTCCAGCTCTTCCATGGAATCGAAGCGGATGTTCGTCGGCATCGACTGGAAGATCTTGTGGACTATGGAAACGTTGTCGTGGCCGATGCAATGGATATCCTCGATGTACGGATCTCGGAGCAGGGGTTGGAGCGGACCGCTTAGTATGATGTTTTGCACGGCGTGATATTTCACAAGGTCCAGCTCCCTTGCGGTCACGCGAATCCTCGGCTCTGCGAATAGGTCTCCGAACAGGTTCTTTCCGTCCTCCTCGCCCTCCTCTGCGGCCGTGGTAGACTCCTCGATGAGCTTGACCAGGCTCTCTTCGAACTCTTTCGCCGACTTGTGCGGTGCTTTGTAGACGGCCTTGTTATAGACTTGCTGGATTATCTTGTTGAACTTCTCCTGGACCCTCCCTTTCAGCGGTGGCTGAACCGAGGTATAGCTTATCGGGATGCTCTTGGTGGAGAATATGTGCACGAAGAGAGGGTCACCAAGCGGGTAGATGACGTTGACGATGTCTTCGTCGCCCAGCTCCCTTTCGAGCTCGGATCGGAATTCGGGGTAGGTTCTGTGCTCCCCCACGAAGTCCTGAACGTATTCCATTAGGTGCGGGTTGTTGCGCACTGCCTTCTTCAAACCCGCATCGTACCCCGGCATCTCTCGCCCATCCCTGAGGCGCGGGCAGCATCACCTTTCCAGGTCTGGTTTGTCGTGCCGCTGGAAGGCGATCTGCGGAGCCTGTGCTCGGTGGCCTCATATTGAAATCCGGGGCTGACCGTTATAAGCGTTGTCGGTCAATTCTCACCCCTGACTATCAGCGACACGAAGTGCGCGTAGAACGACGAGCAATCGCTCCCTCATACCGTGAACGGCAGGCCGGAGACGCCTTCCTTCTGGAATGCCCTCAATATGTCGTTTACCGTCTTGTAGTTGGTCATGTTCATCTCGATCATCTTGTCGATGATCCTCGCCCTGAGGGCAAGCTCCTTGTAGATGTCCCGCTTGTCCTTGTAGCCGCGCTTCACGGCGATCCTCTCCTCGAGTATGTACGAGTTGTTCATACCGCGGAAGAGGTGTTGGTCATTCACCGGGTTCCAGACGAAGACGGCCCTCGTCATCACGCCCCCCATGGACTCGCTGTAGCCGAGGATTTCCTCGATGGAAAGCGCACGCCTTATCAGCTTGCCGTCCCTGTAGACGCCAGCCAGGAACACTGCCACGTTGAGGTTGTCCATGCTCGTCACGGGCACGTTGATCGGCGATCCCGTGAACCTCTGGATCATTCTCTTGATTGACGCCGCGTGGAAGGTCGCCATGACGGGAATGCCCGTCTGCATGGCCTGGAAGGCCACATTCCCCTCCTTCCCCCTTATCTCGCCCACGACGATGTAGTTCGGTCTCGACCTCAGACCTGACCTCAGAAGCGCGAAGGTGTCGACTTTGCTCTCCTCAGGCCCGAACTCCCTCGTGGATAGCTGCTGCCATACCGAATGCGGCGGCTGCACCTCGAGCGTGTCCTCCGCCGAGAAGATTTTCTGGTCGTATCGGATGAATGGGAATATCGCGTTGAGCAGAGTCGTCTTTCCTGACGCCGTCTCACCGCAGACAAAGACGCTCATGCCGTTCTCGAGGCAGAGCCAGAGGTAGGCGGCTTCCTGAGGCGATATGGTCTTCCAGCCGGCCAGCTGGGCGGCGCTCAGGGGCTCTGTCGAGAACTTCCTGATGGTGAAGGTCGGCCCACTGACGCTCACATCGTCCGCGTAGATTATGTTGATACGTGAACCGTCAGGAAGTGCGCCGTCGATGATGGGTCTGGAGATAGATGCCGGTCTTCCCATCCTGTCGCTCATGCTCTTCGTATACCTGTCGAGCCTCTCGACGTCACCAAACTGTATGTTCGTCTCCACCATGCCCAGAATCTTGTGGTAGAGGTTGATCTCTCGAGCGCCAACGCAGTGTATATCCTCTATGTATGGATCGCGAAGCACCGGCTCGAGTATGCCGTTCTGCAGTATGTCCCTCTTCACATAGTACTTGACGATCTCATAATCCTCGTGGCCCATGAATATCTTCGAACTTGGTTTGATGAGCTGGACGAGCTTGGAGGGGCCCCCTCTGTCGGAGACCACGACGATGTCCTCGAGGAGCCGGTCCAGTACCTCGTTGAACTCCTCGTCGGTCACGTGCACCCTCTCCTTTCCCGATAGCAGGAATATCTTCTCGACGATCTGCTTGTAGCTATCCTCGACTTCCTCTTCCATGAGTGGCTCAATGACGTCGTAGTGCTGTCCCTCGTCCTTCGACCCGTGCAGGTGGATGAAAATGGGATCACCCACAGGATACACAACGTTGACCTCACTCTCCTTTCCGATGTCCTTAGAGAGGGCGTCCATGAACTTCGGCGTCTCCTTAGTCTCTTGAGCGTATTTCTGGAGGTATAGGCTGAGGTGCGGGTTCCTCTGCAGGACCTTGCTCAGCCTCGTCGGAATGGTGATCACCTCACACCACGGAGGTTATCTCGATGACCATGCCCACGTTGGGCTCGATTCGGAAGCCTATCATCGGTGACACTCTGTACTGAGTGCTGGCGAACCTCTTGACCATTATGCTCCTTGATATTATGCCTCCCACCTGGGACACTACGAGGCTCAGGTAGACGTGACTGTCCGACTCGAACGGCGCGAGGACCTTGCCGTTCATCTCCTCTGGATCGATGGTTATGACGATGCTCTTGTTCATGCCTGCTAGTCTCTTGAAGAACGAAAGGACCTTGATGCTGTTTTCCTCGCCTCGCAAGCTGTTGCTTACAAGGCTCGAGAAGGTGTCTATGACTATCACATCGCTCGTGTAAAGGTCGCGCGAACTCATCAGCATACCGAGGAAGTCGACCCTGCTCCTGGCGTTCCCGACGAGCGGATAGACTGGGACGAACTTCAGCTTTCCATCGAGTAGCCATGAAGCGATAGGATAGTCCAGAGAGTACATCTGGTTTATGAAGTCCTTGACCGTTAGCTCGGTCGATATGGACGTTACGGTGTACTGGTTCGAGAGGAATCCGTAGATCATCCGCTGGACAACCGCGCTCTTTCCAGACCCCTTGGCCCCTTCCATGAGCGTTATCGTACCTGCCGGAAGGCCTTGGCCTAGCTGGTCATGCAGGTCGTCTCTCGGTATCTGTAGCCTGTAGGTGTCGCCCAAGGGGGGATCCACCTCCACTTCATATTCGGAAGCTCATCGTGTCCGTGACCCCGTTCTCGGTGGTCACCTGCACGATGTGGTCCCCTGACGCCAGGTTCTGGTCGATGGAAATTGTCAGTATGCTGGACGGGTCCCAGTGCGTGGTAATGTTCCCAGTTAGCGACAGATCAGGGTCGACCACTGCAGTACCATCCAACATCGCAATGATATAGTTATGGTTGAGCACGGTTGTGCCCTGGTTCTGAACGTATATCAGGACGGGGTTGTTCGGGACCGAAGACGGGTCGTTGATGATCTCTATGCGCGTAGACATCTCATCGCTTATCTGATTGCTCCTGTCGTCTATCCCCGTCGTAAGTTCGTACACGCTGTTTGCGGCCACTGCCACCACTGCGGTGGCTACGATTATCGCGGAGACGAAGAACACCAATTGAGTAGTGCTTCCACTTGCGCCCATATCACACACATCCTGTCATAACAATGCAACCTCTGAGACGCCGTTCTCTGCAACTATCTTCACGCTCGTGCCGAGGTATTCGATCACGAGGCCATTCGTTCCATCTGAGACGAATATCCTACCCGTCACGTCGACTCCCGAGACGGAGTCGCTCAAACCGCTGTCCACTCTTGCGACTGGTGCCCCGGTTTCGTTGAGCACCAGGATCTCCCTGCTGTTGTTCACGACGTATACGTACCTCTCGTAGAGTTGTGACGCCGATGCCGAGACGTCCGTGGGCGAGGAAAGCATTGCCGAAGTCACTATCTGCACCCCGCCCGTCCCGTCAAGATAGTATCTGTCCATATGATGGCTGCCTGACGACTCGTCGATGACGAAGAGGTACGCGCCAACTGATATGTCCTGTGGCGCGCTCATCGACCCTCCGTTGGCGATGAGCTGGTCGACGAAGAGTCCAGTGGTCAGGTTGTACCGGTCTACGTGGGCGCTGTTGTCTATGACATACATGTACGAGGAGTCGACGGCAAACGATGTCGGGGTCGACGTGTTGGTCAGGTCGTACACGTGGCGGTCCACCCAATCTCCGTCAAGATCAACGCGGTCTATGTGCGTGCCTTCGTCGAGCACATACAGATAGTCCCCATACGCCTTGATGTCCGATGGTGAAACGATGTTCGTCGAATCGGATATCGTGTAGTCGAAGACGCCGTCGAGTGTGAACACGTCCACGTGCGTCCCATCGATAACGTAGACCGAGTGGCCGACCGATATGTTTGACGGACCCGAGAGGCCGGCGTCACTGAAGGCGTGCGTCCTGATCGATACCGACGGGTCGAATGTCAGGTTCGGCTCCTCGAGCGCTATGGCCAGTGCCTCCGAAGGTAGCCATAAGTCCGTCGTCTCGCCTGTGACCTCCGCCGTCGCGCCCGTCTGTAAGACTCCGTCCAGGAGCAGCCGCACCTTGTCTGTGTCCAAGGCAACGCTCCCGGAGTTCCGCAGTCGCGCTTCGAAAGTGTCAGTGTCCTTGAAGTATGATAGGCAAATGATGTCCAGGTCTGTCTGTGCCCTTTCGCTCAAGTACTCGTATCTGTCGTCGAATGATTCGGAGACGGTTTCGAAAGCATCGTCTACCGAGGAGTAGAGTATAGAAAAAAGGATGAGAAAGGTGGCGAAGAATATCGCCATTGTTGCCGAGACACTAAACCCCATGAAAGCCCTCCAAGCTCTCCTTGAACTTCGAGATGTTCTGTTCTAGGGAGTTTAGCCGATCCTTGTCGATCTCGAGACCCGCGATCTTCTGGATGAAGAGCAGGGATTTGAGATGATCATCGGCCGACAGTCTCCAGTCCTCCACCTTCTTGTACGGAGCGGCCTGAGGAGCTGGTAGGTCCTTGAAGACCTCTTCCCGAGCCTCTTCGTATCCCATGTACTTGGTGACGTCCTGCATCTCCCCTCTCGCATAGGACATGAATTCCGACTTCACGTCCTCGCTTATCAACCCGACATCAACGTAGTAGTCCAGTACGAGCGACATCTTGTCTCTCGGCACTCGCTCGAACATGAACTCTATCCATCGCATGACGAGCACGAGCGTGAGGTAGTCATAGGGTATGTAGGCCAGCAGCGGCTTCTTGTTGTGCTTGCTTCTAGCAGCTGCGCGTACCTCCATCTCGTAGTCTGCGTCCCGCGACTCCTTGTTGAGTCGGGGCGGGGGTGACGGCGTCCTCGTCTTCTGTTTCACGGTCAACAGGGTCTCGGTCGGCGTCCCTGGCTCCCACGGGGTGGTGTCCCGAGTGGCTTCAGAAGGCCTTCCGCTCTCGAAAGGCTGTTCCTCGCCTTCGTCTCCGAGGGGCCTGAACTCCGGCAGGTCTCCATCCAGTTTGATCTCCGGGAATTCAATGCCATTCGAAGGCTGCGCCTTCGTCACCGGCCTTGGAGTTCCATCTTCGGAGACATCGATGAATGGATTGAACTTGGCGGAGACGACCTCGTATACGGAAAGGAGCTTCCTTATGTCCTGCTCCATCTGGTTCAGTCGCTCTCGATCCTTGGCGCCTTCGCTCTTCTCCGTTGTCAGAGCGGAGTCTATTCTCCCGATCTTGTCCTCGATTTCCTCGAGGCGGCCAAGTATCTCACTGAGTTCCTTCACTCCAGAGAGTGCGTCGCTGTCCTCTCCTTCGTACGCGTAGTCGTCCTCGCCCTCTTGAGGCGGCCAATCGCCTTGGCCGCTCTCCTCCTGTCGAAGCTCCTCATAGGCCTCCTCTTCCGTCCCCTCGCCATACCTATCCTCGAAGTCCTTCAGCTTCCTTCGGCTGGAGGATTCGCCTTTAGCTGGCTTCTTTCGGAACAGGGCGACCATATCGCAACACCTAATCCCCGTGCTGTTCTATCAGGGGCTCTCTCCCTACAATAAAATGTTGGTAGGGAGAGAGATGCTCCCTGTCAGGGACATTGCAGAGGCTAGTGTCTCTACAGCACCACAACGCTGCTGGCTTCCAGTGTTGGTGGTGCCGTTATCTCCACCAAGGTGGGGACGCCGTGCTTCGGCATCAACACGAGCGAGAGTCGCTCCTGGACATCGAGTGCCATGTCTATCCCAGTGGCTGACGTAAGGTCGATCTGCACCTGGAATATGTCTCCCGATGTCATCATAGCAGCAGTCGTCGAGGGTGGCATGTCTCGGAGCTCAGTTGCTGTGAACTCCGTGGCGCTCGCCGCGGCGGCGTATACTAGAGTCACCTCACTGGACGTCGAACCACCGATTGTCTTTATCACTTCAATCGTGGTGTTCGCGAGATTGACACCAGGGCTGCCAGCGGTAAGGGCAATCTTGAGGTACACATTGTCGATCACCGCGTTGGCATCAGTTGTACCCCAGGTGGCGAGCACCTTGAAGCCAGTCGCTACGTCCGCGATTGCCTCGTCGCCAGTACTCTCAGCCTGCTGCTGCAGCTTGTATGCAGTCTGAACCAAGACGCCCGCAGCCACTGCGGCGACGAGTATCATGGCGATGAAGATGAGAAGGGTTCCTACACCCATCTCGCCTCCCTCTTCCTTTCTTCTCTTCTTCCACGCTAGCTTTTCCATTTCTTTCTCCTCCAACTTCGCATCTCTCTTCCCAGGTTCCGTACCTGGGGACGTCCGGGCTACCTGCCCGAAAGAGGAGATCATCCGAGCCGATCTTCGCTCTCCCACCTAGCGGCAGGACTTCGAGAGCTTCCGCTGCCCGAGGTCTGTCAAAACTTCACGTTTGCACGCCCCCCACAATCAGTCGCAGTGCCGTCCGGGGGCGTCGTTCAGGGCGAGCTCAGGACCGCACCGCTTCATCATCATCGCATGGTTTGTCCACCTCACCTCCTGTGCGGCCACCGCCTCATCTAGGGGCAGGGAGTGAGAGAGATGTACCTCCCAAAGCCGGGTTTGGGAGGCACTATCCACAGGGCATGTAGACCTCTCTCGAAGCTAACTTATCCAGTAAATATATCTTAAAAACTATTATACAAATCTCCAGCGGAATAACTAGTGCTGATTCTCATTGATGATTTGCTGAGGGGACGGTCGAGGCCCCATCAGCTTCTCGCCGCTCCCGTCAAGGTCACACGAGAGTGACGTACCTATAGGATCCCAGATACGGTATCTTGCACTCCTCCAAGGTCGGTTGACCGATTGTGGGTATGAACTTGAGCGAGAACGACGACTGTGCATGGAGGTTCAAGCCTATCTCTCCGGCGTCTATGAATATCTTGACGAGGCCGCTGTCGCTCAGCGAGTAGGTCGACGCGAAGACGCCGTTGATATCCCTGAGTATCTCGACAGAGTATGCGGTTCCCGTCGCACCTGCTGGCCCGAGCACGTTCGGGTTGAACGATAACGTTGCATCGGTTTCCCCATCGGTGATCTCGATCATCAGCGACGTGAAGAGGATCGGCTTGCTTCCAGGTACCGTCTCCACCTTGATCTCTATCATCTGTACCGTGTTCGACGGTGTCACGGGCTGAGCATAATTGCCAGCGAGGTCGACGCCTATGACTGTGTAGTAGTACAGATATCCCGTCGCGCCCGAGTAGTCCGCGTAAGCGAATGTGTCGCTGTCGAGTTCTGCGAGCGGTTCCATGCTCATCAGCTCCTCCACGCTGTCAAGGGCCGAGTATGCGGTGCTTCTGAATACAAGGTACTTCGCGATCGTCGTCTCCCCGTCGGCCGCCTCGCCCCAGGTCAACGCGACGGATTGCACGGCCTGTCTGGCCGAGACGCTGCTCGCAGCGGTCGGCGGGATCATGTCTGCGGATTCTGCCGAGTACATCAGCGAGCCAAGAAGCGCTTGATTGCCCGATCTGTCATGCGCCACTACGAAGTAGTAGTAGCCACCTGGTGCGGGGGGCGCGTCCACATAGCTTGATGTGGTTGAGTTGAACACGGCCAGAAGCGTGGCGTTGGGAATCGCCAGAACGGTCCGTCCGTCCAGGATCTGTGTTGGCACTACGCCGATAGGGCTCTCGCTGCGGTAGAGGTGTTGCTCTAGGACGCCACTGCCAACATCGGAGGCCGGAACCCAGAAGACGGCCAGTGTGTAGTCGTCGATCGCTGCCGTGTTGGTCATCGAGCCTCCGATCGGAGCGGTCACGTCCTCATCGAGGGTCGAGCTGTCAGTAGACGCCGAGCTATCCACGGCGTTGTAGAGTGCGCGATTGCCTGCTTTGTCCACGCCGACGATGGCATAGGCGTAGGATGTGGAGTTGTCATCCCTTACACTATAGTCCGTGTACTGTCCACTCTGTCCAGGATCGGGGGTCAGACGCACCAGCTCATAGGTCGGGTTCAGCTGCTCGAGCGTGAGGAGCCTGTTTCGGGCGACTTGCTCATTGAAAGATGCGGGGTTCGTGGGGTCGTACACTTCAGTCCTGTACACGATCTCCTCCGATAGACCCGATCCGTAATCGACCGCAGAGGTCCAGTTCAGAACCATGTTGAGGGGTGACACGCCATCCGCCGAGCAAGTCACGTCCCATAACGCGCCTCCGCTAGGTGGTTGGTCATCTCTCGGGGGCATGTAGCCTGAGACGATCGAAGTCGCCTCGCCCTCCGGGTTCCGGTCGCCCGCTACGTTCACGACCGATATGCCTCCGGAGACGTCTGAGACGGCGTCGTCCACGGTCTTCTGCGCCTGCTGTTGGAGCAGCGCTGCTGCATATAGCATCAGAGACGCAGCTATGGCTGAGACAAGGACGATGGCTATGAAGATGATGAGCGTGCCAATGCCGATGTCTGCCTCTTCGTCGTCACAGATGTTCGTCTTGAACTTCTTGAGCCCCATCCCGATCCTGTCTCCTGGGTTCGGGCATGGGACTGGACGCGAGTCGAGATAGCCCTCTCCAACGGTGAGGCACTATCAGAATGCTGCCGCCCTTCGAGGCGAATCGCCCTCCCGTCGTTCAGACGAGAGTCTACAGTCTACATGCCCTGTGGATAGTGCCTCGAGATGCGTTGGAGGCTCTCGCTCTCTTATCTACCTGATATTTATATAAGGCCATCAGCAGTGATTTTCAAATGAGAGAATCAGCGCAGAATGCGAAAAGAGTGGCGGTTAAGGGGTTTAGTGTGGCCCGGTCGTTCTGCGACGCTTGGAATGCCTCGTGACGGCATAGCCTCTCCAGCCCATAGGTCAGACGATGTCCGTCGAGGGCGGGCTCATATCCTGCAGTACTCGTCGAGCCCGTCCTCGAACATGTCTATCTTCTGACCCAGCTCGCACCAGAGGTTCCGGTCGGTGCTGATGCCCGCTATCTCCAAGACGAACATCCACGATTTGAGATGATCTTCTGGAGTCAGCTTCCAACCCTCATCGGCAGGCCTTCGTCCCTTCTTGGACTTCCTCTTCGGTTCCTTCTTGGTGACGAGCAGGCTCTGGTCTCGTACCTCCTCGTACAGGAGCTCCGGCTCGGGCTCCTCCTCCGGTGGCCTCGTCCCCTCCGAGACCATGACAAGATAGCCTTCGACGTCCTCGCTGATCCATCCTATCCTAGCGTAGTAGCGGAACAGCTCAGGGAGGGCGTCCGGCTCCATCCGGTCGAGCAGGAACCTGATCCACCTCATCACGACCATGTTGGTCTTGGAATCCGCATCGATCGTGTCCACGACGGGCGGCCTTTCCTGTTCTTCGTCCAATCTACCATCCTCTGGCATGTGCTATGGCCTCACGTCAGTATCTCGTACGCATTTGAATATACGGACGGTGTGACCAGGTCCACATATGTCGGTATCCCATGCTTCGGTATCAGCAGCAGATTCGCCACCTGCTGGGTCACGAGAGTCATGTTATTGGTTGCCAGGTCAATATGGACCAACGCGATGTCTCCCTGCGTGAGCCCCACATCGGTGGACGACCAGATGTTCGTGGGGAACGTGTCCCTAATCTGGCTTGCCCCGAAAGTCCCTGCGGCAGAGCCGTTCACTCCGAAGACAAGTGAGTCGTCAACGTCCCCTGTGGATATCTCAATCACTACGTGCACGAGGTTTATTACTGGACTTCCCGCTGACAACGACACCTTGAGGTACAGGTCTGTGATGACGGTGAGGTTCGAGTCGGTCATCCCGTACGCGGCAAGCGTCTTCAGACCGGTCGATATCTCCATCAGAGCCTGATCGCCCGTGGCTTCTGCCTGTTGCTGTAGCTGATAGGCCGTTTGGACGAGGACGCCTGCGGCGACCGCCGCGACAAGAATCATCGCGATGAAGATGAGCAGTGTCCCCACGCCCATCTCCGCGTCCTCGCCCATCCTTACCTTCCTTGGCTTGGGCAACTTATCCATTTTCGTTCTCCTCCTTCATTTCCTGCGGACGTGCGGCGGTCGCCGGGATCGTGCACCGATTGACTCGCTGGGAGGCTCAATCGAACCGGTTGCCTGCCCTCTGTGCAGATGCTCGTACATCGTTACAGAATCAGCTTCCGCCTGTCCGCACGGCCTTTTCCTTCTCTCTCACTCCCGAGGAGATCCCGCATGCCCTGTGGATAGTCCAAGCGTCGTTCTCCGAGACGTGTTACCGCCTCTGAGAGCAAGGATTGATAATCATGCACGATAGAAAAGCGTTATGTCGTCATTTTCTTCAAAGGAAATGACATGGCTCCGGCTCGCAGCGCCGGGCATGAGAGGCCGCCCTTCGATAGACCTGCCGGTGATGTGAACCTTCCTGACCTCGTAGAAGTCCGCGCCGCTCCAACCGCTACAGCTCTCTGGGCTTTGGCGTGGCCATGTTCTGCGTTATCTCGAGCGGCGCTGAGCGGTAGTTCAGATCGACCTTCATGTGGAGTATGCCCTTCTCGTAAGTGAGAGTCACGCATCCTATCTTCGACCTGTAGACTTTGTACCGCTTGCCGTCCGCTGTCAGCTCGCTGCCCTCCTGTTCCACGAGGCCCGCCGAAGCTAGCTCTCGCAGTTTTCGGTAGCAGCTCGCCAGCGGTATGTCGAACATGAAAGCGAGCTCTCGGGCGCTCCTCGCCTTGTGGCTGGTGGCGGCAAGAATGTTCATGTTGTACTGGTCAGTCAGTATCTGAGCTATTCCTAGCTCGTGCTTGCTCATTGCAGATTCGGTAGCCTGGGTAGCCGTGGAAACCCCCTCCGATTATATCTGGAGTGCATCCCTTTCCGTCAGCTACTCTGGTCAACTATTTCTGGTTATAAATATTTGTCCATTTGTTTATAGAAGTTGAGAATCACTTGAGCTTCTCACTCCAGGCGACGTCTCAACAGGCGTGTCCGGGGATCGGTCGAGCCGCTTTGCACCGCTGTGTGTATGCAATCGTCTTTGATATTCTCCCGTTGGAATTGTGTCAGATTCTTTATGAATGTAGAGCTCCAAATACACGTGGCCAGACGGATATCCACCATGATGAATGCATATGAACTCTCGAAACTCCTGATAGACGAGTACTCCACGAAGATACTCACTTGCGCGAGCGATAGGCCCAGAACGGTACAGGAGATGTGCGAGAAGATGGACATTCCCGTCACGCAGGGCTATCGCAGGGTGAACAGCCTGGTCGCTGAAGGTCTTCTGAGCTGCGAGGGCAAGGTCCTGACCCCGAGAGGCAAGTGGACGAAGCTGTACGTCTCACAGGTCAGGCGGGCGCAGGTCATCTTCGACGAAGGCAAGGTGAGGCTGAAGTTCGAGCTCAAGACGGGCCAGGTCATGTGGTCGGACGATTGGGAACCGACGGCGGCGGTCTAGATTCATATCCCTTCTACAGTATACGTGGTAGAACATCGCTGATAATCACCGTCGAAATTTGACCGGAAACATATTTCCACAACTCAGAGGATGTTCAAAACACCGCCTGCCTTTCGCATGTCGGCGCGCTGAGCACCTCAGCAGACACCCTGACTGGTGCGGCCATGAACTCACAGGAGAGCGACGAGATAGGCACGAGTCCAACGGATGTCGACCTGGCGGAGTACGCGAGGGCATACGTCAGGTCGTATCTGCTGGCAGTCGAGACCGAGAGCCCGGAGCACGTGCCTTCGTTCTTCAGGAATCACCCTTACAGCATCGAGATCTGCATCATGCCCAACTCGAGCTTCTGCATGTTGTTCGAGAAATCCGACACGGCTTCGATAACCGTGGGGAACAAGGATTGGGGCTATGTGATGGGCAGGGTCATGTCCGGCGTCAGCTACATCGCGACGGTGTATTCGCACGAGGGGATGACGGCGGACGACGCGTCCATCAAGGGCAGAAGGGACGCGATTAGAGACATCAGAGCACTCGAGAGCTCGGACATCGCCGACTCCTCGAGACAGCTCGAGAAGCTGATAGCCGAGTTGCGCGACACAGCCCAGTGGTCCAAGAATCCTGTCAAGATGGCCGAGTACGCGATTTCCCGTCTCGAGCCGATCAGGCAGGCGATCCTCAGGACCGGCCCCTCCATGGACATGATGGCTACCGTCGACGCCGTGAGGCGGTACCCTCCGGCGCCGGTCAGGATGACGCTCGACGGGGAGGGGCTCAAGCTCATCGGTGAGGTGGCTTCCGAGCTGGAGGCCCTCGAGAAGGCGGTCGGGTCGGCAGAGGCCCACTCGGCGAGGATTGTGGAGGTCGAGTCGGAGCTGAGGCAGGAGGTCAAGAACTTCAAGTCCGAGCTCGACAGGAAGATGGCCAAGGGTCTGGGGGTAATCCTCACCACCACGGACAGGAAGATAGACAAGACCATCGGCGCCTTCTCCGGATTCGAGGAGGAGATCGAGTCCATCAAGGAGGCGATCTCAGAGCTCGAGGAATCAGAGCCTGGTGAGTATGAGCCGGACCCCAGGATCGATGAGTTCGCCGAAAAGATAGAGGGCCTGAAGTCCGCGCTGGAGAGCCTTAGGCAGACCGTCGCCGAATCGCGCGGCGGGACGGCGGAGGCTCCCGCTCCCCCGAACCTCACCGAGGAGTACGAGGAGCTCTCCGAGAACATAGAGAACGTGTCCAGGCGGGTCAAGAGGATAGAGGACTACCTCGTGTCTCTCTCGCGTGCGAGGCGGGCCAGGTAGCTCTCCCCGGAGGCGCAGCAGCCGTCAGAGCTGGACCGTGAGGTCTTCCTTGTGCCTGTCGAGGATGAGGTATGTGTTGCTCCTTTCGACCTCGTCTATCCTGATGAACGAGTCGACGATGTTCTTGAGTTCCTCTCTGGACGAGGCCCGCAGCAGAACGGCGAAGTCGATGTTGCCGAGCAGGAAATACACCGCCCAAACTCCTGGGATCTTCGCGATCTTCTCCCCGATCTTCTTCGAGTAATCTGGACCGTAGCGGCCGGTTATCAGCGCGATGGCGAGTATCTCCTTGCCCACCTTCAGAGGGTCGACGCAGGCCTTGAAGCCCGTTATGACGCCGTCCTCCATCAGGCGGTTGACGCGGTAGTGGACGGTCGATGAGGAGAGCCCGGTCTTCTCGCCGATCTTCTTGAGGCTGACGTTGCAGTCCTCTTGAAGCATTTTCAATATGGTCTTGTCGCTCTTGTCCAGCACTACTGCATCTTGCTTGTTCATCACGGTCCCCCTCTTAGAATGTTCGAAAAGACTACATGAAATTCTGAATGATAACGCTTTCGCCGCTTCCATTTCGAATTGAGATTTCACGAACCGACTTCCCGACGGCGCGGGAGGCTTGACAGCGCGTCGATCGAACCCCCGCCTGGGTCCGTCCGGATCGTCGCTATCGATTGCAGGCTCCCAGCCCGAAACCATAAAATACCGAGCCAAGTTGTGAATACTTCGATACTCATGAAGTACAACGTAACCGGAGACAACCTGCAGTTCGTGCATTGCGAAATGGGCCCCGGCGAGCTCCTGTTCGCCGAGGCGGGAACCATGACCTACATGAGTTCGAACATCTCCATGACCGCTCGGGCGAGAGGCGGCCTCATGGCTGGCCTGAAGAGGAAGCTCTCGGGCGAGAGCTTCTTCGTTACCGAGTTCACGTCGGCCGGCGGTCCCGGCGTCGTCGCTTTCTCGGGCAACGTACCGGGCAAGATACACTCGATCGATCTGAGAGGGGGAAAGACCTGGCTCGTGCAGAAGGACGCCTTCCTGTGCGCCGAGGGGGCGGTCACCCTCGACATCGCCTTCCAGAAGAAGCTGGGCGCAGTGTTCTTCGGCGGGGAGGGCCTGATAATCCAAAGGCTGACTGGAGAAGGCATGGTGTTCGTTCACGGAGCCGGCGACTTCATATCGATGGACCTGAAGCCCGGGGAGACGGTCCGCGTGAGCACAGGGAACGTCGTCGGCTGGGAAGGGTCCGTCCAGTACAGCATCGAGAGTGTAGGATCCATCAGGAGCGCGCTCTTCAGCGGCGAGGGTCTGTTCGTCACCACCCTCACCGGACCCGGCAAGGTGCTTCTGCAGTCGCTGACGCTGCCGAAGCTGGCTGGAGCGCTCGTGCCGTTCTTGCCTTCGCAGCAGAGCAGTGGCTCGGGCATCCCGTTCGGCCGATGAGGTGATGTGGGATGGGAAGGCTCGTCGCGGTCCTGCTGCTGGTCGCCGTGGCGGTCGTCATAGTCCTGGCACTGGAGCTGTTCGGCGTCATCGCCGCGATCATCGCGTTGATCGGGCTTCTGGCGCTCGTGATACTAGTGGTCGTCGCGACGGTCGTCGCAGTCGCTGCATTGCTCAGCATACCGTACCTCTTCGTAACGAAGAGGATGGAAGTGCGGGAGGGCCACTTCACCCTGGACCGACTCGAGAACGAGAAGGACTGACCGCGTCTCAGGCGCTTTCACATGAACGCGCCTATGGTAGGGAGGTCGAGCAGGTCCATGTCGAAGAACGCGATTCCCTCGCCAGCCTCCCTGGATCCTATGGACTCAGAGCCCTTCAGCCCAGCCAGCAGAGACGACCTCCACCACAGGTCCACCATGTTGTTCGCGATAGCCCCGAGGTAGACCTGGGCCAGGTTGTACTCGTAACCTTCGATACTGCACAGATATGCTGCGTGCCCCGCGAAGCAGTCTCTGCGATTCACGAGTTCGAGATACTCGCCGAAGCGCGACAGCCCCTCCGGCTCCACGGGCAGCAGATCAACCGACGACGGCTCCGTTCTGGAGGTCTCCGACAGGCCTCCATCCTCGGCCAGGTGGTATCCTACGATGTTGCTGCCCACAAGCCTGAAGATGCTCCATGTCAGTTCCTCGCCGACGTGAACGGGCAGCAGGCTCAGTTCGGGCAGGTCGAACAACTCTATCCCGTCCATCATGGCCCTCTCGGCCACGTCCGCCTCCGCCTCCGTCTCCCGGACCCTGCGTACTATGTCGACGGGCGGGGAGTCCTGCCGGGTCCTTCCGTACTCAGCGTAGGTCATCACCCTGCTGAGTCCGACGAGGTCCGTGAGCTCCTCTCTGAGGAGCGCGGCGGCCTGCCTCGCAGATGAGAACGGCTGCGCCACCAAAGCATCTCGTGCGTTCCTCATGAACTCGTCGAACACGGCCTTCGACGTGCGCACCTCGTCGCTCAGCCTCTCCTGGCCGTATTCTTCGACGAGCCTTCTCCCGCGTGCCTCGAGGTCCTCCCCACGGAGGCCGACGCCCTTGCACGACAGGTTGACGTTGACCTGGATGCGCCAGCCGACGAAGACGTTCAGCGGGAAAGATCTGCAGAAGTGTGGTCTCGCATCGTATATCGAGCAGCGCCTGTCGGTCAGGAAGTGACAGGCCCCGTGGCTCCCCTTGAGATCGATCGCGGCACCTTTCACTTCGGGCGATATGTGGCTCTGCGTGACGCCGGCTGACAGCTTCGGGTCCTTCCTGAACGCCTCCTCCTCGCGGGGGAGGAGCTCGGGCTGGCACAGGCAGCAGAGGGCGCAGCCATCGATGCACCTGTAGGTCCTCCCTGTCAGCTCCGACAGGTCGACCTCGACGATCCTGTTGCAGCTGCCATCGCCACTCAAACGACGTCCCTTCCACTGCGCTCCCCTATCAGGGAGCCGTCTTCGATCATGATCTCTCCTCTGAGGAAGACCGCCTTCGGGAATACGCCAAGCCTGCCCTCGTATGGCGTCCAGGCGCACCTGTAGTGCAGATCGTCCGCCCTGATCTCCCTGCTCGTGGCAGGGTCTATGATGACGAGGTCCGCGTCGTATCCGACCGCAATCCTGCCCTTGTTGAGCCCGAACATCTCAGCCGGTCGACGACTTGTTCGCCTCACGACGTCCTCCAGCGTCAGATGCCGTTCCCTGACGAGCTGGATCATCAACGGGAGAGTCGTCTCCACCCCTGGCATGCCGCTCGGTGCGAAGTCGAAGTCCTCTTCCTTCTCCTCCGTCGTGTGGGGTGCGTGGTCGGATGCTATGGCGTCGAAGCGCGTCTCCTTGAGCGCCGCGAAGAGGGCCTGCCGGTCCTCCCTCCTCCTCAGGGGAGGGTTCACCTTACCGAACGAACCCAGCATCGCATCTTTGTCGAGGAGCAGGTGATGCGGCGTGACCTCCGAAGTCACGTTTCGGGCGTTCGCTATGAGGGGTATCGACTCCCTTGCCGATACGTGACAGATGTGTACCCTCAGCCCCTCGGCCGAGAGTTCCAGCAACCTCCTTATTGCGCTCGTCTCGCATTCGTTGCGCCGGTTCTTGAGGTGGTCGGCGAGCGAGGATTCAGAGCCCCTTCCGCGGAGACTCTCGTCCTCAGCATGGACCGCAAGGACCTTCCCAGTCTTCGCGACGGCAGCCAGCTCCTCCTTCAGGCTCTCTGGAGACGTCGCAGCAAGGTCTCCGGTGGTCCCCGCCATGTAGAGCTTGACCCCGACGGCACCTTCTCTGGAGAGCGCCTCGATGTCGCTCCCCGCCTGTACGCCTGCGAACAGGCCGAAATCTGCGTAGCTTCTGGATGCGGCGAGCTCCTTCTTCTCCCTCAACGTCTTTGAGGTCGTCGTGGGGGGGTTCGTGTTCGGCATGTCGAGCAGGCACGTTACGCCCCCGTGGAGGGCCGCCAGGGAACCCGAAGCGAAATCCTCCTTCTGCGTGGCTCCTGGCTCGCGCATATGCACGTGGATGTCCACGGCACCGGGGATGACAAGCTTACTGCCGAAGTCGTAGACGATATCTCCGTCCAGACTTCCAGAGACGGCAGCTATCTTGCCGTCGCTGATGCCTATGCACTGCTGCACGGGCCGTCCGTCAGTGTAGCACCTGCCCCTAACGATCGCGTCCATGTCGCTCACTCAGATTGCGTCGAACCACCTTGCCCCGAGGACTCGTCTCAGAGAAGACCTCGGCGCTGAAGCTGAAGGTCTTCGTATCCGGCAGAAGCCACGAATCGGGGGACAGCCCAGCCTTCATGCAGGTCTGACCGAGGAACTCATCCGCGTCCCAGCCGAGTTCTACGGGAACCTGGGGGAGCAGCAGCCCTCTGAAGCCGGCCCGCTGGACGATAAGGCCGTCCTCCCCCACGCGGACCAGGCCTGGCAGCTCAGAGGGCTCTCCTGGCGTGATCTCCTTCGGCGGCGTCAGCAAGCTGACCTCCACACGGATGACGTCGAGCTCATCGGGCCGCACGGAGTCGAACCTTGGATCCCTCGATGCGGCGCTGACGGCGGAATCCATGAGAGCCTCGATCAGCGGCGATACTGGCTCCGGGTAGCCAATGCATCCGCGAAGGCCGTCGTCCGGAAAGGTCGTGAGCGTTACGAACACGCCCGATTTCTCCCTGAAGCCTTCGGGGAAGTCCATTTCCGGAATGCGCTCTCTCCTCACATGCTTCTCAACGACCGTCCTCGCGATCTCCACGGCCCGCCTCCCGTCGTCGTCCGAGAACATCGTCATGCTACCATCGTATGGCCCAGGTCGAATAAGAAGCTTTCAACCTGCGAGACCCGGGCCGACGCGCAGCATTCGGAGGCGACTCTAAGTAGGAACCGGAGGAGCCAGGCCATCGAACTGGGGACCAAACATTAAATATCCTCCACTCGAATCCACGGACAGGTTCGCATGAAGTTCGTGAAGTTCTCCCAGGCGGAATTCGAGGAGATAAGGAAGCTCTACGAAGGCGTGATGGCACAGGCGTGTCACGGGCTGTTCTTCCGGGAGGGCATGATACTGGGGGACGAGATCTCAAAGATCGCCATGCAGGAGCCTGAGAAGTACTTCGAGATATGCGCCAACCTGCTGCGTGCCAAGGGCTGGGTCGACAACATCGTATTCCAGGAATCGAGCGCTGTGGTGGAAGGCTCGTTCGAGGTCGTCGGCTCGTCCGACGAGGCCACATGTCACAGGCTGAGGGGCATGATTCGAAAGATGTACGAGGGCCAGCTGCGCAAGCGGGTGCACTGCGAGGAGGTCGAATGCGCCAGCCGAGGCGATGGCCGTTGCGTCTTCAAGATAGAAAAGGAAGGAGAGGATTGAAACGGAACTGAAGCCTGCGCTTCGCGCTCTCAGGCATGAGTTCGGCGCGTTCGCCTCGGCGATCGTCAGCAGGGACGGACTTATCATGGCAGGCGATATACCTGAGGACGTGTCGAGCGAGACGTTCGGCATCATGTGCGCGACCCTCCTGGGCGCCGCGTCGACCGCCCACTCCGAGCTCAAGACGGGCACGCCGAACGGCGTCGTCGTCGACAGCGAGGACTCGACCATGATCCTGGTGGGCGCTGGTAGAAAAGCGCTCATCGTCGCCGTCATGCCGCGCGAGGCGGACTGCAACGCCGCCAGGGCCAAGCTCGAGGAGCTGGCTGAGACGATCAAACTGATCTGACGAAGCAGGTCGTCAGGATATGCCCAGCTCTCGGAGCTTCTCCGCTTTCGGCTCGCCGTCGTCCGTCCAACCGCGGGCCCTCATGTAGTCGTCCAGCATGCTGTTCATCTGCTCATTGGTTATAAGGCTGCCTTTCGACGGTCCCTCCGGTATCGGTTCCTCCCTTATCCTGACGGGCAGCAGCCAGTCCTTGCGGGTCACGCCCTCCCTGTGGTTGAAGTGCCCCTTCATGTTGTGGATCCTCTCGCCGATTCTGAGCAGTTCGTCCTCCGTGAACTCGAGGCCCGTGGTCGCCTCGATGACCTCGCAGAGCTTCTCTATCAGGAAGAAGCCCCTGGAGAACTTGCACAGGCCCACGGAGTCGTACACGCACATGAAGTCCTCCATGGTGGCGACCATCGCGCCCTTGCCCTCCGGCGACTGCCTGTCTATACCCTCCCAGCGCCAGAACTTGCCCACGAGCTCCGGGGCATAGAAGCCCGCGCGCAGGTGGCACGCGCCCCTCGTGGAAGTCATGTATGCCAGTCCGTGGCCCTTCATGCCTCTGACGTCGTACGCGGGCGGTTCCATGCCCTTCGTGTGTATCGCGTATCTGCCGGCCCCCTTGCCAATCCTCTCGGCGGCGCACCTGACGCCGTCGGCGAGCACATCCCCGAATCCTTCCCGCCTGCCCATGAGCTCCAGCATCCGCGGCATGGCCTCCTCGGCGTTGTCGAAGGTGAGCTTCATCCCGGCCTCCTGCTCCGTGACGATACCCCTCTGGACGAGCTCCATGGCGAAGCCGATCGTGACGCCCGCCGATATCGTGTCCATGCCCAGGACGTCGCATATCTCGTTGCCCTTCGCGGCCGCCTCGATGCTCCTGTTGCCGCACGCGCCGCCGAGCGAGTACAGCGTCTCGTACTCCAGCCCGTCGATGGCGACGCCCGCGAACTCGCCGTCCTTCACCTCGAACAGCTTCCCACAGGGCTTCGTGCACGAGAAGCACGCCTTGTTCTTCGACACGTACCGCGTCGCCCAGTGGTATGGGTCGATCTCCTCCCTCTCCTCGAACACTCCCTGCTGCCAGTTCCTCGTCGGGAACACGCCCTTCTCCTTGTTGATCCACCCGAGGAACTCCCCGGTGCCGTAGACCGTGTCCTCCTTGAACGAGGGGGCGTCCTCCATGATCTTCTGGTACCTCAGGGCGATTTCGAGCAGCGCGCCCGGGTCGGCCGGCTCGAGGTCCTTAGCACCCCTTATCGCGATCGCCTTGAGGTTCTTCGACCCCATGACGGCTCCCAGGCCGGCCCTTCCGGCCTGGCGCTCCTCGCAGTCGATGCACGCGAACCTGACGAGCCTCTCTCCAGCGACGCCTATGCAGGCGACCTTGACGTCCCAGCCGAGGTCCTTCTTGAGCATCTTCGGGACATCCCTAGTGCTCTTGCCCCATAGCTCGGAGGCGTCCTCCACCTCGACGGTGTCGTCGTTTATGAACAGGTAGGACGGCTTCTCGGCCCTGCCAACTATCTCCAGGGCATCGTAACCGGCATGCCTCAGCTCAGCACCGATCACCCCGCCCATTATGCTCTCTGCGAGCGTGCCCGTCTGCGGCGATTTGGCCGCGAAGGCGGTCTTGCCGCCTGTGGGCACGGGGAACCCGGCGAACAGCCCACCGGCCATGGCCAGGACGCTCTCGGGGGCGAGGGCGTCGGTCCCCTCCGGGGTGCCGTGATAGACGAGCTCGACTGCGAACCCCTGCCCTCCAAGGTAGCTCCTCACGTACTTCTCATCGAAGGTCTTGACCGACGACTTGCCCGTCGTCAGATCTACCTTCAGTATCCTCCCGTGATAGGCCTTCATGGTCACACGCCCTCCAGCAGCTTCTTCACGACGTTGTACTGCGCCTCGTTCGGCTCCTCGTACTTGATTGCCCCCATGGGGCAGAACTTCACGCATGTGGGGTCTCCGCCGCACAGGTCGCACTTGAAGGCGGTCTCCTCCATGCGCATCACCCCGAACGGGCATGCCTCCACGCATTCACCGCATGCGGTGCACTCGTCCTCGTCCACCTTCACTATTCCGTCCACGACCGATATCGCCTCCGTCGGGCACGCGTTCACGCAGCACTCCTCACCACAGGCGACGCAATTGGTGCACACGACCGGGAAGTCCGTCTTCACGTCCCCCTTGTGCACCTGGAGCCTCGCGTCAGCATGGTTTATTTTCCCCTCATGGAACAGGGAGCAGGCCATCTCGCAGAACCTGCAGCCCGTGCACTTGTCCGGGTACGGTACCAACATCTTGGGCATCTCGCACAGCCTCCTTCAGGCAACTCGACAGAGCATGCAACGTCCTACACGTAATAAAGCTATATCACTCGCGCATTGCCGATATCGGAGGTCTACTTCGACTTCCGCTTGATGGGCACCTTCTTCAGCTCCCGGTCGTCCTTCGGGACCTCCTTGTCGATCTCCGTCAGGACCGCATCTATCATGCCCCTCATGGCGAGCAGGACCTCGCGCTCCGCCTTGTGGATGCGCACCTTCGTCTCCTCGGGCACATCCAGCTGGCCCACCGCCGCGTTGGCTGCCTGGACGACCTCCATGCCCGCGCTGACGAAGTGGGTCATCGTCTCCTCGCTAGCCATCTTTGTCGCTATCTCTTCGAGGTGCCTTTCCAGCCTTATCGCCGCTTCCACGCCGTCTTCGACCTTTCTTCTTGCCAATCTCCTCACCCTCGAACACTATGTTCAGCCATTCGCCCTCGAGGTCCGCGCTCACCACCGACCTGCCCGAGAGCGCGTATGGCAGGCTTATCGACTTCTTGAACGCCCCCAGCTGCAGCATGAGGAAATCCTTGCGCGTATATAGCTCTAGTTTCTGTTTCATCACGAATGGGAGCTTAACCGCTACGACCACCTCGTCGCCCCTCTCGAAGATCTTCATCGGCGATTCGGTGGAATAGGTGGCCGAAGGGTCGTCGTCTCCGAAGATCTCGTCTGCCAGCAGGCGGAGCGCGTCCTGGCCAAGCACCTCCTTCGGCATGAGGTGAGCCCTCATGGTCCTGAGCGGGGCGAAGACCTCGTCGATCGTCCGCAGGTGCCTCCTCTGCTCCTCGAGCCTGGCCTGGAAGAACGGTTCCTTGAGATCGTCGGGTATGACCCTGTTTATGACCAGGCTTTCGACGGTGTAGCCGTACATGCACAGGTACGTGTATGCTCGTTGCGTCTCCGTGATGACCATCTGCTCCGGGTTCAGCACGAGCCTGACCGAGGTCATCTCCGGGTCGGTCAGCAAGTCACGTACGACGATCAGCCGCTTCCTGAGGCTCTCGAGGTCGTCAAGGAAGCGTTCCGAGGGTATCGGAGCAGTCATCAGCCTCCCCACCGTCGCCCTCGCGATCCTTATGACGTTCTTCACCATGTGGAACAGGTGGTCGAAGTACCAGTTGGCTATGTCAGGGAAGGCAAGGAGTCGGAGCGTGTCCGCAGTCGGGGCCGTGTCCATGATGACAACGTCGTAGGAGCCCTCCCTGTGGAACTCCTCGACGTAGAACAGCGCCGACATGAGCTCCATCCCGGGGAAGACGGCCATCTCCTTCGCCGTCACGCCGTCCATCCCCTGCGACGCGAGGAAGTCCGAGAAGTAGGTCTGTATCTCCTTCCAGCGCGTCTCCAGCTCCAGCTGCATGTCGACCGCTATGCCATCGAGGTTGTCATCTATGCGCTTGAGCTTCCCGCTCAGTTGCATATCGAGTGAGTCGGAAAGGCTGTGGGCCGAGTCGGTGCTTATCACGAC
The DNA here is from genome assembly GCA_020347565.1 of Methanobacteriota archaeon. Classification (GTDB taxonomy): domain Archaea; phylum Thermoplasmatota; class Thermoplasmata; order UBA10834; family UBA10834; genus UBA10834. The sequence continues at coordinate 1,001,608 of CP070732.1, read as the reverse complement.
CGTTCGGTGCCCCATCTCGGCGGACCTGATCGCCGTGGCGGCGGCAATCGAGGTCTTGCCCACGCCGCCCTTGCCGGTGTATATTATGACCCTCGTCCTCACCGCCTCCCAAGGGAACCGTGAACACGCTGCCCCTCGATAATGGTGTCGGGGACGGGGTTCGAACCCGTGACCTTCGGATGTCCGAGGAGCATCTGGTCAGAAGAACTCCCTATGAGTCCGACGCTCCACCAGGCTGAGCCACCCCGACATTTGCGTACAACTGATAGCATGCGACGGAGCAGGGGCGGATCCGCCTACCCCTTCTCCTCTCCCTCCGAGGCCTTCTCCTCCGTCGTCTCCGTCTCAGCAGGAGCCCCCTTCTCTGCCTCGGGCTCGGCCCCTTCGGCCTTACTCTCCGGCTCGTCGTCTGCCTTGGGTGTCTCCTCCTCCGGAGCCTCCTCCTTCGGTTCCGGGGCGTTTATCGGGGTCTCGTCGCCCGGTTCCGGCAGCCTGCCTATTCCAGTGACCTCGCTCCTGCGTATCTCTATCCTCTTGATGGGCACGATCTTCCTCGACGCGTCCGATACCGCCCGGGAGAGATCCCCCATTATGAGCTTCTTCACGAACTCGCCGATCGTCGACTCGGACGCGACCCTCCGAACCTCCTCGTCCATTATGGTCCTTATCGCCGTCTCCTGGGACGCCTGTATGCGCTGCTCGGAGACGGCCATGGGTTTCACGACCAGCTCCCAACCGTCCTTCGTCGCGACCTTCACGACGGTGTCCGTCTTGGTCCGCTTCCTCCTCGTGAGCCTCCTGACGTAGTCGCTAGTGAGGTCGTGCCCGGCGAACATGGTGTGGACGTCGAGCCCTCTCACGTCGTGCACCTTGAACTTCAGCTTGATGTGCATCTTCGAGAAGTCCCCTGTCAGGTCCTGGACCGTGGCCTCCGTCACCCTGCCGGCAAGGAGGTCGGGGCCCTCCGCAGGCGTCTCCCCCAGCTGCATGCGGCTGAACATATCTGGGGCGTAGACCTTGTACCACTCCTTCACACGCCACTTGTCCTTGACCTTCTTGGCCGCCGTCCTGGTCTTCTGAGCCATTTGATACCTCTCTGAGCAATCGGCCGAGCAGGCTGGATAATGGATTTCCGTATTTTAAGCTTGCCGTGAAGGCGACGCGCGAGCAAGTGCCTGCTCGGACACGCTGGCTGTCGCGTCGAACGCGTATTCGCCGGATTCCGTCGCCCTAGCCGCAGTCCGCCATCTCGACATACTTGCATACCAGGGTTATCGCACTCTTCTCGAAGTCCTTCATGCCTTTGACGACAGCGTACTCGTTCGGGGCGTGCGGCCGGCCCGCGTGTCCGAGGCCAGCGCCTCCCCACGGGATCCCCAGAACCTGGTCGAACAGGTAGAACGGCGCGGACCCCGCGGTCAGCGGCCAGACCTCAGGCTCCTTGCCGTGGTACCTCATCGCCGCTATGGACGCCTGCGATATCGTCTCGTTTACGGACACCTTGGACCAGGGGTAGTCCTCGTAGTTCCTCATCTCGATGTCCGTGAAGCCGCGCCTCCGCAGGTGCGCCATGATCTTGGCGCGCGTCTCCTCTATGGTCATATCGGGAACGAGGCGGACGTCTATCTTGGCCTTGGCACTGTCCGGGAGGACGGTCTTCGTGCCCTCCTCCGTGTATCCCGCTATCACGCCGTCGATGTTCAGCGACGGTTCGAAGAGGTACTTCCTAAGGAGCTTCTGCTTCGAACCCTTCACCTTGAACCGCTTCACGCCTATGTCGCCGGCATAGGATTCCGCGTCGAAGACCTTCACAAGCTTCTTCAGCAGCGCCAAATCCTCTTCGGAGGGCTCGCGTACGCTGTCCCACAGTCCGTCGACCGCGGGATCCTGGTCCTCGTCGACGAGGGTGTTGAGCGCCTTCACAAGCCTCCAGACCGGGCTCTCGACTATCACAGCGTCGCTGCTGTGAATCTCGCCCTTCGTGGGCCCTCCCCTCTCCGATCCCCTGACTGTGAGGTCGAAGTAGACGCACCCCTTCAGCCCGAGGGCTATCATCGGCACGCCCTTGGAGTTCTCTCCGTAGTCCAGGCCGAGAGCGAAATCCGCCTTCGACAGCTTCGCCTTGTTCTTGTGTATGTATTTCGGAAAGCTGGGCCCGCCGAGCTCCTCCTCTCCCTCCAGAACGAACTCAAGGTTGACGGGAAGCTCCCCCTTATCGAGCATCGTCTTGAAGGCCAGCAGGTTGCCGACCAGCGATCCCTTGGAGTTGCAGACCCCTCGGTTTATCAGCACCTCACCGTGTGGCTTCTTCCTGACTATGGTCGCTTCGAACGGCGGGTGGTCCCACGCTTCCAGGTCGCCTACTGGCTGCACATCGTACATCCCGTAGACTATTCCCGTTCTCTTCGCCCCGACGTCCAGTCGGCCGGCGACAAGCGGGTGGCTCTTGGGCCCAGCCCTGAAAAGCCTGGCCTTCGTTCCCATTTCCGAGAGCATCTCGGATAGCGCCTCGGCGGTCTCCTGTATACCCTCTCCCGTCATCGACACGCTAGGGATCCTCAGCATCCTCCTGGTCTCGCTCAGGTGCTTCGGCCAGAGTCTGTCTATCTCGGCATGCAACGACTCTATCGACATCTTCTCGTCCCCTGCTGCGGCCTCTTCCCGGATGTAAAAAGGGCGTCGTCGCGCTCAGTTTCCGAGGAATCTCGGCTTGCGCCGCCTCTCGTCTTCCTTCACGGACTGGACCGGCGCGCCGTGGCACTCCGTGGCGCGCGTTTCGCTGTCGTACAGCCTGCCACACACAAAGCACTTGTAGCGTCTTCTCATCGCCGGTCACCAGCGTCGTCGTCACCCGGAAAGCGGACCGACATAATGAACTTGTCCGTTCGCCGCCCTATGCGAGGTGCTGTGCCAGGGCGTCTCTGGAGTCGGCCGCGAGCTTCGCGTCCTGCTCCGCGAGCCGGTCCTCGAGCTCCTTCAGTCCGACCGGGTCTCTCAGGAACACTGGTATGTAGCAGCTCGTGGTCTCGATGACGAGTATGGCCACCTTCTCGTCCTCATCGACCTCGCGCTCCTCCATCGCGGCGCGGAAATCCACGAAGGGTCGGATGTCCGGAGGCACATTGCGGACCTCCGTGATCGCAACCAGCCTCGCGACGTGCATCTCCGGACGCCTCCAGGGTTTCAGAGCTCTACCTTCACCTTGTGGCTCTCGAGCCCCAGCTTGTCCTTCTCAAGGCCGAAGGCCAGGCCGAGCAGTTGCGACAGGTGCAGCACCGGTATGCTGTACTCCTTGAGCTGCGGCTGGCTGACGTCGTACTGAAGGTGGCAGAACGGACAGCAGTCCACGATGACCTCGGCGCCGGCATCGGTCATGTTGTCCAGGTTCTCCTTCGTCATCTTCAGCGCCACGTCCGGGGTCCTCGCCCTCACGCCTCCGCCGGCGCCGCAGCAGCTGCCCTTGTCCTTGTACTCGAGGCTCTCCATCCCGGCGGCCTCGACGAGGTCGTCGAATATGTGCGGCCTCTCCGCGTCGTCGATATTCTTTATGTTGCTCGGCTTGAGGAAGTGGCAACCGTAGTGCACCGCGGCCTTGAGCTTCCTCCCGCCCTTCACCTTCGCCTGTATTGCATCGACACCGACGTCCTTGTAGAGCAGCTCCACGAAGTGCCTGACGTTGACGGTGCCCCCGTACTCCATGCCAGAGGCCTCCTTGAGTATCTTGTTGACCTTGGCTCTGAGCTCCTCGTCGTGGTTCAGCTTGTGGGCCACCTCGAACAGCGTGTCAAAGCAGCCGTTGCATATAGTCACGATGTCAACGCCCATCTTCTCGGCGATCGCTAGGTTCCTCGCGGCGACGGCCATCCAATACGTCTGGTCGAAAGACCTCATGACTCCGGGCGCGGGACAGCAGCTCGCGCCGTTCAGGTCGACCAGCTCGATGCCGAGCGTCTCCGCGACGGTCCGGGTCGAGCTCTCGATGCCGGGGTACCTGAGCGGCATGATGCATCCCAAGAAGAATCCGTACTTGGCCATCTCACTTGCCCCCCTCTGCGATGAGCTTGTCGAAGCCGCATATAGACGCGATCTTCACGACCTCCTCCTGCGCCTTCGTGTCGGAGAAGACGGTCGGCGGCGTCTCGTCGAGCCCCAGCTTGCCCCTCAGGGCCTTGTCCTCGTCCCTCAGGGAGACGAGGTGCCCCGTCTTCGATATCAGCTCCGCGACCTTCCTGTGCGGCTCGGCCATGTGGCCCGCCCTGACCGCCAGGTTCCGCAGCGCCATGACGATGTCGACTATCTCGACGCCTCTCGGGCATCTCTCGTAGCACGTGAAGCACGTCGTGCACAGCCAGAGATCGTCCGAAGGCAGGACGTCCTCCTCGAACCCCAGCTGTGCCCTGCGGACCAGCTTCCGTATCCTGAAGGCCGTCTGTCTCCCGGACGGGCAGCTTCCGGTGCACGTCCCGCATTGGAAGCAGAGATTGACCGTCCTGCCTCCTCCTTCGATGACCTTTCTTGTGAACGCCGGTTTTGGCTCCCTTGCTTCTGTCAAAGCTCTCACCTGATCGGTGGACGGGGGCCGCCGTATATAGGGGTTTTGCTGAAAAGGGTATAGCATTATCTTTTAGGATAAACCCCCGTCCTCCTGGCATGTGCGAGAAACTCGCCGGCATCGGGATGTTCCGAGCACGAAAGCGCCATAATCGAGTGGACGGACCATCTCTGCTCCCCCGCGCCCTCGGCGGCGAGTATGCCTCTCCTGACGAGGCTGCGGTTGACGAAGTAGCTGAGGTCCGTCGTGTCAAGGAGCGCAGGCTCGAACAACCTCCTTGTCACGCGGTGCTCGATGCCCTCCTGTTCGAGGTACCTGAACCCGAGCCTCTGCGCGCCGAACTCGAGCTTGACGAACTCCGGTCCTGAGCGCCGCAGGAGCAGCATGTCGGGGGCGATCTCCACGCTATCGAACCTCTCGGCGAGCTCCATCGCTCGCAGCGGGTCGTCCAGGATGACGCAGTCGACCCTCATCTCCTCCATCGCCCTGAGGTTCTCGTCGTCAGTCGACACGGTCACGCGGCAGTCCCTTCCCCGCTGGGCCATCGCCGACGCCGCGCTGAGCAGGCACAGCTCCGACACGAGCGTGCCGGCGACGTGTAGCGATGGCCTGTCCTCCGCGCGGAGCCTGATCGCCTCCAACCTCGCAAGCAGGGCGGCGCCGGCGGTGGTGAGCTTCGTGCCGGTGCTGTCCGACCTCACGAGCCTCTCGCCGCAACGCTCCTCCGCTTCCTTGACGTACTTGTGCAGCACGGGCGCGGATATGCCCAGGGCGGTCGCGGCCTTCTTCATGCTGCCCTCCCTCCTCACCGCGAACAGCGCTTCCAGCTGCCTGTAGGTGACCTCGCCTTCGTCGGTCACGAGTATCACCCTTGGAGATGTCGTCACGGGCAGTCACCTCCTCCTCTTCAGGCTGTAGGCGCTGAGGATCAACATCGCAGCCGCGAAGGCGGCCAGCACGAGCAGCTGCGGCCATACGTCCCCGAGGTCCCAGCCGCGTATCATCACCGACCTGCACGCCTCGACGGCGTAGGTGAGCGGTATGAAGTAGGACACCGGCCTGAGCAGCTCCGGAACCGCCTCTATCGGCCAGAAGACGCCGGCGAGGAGGATCGACGGGAAGAGGATGATGGGCATGAACTGCACCGCCTGGAACTCCGTCTTCGCTATCGACGACAGCAGAAAGCCGAGCCCCTGGCTGCCTATGCCGAGGAGCAGTATCGTGGCCAAAACGAGCAGTATGCTGCCCTCGACCTCCACATCGAACAGCAGCACGGCAGTGACGAGTATCACCACCGACTGGACGAGCGCAACGAGCCCGAGCGCTGCCGCGTAGCCTCCCACTATCTCGCCCTCCGTCGCGGGCGTCGTGAGCAGCCTGTCGAGCGTCCCCGTCGTCCGTTCGTGGACGAAGGATATGATCGAGAGCATGAAGGTCACCATCATGGCGGCCAACCCCATCACGCCAGGGGCGAAGAAGTCGATGAATTCGGCGTCCTCGCCGTAGATCATCTCGCCGCTGACGGCTATCGGCGGCATCAGGCCGTACTGCGCGAGAAGGACCCTCTGCATGGTCGTCGCGATCTCGGTAAGCACGGCCTGCGCGATGTTCGGGTTCGTGCCGTCCAGGTATACGCTGAGCACGCCGGGGTATGCCGTCGTGCCAGCGCGCATCGCGTCGACGGCGGCGTCCGCTCTGGCGGTGAAGTCCGATGCGAACACGATCGCGGCCCAGGCATCGGCGTCCCGCACCAGTTGCTCGCCGTCGACGGCGCCAGCGCCTTCCAGCACCGTGAGCCTGAGCGTCTCCCCCGACGACAGCTCCTCTATGATCATGGCCGACATGGAACCGTTCTCTCCGCCGGCGTCGAGGTTGACGATCACGACGTCGACGTCCTTGAGGTCCCCACCGAAGGTGTAGCCGAATATTGCTATCATGAACAACGGCATGAACACCAGGAACCCGGCCGTCCTCCTGTCGTGCCTGAGCGAGCGCAGGGTCTTCCTCGCGACGCCCATCATCCTCCGCACGTTCATGCGGACTCCTCCCGCGCCTTCGCGATGAAGGCGTCCTCCAGCGTGGCCGATTCGGTCGACTCGATGAGTTCCATGGGGGCGCCCTCCGCGATCATCCTCCCGAGGCGCATCATGCCGACCGCGTCGCACCTGACGGCCTCGTCCATGTAGTGGGTCGTGAGCACGACCGTCTTGCCGCGCGCCTTGAGGTTCGCGAAGTAGTCCCAGAAGCCCTTCCTAAGCTCTGGGTCGACCCCGACGGTCGGCTCGTCGAGGAAGACCAGCTCCGGGTCGTGCACCAGGGCGCATGCGAGCGAAACTCTGTGCTTCATCCCTCCGCTGAGGTTCGACACGAGCGAGTCCCTCCTCTCCTTGAGACCTATCATCGCGAGGAGCGAGTCCTCCCTCTCCGCTCTCTCCTCCGCGGGGATGGAGTACATCTCGCCGAAGAGGTCGATGTTCTCGTGGACGGTGAGGTCCGTGTAGATCGCCATCTCCTGGGGCATGTATCCGATGCGGGGGCGGTTGGCCCTTGCGGGCACCCGCTCGCCCAGAAGCCAGGCCTCGCCTGTCGAGGCGCTCAACAGCCCACTGAGGATCCTTATGATGGTCGTCTTGCCGGAGCCGTTCGGTCCTATGAGGCCGTACATGACGCCCCTTCCTATCTCGAGGTTCAGGTCGCGGACGGCGACTACGTCGCCGAACGACTTGCCGAGCCCCCTCGTCACGACCGCTGGCCTGTCTTCTCCGTCTTCCGTGCCTTCACTCATTCGCTCACACCTCCGCTGACGCCCTCCAGGAATATGCTCACGAACCCCCTCAGCATCCTCTCATCCTCCTCGGAATCCGGCGTTCTCCCCGCCAGCAGGTCGGCGGTCAGGAAGTACGACAGGATCATCCCGAACAGCGACCGGGCCGCGATGTGTGGGTCCGTCCTGCGTATCCTCCCGGCGTCCATCAGCGCCCGCATCAGCCCACTGGCCAGCTCCATCCCGCGTTCGACGCCCGACTCGCTCAAGGCGCCCTTGAGCTTCGGCATTCTCCACGCGTCGCCGAGGGACATCATGAAGAAATCCCTGTTCTCGCGGAGTATCGAGAGCACGGCCTGCGCGTTGCGCATGAGCAGTTCCTCGACCGGCCGGTCCATGTCGAACGACTCGGTTCTCCCTATCTCGATCACCGGCGATCGCTCGGATATCGTCGCAGCGAACAGCGCCCTCTTTGTGCCGAACAACCGGAACAGGGTCACCTCGTTCACGCGAGCCTTCTTTGCGATGTCCTTCGTGGCGGTGGCGGCGAAGCCCTTCTGGGCGAAGAGCTGCAGGCTCGCATCGAGTATCCTCTCGCGGGCCGAGGGTCCTGCTGGCTTCCTCGCCTTGCCACCCGCCATTGATGAAAGTAAGCACTTACATGCATATATCCTCTGCGGTCCTCCCGCCGCCCGCTCCTTATCCGGCGCCATCGCCCCGGGAACGTCGCGGCGGGCGCCTTCGACCTGTGGCCCATCAACGATTAAATAGACTCCGAGGCATTAGCGGACTGTTCTCGAATGCCCCCGGACAAGTATATATTGAAGCTCTGCCTGCTGGGCGACGGAGCTGTAGGCAAGACCAGCCTGGTACGTCGGTTCGTCTTCGACGCCTTCGACGACAAGTATCTGATGTCCTTCGGCACCAAGGTGACGAAGAAGGTGATCCTCTTCGACGAAGTCGAGGTCGACCTCATGATCTGGGACATACTGGGGCAGAAGGCGCAGAAGACGCTCCACGCCGCCTACTACCGGGGCGCCGCTGGCGCGCTCGCGGTCTGCGACTTCACGCGCCCCGAGACCATGCATTCGCTCTCGTCGTGGATCGACGGGTTCGCATCCGTCGCCGGCGAGATGCCGGTCACGATCCTGGTGAACAAGTCCGACCTGGACAAGACCTACTCTGTCGACGACGTCAAGGCGTTCGCCGACTCCATCGGCTCGGCGGTTTTGGAGACGAGCGCCAAGACGGGCGAGAACGTCGAGGAGGCGTTCCTGCTGATGGCGAAGAAGATGGTGGAGATGTCCGGATGAAGACGATACCGTTCTTCGTCATGCCTGGGGTCGCCCTCGCCCACCTGCGGGAGGAGCTGGAGATAACTGAAGGCGACCACAGGGCGCAGACCATGCTGTACAGGTACGGGCAGAGGTGCGGCAGGGCGCTGGTCGGCAGCTACGGCCTGGAATGCTCCAACCTCATGGACGTCAGATCGGTGATAGGACCGGTGTGGATGGAGGCCGGACTGAGCCGCATAAGGGTCGAGTCCGCAGAGGAGACGGAGATGATAGTCAACCTCGAGGAGTCCGTGGAGGCCAAGGAGGGCAACGGCTGCGACTTCGCGAGGGGATATCTGTCTGGCATCGTCTCGCAGCTGACATCGAAGCGCTTCGAGGTCGATGAGATAGAGTGCGTGAGCAGGGGATACCTCTCATGCGTCCTCCAGGTGTATGAGGTCGTGGACAACCTGAAGCCTGCCGCGCAGGTGGAGGCGCAGACAGCGAGGAAGTACTCGCTGGAGACAGGATACTCGTACCTGATCAAGGAGGAGATACCCGACCAATCCTTCGACATCTTCGTGGACGCCAGCAAGCACGGCGTTCCGTCGCTGTGCGTCGCCAGGGAGTATCCCGAGAAGGTCAAGGAGCGCTACGGACTCCATGGGACGCCCTTCCTGTGGCTGTCCATGGACCAGCAGAAGACCTTCTCGCGCGACCCCTCCAATCTCGCGCTGTTGTATTCCGACATCAAGACCTTCCTGACGGAGAACCAGGGCTCGCTCGTGCTCCTATCGGGCACGGAGTACCTGATATCGCAGAACGGGTTCCCCAAGGTGCTGAAGCTATTGCAGCACCTGAACGACAGGGTGGCCGTCACGGATTCTACCATGCTTGTACCCATCAGCCCGCTGACGCTCCTGGAGCAGGACCTCAAGATGCTAGAGAAGGAGCTTCGCTCGTTCTAGGATGATCTAGACTGGAGGAGGGTGAGTTCGTGAAGTACGGCCTCGTCATCTGCCCGTCCTGCGGCCGGGCGCGAGGCGTGGAGACCAGTCGGAAGACAACCTCGTGCTCCTGCGGACGCAGAGTGAAGCTCCGGAGGTCGATGATCAAGTTCGAGACCGACTCGCCGAAGGAGCTGGCGGAGATGGTCGGCCAGGCGAACGAGCAGCTCTCATCTGGCAAGAAGTTCAGGCGGCGCAAGGCGAAGGAGTCCGAGGACCCGTTCGTGCGCGTCGCACGGGCATGCATGACCTTGAAGGACCCGGTCCAGAGGGGCGAGGCCATCGCGAGGGGGCTCACGGACGAGCTCGGCGAGTTCGGCTTGGATGAGCTCAGGCGCGTCCTCGCCGTGTTGGGCTCAAACGACCCCGAGGACCTGGTCAGACGGCTGACGGAGGCCAACATGGTCTACGAGGTGGGCGGGGGCCGGTACAGGGCCGTCTGAGGTCACTTCTTCCTTCTCTTCTGCCCCGACAGCTTCTTCGCGTCCTGGATGAGGACCGGGAGAGACAACCTGTGGACCTTGTAGTAGCCGTATATCACGACGATGTACGCCGCTCCGAGGCCTATGAGGTTTAGTGGCGGTTCGAACACGTCGTACATGAAGAACGGCACCATGAACAGGTTGTAGCCTATGTGGATCAGGACGGCCTCTGCGAAGTATGGCTTGACTTCCCCTCTGGCGACGCCTATCCCGATGAACGCCGTCGTAGCCCCGTGGAGCAGCACGAACTGCACGCCAAGGAGGGCGAAAGCGGTCATGTCCACCGCCGACGGGCTCTCGACGCCCAGCGCGCTGGCGTACACGGTCGCGAATGTGAAGGTGGCCGATAGACCAAGCCCGAAAGAGAGGCCGTAGAACGCTGTATCGACCTTCCTCTGGAACCTCGGGAAGTTGAGTATCATCAGCTTCAGCGCCTCCTCCATCAGCGCGAAGCCGACGATCAAGGCGAGCATCGTCTCGGCTGCCGACGCCGTCCTGCCCCACTCTTCGAAGGCGAAGAGGGCCATGCCGATCACTATGCCGAGTGCGAAGAAGGCGAATATCTTCCTGTCGTCGAAGAACGGCTTCTCCACGCTCGGGAAAGTGTAGTCCCTGAGGGTGTAGAACATCAGCCCCATGGAGGGGGCGAACCCCGCTATCGCGCTGACTATCATGACGATGTCGGCCATCGGATCCACGCCTTCTGGCACTTACCAGTCGTAAACGCCGATGATATCTTTATAGGGTTGGGTGAGGGTACCGCATCGGAGGTATGGACAGTGTCGAAGTGTTCTAGATGTGGCAGAGAGATCGGTGACTCGCCCAGCTGCCCTCATTGCGATGACACCTCGGACAGGGGGGTCGTTGATCACGGCGCGAAGAAGGTGGCCAGCGCAACGGGCGAGGTCATCGAGGTCGGCGTGCGGGCGACCGAGACGGTGGTCCGCGAGACCAAGCCCTTGTTCAAGAAGGCAGTCGGCGTCGGCAGGAAGGGCATATCGAGGGCGAAGAAGGAAACGCTCGGCGTGGCCAAGAAGCTGAAGGACGAGGAAGGCTGATCACCTCTTCCTCCTGCGCCTGCCGCTGGCGGCTGACGTCCCTGGCTGGTCCGCAGCGAGTTTGTCCAGGTAGTGGGCGACCACGCAGCTCTCCACGCACTCTCCGCAGTGCGTGCACAGGTCTTCAGAGATTGTCACGTCATCGCGTACGGATATCGCGCCATGCCTGCACGCCTTCTCGCATATGCTGCATTTCGTGCACATCCCTGCTCTGAGCGCGGCGCGTGCTGCGCTGCCGAACAGCGCTTCCGCCTCGTCGGGCGTCCTGCCTACGGCGGCTATCTGGCCGCCTGAGAACACTCTCAGCCTGGCCGTCCCAGAATCGACCATGGCCACACCGAATTCCTCGGACAGCCTGACTTCGCCAATCACCTTAAGCATCTCTCCTACTCTCTCGAGCGTGGGCTCCTTTGGCATCTCGAGGACGGCCTCGACGGAGTAACCGCCGGCGGCGCACGGGCTGACGCCCTTGAGGACCCGGAGCCTCATCGTGTCCGCCCTGACGGGCTTCACATCGATGTTCAACCTGCTGGCCAGGGCCCTCATCTTGGGCGGCGGCTGTTTCCACCGCCAGAAGCCGTGCCTGACGAATTCGGGAGGGAGTTGGTGCTCGTCCGCCCACGCCAGCAGCCTCAACTCCCACCATCGCGCCAGTTCAGGCAAGGTCTTGGAGATCTCCTCGAACTCGGATGCGAGGGCGGATGGGCACATCCAGCATCCGACCCTCTCCACGTCCTCGTCGTACAACGGGTTGTACTTGAGCTCGCGCCATATGATGTATAGCCATACGTCGAGGGCCGTCCAGTCGCGTATCGGGTTGACGGTCACTTGCCTGGGCACGAACGGGTTGTCTCCCACCGTCGTAATGTGCGACCGCGCGAACGACTCGAGCCGCCTGTTCCCCTCCACCGTGACGGTGCCTTTCGGGTACTTCTCCTCTACGAGCGCGGACACCGGTGCGAGCTTGCAGACCTTGCAGCACCATCGGAAGTCCTTTGCCGGCGGGCCGAAGACGTCGAAGTTGTCGTCGAACGCGCTCCCTGCGCTCGCCCGCAACAGGCGGATGCCGTTCTCCCTCGCGAACGTCTCGACATAGTCCCGCGTGTGCCTGTGCTCGAGCCCGGTGTCGATGAAGATGACCGTCAGCTCACGCGTGACTGCCCTCGCAAGGTCCAGGACCACGAGGCTGTCCTTTCCTCCGCTGAACGACACCGTGAGCGGCAGCTTCCGAGAGGAGACGGCCTCGCGTATCTCGCGCTCCGCCTTGGCCTTCTTGGCGACGAGGTGGGGCTGGTTCGCCTTCACGAGCATCCTGGTCCAGACCTTCTTGCCGCTGGGAGGAAAAGGTGGCTCCTTGGCGAAATCCCTGACCTTGACGCCCTTCTCCGAACGACGAATCGCACCGGCATCGACCTTGGCCGTGCCGCACCCGGTGAACTTCCCCATCCTTATAACGACTTCGTCGCCTGCCCTGATGTCAGGGTCGACGGACTCGATCGAATCGGGCGGAAGGTACTTGCCCTTCATGTGCCCCTCGGCCTTCCGAAGCGTAACCTGCTTCCTGGAGTTCAGGCTCGCGAGCATCCTCGCGCCGCCCAGTCTCAGTATGAGCTCGTGCTCTCTCGACTCGAGGTCGTAGCGCAGCTGGGCCACTCTTTGGCCGTCGACTATCACTTCCTCTGCCCGGTCGTCCCCCGAGGTCTTGTTCAGCAGCACCACATCGCGCACCATCTGCCTCACGCCGAAGTCCCTCAGGAACAGATACTGCAGCTTCTTCCTCGTGCCCTCGAGCGCCAGCCGCACATCGCCCGGCGGCGAGAGCGGGACCCTCCTGCCGCCGCTCCCGCACTTGCCGCAGCTGGAGCCTATGAGCGGGACGTTGCACTGGTCGCACCAGTAGAGCCTCGTTCCGGTCCTGCCCGTGCGCATAGGAATCGAGCTATGGCTCCTTGTCTAATAAGCTTCGTGCCTCTCATGCTCGAGCGATAGCCCTCAACCCTGATCACATGTCTGGGAGCACGAGCAGCCTCCTTCGGTGAACGCTGGATACCTCAGATGCGATATGATGCTCCCCTCCCAGTCGAATATCTTGCCGGGGTTCATTATGTCGTTCGGGTCGAGCGCCCTCTTGATCGCTCTCATCGCGCCCAGGGAGTCCCGTCGCTCCTTCTGCATGTACGGTGCTTTCGTGATGGAAACGCCGTGCTCCCCCGTTACGGTCCCTCCGAGCTCGAGGACCTTGTCGTATATCTGGCCGACGGCCCTCTCGCCCGCCTTCCAGCTTTCCTCCGAGTACGGCTCCACAAGCATCTTCGTGTGAAGGTTGCCGTCGGCCGAGTGGCCGTACGTGCCGACGATGACGCCGTTGGCCTCGGCTATCTTCTGGAACGCCTCCACGGCCTCCGGGATCCTCGATATCGGGACCGACATGTCGTCCGCGAGGGCGACGGAGACGTACTTCTCGCCGTATCTGCTCAGCGACGGGAGTATGGCTTTCCTCGCCTGCGTCCACTCGCTGATCCTCTTCTTGTCGCTCGAGGCTTCGGTCGAGAACGCCCCACTCTTCCTCGCGATCTCCTCGACGACCTTCATCTCCTCCTCGACGGCAGCCGGATGTCCGTCGACCTCGATCATGCATATCGCCTCGCAGTCAGGCAGGCCTACGTTCATGCACTTGTTGACGGCCTGTATCGTGACGGAGTCCATCAGCTCGATTGCGGATGGCAGCAGCGGCTTGGCGATTATGTTCGACACGCATTGGCCCGCGTCCACGAGCGAGTTGAAGGCCGCCAGGGTCATGGCCGAAGCCCTCGGTTTCACGGCGAACCTGAGTGTCACCTCGGTTATCACCCCAAGGGTGCCTTCGCTCCCCACCATGAGGCGGTCGAGCTGGTACCCAGACGAGTTCTTCAGCGTACGCGTGCCGGTGTGAATTACCTCACCAGTCGGCAGCACGACCTCGAGCCCGAGCACATAATCCCTCGTGGCGCCGTACTTGATCGCCCTCATCCCGGAGGCGTTCGTCGCGACCATCCCCCCGATTGTGCACGCCTCCGCGCTTCCAGGCGTAGTCGGGAACCAGAAGCCTCGCTTCCCCAGCTCGGAGTTGAGTGCGTCGTAGACGACGCCGGGCTCGACTACGCAGTACAGGTCTTCGATTCTGAGCTCCTTGATCTTGTTCATCGCCGTGAGGTCCAGTATGATACCGCCCTTGAGGGGCACTGTGTGTCCGCACATCGCCGTGCCCGCCCCCCTTGGAACGATCGGCGTCAGCGTCTTGTTGGCGAGCTTCACGATATCCGACACTTGTGCTGTGGTGGTCGGTCGGACGACTATATCGGGCGTCTTGTGATGTATCGACGCGTCGAAGCCGTAGACGTAGAGGTCCGCCGTGTCCGTCGAGTAACGCTCCCTGCCGACAATCCCCTCTATTTCGTCCACGATCTCCTTCTTCATGTGAACCATCGGACGCTAATGCCGCCGGCGGATAAAATCGTTTTCTCGGATTCCGACGCCGCCGTAGCCCTCCGGTCCACCACCGACAGGGCCACGTGGCAGCTGAGGAAGCAATAAGTACGTCCTTTCGGATGGCTCGTCGGTAGTGCGGATGTTGAAGCTCATCATATTCGGCCCTCCGAGCGCCGGGAAGGGCACGCAGGCTCAGAGGCTCTCGAAGAAGTACGGTATCCCGCAGATCGCGACGGGCGACCTGCTCAGAGAGGCGGTCGTCAGGCAGACTCCGCTGGGCATGAAGATAAAGTCCTATCTCGACACGGGCAGGCTCGGGCCGGACGACCTCATCGTGCAGCTGATATCCGAGAGAGTGGCCGAACCGGACTGTTCGGAAGGCTACATACTCGACGGGTTCCCGAGGACCATGGGACAGGCTCGCGAACTTGAGAGAATGACCGAGGTTGACCTCGTGCTGAACATAGTCGTGGAGTTCGAGGAGCTCGTGGGGCGCGCCGTCGGTCGCAGGATATGCCCCCAGTGCGCTGCCGTATTCAACGTGAAGTCGAATCCGCCGCGTGTGGACGGCAGGTGTGACAGGTGCGAGTCTCCTCTTACCCAGCGGGATGACGACAGGGAGGATACGGTGCGAAACAGGCTGAAGGTGTACATGGACCAGACGGCACCTCTCATCGAGCACTTCAGGACGAAAGGGAACCTCGTAGACATCGACGGATCTGCCGGTATAGACGGCGTCTTCGACCAGATGGTCAGGGCCATCGACGGCCTCTCCGGGCAGACGCAAGCCGAAACCCATTAAATATGGGGACCTGGATAGGCTCATCCATCTGATCAGCCCCGTAGTGTAGCGGTCAATCATGCGAGACTCTGGATTGTGATTCTCCCGAGGAGAGATCTTGCGACGGAGGTTCGAATCCTCCCGGGGCTACCTTCCACCCATGCGGTGCCCGCTCCAGCTGCCGCTGCCCGGAAAACCCTTATCAGTGAGTCAATCCGTTGGTGACCGTGACATGGAGGGCAGGGGTTCTTCAGAGACGCGTTTCGCGCGCGACTCGTTCATCGCGTCCACGGCTGCCGCAGGGCTGGGGCCGTCGGCAGGCCGTGCCGCATACCGAAGAAGCGACTCCTCCACGACGAAGGTTGACACGGGGTAGATCGGATGAAAGGCGGGAGCATCAAGGAGCAGATACTGGAACGATGCGTGCCAGAGAAGGAGATACCGTTCTCGGCGGCCGAGTACGCCCAGCGACTCGTCCAGATCAAGCGCAGGATGGCCGAGCCGGGCGTCCAGATGCTGTATCTGTCCGCGCCGGAGAGCCTGTACTACGTGAGCGGTTACAAGGCCGAATGGTATCAGGCCCAGAGCCCGCCTGACTTCCCTCCGGTCGGAGGGATCGCCGTACACGTCGACCATGAGGATTTCATACTCTTCGACAACGAGGAAGAGGCCGTGATGTGCAAGTACGCGACCATCGCGAAGGACATCAGGATATTCGCGGAGGAGAAGCAGAGCGACATGCTCGGCTGGATCGTCGACGAGCTGAAGAAGGAGCGATGGATTCCGTGCAAGGTAGCCCTCGAGATGAGGAGCTACAGGCCGAACAGGGTCGTGAGCGAGATGTTCCAGGCCCGTCTCGAGAGTGCTGGGTGCGATGTGGTTGATGGGACTGACATGGTCTCCGAGTGTAGGTCTGTCAAGTCGCCGAAGGAATTGGAGTATGTCGCGAGAGCGGCCACGATTGCAGATGTAGGCATCCAGGCGGCGAGAGATGCGATGAGTCCAGGGGTCACCGAGCTGCAGGTGTACGGGGCCATCGTGAAGGCCATGGCAGACGCTGGCGGCGAGAACCCGGGAATAACGCTCCCAGTCGTATCTGGCGCAAAGAGCGCGTGCTTCCACGCTCTTGCTTCAAGGAAGAAGATACGGGACGGCGAGATCGTGGTGGTCGACGTTTGCGGCGTGTACAACAGATACCACGCGAACCTGGCGAGAACATTCTCGATTGGAGAACCGGATCCGGCCGTGGCGGACATCGTGAGACGATCGGCAGCTGGCTTCGACCGCTTGGCAGACCTGATAGAACCGGGCATGGCGGTGGATGCTCTGAACAGGGAGATGAAGGCCTACTACGAAGGGGCCGGTCTTGACGATGGCCTCAGGTGGTGGGTCGGAGGCTACGAGCTGGGGATCGCTTTTCCCCCAGATTGGGTCGGCTCGTTCGTGTACGACCCGTCCTTTGATAGTGGCGGAAGACACTTCGTTCCTGGAACCATTGTCAACTTCGAGAGCAACTTCTACCTCCCGAACAACGGGGGATGCTCGGCCATAATCAACACGCTCGCATTCTCGAAGGACTCTGCCAGGATTCTGAGCCAGATTCCCAACGACTTGATTGTTGTTCAGTGATCTTGGTCGACTGGACTGAAGGGAGCGGTTCCTGGTGTATTTGGCGAGACAGCAGCTCGCTGATACCTTTTAATGCATATGGCGCGTTAGTGTATCGAGCGATGGTGGGGTTTCGCATGAGGACAAGGAGTGTAATCGGAGCCGTCATAGCGATGTCTCTTCTGGCGCCGATATCATCTGTCTGCAGCGTATCGGCGGAATACACAGTCGGCTGGGATGAACCGGTTCTGGCGGAGACGTACGACTTGGCGGGCGTGTCCGACCCGGAGTGTGCCACCGATGGCAATGGCAGCTTCATGGCCGTGTGGATTCAATTCGAGAGTCCGGGATCGAGCATTTCCGCCGCACTGTGCGATAGAGACCATGGATGGCTGGATGCGGAGCTCATTGAGTACAGTAGCGAAGAGGTCAGTACCCCGAAGGTCGCTATGAACGAGGCTGGGAACGCTGTTGCGGCTTGGGCCCAGATGAATGACTCGACGTCCAAGAGGGATGTCTGGTCCAACCGTTATATGAAAGGCGTCGGCTGGCTTGGGCCAGAGCGTGTCGAAGACAACAGCTCGGCCGAGGACAGAGTCATCGCTGTCGCGATGGACGGCGCTGACAACGCAATGGTCGTGTGGACTCGATACGAGACGGCCATCGATGTTATGGCCAGCAAGTATGAGGTTGGAGCCGGTTGGGGCGACCCGGTCTTCCTCGATGATAACGAAATGGCCGATTCGAGCTTCCCGTCCGTAACCGTCACCGGAGACGATGACTTCATCGTCGTGTGGAGTCAGTGGGAGATGTCGCAACCCTCGATCTGTGCGAAGCGATACGACGCCGCGGAGGGCTGGGAGGATGCTGAGGAGCTGTCTGATAATGGGGTGCTCGCACAGCCTCAGGTGGTGGCCGGAGACGGAGGGGACGCGCTGTGCACTTGGCACCATATGGACGGAACAGGATTCTACGAGGTGTGGTGCTGCGCGTACGAGGCCGGCGTCGGCTGGTCTGCCCCGGCCGTCATGGGCTCGAACGCCAACACGAACCACTACAGCCCTCGCGTGGCTATTGACGGCGAAGGCAACGGAGCGGTGGTCTGGATCAGATCTGGTGGAATGCAGGATGGCATCTACTCACGATTCTACGACGCTTCGGAGGGTTGGGGAGAGAATGTCACGGTAAGCAGCGATTACTACGGCGACGTATACCTCCCGGATGTCGCGATGAACAGCGACGGGGATACGCTGTGCATCTTCGCTCGTGATAATGGCGACTCCGATGATATGAGAGGAGCGGTCCGCAACCCAGAAGGAGGTTGGCTGCCTTCGGAGCAGCTGACCAAGGAGGCCCTCGGCAACATCTTCAGATCCCGAGTGGTAATCGGCGATGACGGCAACGGAATCGCCCTTTGGTGCCAGGATGACGGCAGCAAGGTGAGCTTATGGTCAGCGCGGTACCTGGGACCTGACGAGACGCCCCCCGACGTCTTCATCGAAAGCCCGGAAGACGGAGCAGCAGTCAACTCGACTACCATAGTCGTATCAGGACAGACTGAGCAGGGCGCCCACCTCGTCGTGAACGGTATCGTGGTCGGCGTAGAGCAGGACGGCTCGTTCAGCTGCGTAATAGCCCTTGTGGAAGGAGAGAACACGATAACTGCGACGGCAACGGATGCGGCGGACAACTCTGCGAGCGCATCAGTCACGGTCACACGCGAACCTGCTGACGCCGCGTTGATGGACGAGCTCGAGGAAGCGCTGGAAAGCCTCGACGAGACGAAGGATGACCTCGCGGACGCTCGTGAGGACTTGGAGGATGCCAATGAACGGATCGACACGCTGGCATCCCAGATTATGGTGCTTGGGATTGCAGTTGCTGCGTTCGCGCTGGTCTCGATAGTCTCGCTGGCGATGTACCTTGGCCTGAGGCGGAAGGCCGAAGAAGACGGTGGCGCCGACGAAGGAGAAGTGCCTCCTCCACCGGAGTGATCTCGTCGGTCCGTCCGTGCCGAGTGTCTATGCGCGACGGCGATTGCGGTCCAACAGCCCTACCGTCTCCTCGCGTTCCCGTTGACATAGTCCAGCATTTCGGGGTCTCTGCGGAAGACGTCACGCCACCAAGCGGCGCGCTCGTGCGGATGGAGCTTCGACGCTGCTGACGCATAGTCCCGATACCTTGCGCATGTGTCCTTGACCGCGCCGAAATCGTCCAGACGGGACATGCCTTCAATGCCTACCCTGGATCTATTCGGAGAAGCCATGAGCCCACCTATCCTCCTTCTCGTTCGTCGAGCACCTTGTTCACGATGTTGTCCACGACCTGGAGCCGTGGGTTCTCCCTCGGGACATGTATCAGCCTGAACGACCTGAACATCTTTCGCCCCTGCTGGATCCGCTCTACGTACTTCCTGAGGTGCTCCTTCTTGACCTGATACACCCCGTTGACCTGGTGCACCACAAGCTCGCTGTCGGAATGGAACCTCACCGCCTCCTTCGTGTAGCTGGAGGCACGGTCGAGCGCCCATAGGAGCGCCTCGTACTCCGCCACGTTGTTCGTGTGCTCGCCGATGAATCGGCCGTTTCTCTCCAGGCATTTCCCCGACACATTGAACATGGCATAACCGATTGCCGCGGGGCCCGGGTTTCCCCTTGCGGCACCATCCGAGTAGACGAGTACGTTAGGACTATCGGGCAATTCAGTCGCTCCGACCCTTGTGCCATGTATAACGCGACCTGCGGATAAAAATGATGCGTGCACCTCCAGCGACCCCGCGCTTCTGCATAGATTGAAATACCAAGTCCAGTGTTTTTCAGTCTGAGGGGGAGCAGTCAAGTGGCGAAGGCCACCACGCCTATGATGGACCAGTATTTCCGCATGAAGGAGCAGCACAGAGACTGCCTGCTGCTCTTCCGGCTTGGCGACTTCTACGAGATGTTCGGCGAGGATGCGGTCATCGGATCGAAGGAGCTCGACATCACGCTCACCTCGAGGGACAAGGGCAAGAAGGAGAAGATACCGCTCTGTGGAGTCCCTTGGCACTCGCTCGACTCCTACCTTCCCAAGCTGCTCCGCAAGGGATACAGGGTTGCGATCTGCGAGCAGGTCGAGGATGCGAGCAAGGCGAAAGGGCTCGTCGAAAGGGAAGTAGTCAGGATCGTCACGCCTGGCACGGTCCTCGAGAGTTCAGCCCTCGATAGCAGGTCGAACAACTACCTGATGTCGGTCGTCGAACGGGGTGGCGCGTTCGGGATGGCGTTCGTGGACATCTCCACGGGCGAGTTCCTCGCGACCGAGGCCGAAGGGGCGGATGCTGAAGGCAAGGTACTGACCGAGTTCGTCCACAGGGCGCCGAAGGAGGTGCTTATGCCTGAGGGCTTCGCGTCGGAGCGGCTCAAGAGGGAGTTCGTCCGCAGCGACGCGAGCCTAACGAGGGTGGAGGACTACTGCTTCCTGTCGGATTCAGCTGAGTCGCTTCTGAAGCGGCACTTCAAGCTCCAGTCGGTCGAAGGCATAGGGCTGTCGGACAAGACGCTGGCGATATCCAGCGCCGGCGCCATCCTGAGGTACCTGGAGTCCACGCAGAAGAGGGCTCTGGGCTTTGTTTCGAAGCCCAGGTTCGTCTCCGCATCCGACAGACTCTCGCTGGACCAGGCGACGCTGCGCAACCTCGAGGTCGTTAGGAACGTCAGGGACGGCTCAAAGGAGAACACGCTCGTCTCGGTCCTGGACAGGACGCTGACGCCGATGGGCTCGCGTGCGCTGCGGCGGTGGTTGACGGAGCCATCCATGTCCGTCGATGAGATAGATGCCAGGCTGGACGCCGTCGGGGAGCTCGTATCCGATACGACCAATAGGCTCGAGCTCGAGGAATCGCTCGGAAGGGTGAGAGACCTCGAACGGCTGATCGGGCGCGTCAACCATGGAAGCGCCAATGCGAGGGAGGTGGTCGCTGTCAAGGACTGCCTCGCCGAGGTCCCCGCCATAAGGACGGCGCTGGCGTCGTCATCCACATCGAAGCTGAGGAAGCTCGCGGACGATATGCCCGATGTATCCGAAGTCGTCGACCTGGTACGGCGGGCGATCTCCGACGAGCCTCCTGTCACTCTGAAGGACGGAGGCCTGATCCGCGACGGCTTCGACACTGCGCTCGACGGGCTGCGGAGGACAGCCACCGAAGGAAGAAGGTGGATCGCTGCGCTTGAAAAGTCAGAGCGCGAGCGCACGGGGATCAAGGGCCTGAAGCTCGGGTTCAACAACGTGTTCGGATACTACATCGAGGTCTCGAAGGCGAACTTGAGGAACGTCCCGTCGGACTACCAGCGTAAGCAAACTCTGAGCACAGGCGAACGCTACGTCACTCCGGAGCTGAAGGAGAAGGAAGAGTCCATCCTATCCGCCCAGGAGCGCATGAACACGCTCGAACTCGACATCTTCCTGCGTGTGAGAAACGCGGTGTCCGACCATGGCGAGGCGATCAGGCAGGTAGCAGGCGCCATCGCCGCCGCTGACGTGTTGCGATCGTTCGCCGAGTCCGCGGTGGCATGCAGGTACTCGCGCCCCGCAGTCGACGAGGGCGACTCGATCGTGCTCAAGGATGCGCGGCACCCGGTCGTGGAGCGCGTCCTGGGCAACTCGTTCGTTCCCAACGACGCCCACCTGGACACCGGTCTCAACAGATTGAACATACTGACGGGCCCCAACATGGCAGGCAAGTCGACATACCTACGCCAGATCGCGCTCATTGTCGTCATGGCACAGGCAGGTTCGTTCGTGCCCGCTGCGGAGGCGCGGATAGGACTGGTGGATCGGATCTTCACGCGCGTGGGGGCGTTCGACGACCTCTCCAGAGGGCAGTCGACCTTCATGGTCGAGATGACCGAGCTAGCCAACATACTCAACTGCGCCACGAAGAGGAGCCTGGTCCTGCTCGACGAGGTGGGTCGGGGCACCAGCACGTTCGACGGCCTCGCCATAGCATGGGCCGTTGCCGAGCACCTGCACGACGACGGCGGCTCCTCCGCCAAGTCGCTCTTCGCGACGCACTATCACCAACTGACCGAGCTGGCCGACTCTCTGGACGGCGCCGCCAACTACTCCATGGCCGTCAAGGAGCAGGGCTCGGAGGTGGTGTTCCTCCGTAGGGTCGTTCAGGGGAAGGCGAACAAGAGCTACGGCATCCAGGTGGCGAAGCTCGCAGGCGTGCCCCAGCCGGTGGTCTCCCGAGCCGAGGAGATCCTCGCGGACATAGAGGAGAACAACGCGATTGAAGTGAAGGCAGGCAGGAAGATACGGGCTCAGATGAGGTTCGCCCTCGAGCCGGGGGATCGCGACGGTGGGCTGGCGGACGCGCTGAAGAGGCTCGACCTCGGCTCCCTGACGCCGATGGAGGCGTACATCAAGCTCAACGAACTCAAGAGGAAGGCTGGTGGTACGGGTGGAGAGGATAAGGGTACTTGACGAGGGGACGGTCGACAGGATCGCCGCGGGCGAGGTCGTAGAGCGCCCGTCCTCGGTCGTCAAGGAGCTCCTGGAGAACGCTCTCGACGCGGGTGCCAGCGCGATCGCGGTGTCCGTCGAGGAGGGCGGGAGGAAGCGTGTGTCGGTCATGGACAACGGCTGCGGCATGTCCGACAAGGACGCCAAGCTGGCGTTCGCCCGCCACGCAACGAGCAAGATGACCGAGATAGAAGACCTTCGAGCCCTGGACAGCTATGGTTTCCGCGGAGAGGCGCTGTCGTCGATATCATCCGTGTCGAAGGTGACCCTTAGGACGAAGCAGCATGGCGCTTCCGAGGGCACGGAGGTGATACACGAGGGGGGCGCCCTCGTGTCGTCTTCGCCAGTGGGCTGTCCCGCGGGGACTGAAGTGATAGTCGAGGACCTGTTCTACAACATGCCCGCGCGCGGGAAGCAAATGAAGTCCCCCTCAGTCGAGAAGTCGCACTGCAGGGAGGTCCTCACCGACTTCGTCCTCTGCAGGCCGGCCATATCGTTCAAGCTCTCGGCCGATGGCGAGCTCCTCTTCGCCCATGCGTCCTCGGAAGGCATGGAGGGCGCGCTGGCTCTGACCTTCGGGCATGGCGTGGCGTCCGCCATGTTGCACGGTCAGTTCGAAGGCGACGAGATGAGGGTCGAGGTACACATCGGGAGACTGGAGCACTCCGTCTCGTCGGCCTCGGGGCTGCACCTGTTCGTGAACCACAGACCTGTCAGGAGCAGGGCGATCTTGTCGACAGTCACCAGCGCTTCCGGCTCCCGCATGATGAAGGATAGGTATCCCGTCGGGGTGATCAAGATCGATGTCGACGCCGCCTCCTTGGACGTGAACGTGCATCCGACGAAGAGGGAGGTCAGATTCGACGATGAAGCGGTCGTACTCGACGCCGTCGAGAGGAGCCTCCTCGACGCCCTCGAAGGTCCAGATCTGACCTACAGGTACGACCTCACGCGCTTCTCCGAGTCGTTCGAGCCCTCGATCCCTGCGGCCAGCGCCCTTGGCGCCAGCGCTGCGCAGTCCATATTGCCGCTGGGCGGCCAGGAGGCCGAGGGTGACCGCCTTGGCATTCGTCCTCTGGCCCAGATAATGGACACGTACATACTGGCAGATTCGGGGAGCGACCTCATACTGATAGACCAGCATGCTGCGTCCGAGAGGGTCGTGTACGAGCGACTCTTGCAGGCTGTCGATGGCGAGCGGGAGACGTCCCAGGAGCTGCTTTCGCCGCTTGTGCTCTCGCTCACGCCCACAGAGGCGAGAGTGCTCGAGGAGAACCGTGAAAGACTCGCGGAGGTGGGCTTCGAGGCGGAGCCCTTCGGCGGCGATTCATACTCGTTAAGGTCCGTGCCGACGGTGCTGGGGGAGGCTCAGGGCGAGAGGTCGCTGAGGGACATCCTGTCGGACCTCGCCGATATGAGCGTGCCGAAACGGATGGGACAGGAATTCATATGGAGGGTGGCTTGCCATACATCGATCCGTGCGGGTCAGAGACTCTCGCACCAGCAGATGAGGCAGCTGGTCTCCGACCTGGTGTCGACCAAAAGCCCATATACGTGCGAGCACGGGAGGCCCACGATGATAGTCCTATCGCCGGCGGACCTCGAGAAGCTCTTCAAGAGACGCGTGTGAGCCGTCATCCGTGGTCGAATATCTGCGACCCGTCCGGCATGAGCACGCCGTGCTTCTTGGCGACCTCTCCGACCCTCCGCGCAACCTCGCCCTCCAGCAGCCGAGGCTCGTGCGATGCCAACAGCTCTCTCACACGGGCTTTCGCGTAGGTGAGGAGCTCGTCCTCCACGCCGTCGGGATCCCGCTCCGAGTGGTGCGCGGTAATCTGCGGGATGAGGAACTCCTTTCGGATGAACCTGGCCGTGTGCACGTCCGACAGGAACGTGCCTCCCGGTCCTCGCCTGACCACGGCGTCTACCCCCAGCGTGTCATCGCTCACATCTATTCCGCTGCGGATTCGCTCGAGCCATCTCCACGTCTCGCAGTCCATGACGAGCTTCTCCTTGGACATGACGCCGGCCCTGTCCAGCCCGCCGAGGCCCACCATCATGTCCGCGCCCGTCAGCAGGGCCCCCATCGCGGTTATGGCGCTTTCGCTTCCCGCTTCCGACGACAGCGACCTTGCCGCATTCGAAGGCCCCCCCGCGCAGGAAGGCACCTTGTAGTGCCTGGCCATCTGGACCGCGGCGGAGTCCATCAGCACGCCCTCGGGCGTGCCGCAGAGAAAGACGCCGGTCCTCAGGTCCATGACGCCAGAGAAGGACGAGTAGATCGACGGAGCCCCTTCAGAGGCCGCCTGGGACATCGCCATCCCGCAGAGGTTCTCGGCGTTGATCACCGCCAGAGAGCCGGCGACCGACGCCGGCGTCACGGCCCCCGCGATTCCCATGGACAGGTGGATGACAGGCACGCCTGCATTGGCCAGTACGGCGATCGCATCGGCCTCGCCAGCGTCGTACCTCAGCGGCGATATCGGCGTGCAGACGTCTGAGAATATGGGGCGCTCCCTGAGCGCTTCCCTGGATCCGAGTATGGCGGAGCAGAGCTCGACCTGATAGTCGGCCTCATCCGCGGAGGCTGCTCCGTGCTGCACATGTTTCGACGTGTACGCGATGGAGGCGAGGAACTCGTAGAACGACGAGCGGTCCGGGGGTATGTCATTCGCTATCACCATGGGCCAGTAGAACCCCACCTCAGGGAGCGCGTCGGCCAGCGTCGTGAGTTCCTTCAGGTCCTGGAGCGTCGAAGCCCTCTTCTCGCCCGTGGACGGATCGAGTACGGCTGGTGGTTGCCCGTCCGTCGATACCAGCTGCACATCGTTGTCGGGTATGATGTGGTCCATGCCTCCTCTGGAACAGATCCTGACGGTCTCAGGGGCCATCTCGATCGACCTGTTCACGAGGACCTCGTCGATGAAGGTCGTCCCATCGTTATCGACCTTCGCTCCAGCGTCCCTCAGGAGGTCTCTGACCGCCCGGCTGTCTATCCGCACCCCCACCTCCGCCAGTATGCGCAGAGAGGCGTCGTGAACCTTCTCGATGTCGCGGCTGGACAGCACGTTCATAGTGGCTTTGGTCATCCGGTTACCACCTGCTTGCGCACGGCGCGCACGGAAGAATGTGCCGCCGGCCTTCCGGGGAACCCAAATGACGCGTCAAGTAGAACTAAGTATCCCCAGGCGTGCCTCGCGTCGCAGGGCTCAGGACCACGGTCGAGAGACGCTCTCCCTCATCCTTTCGCCTGCGAAACATTTTACATCTTGATGGCTCCTCCCTTGTGCTCTAGAAGGTGCCTGAAATGGGCCTGAACATGGCATTGACCGAAATCGAGTCTCCGAAGTCGCTCTGCAGGGACAGGAAGCTTACGATGGCGAAGGTCTACGTGAACGACCCGTCCAAATGGGCGGATCTGGTCGAGGTGGACACCATCGTCGACCTTGCAGCCGCGAGGAAGAAGCTGGGCGAGGACAGGGTCGAGGAAATCCTGAAGCGCTCGAGGGTCAAGGTAGAGGGGAACGAGCTGTACATGGAGAAGGTGAAGGAAGAAGCCGACCGGAAGGCTCTCTCGCCGTTCGCCAAGGCGGTCAAGACGAACTGGATCGTGATGAGCAACGTGCCCAAGGCCAGGAAGGAGGCGGTCCTCGAGGCGTCCGTCCTGGAGAACTCGGTGACGGAATGGGACCTACTCGAGTTCGACGAGATGTACGAGACGTGTGCGAAGTGCGGCTTGTCATGGGACAACAAGAAGGGCTGTGTTGGCAACTTCGGCCCGTCGACGTCGCCCGTGCCCGACCTCGCCAAGAAGTTCAAGCTCAACATACTGTCGAACGTGGAGAACCTGGCATCGAAGAAGAAGGTGCTTACATCCGAGGACGCCGAAGCGCTTCTGAAGGAGGTCAAGGTCCTACGTGAGAAGACGCCGGCGGAAGGCAAGATGATGGTCCGCAGGATAGACGGCACCCTGAACAGGCTCGAGGCGATGGCCGGCTGTGCGAAGGAGAACGGAGTGGGCTTCTACTTCTTCTGAGGATACGGGGTCTCGCGGCACGGTCACGGAGGTGTTCTCACGGAAGGTCGGAGGTGCGACGTCGTTTCCGTCCGCACCGATGAGGGCGTGGCGACCCTTGAGATGCTGCCAATCTCAGATGAGACGGCCAGGGCGTTCCTCAGATGTTCGCCGAGAAACCTGCGTTTGGATGATGAGAGCGCGCGGCGGCTGAGCGAATCACTCGCGGGAGCCGGTTTCTCCAGCATACTGGTCCAGGACAACAAGTCGAGGTTTCTGGAGAGAGTCCTATCGGCCGAGGAGTGGACGGTGAAGAAGGCCATCGACCCGCGCGTGGAACGCCGGTACACCCTCGTCGCGACCAGCGACCTCCCGTTGGAGGAGGACCTGATAGACCATTCCGGCAAGCCGCTCGATCTGACGAACACGGGGCACATGGTCGGTCTCGAGCTGGGGCTCGACGGCCGCAAGGCGTGGGCGTTCTACTCCGACGAGGGCGACGCTGCAAGGGTACTCCCCTCCGGGGATAGGCGCACAGGCATGTTCGCCGGTTTCAGCGAGGAGGACACCCAGCTCGCGGCCGACCAGCTCGTGAGGTTCTTCGCCACAGCGAAGAAGTCGTGGGCGGTGTTCTCCGCCGACCTCGGTCCTATGGTGAGACAGTTCCAGCCGACGCTCACCTACCGCATGGAGCTCGACTCGCCTCAGAAGTACGAGCATTCGGTCAACCCGCTGTCTCGGGGGACCCGCGGCGAGGTGTTGGCCCTCTTCTCGGAGTACTACGACGAAGGACGGCTCGCAGCGCACCTTCGACTCAGGAAGATGATGACGGATAGGGCCTACTCGGTCTTCGTCACCAAAGGGGGGTTCGTGATCGTCCGGCGGGACGGTAACAGCGGCCTCATCTACGACATCTACGTCACGCCCTCGGATCAGGAGCGGGGCATCGGGAGCGAGCTGATGAAGTGTGCTTTGGATTTTCTCTCAGGGCGCGTCGACAAGGTGTATCTGCACACGAGCTACCCGCGGGCCAAGAGGCTGTACGAGAAGTTCGGCTTCAGGGTCGTTTCGTCTCATCTGGTGATACGCCTGGACGAGGTGTCGCTGACTCCACCCCCCTCAAGGTAGATATATCATCAGTCCCTATCTCTCGCGCCAACAACAGGCGATATCTGTTCGGGGGATGACCTGGCCTATGATCGACAGGAAGAGGATAATCGCATCGCTTGAGGACTACGACCTCGACAAGGCGAAGGTGGGTATGATAGCGTCCCATTCCGCCCTGGACGTCTGTGACGGCGCCGTCGAGGAGGGCTTCCGGACCGTGGGCGTGTGTCAGGAGGGGCGCGAGAAGACCTACAGCAGATTTTTCAAGTGCCAGCGGGACGGCTCCGGCAAAGTTCTCCGTGGCGTAGTCGATGAGTGCTGGGTGCTGAAGGAGTTCAAGGAGATCATGGACCCCGCGTTTCAGGAACGCCTCCGCCGCGAGAATGTCCTGTTCGTGCCGAACAGGTCGTTCACATCGTACATCGACCTCAGAGACATAGAAGAGGACTTCGCCGTCCCCATGGTGGGCTCAAGAGACCTCTTGAGAAGCGAGGAGCGCGGGGAGGAGCGGGACTACTACTGGCTGCTCGAAAAGGCCGGTCTGCCATATCCGAAGCGGATAGTGGACCCGAAGGAGATAGAAGGGCTCGTGATCGTCAAGCTCCATCACAAGGTCAAGAAGCTGGAGCGTGGCTTCTTCACGGCGTCGTCGTTTGAGGAGTACGTGAAGAAGTACAAGGCGCTTATCGCAGCAGATGTCATCACGGAAGAGGACCTCGCCCTGGCCCGTGTGGAGGAGTACGTGGTCGGTCCTGTGTTCAACCTTGACTTCTTCTATTCGCCGCTCGAGTCCAAGATGGACCGCATAGAGCTGCTCGGCGTCGACTGGCGGTTCGAATCGTCGCTGGACGGACATGTCAGGCTGCCCGCTCCGCAGCAGATGACGCTACAGGGCGAGCAGGCCACGCCCGAGTACACCGTCTGCGGGCACAACTCCGCGACGATGCGCGAATCCCTGATAGAGGGGGCCTTCGCGCTCGCGGAGAAGTATGTGAAGGCGACGCAGGAGCACTACGATACAGGCATAATCGGCCCGTTCTGCCTCCAGACCTGCGTCGACAAGGACCTCAGGTTCCACATCTATGATGTCGCACCGCGCGTGGGCGGAGGCACGAACGTGCACATGTGGGTGGGACACCCGTACGGCAACACGACCTGGCGCACGAACATGAGCACCGGCCGACGGTTGGCAGTGGAGATCCGACGGGCCATCGAGACGGGGCAGGTCGACAGGATCGTCACGTGATGGACGTGTTGATAATCGGTCATCCTGGCGTGCTGGCTCGCCCCTTCAGCGCATCCTAAAGCTTATAAAGGGGCAATCTATTCGCCGGAGTACCCTTCTTGACCGGGGTCGACGTTCAGACTCCCAGAGAGGGAGGGGACATACGAATGAGGAGAGATGCAATGAGCAAGCTTTCAGCCAGCGTTTTTGCGCTGGTCGTAGTACTCTCCACCTTGGTTATCCCACTGGGAGATGCCGAGGCGGAGACGCTGGGAACGAACACGATATATGTGCCCGTGACTTCGAACGGGTCTCCTGTCTCCACAGGCGTGACTGTCACCCTCACGAACGTTCATACCGGGGGAGTCCTCGTCGCGGAGTTTTCCTCTGACATGAAGCTGTACGTCGTCGACAACGCTCCTTCGGGGTATTACAGAATCGATGTCGTCGCGGAGGACCATTATGACGCCCTCAACGTCGCTGAGCTGCCGTTCACAGGTCTGACGTCCAAGACCATCAGCCCCGCGATATCGCTGACCGAGTTCCCGACCAAGCAGTGGGAGTGGAACGTCACCGTGAGGAACCCCTCCACGGGCCTCACGATAACGGGCGCCGAAGTCCTGTTCTACGACATGGCCAACAGGGAGGTCGTCTCTTCGGCCACCACGAATGCTCTCGGCTGGGCGTCATTGGACATGTGGGACACCGGGGTGTCGGCGAACTTCGCGCTCGTGGTCAAGGCGAACCTATACGAGATGAACGTCATGCAGCCAGTCTCCGTAACATCGGATGACGCACTGGTAGTCAACATGACGAGGTCCGTGAGGGTAAGCGGCTTCATCACCGACTCGGAGGGCGGCCCGGCCTCGAACGTGATCGCCTACCTGCTCTGCCAGGACGACTCCGTCCCATGGATTAAGAGGCTGCTCAGGAGCGAGGAGGGCACGTTCTTCACGTTCGATGCCTACCCGGGAGACTTCACACTCTGCGTCGACGCGGACGGTGCGTCGGCGGAGATCATGCCGCTCGACCTGACTCTGGAGACGCCAGGCTCCATCCACGACGAGTCGATGCAGCTGAACGACCAGGTCCAGGACAGGGACGACGTGGCGATAGTGTACGGCGGCGACTACAAGTCTTTCGTGCTGAGCGAGAGCGTCGTGTGGCCCTTCGATGAGGCATACCCGGGTCTAGACTACAGCGATGTCGGGAGCCTCAGGATGCAGATCGACCTCAACTCGGCCGTGCCGGACGGCATGGTCGACGTGAGCGAGGCGGCGTCCTTCGTGAACAAGGTGGAGGGTTTCGGAGCGAAGTACATCACCACTTCTCAGATGTTGATCGTGAACGAGACCTACTTCTACATGGCTGACGACACGCTCAGCTCGTTCGCCCTCGACCTTGGCGCCGCATCCGTCCTCGACAGGGGCAGCGTTAACTACTCGTACTCGTGCGCGTACACCGTGCACGAGGAGGACGGCGAGGAGATGGACGTCGGCGCCGACGATTACACCGCATGGCTGTTCGCGGCCTACGACACAGCGTCGATGAACCGCACTTACTCCGTGACCCTGCCGACGGGCTACGAGCTCGTGGACAACAGCAGCGGAGACCCGAGTTCGCACGTCGTCGTCTCGGGCTATGAGACATTCGTCGTGGACCCCGAGGAGTACATAGGCGGGCCGGAGGCGGTCTCGCTCGCATTCGAAGCCTCCCAGGGGCCGTCAGCAGTCGCGAGCATGGAGGCCGAGCAGGGCCTCGTGTACGTCGTGAAGGATGACGGCGGCAACGTCACGGGTTACATCGTGCGCGTGGGGTCCGAGGTGAACTTCTCCGCGAAGGACTCGGAGGACCCGAACCGCAACCCGATGATTTACACATGGAGCTTCGGTGACGGCTCGGAGAACGTCACGACGGCCAACAAGACGGTCGGTCACAACTACACGAGCGCTGCGGCGAACTACACGGTCAACTTGACCGTGACCGACAGCGTCGGACTCGTCAACTGGACGGAGATATATGTCTTGGCCGACGGCATGGACCCCGACCCGGAGATAAGCATCAAGGACCTTGAGGTGAACGAGACCTCAGGCGAACTCGAGGTAGACCAGGGACAGGCGGTGTGGTTCAACGCGACGTCGTCGACGGATGACGCGGTGACGACCGGCGACTCCCTCGGCACGATCGACTTCTTCGAGTTCCAATACGGCGACGGGAACGAGTCTGGCAGGGTCTACTGGACTGACGATGAGAAGAACGTGACGCATGCGTTCGCCGAATCGGGGACATACGAAGTCGTGCTGAACGTGACGGACGTGGCGGGACACTGGAAGAACACCACCCTCACTGTCAAGGTAAACGACTCGGCCGCTCCGAGCGTGAGCTTCGTCGTCAAGAACGCAACATATGGCACGAGCCTGATCGAGAACGAGACGATAATCCTTGACGCCAACGCCACGGACGACAACCTGGACGAGAAGGAGGACATGTACTTCGTCTGGTACTTCGCGGACGACCTCGGCGCCGACTCCTGGCTGAACGGCACCGGCCTGTGGAACGTGACGCACGTGTTCACCAAGGTCGGAACCTTCTCGGTCGAGCTGAACGTCACGGACACATCGAACAACAGCGCCTTCATCAAGCGCGCTGTGAAGATAGACCCGAGTGCCAGGCCGGATGTCCAGTTCGACGGCAGCCCGTACTACGAGCCCGCGGAGTTCACCGAAGGCGACCAGGGCCTGATCATAATCAATCTCACGAACAAGGGCAGCGCCGTGGCCACGGGCGTGGTGGTGAGCGTATACATCGTCGGCGGGGACCAGGACACCCTCATCGGCTCCACGAGCGAGCTCTGGAACGGCACCGTGCCGGTTGTCCAGATAGACATCGGCGAGACCGTGCAGGTCAGGTTCAAGTGGACACCGGACAAGCAGGGAACCTACAAGCTGAAGCTGAACGTGACCAGCAACAACCAGCTCACGGTCGACACCTATACCACGCGTGCCGACGAGTCTCTTGTCGTCAAGGAGGCTCCGTGGAAGAAGGCCGCCCTCTGGGGCGGTATCGCGGCCGTGATCATACTCGTGCCGCTGCTCCTCTACCTCAGAGGCAGATGGTCGAGGCGTGAGCGCAGGGGACCGAGGCGCGACAGGGGCAAGAGCTTGGACAAGGCCGAGATGAAGGAGCGCAAGGAGAAGGAGAAGAGGGAGCGCAAGGAGCGCAAGAGGGAGCAGAAGGAGAAGCAGCGCCAGGAGAAGGAATAGGCGGGCTCCACTGCGCCGTGTCCCAGGGCCGAGCGCCAAACCACTTCCCTCCAAACCTCTTTTACGCCTGTTTTGCCATGGTCGTGACGCATGAGCAACGCTTGGAGGCTCATCGACAGCGGGCAGGTCGGGCCGCCGGAGTCGGCCGCGATGGACGATGCGATACTGACATGCCACGCCGATGGCGCCGTACCGAACACGCTTCACTTCTACGTGCGGTCGACGCCGACGGTCTCCATAGGCTACTTCCAGAGGGCGGAGGAGGCGCTGGACTTGCAGGAGTGTGCGCGGAGGGGCGTGGCTATCGTGCGAAGGCGCTCCGGCGGCAGCACGATATACACCGATCAGGGACAGCTCGTGTTCGCCGTGATCGCGCCTGTCGAGGAGGTCGCACGCGGGGGAGCGAACGCCTTTTCGCGCGTTTGCGGCGCTGTCGCGGACGCCCTCCGCTCCTTCGGCATCGACGCGAGGCACAGGCCAGTGAACGACGTTGAGGTGGGGGGACGCAAGGTCTCGGGCAGCGCTCAACTCCGTAGGCACGAGTCGGTGCTGCACCACGGCACGGTGATCGTGGACAGCGACATCGATGCCATGGACGCCGTGCTCAGAGGGGCGGGACCCAGGCCGTCTGCGAGGGTCACCACGCTCGCCTCCCTGCTCCCGCAGCCGCCCAGCATGGGCGACCTGAAGTCGGCGATGGCCGAGTCGATCGGCTCCGTGTTCCATGCGGAGCTGAGGACCGGGTCGCTCGTGGACAGGGAGCGCGAGCTGGTCGGTTCGTCCGTGAGGGAGTGCTACTCGCGGAGGGAGTGGAACCTCAGGATATGACCTACATCTCCTCCGGGGCTTCGAGGCCGAGACATCCCAGAGCGCTCCTCAGAGTCCGCCTGGCCGCCTCGACGAGCGCGATGCGCGCATCCCGTGTGTCCCCTTCCGCCTTGAGGACCGGAACGTACCTGTAGAACTGATTGAATTGCGATGCGAGATCCTGTGCGAACGATGCCACGGTATGCACCCTCCGGGCTTCCGCGCACTCCCGCACTGTCGCCGGATACGCCGCTATCAGCTTCAGTAGCGCGCGCTCGTGGTCGGTCGTCAACTTCCCGACGCAGGCGGCGGCTCTGTCGGGCGATACGGCGGCGCTGGCCTTCCTCATTATCGAACACGCCCGTGCGTGGGCGTACTGAACGAAGGGCGCGCTGCTCCCCTCGAAGTTGAGCGCCTCCTCCCACCTGAACACGATCTGCTTCTCCGCCTGTATTCGCGCGATATTGTATCTGAGAGCGCCCGTGCCGACGATCCTGGCTATCTCGCGCATCCTCTCCTCGGGCAGGTCCTTCCTGCGCTTCCTGACCTCCTCGTACGCCCTCTCCTTCGCCTCATCGACGAGGTCGTCAAGCGTCACGACCGTGCCCTTCCTCGTGGACATCCTGCCCTCGGGGAGGGAGACGAAGGAATAGAAGACGGTCTCGGGCGCCCTCTCGGAGCCGATGATGCTCAACGCGGCAGCGAGCTGCTGCATGCCGAGCTTCTGGTCCTCGCCCAGAACATTTATCGCCACGTCCGACCTGGAGAACTTGTCGAGGTGATAGGCGAGGTCCCTGGTCGTGTACAGGGAGGTGCCGTCAGCCCTCGTGAACACCCATTTGGTGTCCCGCCCCGTGATCCCGAACGACTCCAGCTCGAGATGGCGGGCGCCGTCGGACTCGTGGCAGAAGCGCGATCCCTTGAGCCTATCGATCACCCGGTCGACGCTGCCGTCCTCCACGAGCTTCGACTCCCACATGAAGCCGTCTATGTGCACGTTGATGTCCGCGAGGCTCGCAAGCATGCCGTTGAGAACGCGCTCGCTCGTCTGCCTGTTCAAGCTCACAGTCTCTGGGTCTCCGTGCTCGAGCTTGAACAGGAGCTCGTTGACCTGCGCCTGCGCCTCCGGGTCTTCCTCGCACTTCCTGTTCGCCTCGCGATAGTATGATACGAACCTGTGGTCGTCCTTGTCCCTCTCGGGCTCTTCGGCAACCCTCAGGTTCTTCACGCCCCACGTCATCGTCGCCACCTGCCTCCCGACGTCGTTGACGTAGAACTCCGTCGTGACGTTGTAGCCCGCGAGGCGCATTATCCTCGCTATGGTATCGCCTATGATCGGGTTGCGCGCTCTGCCTATGTGGACGGGGCCGGTCGGGTTCACGCTCGTGTGCTCCAGCAGCACGCGCTCGCCTCTCGGGGCCCCTGAGCCGTACTCCATGCCGTCGGAGAGAGCTGCGGTGAAGGCCCTCTCGGCCAGTCTGTCGAACCTGGCGTGTATGTTGACGTATCCGCCTACCGCCTCCGCCCTCTCCATCTCCTCGCCAGACGTCATCACGGAGACGATCTCTTTGGCGATCGCGTCCGGCGCCTTCCTCAGCAGCTTCGAGATCGAAAAGCACGGGAGCGCGATGTCACCCATGCCCTCGGGCGGCCTCTCGAGCAATAGGTCCGCCTCGGCGGCGCCCACCTTGGCCAGCGCTGCCCTGAGCGCGCGGGCGGCCTCTTCGCGGAATGCGGAAAGCGGATCGCCAGCGTCGTCCATCAGCTCACCCTGAACCTGAGTATTCCCGCAAGACCTCCGAACGCCTTGACCAGCAGCTCCCCCTCCTCGGACTCGGCAGAGATGAACTCCACCTTCGTGCTGTTGGCATCCGCCATCTTGTGCAGCTCCTCGACGAGGTCTACGCTTTCCTCGACCTTAGCCGGCTCCCCGCATCGGTCGCACCTCGGGTTGTCAGGTGTTTCCTCGGCGAACAGCTCCTGCGAGCTGCCGCAGGACGGGCAGACGAGCTTGAACCTCTTCTTGCGGAGGTCCTCGGATACTATTAGTGTGTCGACGGCGCCGATCATCAGGGCGTTCTTCACCTCATCCTCCCCATAAACTGCCAGGCCTCCCTCGGGCCTTCGGATCTCCTCGAAGAGCTTCTGTATGACATCCTTCTCCCTCATCAGGTCGAGGCTCCTGAGCGTGCCCCTCGCCTTCTCGACCAGCTCCTTCAGCCCGTACTCGTCCGTGTAGCCGGTGTCGAACGACTCGATCACCTTACGCTGCAGCTCGTGGTGGAGGTACTCGCTTTTGACGAAGAAGTCCTTCGTCGGTCCTGGCCCTCCGACGATCATGCCCTTCAGGTCCTTCTCCTCGAGGAAGGCTCCGTTCGCGATGTCTGCCACCTTCTTGTAGTACTCGTGGGCGGCCACCTCGATGACTCTCTCGAACCTCCTGGCCGACTGGCCGCCGCGCCCGTGCTTGCTCGGCACGAGCGACTGCAGGTTCTTGATGGGGACTATCCTCTTGCCGTTCAGCATGCCAATGGTGGCCTCGCTCCTGTCGATGACGATCAGTCCGTACTTCTCCTTGACCTCCAGCATCTGCTGCAGCGGCTCTGTGTAGAACGACGAGTCGCAGCGATACACGAATGTCTGGACCGGGTCGGGCGGCTCCAACACGAACTGGACCATGCTCGTCTGGTCCGCGCCTACCGATCTGTGGCCAACGAAGAACACGAGGCCGTTCTCCGGGGGCTGCTTGAAGTTCTTCAGGCGCGAGAGGATCGACGATATCGCGGCCTGCACGTTCTTGCGTGTGCTGGCCGACTTGATGTTCGATGATTGCGAGTACTCGTTTCTAAGATAGCCCGCGACATCCGACACCTGTCTCGTCGGCGGTATGTAGAGGGAGATCAGTTCCGTGCCCCTTCCCGAAAGCCTGCCAACTTCCTCAAGGCTTCTGCGGAACTCGTATTTCTGCAGGTCTGTCAGCTCGGTCATCTCAGAACCGGTCCGAAGCCTTTTGTACTGGTTAGCGCGTTCGCCATTATAAAGGTTGACCACGATGGAACCAGTAGTCCTGTCGCTGGGCGGCTCTGTTCTGATCACCGATGGCGACGATGTCGCATACATCCGCGACCTCTCGAAGATGCTCGTCGAGGTCTCGGAATCGAGGAAGGTGATGGTCGTCACGGGCGGCGGGAGGATTGCGCGTCATTACATCCGCTCAGCCCGCGAGTTGGGAGCGTCCGAGGATGTCCTGGACGAGATGGGCATAGCCGTCACCCGCCTCAACGCGCGCTTGCTGGCCCTGGCGCTGGGCGATAGGGCGAGCCAGACCATCCCCGAGGACTACGACGAGGCGGTGTCGGCCGCTGGGTCGCACTCCGTAGTGGTTATGGGCGGCGTCGCGCCGGGTATCACGACGGACGCCGTCTCCGCGACGCTTGCGGAGCGCGCCGGTGCCCGGCTGCTGGTGAACGCCACCTCGGTCGACGGCGCGTACACGTCGGATCCCCGCAAGGACAGCGCAGCGAAGCGAATCCCCGAGATGTCCCACGAGGCGCTGGTGAAGCTCGTCGCGGGGACGCCGGCAGGCGCCGGTCCGAACGTCGTGTTCGACCCGACGGGCGCGCGCGTGGCCGAGCGGTCCAACATAACCCTCGCGATAGTAGACGGCAGGCGCCTGGAGAACCTCAGGTCGGCCCTTTTGGGGCAGGACTTCGACGGCACGACGGTCCACTGACCTAAAGCGGCTCGAGGTCGTCGCTGCTTATCTCAGAGATCCCGCACGACGCGAATCGCCCCCTTAGCTCGCGGTACTTCGGTTTCGGCATCCCCTTCTTGTTGAAGTACACCTTGTCTGCCGCCATGCTCGCCGACGCCATCTGCCCTATCATCTCATCGTCGAGTGACTCGAGCGCGTAGTTCGCCGCCATGTGGCCGATCGCCACCTTGCGCGACAGGGCGAGGTCGGTGAATCGGGGAGCGTAGTGGCCCCCGCCTACGCAGACGATCGCGGGGTGCCGCGTCTCCTCGATGGACAGGATCGTATCCGCTATCGCGTCCGAAGCATCTTCGCGCTCCCAGTAGCCCTCGTCGCTCCCAATCTCGATGAAGAAGGCGGGCCCGTCCGTGAGCGGTCCGTGATGCGTGGTCTCGAACGACACCTTGAATTCCATTCCCTCCGACCTCCGGCGCAGTATGCGCAGCGCCTCCGTCATGATCTGAGGCGACGCTGGTGGCAGTCGCCCAGACTCCCCACCGAACTCCGCCGTGGAGTAGTTGCCTATCGGGTGCACGGTCAGCGTCGGTATGCCAGAGGCGGCACTGTGGCGGGAGGCGAAGATGGTCACGTCTATCTTCCTGCCAGTGACGTCGGCCACCCTGCCGTCGATGTGGTCCTCCAACAGGTGTATCCTGTCGGTCCCGACCATGATGTAGTCGCCCGCTGTGAGCACAGGGTTATCCGCGAAGCTTCCGCTCTCGTTCCAGTCGCGCCGCTCGATCAGCCGCTTGCGTATGTTCATCGATGCTGCGTCCTCCGAGGACGTGACGACAAGTCGCACGCGCCCCGGGACGCCGTATCAGTATTAACGGTTTCCCACGGTTCCAGAGCGCCGCGACCGAAAAGGCTTAATCGGCCACGACCCTGTCAAAGGCTAGCCATGGCAACGCTGAGGACGACCACGATCGGCAGCCTCTATCGGTTCAGGGAGGACCTGCTCGAGTCAATAGACGAAGCGATAGCGTTCCAAAGCAGCCTCGGGATGGATATCATATCCGACGGCGAGCAGAGGACTGATATGGTGTCATATTTCGCAGAGTCCTTGTCTGGTCTGAGCGTTTCCAACGGCGTGCCGTTCATAGCAGACAAGGTCGAGCTGAAAGGTGACGCTTCGGATTTCTCGAAGGTGAAGGATCTCGCGTACATACGGTCCAAGCATCCGGACATGGATGTGAAGGTCGCCATAACAGGCCCGACGACGCTGGGCATGACCTGCGGCAGCAGGAGTGCGGGGTCGCACTACGGCGGCCTCAGAGATTTCACGCTTTACGAAGACATCGCGGATGCCTTGGCCCCGATAGCGGAGTCCCTGGCCGACCTGGGCGCCCATGTCCAGATCGACGAGCCGTTCCTCTCTCAGGGTTACGGGGACATTAAGGAGCGCGTGGCCCTCCTCGACAGGATAGCGGACGGCCTGCCGGTCGAGCGGACGAGCGTACATGTATGCGGATACGTCGGACGGTACGGCGTGCTGTCGCACCTGATGAGGCTGGAGAACGTGTCGGTCGTCAGCCTCGGCTTTGCGGGTCGGCAGGAGCGGCCCAACATGGACGTCCTTGGGGACGCTCGGTTCTCGGATAACGGCAAGCTCCTCGGAGCCGGATGCATCGCTGTGACACCGATGAGCGAGAATGAGGTCGGCGACGCGGAGTCCGTGTGCGCTCTTCTCGAGTCGACGGCTAGGGCGGTCGGTCCGGATTCGATAGCCTATGCTCACCCCGATTGTGGTCTCAGGGTAACCGGCAAATCCTTGGTCGCAATCATATTGAGAAACCTTCGTGCCGGAGTCGACCTTTTCGGCCGAGGGTGACCACCGCTCTTGGGGATGTGACCGATGGCTTCGTACCTGCTCAGTGAGGACGAAGCGAGGATGAACGTGAACTACCTCGCCTCGCTCGACTTCATCGTAAGCCTGGGGTTCGGACTCATCTTCCCGCTATTCCCGGTCTATGCAGAGAACCTCGGCGCGGGCGCGCTGGAGATCGGTTTGATGTTCTCCGCGTTCGTATTGACCAGGGCGGCTCTGTCGACCTACTTCGGAGACCTCTCGGACAGGGTCGGGCGCAAGCGGCTCATCCTCGTCGGAAGCTCGCTCTACGTGGTCTTCGCGATACTGTTCACCTTCCCTGACACATGGTACGGCCTCGTCCTCGTGAGAGGGTTCCAGGGCGTGGCCAGCGCGATGGTATGGCCCGTCAGCGAGGCCCTCGTGATCGACTCGACGCCGTCGAAACAGAGGGGCGCAGCGATGGGCAAGATAGTCATGTCGTCCAACCTGGGGTTCGTCATCGGCCCGTTCGCCGGCGGCGGCCTGGTCATGTTCGCGAAGGAGCTCTTGAACTTCTCCGAGATGGACAGCTACAGATTCCCTTTCTACTTCACCGCGCTCCTCGCCCTTGCGGGGACTATACTCGTCTGGCTATACGTCACCGATGCGAGGACTCCGGAGACCAAGAAGGCGAAGCTCAGCCTCAGGAAGATATTCCGACCGGATGGCGCCAAGCCGGAAAGCGTCAGGAATCTGAATGTGCTCTATCTGAACGCGATGATGGAGGGGTTCTCGTTCTCGAGCATCGGCCCACTGATGGCCCTGTTCCTCCTGTGGAGGTTCGAGCTGGGTGGGGAACACATCTCCCTTCTGGTGGGCATCGCTATGGGTCTTGGAGCGTTGGTCGCTTTCCCGTCTGGGAGGCTCTCGGACAAGGTGGGCCGGAAGAAGCTGTTCGTCGTCGGCGGGAGCTTCGCCTTCGTCGCCACCATTCTCATACCGACCACGTGGTCGTTGGTCCTAGTGGTCCTCTTCCTGGGACTCCGTAGCATGGCGTTCCAGGTCGCAAGTCCGGCACTGCGAGCGCTTCAGGCGGACATCGTCCCGGAGGACGTGAGGGGGAGGCTCATAGGGGTTCTCGAATCGATGTCGGCCCTCGGCGCGGTCATAGGTGCCCCGATCGGAGGCATCATATTCGACCACTTCTACGGCGCCGACATAGGCCTTCCTGGCGCGTTGGACGGCACGCTGGTGCCGTTCGCTATCTCGGGCGCCCTTGGATTGGCTGCGATAACCCTCGTCCAGGTGTACGTCAGGGAGTCGAAGGGCTGATCGGGGCCGACCGCGCAGTGCAAGCGCCGTCTCGGGTGCGCTGACCGTTGCATGTGACAGAGCGTTATAAATAGAGAAATCCCAGTTAATCTGCCCGCCATGGGTGGTTCACTCACAGTCTCCGAGCGGAGACAGTTCAAGCATAGCCAGGAAGTGGCGGATTCTTTTCAATCACGGCGGATTGAGGGGCCGGAGCCGTTGCAGGTTTCGCCAGGGCATCAGCGATCTCAAGCCTAGCGATACCGGCGTCTTTTCGGCAATAGTGTTTCTCGGTGGTCGATGGTCGTCAGAGAAGAGGCCATAGGGGCGGAGAGAAGCCCTTAAGGCGCATGAGGCGATTCGGGCTTGGGTCGAGGAGAATGGCGGCATTTTGCCCCAAATGCGGACGACACACGTCGCCTGGTAGCGTTGCATGCGCGTATTGTGGGACTCGTATGACCCAACCAGGGCAAGGTAAGAAGTCGATGAGACTCACCTGTGCCAAGTGCGGGAAGCGACTTCCGTTCGCTGACTCCCTTTTGGACAAGAAGCAGACATGCAAGGAATGTGATGAACAGCACGCTAGGCAGCTTGCCTATGAGCGAGAGATGGAGGACCAGAGAAGAGCAATGACAGTGAGTGAGGTCATAGGTCGACATCCAGAGCTTCGGCCGAAGATCATGACACAGTTGGGGCTGACCGAGTTCAGTGGCAGGATGAATGTGGACGTTAACTCATATGAGAGAATCTGTCAATGGGATAAATGTGTCACTCGGGCCAAGAACCTATCACTGGCAAGAAGATTCGAAGACGCGGCCAAGGAGTATGAGAGTATAGCTATGTGGAAGGAAGCCGGGAACGTGCGAGAGAAAGGATCGTCAACGACTGTGAAGCACGTCAATGTGAATCTGAATGACTTACTGGACAGAGTTCGTGACGGCGGTTTAGCGATATCCTATAAGTGCAAGAGCTGTGGGGCAGGCCTCTCAGTCGAT